>JAUXTN010000148.1 GCA_030684355.1 Pseudomonadota bacterium
CCGAGTCGGCATCGGAGTCCGCGTCCGAGTCGGCATCGGAGTCCGCGTCCGAATCGGCATCGGAGTCCGCGTCCGAATCGGCATCGGAGTCCGCATCCGTGTCCGCGTCCGTGTCCGCATCGGAGTCCGCATCCGCGTCCGCATCGGTGTCCGCGTCCGCGTCGGCATCGGTGTCCGCGTCGGCATCGGCGTCGGTGTCGGTGTCGGTGTCGGCGTCGGCGTCGGCGTCGGCGTCGGCGTCGGCGTCGGCATCCGAGTCGGCGTCGGTGTCGGTGTCGGTGTCCGCGTCGGCGTCCGCGTCGGCGTCCGCGTCGGCATCCGCGTCCGCATCCCCCTCGTTCGGGAGCGGGATGTCGCCGAGGTCCGGGCCCTCGTCCTGCTTCTCCGGCTCGGCGGGGTCGTCGGGAGGCCCGGTGTCCACGGACGTGTCGTAGGTCTTCCCGTCATCCGGCTTGCCGAAGCCGTAGTCGGTGCACGCCGTGCACAGAATCAGCACGGCAAGCGTCATCAGGCGCTGCATGGGGACCTCCCGGTCGTTGTCTGTTTGTGCGTGACCAGCAGCGCCGAGGCGCTCCCGTCACGCGACCAATCGAGGGGGCTCGCGGTGGTCAGACGTACGATACCAAGGCCATCCCCGAACCGGGAGCATCGACAGGCCACGGTAAGCGCGCCGGCAGGCGATCGTAAGAGGGGGGCCCTCTCTCGCCCCCCTTACGGCCGGGGGTCAGCGCCCGGCGGTGGCCAGCGCGATGAGCAGGTCCACCACCCCCGGGTCCGCCAACGTAGAGGTGTCACCGAGCTGGTCGGTCTCCCCGGAGGCGATCTTGCGGAGGATGCGCCGCATGATCTTTCCCGATCGGGTCTTGGGGAGGCCGGGGACGATGTTGATGCGATCGGGCGTGGCAATCGGGCCGATCTGGCGCCTCACCTGCTCGCGGAGCTCCTCCACGCTCGCGTCGTAGCCGTCCTTCAGGTGCACCCATGCGTGGATGCCCTCGCCCTTGATGTCGTGCGGGAAGCCCACCACGGCGGCCTCGGCGACGGCGTTGTGGGTCACCAGGGCGCTCTCGATCTCGGCGGTGCCGATCCGGTGGCCGGCCACGTTGAGCACGTCGTCCACGCGGCCGGTGATCCAGTGGTAGCCGTCCTCGTCGCGCCGGCAGCCGTCGCCGGTGAAATAGTAGCCGGGGAACGGGCGGAAGTAGGTGTCGACGAAGCGGGCGTGGTCGTTCCAGATCGTGCGCGCCTGCCCGGGCCACGCGCCCGCGAGCGCGAGGTTGCCGGAGGCCGGGCCCTCGAGGACCTTGCCCTCGGCGTCGAGCAGGAGGGGCCGCACGCCGAAGATGGGCAGGCCCGCGGCGCCCGGCTTGGATCCGTGCGCGCCGGGGAGGGAGGTCAGCAGGATGCCGCCGGTCTCGGTCTGCCACCACGTGTCGACCACCGCGCACGCGCCACCGCCCACGACATCGTGGTACCAGCGCCACACTTCGGGGTTGATCGGCTCGCCGACCGAGCCGAGGACGCGCACCGTCGTGGGGCGGCTCACCCAGCGATCGCCCTCGCGGAGGAGCGCCCGGAGCGCGGTGGGCGCGGTGTAGAGGGTTACAGCCCCCACGTCGTCGCAAACCTGCCAATAGCGACTTGGGTCGGGGTGATTGGGAAGCGACTCGAACAACACGGTGGCAACGCCGTTGGCGAGCGGTCCGTACACGATGTAGCTGTGCCCGGTGATCCAACCGCAGTCGGCGGCGCAGAAATGGGTCTCGCCGGGGGCCACGTCGAACACCCAACGGAAGGTCGACGCCGCGAACACGAGGTATCCGCCGGTGGTGTGGAGGAGCCCCTTGGGCTTGCCCGTCGAGCCCGACGTGTACAGCAGGAACAGCGGATCCTCGGCGTCCATCCACTCGATCGGGCAGACGGGGCGCTGGGTGGCCTCCTCCTCGTGCAGCCACCGGTCGCGGCCCGGCTCCATGGGCACGTCGGCGCCCGTGCGCCGCACCACGAGCAGGGTGTCCACGATGCCGTCGGCGGCCTCGTCCGCGATGGCCTTCAACGCGATGTGCTTGGGGCCCCGCAGCCCCTCGTCCGCGGTGATGAGCACGCGGGCCCCGGCGTCGAGGAGGCGGTCCCGCAGCGCCTGGGCCGAGAACCCGGCGAACACGACGCTGTGGACCGCGCCGATGCGGGCGCACGCGAGCATCGTCATCGGGAGCTCGGGCACCATCGGGAGGTAGATGCAGACGCGATCCCCCTTCTTGACCCCGTGCGCCTTCAACACGTTCGCGATGCGACTGACGCGCGCCCGGAGCTCGCCGTAGGTGATGTGCTCGTAGTCGCCCGGGTCGTTCTTCGCCCACACCAGGGCCACGCGCTCCGGCGGGTGGCGGTCGACGCAGTCCCAACACGCGTTCATCTTGCCGCCGCGGAACCACGCCACGTCGGCCCCCTCGCCCTCCACGACGCTCTGCCACGGGGCGAACCACGTGAGCGCGGCGGCCTCGCGGGCCCAGAACGTGGCCGGAGAGGCCACGGACTCGGCGTAGAGCTCATCGTAGCGGGCGCGGGAGGGGATCAGGGCGCGGCCGGCTTGGGCGGGCTTGACGGGGATCATCGGGCACTCCGAGCGAACGGGGATCGTAAACGTTCCACGCCGGCCGCGCGACGAGCCCGCGGCGAACGTCACCGAACCTGACCGGGCCCCCCTGCGTGTGCAGGACGGCCACCCGTGCCAGCGCGATAGGGTGTCCGCCCCGGAGTCGTCATGTCCCTCCTGCTGCTCCTTGCCTGCGCCTCCGACGACAAGCTCCCGGCCGACGACACCGCCGCCTCCGGGGACACCGCCGACAGCGGGGACACCGGGGCCGACACCGACGCCATCGACCCGCGCTTCGCCGCCCTCGCCGCCGCCATCGAGGCCGACCTTCTGGCGAGCCTCGCGACCGGCGCGTCCGTCGCCGTCTACCAGGACGGCGCCATCGTGTTCGCCCGCGGCTTCGGCTCCGGGGATCCCGACGGGGACCAGCCCATCGCGACGACCACGCTCTTCCAGATCGGCTCCACGACGAAGATGTACACGGCGACCCTGCTCCTCCAGAAGGTCGAGGACGGCACGCTCTCGCTCGATGACACCCTCGCGGACGCGGTCCCGGCGCTCGAATTCGCGCTCGACGACTCGTGGAACGACGCGATCCACCTGCGCCACCTCCTCTCCCACACCGGCGGGCTCTACGACTACGTCCCGTGGGACGGCGACAGCGACGACGCCGCGCTCGCCGACTTCACCTACGGCGACTACGCCGCCAACCTCTTCGCGATGAACGCCCCTGGCCAGTTCTGGAACTACTCCAACCCGAACTTCACCCTCGCGGGCCTCGCGACCGAGGTGGCGGACACCCGCATGTGGCCCGACATCCTCGTGGAGGACCTCCTCCGGCCGCTCGGCATGGACCGGTCGACCGCGCGCAAGGCCGACGTGCTGGCCGACGGCGACTACGCCCTCGGCTACGGCTACACCAACCTCACCACGGGCGCGATGGGCACGGTCTCCATGCGCAACGTGCCGGACCCCGCGTGGGTGCGGCCCGCGGGCATGATCTGGTCCACGCCGACCGAGATGATCGAGATGGCGAAGTTCCTGATGGACGGGGACCCCGCGGTCCTCTCCGACACGCTCCGCGCCGGGATCACGGCCGAGCAGGTGCCGCTCGGGTACCTGCCCGAGGTCCAACACTACGGCTACGGCATGTTCGTCGACCGCGGGTTCTCGCTCGGCGCGGATTGGTACGACGTGCCGATCTGGAACCACGGCGGGAACACGCTCTCCTTCACGTCGACCTTCTACGTGGTGCCCGACCAGGACTTCGCCATCGCCATCCTGTCGAACGGCTTCGGCGACAACTTCAATGGCAGCGTCGCCGCGGCGTTCGCGTCGCTCCTCACGCTGCCCGCCCCCTCCGCGTCCCCCCCCGCCTACACGTTCGACCCCGCGGGCCTCGACGCGCACGTCGGCGCCTACCTCGACGCGTACAACGTCGGCGACGTGACCGTCACCCGCGAGGGGGATGTCCTCTACGTGGACATGCCCGTGCTCGACGAGTACGGCTACACCTACGAGCGCGCGCTCGAGCCCATCGGCACGGACCTCTGGATCCTCACGCTCGACGGCACGCCGCTCGACCTCACGTTCCTCGACGCGAGCGACGGCACCGACTCGGTCTACATCCGCAACCGGTCGTTCGTGGTCACGCGCGTCGGCGAGAGCGAGCCCGCGGCCCTCGCCGCGACCCCGCCGCCCTCGAGCCCGTCGCCCTCGAGCCCGCGCCCCACCCGGGAGGCGGTGGCGGCGTGGGTGGCCAAGGCGAAGCTCGACGCCGTGATGGACGGCTCGCGCGCGCTACGGGGGCAGTAGCGGCCGCCGCATCGGCAAGCCGCCACCGCCCGACGAGGTCAGTACCCGCCGCCCGACGAGTAGCCCCAGGCGATGCTGCCGGTGGGGCGGCGATCCTTGGCGGCGTCGATCTTCATCGCGGTGATGTCGTACTTCCGCTCGCAGCTCTGCTCGTCGTCGTCCGGGCAGGACACCGAGGTCGTGCGGCTGAGGCTGTTGGCCTCGCCCTCGAAGCCGAGGTCGTTGCCGAACGTGCCCTCGATCTTGAGGGACTCCATCGTGGAGAGCCGGTCGCAGCCGTCGTACGAGGTCTCCGAGCCCTGCTCGTAGCCGACCTCGAACTCGTTGCCGGTGCCGGTGCCGACGAGCAAGGCGCCTTCGACTTCGAAGACCACGCTCTGGCCGGTCCGGTAGATGGATGCCCAGGCCTGGGACTCCTGGCCGATGGCGGGGCTCTCCGGGGCGCACGAGTCGCTCTTGAGCTGGAGCGTCATCAGGTAGGTGCCGTCGTGCCCGCCGATGTCGCAGCCGGCGAGGAGGATCGGGAGGAGGAGGAGGGAGCGCATCATTGCTCCGGGTACGCGCTGGGCGCGGAGACGTTGCGCTCGGCGGAGAAGTCGGTCTCCAGCGTGCAGCGGTAGGTGTCCTCGCCGGAGACGCTCACGAGCTCGCCGGTCACCGAGCCGCTCATCACGCCGCCCTCGAGGGAGGCGCGGAACTCAATGGTCTCGGTCTCCTGGAAGTCGTCGCCACGCTCGGTCTGCTCCCACTCGGCGGTCAGCTCGCTGCCGTCGGGGGTGCCGACGAGGGCTTCCGAGTAGAGGACGACGAGGTCGCCGCCGCCGGTCTTGAAGATGTCCATCCAGAAGTTGTCGGTGCCGGTGGACTGCGTGTCGTCGTCGGTCGCGCAGTCGCCGTCGACCTTGGATTCGCGGTCGGCCTGGACGAGCCAGGTGCCCTCGAACGGGCTGGCGAAGCAGCCGAGGAGGGTGAGGAAGAGCAGGGACGCCATCGAGGAACTCCAGATCGGCCGCGTTCTATCTCGCGCGGGTGTAGAGCACGACCTCGCGTGGCAACAACACGCTGGACGAGCGGTACCGGGAGACCGTCCCCACCTTGGTCCAACCTGGGTTCTCCGCCTCGAAACGCGTCGCGTCCGCGGCGTACAGGCACAACAGAAGCCCGTCCGCGGCCCCCGGCGCGCGCCACGGCGGGGGCACCACGAACTCCCACCAGTGGCGCTTCTTGTCGGCCGGCGCGAGCGCGAGGGCGGCGCCGGTGCGCACGGGGACGGGCGCGTAGAGGTCGACCAGCGCGGCGAGGGCGGCGGGGGGGAACGTGGTGCCGGGGGCGTCCGCGCGCACCTCGATGGCGTCGACGCCCTGGGCGACGAGCGTGCGGGTCGCCTCCTGGAGGTTGAGCGCCTGGTTGTGCCGCAGGATGGGGCGGTAGCCGCCGATCAGGAGCACGAGGCCGGAGCCGACGAGGAAGCGGGCGACCGCCGGCGAGGCCCGCGCCGTGGCGATCGAGAGGGCGAGGGCGACGGGGAGGGCGTAGCGGGGCGCGTGCTCGATGGGGGACCACGCGACGAGCTGGGGGAGCGTGACGACGGCGCCGAGCACGAGGCGGCCGAGGCGGTCGCGGCGCAGCAGGGTCGGCAGGGCGACGATCCACGCCGCGGTGCGGAGGTGGAGCGCGAGCCCGAGCGTGGTGGCGAAGTAGAACGGCGCGGCGTGGACGCGCGGCGGACGCAGGCCGAACGCGACCGCGGTGCCGACGCCGACGACGCCGAGGAACGCGGGGAGGGGGAGGGCGAGCGCGAGGGCGGGGCCGAGGACGAAGGCGGCGCCGGAGACCTTGGTGACGACCGCGGGGAGGCAGGCGAGGGCGGCCGTGGCGAGGCCGCGGCGCCCCCGGACGCGGAGGAGCGCGCCCCACGCGACGGCGACGCACGCGCAGAGCGGGAGGTCCGCCAGGAGCCAGCCGGATTGGGCCTGCAGGAGCGGGAGGCCGACGACGAGCCAGCCGGCGAGCCGGGCGGTGCGCTCGGTGCGCGGGCCGCGGGGGCCGATGCCGCGCGCGGCCCAGGTGACCGCCAGCGGCAGGGCCACCGCCCACGCGGTGAGGACGAGGTCCATCACGAAGGTGGACTCGCCGAGGAGCCGGAAGGCGGCGCCGTAGACGGTGGGGACCCCTGGGAAAGGCTTGTGGAACCTGGACTCCTCGCCGGTCCACACCAGCGCGGGCCAGCCGAGGAGCGTCGCGAACGGCGCCCGGGCGACGTGCTGGGCGAGCGTGAACCAGGTCACGACGTCCGGCTGGGCCTGGGGCACGTCGAGGAAGAGGCCGTGGAGGAGGAGCGCGCCCGGCCACGCGGGCGGGACGCGGCGGATCCGCCACGCGGCGAACGCGAGCCCCACGATCAGCGCGGCGGCGAGCCCCGCGAGGCCGAGGTGCGCCTGCACGCGGAACCACGCGAAGCTCTCGGTGCGGTTCGGCGCGCCGAGGAGCCACCCGGCCACCTCGGCGACGAGCGCCACGAGCGCGGTCACCGGGCGATCCAGGCGGGGGCGGGCGCGCGCTCGACCCCCACGTCGACCTCGCCCGTGCGCAGGTCCTCGACGGCGCCGGAGCCGTCGGGCACGGCGGGGGCGCCGTCGAAGGCGAGCCAGCCCGCGTCGGTCTCCAGGAGCCGGCCGCCTTCCGCGGCGACCTCCACGAAGCTCTCGGGATCCTGCCCGCGGAGGTGCCCCGCGATGCGCCGGAACACGTCCCCGGAGGGCTTCGGTTCGAAGTTGACGCCCGTGCCGTCCACCACGCCGCGGAACAGCGAGTTCGTCGCGAACCCGGTCGGGCCCTCGCGCTCGTTGGGGGCGTCCACCAGCGTGTGCCAGAAGATGCGGTCGGCGCCTTCGGCCAGAAACCCGCCGATGATGCCCGCGACGCGCTGCGCCTGCCACTCCTCGTCCACCCAGCCCTGCACCCCGGCCGACGGCACGCTCGTCTCGGTGATCCACACCGGCACCCCCGGTGCGAGCGCCCGCGCCATGCGCATGGACCGCTGGACGGGATCGAGGTTGTCGGCGGAGAAGTAGCAGTGGAGCGAGAGGACGTCGATGGCGTCGCGCGCGCCGGGGACGGCGAGGACCTCCGCGAGGTAGGCCCGGCCGGCGGGGAGGGCGCTGCGGTAGAGGCCCCCGGAGAGCACGCGGGCCTCGGGGTCGGCGCGACGGATGGCCTGGGAGGTGACGATCAGCACCTGGGCGTACTCGGCGGGGGTCTCGAAGCGCCCCGTGGCCTCGCCGCCCACGCGGGCGGGCGTCCCGTCGGCCTCCTGCCCCGCGCCTGCCCCGCGCGGCGCAACCTGGTTGTGTTGGTCGGGCTCGTTGTCGACCTCCCAACCCAACACCGGCCGTGCCAGGCCGGGCATGTCGTCAAGGCCGTCCCCGTCGTACCGCTCGACCACCTGCTCGACCCACGCCTGGTACGCGGGGAGGTCGGCGGGGACGTACGCGTTGGTGTAGAGCGACGTGCGCGTGCCCGGCCACGGCCCGATGACCAGCACGACGTCGAGGCCCGCGGCGCCCACGACGCCCATGAAGCGGTCGGCCTCCGTCCAGTCGCCCTTCCATTGGTGGAAGTTCAGGTGCGGCCACGCGTGGCTGTTCGCGCGCACCATGCGGGCGCCCGTCGCGCGCAGCAGCGCCACGCGCCGCTTCAGCGTGCCGTCCTCGCCGCCGGTGAACCGCGCGATCGAGCGCTCCGGCAGCGAGATCCCCTCGTTGATGCCGAGGATCGCGGCGCCCTCCACCGTCGTGCGGCCGACGGGGGTGTGCCGCACGAGCACGGGCTCCGGGTCGACGGCGGCCACGGGCGTCGGGGGCGGCCGGCGCGGTCGTCGCAAGCGCCAGAATGCTCCGATCCCGATCAGGATCACGAGCGCCACGAGGAAGGCCCGTCGCTTTCGGGAGCCCAGGATGCTCATGTGGGCGCGACGCCGCGCGCGCGGGCCCACGGGGCGAGGCCCGCCGCCATGCCGAGCGTCGCCACCGCGCCGACCGCGTGGATCGGCGCCACGCCGACCGCGAGCCCGAGGAGCGCGAGCGCGGGCCCGCCAAGGTAGCCGAGCCCGATGACGGCCTCGTGCCAGCCGCCGGAGTCGACGTTCCCGTTGCCGACGGCCATGCCGTAGTAGAGCGCGGCGTAGTACACGGCGCCCTGGCCGATCCCGAAGGCGACGAGCCCCGCGAGCACGACGGGGACGCTGCCGCCGCTGAGCGCCAGCGCGAAGCCGGCCAGCATCACGAGCGCGCCCGCCAGGAGCATCCCGGGGCGCCCCCGCCAGGCGGCCCAGCGCGAGAGCAGGACGAAGACGCCGAAGCGCGCGACCATCCAGGTCGACGCGAGCGCCGGGGCCCATGCGCCCGCCACGCCCGCGCGCGCCCACACGCCGGGGAGGAGCGGCGACAGGGCGTCGAGCAGGACGTAGCCGACGGGGAGGACGATCCGGCTCGTCCACAACAAGAGCGGGTAGTCGGGGTTGACCGGCGCGGCGGCCTCGGCGTCGTGCGGGGCGGGGTCGGCCGGGAGGCGCGAGATCGCGACGGCGCCGACGACGTGGAGCGCGAGGAGCACGCCGAAGGTCGTGAGGAGGTCATCTCCCGCGAAGCCGACGATCCAGAGCGCGGGCGCGAGGGTGGCCGACCACGTGAGGTTGAAGCGGCCGATCGCGCGGTGGAGCCCCGCGCCGTGCTTCCCCCCGGCGACGTAGCCCTCCACCAGGGGCCAGAGGAGCCCCGCCGCGCCGTTGTACAGGGGCGCCGCGATCCAGAGCCCCCACTCCGGCGGCCGGGTGGCGAGGACCGCGCCGGCCACGATCATCACCGCGTTCGCGAGCTGCGCGGCGTTCCGGGACCCGAGGCGGCGCCCGACCCGCCCCGCGAGGAGCGCGGCGGGCACGTAGGGCACGAACAGCGCGACCGCGAGCCAGAGGTTCTGCCCGTCCCCGAAGCCGTAGGCCGCGTGGGCGAGGAAGAAGATGCCGTGCGTGACGATGCCCCCGGCGGTGCTCACGAGCGCGGTCAGGAGGAGCGCGGGGGACATGGAGCGGCGGCTAACCGGCGGGGCGGGGGGCGACACGGGGACGAGGCGGGGACGGGCAAAGCGGGACGTTTGCCTCGAGCGGCGCGCCCGCGCGCGCCGACCCGTCAGCGCAGGTGGGTCCCGACGCTCACCGACATCGCGTGGATCCAATTGTTGTTGTAGCCGTCCCCGGGCGGCGTCGACTGGTCGGAGGTGCCCTCGGAGCCGCCGCCGATGTAGCGCACGTTCACGTAGGGCAGCACCCCCGGCCGCGGCCGGAGGCCGATGCGGACGGAGGCGTCGAGGATCGCGCCGACCACGCCGTTGTCGTCGCCATTGAGGTACTTGATGGGCGCGTAGAAGCCGGTCGCCTCGGCCCCCCACCACACGTGCTCCGCGATGGGGCCCTCGTAGCGGGCCGCGAGGACGGGGACCGGCCCGACATTGCGGTTGGACACCAGGGTCTCGCCGTCGAGCGACTGGAACGAGATCGTCGCGTTGCGGAGCTGCAGCGCGACGCCCACGGAGAGCTCGTGCTTCTTGTCGGGGAGCAGGTCGTAGAGGTAGGTCCCGCGGAAGTAGGGGAAGTCGTAGGACGTTCGGATCGGGGTGCCGGCGGCGAAGGTCACGTCGTCCACGACGAGGTCGTCCTGCAGCGTCACCTCGCCTTGCAGGAGCAGCGGTTGGTACAGGAGCACGACGTGGCTCCGCCGCCACGCCACGCCCGCCTCGAGGCGTGCAAACGGGAAGAGCACGTCCTGCCCGCCGTCGCGCACGTAGTCGAACTCGGTCCCGTCGCGGTCGAACTGGATGATGTGGGAGAGCACCGCCGCGAACCCGAGCTCGGCGGCGAGGCGCACCTCGAAGCCGCGGTCCGGGGTGTTGAGTCGGAGGGGGGCGGCCTCTTCGGCATGCGCGGCCAGGGAGAGCAGGAGCAGCATCGAGCACCAGGGGGTCTGCGAACGCTATGCACGACGCTTCGCGACGGATCGCGGCGCGAGCGGGAGGCGCCTGCGCGGTAAGCGGTGCTACCGCCGCCCGCCGAGCTGCGACGCGCGTTGCCACGGGGATCGTGTGCGCTCTTCCGGAGCCGCGCAGCCACACCCCCGCCGGTCGGGCGCGCGCGGCGCCGCGCTCGTCTGCATGGACGCGTCCGACACTCCGTCTCGACCGTGTTTACCTTTGCCCGCGCATGCAACCTCCCCTCGCTCCCGCCGAGACGAAGCTCTCCCTCCCCGTCGCCGGCATGACCTGCGCGGCGTGCGCCACCCGCATCGAGAAGGTGCTCGGCCGCGTGGACGGCGTGGCTGAGGCGTCGGTCAACTTCGCGACGGAGCGCGCGAGCGTGCGCTACGACCCCGCCCGGGCGCGCCCCGCCGACGTCGCCGCGGCCATCGAACGCGCCGGGTTCACCGTGCCGGTGGAGACCGCGCGGCTCGCCATCGGCGGGATGACGTGCGCCACGTGCGCGCAGCGCATCGAGAAGGTGGTGGGGCGCAAGCCGGGCGTGGCGACGGTCCAGGTGAACCTCGCGACGGAGCTCGCGACGGTGGCGTACACCCCCGGCGTGATCGACACGGCGGGGCTGATCGCGGCGGTGGAGGCCGCCGGCTACACCGCCACCCTCGCGCCGACCGACGCCGCCGCGCGCGCCGCCGCCGACGCGCTCGAGGCCGCCCGCGCCCGCAAGGAGCTGGCCGTCCTGATCGGCGCCGCCGCGTTTACCCTGCCGCTCGTGCTGCCGATGGTCGCCCACCCGCTCGGCCTGCACTGGATGCCGCCGGGTTGGCTCCAGCTCCTGCTCGCCACGCCGGTGCAATTCGTGGCAGGCGCGCGCTTCTACCGGGGCGCGTGGGGCGCGGTGCGCGCGGGGTCGGCCAACATGGACCTCCTGGTGTCGCTCGGCACCACGGCGGCGTTCGCGTTGTCCGTCGCGATGCTCGTGACCGGCGGGCCGCTCTACTTCGAGAGCGCGGCGGCGGTCATCACGCTCGTGCGCCTCGGCAAGTACCTGGAAGAGCGGGCGAAGCGCTCGACCACCCAGGCCATCCGCGCGTTGTTGGAGCTCCGCCCCGACACCGCGCGCGTGCTGAAGGACGGCCGCGAGGTCGAGGTGCCCGCCGAGGCCGTGGGGCGCGGGCAGGTCGTGGTGGTGCGCCCCGGCGAGCGCGTGCCGGTGGACGGCACGATCGTGCGCGGCGAGAGCCAGCTCGACGAGTCGCTCCTGACCGGGGAGAGCCTGCCCGTGAGCCGGGCGCTCGGGGACCCCGTCGTGGGCGGCTCGATCAACGGGGACGGCCTCCTCCACGTCGAGGCCACCACCGTCGGCGCCGACAGCACGCTCTCGCGCATCGTGACGCTCGTGCAGGACGCGCAGGCCGGGAAGGCCCCGATCCAGCGCACGGTCGACCGCGTGTCCGCCGTGTTCGTGCCCGTGGTCCTCGTCATCGCCGCCCTCACGTTCGGGGGCTGGCTCCTCGCGGGCGCGGGCTGGGTGCAGGCGATCGTCTACGCCGTGAGCGTGCTCGTCATCGCGTGTCCGTGTGCGCTTGGGCTCGCGACGCCGACGGCGCTGATGGTGGGGACGGGGGGCGCCGCCGGCGCCGGGATCCTCATCAAGGACGCCGTCGCGCTGGAGCGGGCGCACGCGGTGGACGTGGTGGTGTTCGACAAGACCGGCACGCTCACCGAGGGGCGGCCGCAGGTGCGCGAGGTGCTGGTCGTCGGGGAGGCCGGTGCGGATGGCGGGGGCGAGGGCCCCGACACGCTCCTCGCGCTCGCGGCCGGCGCGCAGAAGGGGAGCGAGCACCCGCTCGCCGGGGCCGTCGTCCGCGCCGCGACCGAGCGCGGGCTCGTGGTGCCCGACGTGGTCGGGTTCCAGGCCCTGCCGGGCCGCGGGCTCGAAGCCACGGTGCGGGTCGGCGCGCCCGACGACGGCGCGGAGACCGAGCGCCGCCTCACCATCGGCAGCCGCCGCCTGATGATCGAGCGCGGCATCGACCTCGCCCCGCTCGCCGCCCGCGCCGCCGCCGCCGAGACCGAGGGCGCCACGGTGATGTGGGTGGCGGAGGGGGATCGGCTCCTCGGCGCGCTGGCGCTCGCGGACCGCATCCGCGACGGCGCCGCCGCCGCGATCGCCCGCCTCCGCGCCGCCGGGGTCGAGCCGGTGCTCCTCACGGGCGACAACCGCGCCACGGCCGAGGTCGTGGCGCGCGCGCTCGGCATCACGCGCGTCCTCGCGGAGGTCCTGCCCGACCAGAAGGCCCGCGAGGTCGCCGCGCTCCGCGAGGGCGGCCACGTGGTCGCGATGGTGGGAGACGGCGTGAACGACGCCCCCGCGCTCGCCGCGGCCGACGTGGGCTTCGCGATGCCGACGGGCACCGACGTCGCCCGCCACACCGCCGGCGTCACGCTCATGCGCCCCGACCCCGGCCTCGTGGCGGACGCCATCGCGATCAGCCGCGCCACCACCCGCAAGATCCACCAGAACCTGTTCTGGGCGTTCGTCTACAACGTGGTCGGCCTCCCGCTCGCGGCGCTCGGCTTCCTGACGCCGGTGTTCGCGGGCGCGGCGATGGCGCTCTCGAGCGTGTCGGTGGTTACCAACGCGCTGCTGTTGCGACGGTGGCGGCCGGGCCGCTAGGCAGGGGTTCCGGGGGGCGTTGCGGGGGGGCACCCCCCGCCCCAAGAACTAGAACCCGCCCGCCGCGCAGACTAGCTCCGTGTCCCGGTCGAAGTCCTCCAATCCATTGAGGATGAGGTTCTGGACTCCCTCGTTCTCGTCCGCGAGGGTGGCGCTGGAGAGGTCCCGCCAGACGGCGTAGGCGTGGATGGTGCTGTCCCCCGACGGGAGCATGATGTCGAGCTGGTAGTCCTGGGCGAAGAAGTCGCTGCTCTCGGACTCGAAGGTGGCCGGGGAGGGGAGGTGGTTCCGCTCGACGACGAGGGGGCCGATGCCGCCGGGCTCGTCCGCGTCCGCGTCCGCCGCGGGGACGAACCGCATGCTGCCCTTGATGAGGGCCGTGTAGGTCGAGGTGACTGGGTGGATGGTGTAGGTCGTGTCCCACGCGAGGTTCGGCGTGGTGCGGGCCTCGTAGGCCGCGAGGTCGGTCGTGTAGGCGCGGTCGTACGCGATGTACGACTCCTCGCCCGTGGCGGTCTCGTAGAGGCCCTCCTGGTCGAGCGCGTAGTGCACGACCTCGAAGTCCGGGAACGAGCACGCGACCGGCCCGGTGATGAAGATGCCGGTGGCGTCCGCGGGATCGGCGGGCTCGGCCATCGCCACCACGGCCTGCTCGTCCTCGGTGAGGTGGGTGACGGTGCCGCGCGTGGCCTCGCCGATGAGCGGGGCGAGGTTGGCGGCCTTGGCCCGGAGCTCTTCGTCCGTCGCGGTGTCGCGGTGCACGAAGAACCAGTGGAGCAACTGGTCGAGATCGAGCGGGGCCTCCACCGGGGGGCCCACGCACGCCAGGAGCGAGAGGAGCAGCACCTATTCGCCCAACACGAACCGGATGACGGAGGGGCCGCGCCCGTCGAGGTTGGCGGCCGTGCGCCAGCTCGAGAAGACGACCTTGCCACCGTCGGGGTAGAACGACACGAGCAAGGGCACGTCGGACTGGGTGTATTGCTCGGTGCCGTCGCGGTAGGTGACCTCCGAGGCGCGCTCGTAGATCGTGACGGTGTCCTCCACGCTCTCGATGAGCGGCCAGGTGTCGAGGTCGAAGCTCACGTCCCGGGTGTCGCCGCCGACGGCCTCGACCATCGCGTGGTCGAGGAGGGAGGCCCGCACGGTGCCGGGCTCGCCGAGCTGGGCGGCGTCGGGGGACTCGTCGTCGCCAAGGAAGTCGATGCGGTCGGGCCAGCAGAGCTCGACGACGTCGTAGGACCAGTCGGACGCGTACACGAAGCCGCCGGCGGACACGAAGTCCCGGATGGCGGTGCGCACGGCGGTGACCGTGCCGGCGGTGTCGCTGCCGTCGGAGTCGTAGAGGACGTCCTCCTCGATGTGGCCGCCCGCGAAGAAGAGCGCGCCGAACTCGGCGAGGTTCTCGGGGCCGGAGAGGAACTGGCCGAGCTCGTCGCCGGTGAGGCCGTTGATCACCTGGTAGTTGGTGACCCCCACCTCGGTGAGGACGGGCTCCCAATCGTCGTAGTTGCCGGTGATGACGGCGACGCGGCCGAGGTCGGCGCCGCACGCGGCGGTCGGCACGGCGACCTCGGTGCTGTCGGGCACCTCGATGTTGAACATGTCGACGATGTCGTTGCCGTACTGCACGTAGACCGTGTAGGTCTGCCCGCCGCGGAGCTCGTCGAGGGTCCAGGTGCCGTCGGCGCCGGTGTAGGTCTCGCGGGTGTCGATGAGCTCGTCGGCGTCGTTCACGATGTGCGTGTAGACGACGGCGCCCTCGAGCCAACGCCCGCTGTCGGCGTCACACGCGCGGCCGGTGAGGGAGCTCTCGTAGACGCCGCCGTAGTCCTTCACGTAGGTGAGGTTGCGGTCGTTCACGCAGGCGGAGAGGGCCACGAACAGGAGGATGGAGGTGCGCATCAGGAGCCGCTCCCGGGGACGACGACGTAGATGTCGAGGGTGTCGAGGAGGACGGTGCCGTCGCCGACGACGTTGAGCGTGACGCGGAAGATCTGGTCCTCCGCGAGGGCCGCCACCGCGCCGCGGAAGTTCAGGGTGAACTCCACGGTCTCGCCGTCGGGCGAGCCCGACATGGCGTAGTTGGCGGGGTCGATGTCGGAGACGAAGCCGTGCTCGTCACCCGCGACGACGAGCGAGACGTTGTCGAACTGGACGGAGCCGACGGCGTCGGTGATCGCGTTCACGATGGTCGTGCGGAGCGCGCTGCTGGAGCCGCTCCAGGTGAACACGAGGTTGTCGTCGGCGACGCCGTCACCGTCGGTGTCCGCGACCGAGTTCGTGCGCTGGGCGAGGGTGTTCGCCTGCGACACGGCCTCCGAGCCGCCGACGCTGATGCCGATGAGCAGCGCGCCGAGGTCGTTCGCCGCGGTCACGACGTCGCTCTGGCCGGCATCGCCGGGGCAGCCGCCGGGCACGGAGCGGAGGCTGGCGTTGGACGAGTCCGAGTCGCGCATCTGCGCGTCGGTCGCGTAGACGATGATGGGGAGCGCGTAGTCGCGGAACCCGAAGCCGCCGGCGGTGCCGGTGCCAGACCCGTCGGAGAACTGGCCGCTGGCACCCGAGAAGGGGTCCGAGCCGGTCGAGAGGAACGGGAAGACGTCGGTGCTCGTGGAGTAGCGACCGTCGCAGTTCTGGTCGTAGCCGGTGCCCGTCAGGCCCTGGTAGAGCGCCTCCATGCAGCTCTCCGGGATGTCCATGCCGTTGTGGACGCGGAGGGAGGACAGCGCGGATTGCACCGCGGAGGAGCTCGAGGTCACCTGCTGGACGAGCTCGAAGGGCTTGTCGCCTGAGGTGCCGTACCCGCTGTAGTTGTAGTCGTCGAAGGTCGCGACGCCGTACTGGGCGTCCGGCAGGGTCGACGAGAGCGCGGAGACGATGCCGGAGAACTCGCCCGCGACGCCGTTGAGCGTGCTCGTCATCGAGCAGGTCGTGTCGAGGAGGAAGGCCACGTCGCCCATCTGGACGGAGAGGCTGAAGTCGAAGGTCTCCTCCACGGAGGTGCGCTCGGGCACGGTGACGTAGAGGCCCGAGATGATCGAGCCGGCGTCCATCGGGTCGGTGCCGGCCGCGACCTCCGCGCCGTCGGTGAAGCCGTCGTCGTCCGAGTCGGCGTCGTAGGGGCGGGAGCCGGCGGCGGCCTCGGCGGCGTCGCTGATGCCGTCACCGTCGCTGTCGCTGTCCGCGAAGTCGTAGGTGCCGTCGCCGTCGGTGTCGCGCGGCTCGCCGCCGCCGCCGGCCTCTTCGGTGTCGGAGAAGCCGTCGCCGTCGGAGTCGGGGTCGAGGTAGTCGGCCAGGCCGTCGCCGTCGGTGTCGCGGGGGGCGTCCTCGAAGGACGAGGTGCCGCCCTCGTAGCGGTCCGCCACGCCGTCGCCGTCGGAGTCGTCGTCGAGGTAGTCGTAGAGGCCGTCGCCGTCGGAGTCGGGGAGCTGGCACTCCGCGCCGATCTCGTAGTAGTCGTCGATGCCGTCGCCGTCGTCGTCGAGGTCGGAGAAGGCGTTGAGGCCGTCCTCGTCCAGGTCGTCGCGGGGCTCGTCCGCATCGGCGATGCAGTTGCCGTCGGCGTCGAGATCGCGGAAGTCCTTCTCGCCGTCGCCGTCGGTGTCCCACGGGAGGGTGAGGGGATCGTCGTCGCCGGCCTCGGTGGCGTCGAGGACGCCGTCGCCGTCGCTGTCGTCGTCGAGGTAGTCGGCCGTGCCGTCGGCGTCGGTGTCCGCCGTGACCTCGCCGTCCTCGGCGGAGGCGGGGTCGACGTAGCCCTCGTGGAGGTCGATGATCGTGTCGCCGTCGCTGTCGATGTACTCGATGACGACGGGGCCGTCGCCGCCCGACGGGCCGCCGCCCGAGCAGGCGGTGAGCAGGAGCAGCGTCAGGGCGCCGGTGCGTGGCATGGGGACCTCCGAGCCGGACAGTGTACCGGAAATGGGACCCCGCGCACGGCGGACATCGTGGTTTCCTACATCGCGCTTACACCCCGGAACCGGCGGGCCCGGACGCTGTCCCACCCTCGCGTGGAGGTCAGCATGTTCGCCCCTATTCCTCGTCCTGCCGGGACGGGGCCGGCCACCGGTGTGCCCGCCGGCGCCCCCCAACCCTCGCGCGACCCGCAGCGCGCGTCCGCCCCCCGCCCGTCGTCCGTGGAGCTCGACGATCCGCTGTTCTTCGGGCTCCTCTCCACGCTGTCGCTGGCGGCCGGGGGGTTCTGGGCGTGGGTCCTCGTGACCCCCTTGCCCGAGCCCGCCCTCGTCGACGAGGCGGCCGTCGCGCTCGTGCGTGACTTGCCGGTGCCGCGGATCGACATCGCGATGATGAGCGCGCTCGCGGAGCCGGAGGTCGAGGCCACCGTGGTCCGGCCGTCGCGACCCGCACCGGCGGCCCGCCCGCTCGACCCCGCCCCCCAGGTCGCGGAGCCGGGGCGCTCGGGGTCGCTGCTGGTCGCGCAGCTCGGGCACCTCGGGCCAGGGGGCACGGCGCTGCAGACCGTGCTCGGCATGGACGACATCGACATCCTGCAGAGCGCGCTCGACGGGGTGACGGGCGCGCGCACGGTGTCGCTCGACGGCGGGATGAAGGCGGGGGCGGCGCGGGGGAGCGACCTCGGCGTCGAGCTGATGACGTCGGGGCGCGGGGGCCTGGTGGTGGGGACGGGCGCGACGGCGGCGCCGAGGGTCCGCGCGAAGGTGGAGACGATGGCGGCGCAGACGGAGTCCGTGTCCGGCGGGGACGCGAGCGTGATCGCGGGGACGGTGCGGGCGAGCCGCGGGCGCATCGAGAGCTGCCTGGAGCAGTCGTTGAAGCGCGACCCGGGGCTCTCGGGGCGGGTGAGCGCGGCGTGGACGATCCGCGCGGGGCGGGTGGTCGAGCCGCGGCTGGTCGACAACACCACGGGGGACGCCGACCTCGGCGCGTGCGTGGTGCGGGCGGTGCGCGGCTTCAGCTTCCCGAAGACGCTCGACGCCGAGGTGGCCGAGCTCCCGTGGGTCGTGTCGGCGCGGTGACCGGGAGGCGGGCGTCCTCCCGCCGGTTCGCGTGCTAAGGGCGCGGTCGTAGCCCCTTTCCTGGAACACGAATGACCCTCGCCCGCCTCCTCTGCTTCGCGCTTCCCCTCGCGCTCGTGACCGCGGCGCTCCTTCCCCTGGCGGCCTGCACCGGCACCACCGACAAGGACGACACCGGCGCGGCCGCGGACACCGACACCGACACGGACACCGACACGGACACCGACACGGACACCGACACCGACACGGACACCGACACGGACACCGACACCGACACCGACACCGACACGGACACCGACACGGACGTCTCCACCTGCGAGGGCGCGCCCTGCGGTGGAGACCCCGTGTCGAGCTGGGTAGTCTCGGAGGCCTGCGCGGACGCGTCGGGGATAGAGTTCGAGTCGTGCCCGGACGCCACGATCGAGGTGCGCGCGTTCTCCTACACGGGCTCGGTCGACATCGACGCCGACGGGACCGTGGCCTCGTCCCTCACCACCGACGTCACGCTCGGGATGCTCCTGCCCCGTTCGTGCCTGGGCGAGGTGAGCTGTGAAGACTTCGGCGCCGCGATCGGCGCCCCGTGCCTGGCGTGGGGCGACGGCTGCGACTGCGAGGGCCGCAACGTCGACACCGCGACCAGCGAGGACACCTGGGAGGTGGTCGGCACGACCTTCCAGACCTACGGCGACGACGGCAGCGCCAACCCGCCGACGGACTTCTGCATCGACGCGGACGAGCTGTGGTTCACGGGCGTGCGCCAGTCGACGGGGCTCGTGATCACGGCCATCGCGACGCGCAACTGACGCTGACGTCACGGGCCCGGGTCGGCTAAGGCCGGCCGATGGACAACGTCACCCACGCGCTCATCGGGGTGCTGCTCGCGCGCGCCGCACTCCCGTGGGTCGGCTCGCTGCGCGGCGCCTTGTGGGCGGCGGTCCTGGCATCCGAGGCCCCCGACCTCGACATCCTGCTCAACCCCTTCTTCGAGGACGCCCGGCTCGGCTACCTCGTGCACCACCGCGGCCACACCCACACGATCGTGGGTGCGCTGGTGCTGGCGCTCGGGTGCGCGGGGTTCGCGCGGTGGCGGGATCGGGCCGCCCGGCCCGGCCCGTTGGTGGGGCTGGCGGTCGGCGCGGCGCTCATCCACATCACCGCGGACGCCTGGAACAACTACGGGGTCCACCCGTTCTGGCCGGTGGACGCCTCGTGGCGCTACGGCGACATGATCTTCATCCTGGAGCCGCTGCTCTGGCTCGCGCTCCTGCCGCTCGCGTTCGCGACGGCGACCCGGCGCGGCGTGCGGATCGGGCTCGGGGCGGTGGGTGTGGCGATGGCGGGCGCGGTGACGTTCGCGTTGGGGCCGCTCGCCGCGGCCGCGTGGACGCTCGGCGTCGGGGCCCTCGGCGCGCTGCAACTGCGGTGGGATCGGCTCTGGGTGCCGACGGTGTTGAGCGTCGCGGTGCTGGTGGGGTTCGGCGCGGCGAGCCGCACGGTAGAGGCCGGCGTGCGTTCGCGGATGGCGACGCTCCGGCCCGACGAGACGGTGCTGGACGTGGCGCTCACCCCGCGCCCGGCGACGCCGTGGTGCTGGCAGGGGTTCGTCGTCTCGCACGACACGACGACCTACGAGGCCCGTGGCGTCGCGGTCTCGCTCGCCCCCGCGCTCACCTCGCCCGCCGCGTGCGTGCTCCGGCGGGGGGAGGGCCGCACCGCGCCGCTCGTCCCCGGCGACCTCCCCTCGGACCCGACGGTGGCGTGGGGCGAGCGGTTCGCGGCGCCGGTCGGCGAGCTGGCGGCGCTGGCGACGGAGCAGTGCCGGGTCGACGCCTTCCTGCACTTCGCGCGGGTGCCCTACTGGGAGGACGACGGCGCGCTGATCCGCGTGGGGGACCTCCGCTACGACATGGAACCGGGGCTCGGGTTCGCCGAGGTCGAGACGCGCCGGACGACGCCCGCGGACACGCGCGGCTGCGACGACCTGCCGCCGTGGCGGTCGGCGGTGGTGGACGCCTTGCTGGCGGTGCCGGCGGGGCGGGCGTTGGCGCGGT
>JAUXTN010000150.1 GCA_030684355.1 Pseudomonadota bacterium
CGCCGCGCTCGTCGGCGAGGAGCCCATCGTGGCCGCGGCCCGCGCCGTGGTGCTCGAGGGGGCGGGCCTCGGGAAGGCCGAGCCGCGCTTCGCGACCCAGTGGTGGACGATCGCGCAGGGGGAGGCCGCGAACCCGACGGACCGCGCGCTGGCGATCCACGCGCTGTCGCTCCTCGGTCGCCAGGACCCGCTCTCCGCGGCCACCTCCGCGAGCGCGACCGCGACGCTCTCCACGCGAGTCGAGCCCGCGCGCGCGGAGTGGCGCGGCGAGACCTTCCCGCGCGGCTACTACGCCGCCGCCGCCCCGGTCGGCCCCGCGGCCACGGCGGACGCCGCCCCCGCCGGCCGCGCCGTGCCGTTCCACGTGACGGTGCCCGCGTCGCCCGTCCCCACGCGCCTCGCGTGCCCCGCGAGCCCCACGATCCGCCCCCTCGTCCCGTGGATCGCCCTCCCCCCCGCGACCGGCGCGCGCGACGCCGCGTGCGAGGTGCGCGTCACGACGCCGGGCGCCACCTCGCTCGTCGCCACCTGGTACGGCCCGGACGGCGCCCCCCTCGCCACGGCCACCGCCCCGCTGCGGGTCGACGCCGCCCAGGACAGCGCCCCCACCGATGTCATGAGCCCCACCGAGCGCCTGACGTTCGGCCTCCGACTCACCGCGGCGGGCGACCGCGCGGGGATCCCCCTGCTCGAGCGGCTCCTCGCCGAGGTCGCGCTGCCCCCGAAGGAGCTGGAGACCGCCAGCACCGCGATCCTCGCGGGCCGTCGCGTCGGCGGCGACCCCGCCGCGCTCATCGAGGCGTTCCAGGCCTACCGCGAGCACGTGCCGGGCGGGGCCCTCGGCCTCGACACCGCCTCCGCGCTCGCCCAGGCGTACGCGAAGACGGGGGACCCAAAGCGGGCTCTCGCCGCCACGCGCGTCGTGATGGACGCGCGCTTCAAGGAGGAGCTCGGCGCCGTCTCCCAGCTTCAGGAGGGCGGCCTCGGCCTCACCGCGCTGAAGCTCCTGCGCGAGCTGGTCGACCGCTACCCCGAGGTCCCGACCGTCGTGACCGCGCGCTACCTGGCGCCGTCGATGCTGCTCCACCGCGCCGAGGGCGACGGCGACCGCCTCGGCTACACCCGCTCCTCGCTCCGGCACACCGCCGCCGCCGAGCTCGCGACGTTCCTCCTCCTCCACCCCGACGCCGCCGAGGCCCCCGAGGCCGCCGCGCTCCTCGTCGACGCGCTGCACGCCCTCGACGATCCCGCCCGCGAGCGCGCCCTCGCCGGCCCCCTCGCCCGCCGCTACCGCGACGGCGCCGCCGCTTGGCGCCTCTCCCTCGCCGACGCCCGCGCCACCCTCGCCGCCGGGCAGGCCGCGGCCGCGTTCCACGTGCTCGACACCCTCGCGGTGCCCGACGAGGGGCTGGCCGAGGTGGAGCTGGAGAAGGGGCGCGCCCTGGAGGCGCTCGGCCGCCTCGACGACGCCCGCGCCGCCTACGGTCGCAGCAGCGCCGAGGAGGCCGACGAGCGCCGCGCCTGGCTCGATCGCGCGGACCTCGCCCTCCCCGCCACGCTCGTCCTCACCCCGGGCACCCCCGCGCGCATCGACGCCCACCTGCCCGTGGGAACCGAGGTGACCGTGACCGCGATCCGGGTGCTGCTGGAGGCCGCGCTCCTCCGCGACGGCGGCACCCTCGACGCCGGGAGCCTCGCGGTCGCGGGCCTCAAGCCCACGGCGAGCCGCACCGTGACCGTCGGCACCAACGGCGACGTTCCCCTCCCCGCCCTGCCCGACGGCGCCTACGTCGTCACGGTCACGACGGGCGGCACGTCCGGCCGGATGGTGGTCGTGCGCACGGATGCCGAGCTCGTGGTGGAGAGCCGCACGGGCTCCGGCACGCTCGTGCACCTGACGGACACCTACGGGGAGCCGCTCGCGGACGGACAGCTCTGGCTCTTCGACGGCGGCGGCGGCGCCACGACCGCGCGGACCGACCGCCAGGGCGCGGCGTTCGTGCCCTATGGCGGCGGCGCGCTCGGCGTCCTCGCGAAGGTGGGCGACCGCTACGCCCTCGCGAACCTCGACGGCGGCGGCGTCGGAGGCGGCCGGAGCCCGCAGGCGCCCTCGCCCGCGCCGGCCCAGGGCTACGGCGACGTGCTGCGCAAGAACGAAGCGGCCTACGACCAGCTCTTCCAGCAGGAGAAGCGCCAGGCCATCGACGTGAACGCGCTCTGAACGTCACGTGCCGCGGCGGAGCCGATTGAGGTTTGGGGATCCGCTGCTATGGTGCGCCCATGCGCATCCTCCGCCGCCTCGTCCTCCCGCTCCTGCTCCTCGGCTTCGCCGGCCCCGCCTTCGCCTACCCGCCCGGCGACGACGACGGCGACGGCTACGAGGAGCCCGAGGACTGCGACGATCGCGACGCCGACGTGTACCCGGGCGCCCGGGAGCGCGCGAACGGCGTGGACGACGACTGCGACGGCATCCTCGACGAAGAGACGAACATCTACGACGACGACGGCGACGGCTACGCCGAGTACCAGGGCGACTGCGACGACACCCAGGACACCGTCTACGCCGGGGCCAAGGAGGTGGGCGACGGCCTGGACAACAACTGCGACGGCGCGATCGACGAGGGAACGGCGATCGCCGACGACGACGGCGACGGCTACACCGAGACGCAGGGCGACTGCAACGACGGCGACGCGACGGTGAACCCGGGTGTCGCGACCGACGGCGAGAACGGCGTCGACGACGACTGCGACGGGCTCGTGGACGAAGAAGCCGTGGTGGCCGACGGGGACGGCGACGGCGTGACCACCGCCGACGGCGACTGCGACGACACCGACGCCGCGCGCTACCCGGGGGCGCCCGAGCGCTGCAACGGCCTGGACGACGACTGCGACGGGATCCTGGAGCTCGCCGGGGACTGCGACACCGCGGACGACGACGACGGGGACACCGCGGACACCGCCGGGCCCGACGGCGACATCGAGGTGGTGGGCGCGGGCTGCGCCTGCGACACCGGTGGGAGCAACCCCGGGCTCGCGCTCGGCGCCGCGGGCCTCGCGCTCGTGCTCGCCTCCCGCCGCCGTCGCGACGCATAGCGTGCTCGGCACCTGACTCCGGTCGCCGCCGCGGGTTAGTCGCCCCGATGTCGCCCGGCCCCGACGCCCTCCTCGCCGCTACCCTCACGCGCTACTGGGGCTTCGACACGCTCCGGCCCCTCCAGGCCGAGGCCGTCGCCGCCGCGATGGCCCGCCGCGACTCGCTCGTGGTGCTGCCGACGGGCGGCGGCAAGTCGTTGTGCTACCAGCTCCCGCCGCTCTTGCGCGGGCCCGGCGAGTCGTCGCTCTGCGTCGTCGTCTCCCCGCTGATCGCGCTCATGAAGGACCAGGTCGACGGCCTGCGCCTCGCCGGGTACCCCGCGGCGGCGCTCCACGGCGCGGTGTCGGCGGAGGAAGCGGGCGACGCCCGGCGCGGCGTCGAGCAGGGCCGCATCAAGCTCCTCTTCGTCTCGCCCGAGCGCCTCCTCTCCGAGGGCTTCCTCGGGTGGCTCGCGGGGCTCGGCCGCCACCTCCCGGAGCGCGGCGTCGCGGCCGTCGCGATCGACGAGGCCCACTGCATCAGCCAGTGGGGCCACGACTTCCGGCCGGAGTACCGTCGGCTCGCGGAGATGCGGGAGGTGCTCCCCGGCGTCCCGATGCACGCGTACACGGCCACGGCCACGCCGCGGGTGCGCGAGGACATCGTCCACCAGCTCCGGATGGTCGACGCCGCGGTCCACGTCGGCACCTTCGACCGCCCCAACCTCACCTACCGGGTGCTGCCGCGTGTCGGCCAGGGCGAGGAGCAGATCGAGGCCATCCTGCGTCGGCACGCGGGCGAGGCCGCGATCGTCTACTGCATCAGCCGGAAGCAGACGGAGAGCGTGGCGGACGCGCTCACGGCGCGGGGGATCGGCGCGGCGGCGTACCACGCGGGGCTCCAGCCCGCGCTGCGCGCCCGCGTGCAGGAGGACTTCCTCTCGGAGCGTCTCGACGTCGTCGTCGCCACCGTGGCGTTCGGCATGGGCATCGACCGCGGCGACGTGCGCGCCGTCGTGCACGCGTCCATGCCGAAGTCGGTGGAGGCCTACCAGCAGGAGACCGGCCGCGCGGGCCGCGACGGGCTCCCCTCGGAGTGCGTGCTCCTCTACGCCTCCTCCGACGCCGTGCGGTGGGGCCAGCTCATGGACCGCTCCTCGGCCGAGAGCGAGGTCGACGTGCCGCCCGCGGTGCTCCAGGCCCAGAAGGACCTCCTCCACCAGATGCAGCGCGTGGCGTCGGGCACCCGTTGCCGCCACCGTGCGCTCTCGGAGTACTTCGGGCAAGCTTACGTGCCTCCCGACGGAGGGACCGGCTGCAACGCCTGCGACGTGTGCAACTCCGAGCTCGAGGACGTCGAGGACTCCACCACCATCGCGCGCAAGATCCTCTCGTGCGTGGCGCGCCTCCGCGGCACCCGCGCCGGCTCGGACGGGCGGGGGGACGCCTTCGGCGCCGCCTACCTCGCCGACGTGCTCCGGGGCTCCAGCCAGGCGCGCATCCTCCAGCGCGGCCACGAGAAGCTCTCGACGTGGGGCCTCCTCCGCGACGTCGACAAGGACACGATCGTGAGCTTCGTCGACCAGCTCGTCGACCTCGGCGCGCTCACCCGCGACGGCGGCGAGTTCCCGGTGCTCCGGTTGGAGGCCCCGTCGGGCCCGATCCTCAAGGGCGAGGTGCCGGTCCACCTCCTCCGCGCCCGCGCCCCCGAGGTGCTCGCCCAGTCCGACCGCAAGCGCCGCAAGGTCGACGGCAGCGTGGCCGCGCAGCTCTCCCCCGACGAGCACCGCCTCTTCGAGGCGCTCCGGCAGCTCCGCCGCGGCCTCGCCACCGAGCGCGGCGTGCCCCCGTACGTGGTCTTCGGGGACGCCCCGCTCATCGAGATGGCGCGGGTCCGCCCGGGCACGCTCTCGGCGCTCGCGACGATCAAGGGCGTGGGCCAGAACAAGCTGGAGCAGTTCGGCGACCGCTTCCTCGCGAGCATCACCGAGTGGTGCGCCGCCAACGCCGTGCCCCTCGGCACCGGCGGCGGATCGCGCCCGGCGGCCCGGGTGGCGGCGGAGGGGTCGGACCGCGTCGAGCGCGCCCCCTCCGAGGGCCGTCGCCACGCCTTCACCCTCTTCGCGGCCGGCGTGGGGCTCGAGGAGATCTGCGCGGTCGTCGGACGCGCGCGCTCGACCACGCTCCAGTACCTCGTCGAGTGGATCGAGCAGGAGTCCCCCGCGACGGTGGCCCCGTGGGTCGACGACGCCGACTACGCCCGCATCGCCGCGATCGCGGACAGCTTCGGCGACGGGCGGATGAAGCCCATCTTCGACCACTTCGACGGCACCGTCCCGTTCGACGCCATCCGCGTGACCCTCGCGCACCGTCGGGCCACGGGGACTTCGCAGTAAAGCCTCCGGACCGGGATCCGATCCGGACGCTGGTAGCATCGCTCGGCAGACGGAGCAGAATCTTGAGCCTGAAGCCCGGTCCCCGGTCGTCCTCCCCGCGCCCCTCGATCCGCGCGGCCACGGCTCCGCTCATGAGCGCCGTCCTGCCGCTCCTCCTCGCGATGGCCTGCGACTCGGGCAAGGTCGTCGTCGACGACACGGGCCCGGTCGGCGAGGACACGGACACGAGCCTCGTCGACGGCGCCCTCTCGGTGAGCCCGTCCGCGCTCGACTTCGGCATCGTGTTCGTCGGCCAGGCGGTCGACCCCGGCGTCGTCACCGTCCAGAACGTCGGCGACGGCCCGATCGACCTCGGCGCGGTCATCGAGGGCGACCCCTCCTTCACCCTCACGCTCCCCGGCACCTCGCCCGAGCCCGGCCTCTCGGCGGACATCGCGGTCACCTTCACCCCCACGGCGTTCGGCCCCTACAGCGCAGAGCTCGTCGTCACCGACGCCCTCGGCGAGGCGCGCGTGGTCGTCCCGCTCACCGGCACGGCCCAGGTCGACGACGACAGCGACGGCGTCGGCAGCGTGGAGTCCGGCGGGCTCGACTGCGACGACGCGAACGCGAGCGCCCACCCCGGCGCGACGGAGGTCTGGTACAACGGCGTCGACGAGGACTGCGCGGGCGGCGACGACTTCGACCAGGACGCCGACGGGTTCGTGATCGGCGTCGACTGCGACGACACGACCGCCGAGGTGTTCCCGGGCGCACCGGACGCCTGGTACGACGGCGTCGACGCGGACTGCGCGGGCGACGACGACCAGGACCAGGACGCCGACGGCTACGCGGTCGACCTCGACTGCGACGACACCAACGCCACGACCAACCCCGACGCCGACGAGACCTGGTACGACGATGTCGACCAGGACTGCTCCGGCGGCAGCGACTGGGACCAGGACGGCGACGGCGTCGACTCCCCCACGGACTGCAACGACACGGACGCCACCGTGACCGGCCCGGTCGCCGAGACCCGGAACGGCGTCGACGACGACTGCGACGGCCTCGTGGACGACCTCTCCGTGGACGAGGTCGTGGACGGCGTGCTCTACGGGGCCACCGCCTCGCTCGGCCTCGGCGACTCCGACGGGCTCTCGCTCGGCGGGGACCTCACCGGCGACGGCGCGGACGATCTCGTCGTCACCAGCGACGCCTCCAGCTCCGGGTACGCCTGGGTCGTCTCCGGGGCCACGGCCGCCACCGCGAACGGCACGGTCGACACCTACGACACCGCGGACGTGACCGGTGGGTCGTCGTACTACCCGATGGGGAACATCGTCGGGCCCGCGCGCGACCTCACCGGCGACGGCACGAGCGACCTCCTCCTCGCCGGCGCCGGGTCGACCTCGTCGTCCTACTCGTCCAACGGGTACGGCTGGCTGGTCACCGGCGGCGCCTCGCTGTCGAGCTCGTTCTCGACGGCCACCACCTACACCGCGCGCTTCACCGGGGACTCCAGCTCGGGCGACGCGCTCGCCTGGGTCGTCTCGGGCGACATCGACGGGGACGGCCACGACGACGTGGTCGCCGGCTGCGTCCGCGACGACTTCACGAGCTCGAGCTGGGGCGGCGACGACAGCGACGCCGGCAACGTGGCGGTCTACGCCGGCGCCAGCTTCTCGGGCTCCTACGACATGACCGACTCGGACGACCAGATCCACGGGGCGGGCGAGTACGACTACCTGGGCTCCTCCCTGGTCGTCGCGGACCTCGACGGCGACGGCTACGACGACATCGTCGCGGGCGCGTACGGCGTGGACGACGGGGCCAGCAACGCCGGCGCCATCTACCTGTTCAAGGGCAACAGCACGCTCGAATGGGACGAGCGCGCGGACGACGCGTACGACGCCATCCTGCTCGGCAGCGGCGCCAACCACTACGTCGGCTACTACCCGCTCACGGCGCCGGGCGACGTGGACGGCGACGGCAGCCTCGACCTCTCCTTCGCGACCCTCGCGGGCGGCGAAGCCTACCTGTGGTGGGGCGCGGGCACCCTGTCCGGGAGCGCGAGCGTGACGGGCGCGGATGTCGTCATCACGGGCACCGCCGGCTCGTTCGGCTCCGCGCTCGCCTACGCGTCGGACCTCGACGGCGACGGCGCCGACGAGCTCTACGTGGGCGACAGCGGCAACGACACCGTCGGAAGCGACGCGGGCGCGGTGTTCGAATTCGCGCCCACGGGCGCCGCGAGCGCGTGGACCACGGCAAACGCGTCCGCCACCTACTGGGGCGTCGCGACGGGAGACGGCGTGGGCTCCGGGCTCGCGGGTGGTGGCGACGCCGACGGCGACGGCACGGACGACCTCCTCATCGGCGCGACGGGCGCGGACGGCGGCGCGAGCGACGGCGGCGCGGTCTACATCGTGCTCGGCGGCTGACGGTGGCGGGATTCGGGGCGCGGGATCGGCGCCCCGGCTACCCCGTCCCGAGCAGCGTGGGCCGCCCCCACAAGAACCCCTGCCCCATGCGCACGCCGAGGTCGAGGAGCACCGCGAGATCCTCGCGGTTCTCGATGCCCTCGGCCACGACGTCGACGTCGAGTGCCCCCGCCATCTTCATCAGCCGCTCGACGAGGCGGCGGTGACCGGGGTCCTGGGCGATACCGCGGACGAGGCGGATGTCGAGCTTGGCGATCTCCGGCTCCAGGACCACGACGCTGTCGAGCGTGCCGCGGCAGCTCCCCACGTCGTCCACCGCGACGCAGATGCCGGCGCGGCGCAGGAGGCCGACCGCGTTGACGAGCTCCTCGGGGTCTCCGAGGAACTGCCGCTCCGAGAGCTCCAGGCACCAGCGCACGCCGGGCGGCGGCGTGGCGAGGAGCGCCACGATCTGCTCGGTGGCGACCTCCAACAAGGTCGCGGGCAGGATGTTCAGGTGGACGCTGCCTTGCAGGCGCGCGCGCGTCGCGGCCGGCACGGCGAGGCGCAGGCAGAACATGTCGACGGTGGTGGAGAGGTGGTGCTCCGTGGCCATCCGGAAGAGGTCGGCGGGGCTCGCGAGGGGCCCGGGCGAGCCGCGGACGAGGAGCTCCCACCCGACGACGCCCTCGCTCGGCAGCGCGTAGATGCCCTGGGCGAACATGTGCAGCCCCTCGCCGTCCTGCACGGCGGCCATGAAGGCCCGGAGCGCGGGGGCGAGCCACGCGGTGGCGGTGGAGGCGTCGTCCGGCGAGGAGACGCGGTTCTTGCCGCGGATCTTGCTCTTCTGGAGCGCGATGCGCGCGAGGGAGAGCACCTCCTCCAGGGAGGTCGCGGAGGGCGGCAGGCGCGCCATCCCAATGCTCACGGTGAGCTGGAGGGGGCCGGGGTCCCACGCGAAGGGCTGGGTGGCGACGGCGAGGCGGATCCGCTCGGCGATGGCGCGGGCCTCGACGGCGTCGGATGCGGGGAGGAGCGCGAGGAAGCGGTCGCCACCGAGGCGCGCGAGGGTGTCCCCCTCCCGGAGGCCGTCCCGGATGCGCGCGGCGAGCTCGCGGAGCACGACGTCCCCCATCGTGTGGCCGAACATGTCGTTGACGCGATCGAAGTCGTCGCAGTCGACGAACAGGGCGACCACGAGCCCGCCGCCCCCCTGGGCCACCGTGAGCGCCTTGGCGATGCCGACACGTGTCAGGCACCCGGTGAGCGTGTCGTGTGTCGCGAGGTGCTCCACCTCGGCACGCGCGGCGTCCAACGCCGAGGACATCTCGCGCCACGCCGGATCCGGCGCGACCTCTCGCCGCTGCGATGCCATCCTGGCCTCCCGCACACGCTGACAAGCGCGCGATGAACGAGCGCCACGATAACCGCCCGCGCGGCGACCAACTCGAAAATCGGGGTTTGCCGCCCGCCGTTGTAAGGAGGGCGGCAGACTTCCGCCGTTGCTACGCGGCGATCCCGGGCTTGCGCGCGAGCGCCTCGCTCCACTTGATGCGGCCGGTGAGCTGCATGAGCGCGAAGAGCGTCACGATGCCGAGCACCGTGATGGTGAGCCCCGTGAACCCGTCCCAGAAGTGGGCCAGCGCGAAGCCGACCTGGTAGAGCAGCTGGGCCACGCCCGCCTCGACGAACGCGAACCGGTTCCCGACGGCGAGGCGCAGGTACGAGACCACGAGGCCGACGCTCACGACGCTCGCGAGGGCGAAGGTGGCCTCGACCGGGAGCTGGTCCGCCGTGTAGGCGAAGAGGAGCTGGAAGGCGAAGAACGCCGCCGCGATGAACACGTAGTTGATCGGGTGGAGCTCGACCCCGCGGAGGAGGCCGAGGGCGTAGATCCAGAGGAAGAACAAGGCGAGGGAGAACGGGGCCGAGAAGGAGAGGTCGGCGGCGAGCTCGCCGGGCTGCACCCGCTCCGGCATCACCATGCCGATGCCGTAGCCGCTCACCAGGCTCGCGTAGCTCCACTCGAGCGTCCAGCCGCCGTCCGTCGCGGTCTTGGTGCGCGGCGAGGTCGTCATGCGCGGGTAGTCGATGCGCTTGAAGTCGGTGTGCATGACGAGCGCGAAGTCATCCACGCGGCCGACGCCCTGGGTGGGCCGGAACACCCACTCGCGCATGCCGCGGCTCTTGTAGGCGACATCGAGCGTCACCACCTGCCCGGGCGCGACCGGGAGCACCCACTGGAGCGAGCCGCCCTGGGGCCGGATCTCGGCGGTGCGGTCCACCCCGTCGACCACGAAGCGGAAGTCGTCGTAGAGGCCCTGCTGGTCGGGGAACGCGAAGGCGATGCGCAGATCGCGGGCGGGGCCGGCGTGGGTGTAGGTCCAGTTGCCGGTGAACGCCACGTCGTAGAGCGGGTACCAGAGCAGGCCCTTGCGGCGCTGGTCGAGGTGGAGGTCGACGTCGACGCGCGTGCGGGAGGGGTCGACCACGCGGTTCTGCTGCACGCGCTCGACCTTCTGGACGACGGAGACGAGGCCGGTGCGCGGGTCGGTCACCTCCTCCTTCGACGGCACGTCGATGACCCACTCCTCCGTGAACGTGGGCGCGTCCTGCGTCTGGAGGCTGCCCCAGAGGTCGGAGACCCGCCCGTCGAGCTCCATCGACTGGCCCTGGGTGCGGGAGGTGACGATCCCGCCGAGCACGATCCACGCGGCGACGGTGGTGAGGAAGACGACGAAGATGCCAAGCAGGCGGAGGACGGGGTGCACGCAAACCTCGGGTTCGTCGGCAACGTAGGCGGCGGGCGTGCGGAGGCCGGCGCGTCGGCGTGGCGGGCGGGGGGCGGGTTTGTGCAGGGGGTGTGCAGGGGCGGGGCCAGGGCGAACGCGCGCGCTCAGTCGCCGGTCGCCCCGAGCAGGGCCGGCACCAGCCGGGTGAGCGACGGGCCCCCGGGCGCGAGGGCCCCCGCCGTCGCGAGCGCGCGGGTAGGATCCCCGCCCTCGAGCCGCTCCAGCGCGGCGAGGAGGAGCCAGGCGTGGGCGTCGCCGGGGTGGGCGACGACGAGGGCCTGGACGGCGGCCCGCCCGGCTCCTCGATCGTCAACCAGGAGCCGCACGCTGGCGCGGAGCACGTGGAGCGGAGCGTCGTCGGGGAAGAGCGCTTGACCGAGCGCGGCGAACGTTGCCGCGGCTTCGAGGATCCCGGCGTTCAGCGCTTCGACGGTCGCGAGCGCGTAGGGGCGTGGGCCATGGGCGGCGCCGATCGCCCCGAGGGCGTGGGCGACGTGGACGGCGCGGCCTTGGGCCAGGAGGGCACGCACCCCGAGCGCCCACGCGGCGGGATCGTCGGGGCGCCAGCCGTGGAGGGGGTCGTGATTGCGCGCGGATGGGAGCGCACGGCATCGTGACGCAGCGCGTACCTGCGCCTCATCGGCTTGCAGCTCATAGGCGCGCTCGCGGGTGCGTGCTCCCAACTCGGCGCAAAGTGCGGCGAGCGCGCGCCATGCTTCCGGGGAGTCGGCGGCGGCCAGGAGGCGGCCTGCCACCGCGGCGAGCGCGTGGCGATCGAGCTCCTGGGAGAGGGCAAGCGTGACGAGCCGTCGAGGATCGCGAAAAAAAAGGTCCGCCCATCGGGTTCGGGACCAGGCCGCGACGCCGAGGTGCAGCGGCGAGAGCGACGCGGGTGCGTCCTGCTCGACACCCAAGGCGGCAAGCACCTCGTTGGCGGACGAAGGGCGGCTGCTCGGATCGGGCGCGCAGAGGGCCTCCAGCAGCGCGCGAAGGTCGTCCGAAACGGCACTGGCGCACCACTCCACCGTCCGGCCAAGCGAGTAGAGGTCCGCGCGGGCGTCCTCCTGGCCGATGCGCGTCTCGGGGGCGCGAAACCGGCGCTTGCCCACCCGTCCGGGGGCGCCGACACCGCGGATCAGGGCAAGGTCGAGGTCCACGAAGGCGAAGCCCGCGCCGTCGTAGAGCACGTTTCCGGGGTGGAGGTCCCGGTGGAGCACGTCGTGGGCGTGGAGGCGCGCCAGGAAGGCGGCGCCCGCGGCGAGGAGCGCGCGCGCGTCGACAGCGCCGCGCTCGACCGCGAGCCCGGGGTGACGACGGAGGATCAGCCACGGCCCCGCCGCATCGACACCCGAGCCCAGGACCTCGTCGCCGGCGACGCGGGCCCACGCCGCTGCCTCGTGAAGGAGCGCGGGAACGTAGGGAGGGACCAGGCCCCGTGCTCCAAAGAACGCGGAGGTAGGGTCGTGCCAGGGGGCCCCGTCGGTGACGCGCTTGAGGATCGCCGGGACATCGCCCACGGTGCCGCGGAGGACGGGGGCCGCGCCGCTCCGCACGATCTGTTCGCGCGCGAAGGTGCCGATCATGGCGTCGGCGCGGGCCCGCTGGTGGCCTCGACCTTGCGGAGGATGCGCTCGGCGCGTTCGGGGTTGAGGTGGGAGAGGCGGGCGACGCTGATCCGGACATCGCAGGGCTCGGCTCCGCCGAAGCCCGAGAGGAAGTCGGCGTCCACCGAGGGATCGACACCGCGAAGGTAACGGTCGACCACCCCGTCGATCGCAGCCTGCTCGCGAAAACCGAGGAGACAAGCCGCGAGCCGACGCTGGACCGCGGCGTCTTGCTCGACGGCCAGCGCCGCGACGAACACCGGAATGCTGCGGGGGTCGCGGGCGAACCGGATGGTCCCGGCGAGGTCCTCGCGCATCCGCGGATCGGCTTCCGTCAGCAGCATGCGCTCAAGCTCCTCGCGACGGGCGAGCAGCTCAACACCGTCGAGGCGTACGATCTCCATCCGACGCTCGTAGGCGAGCGCCTCCAGGGAAGGCGGCTCCGGCTCGGGGGTGGCGAGGAAGCATCCCGCCAGGAGAAGGAGCTCAACCATCGAGATTCACCCCCAGCGCCGCGAGGCTCTTCGGCTTGATGTCGTCCTCCAGGGAGCGCTCCATCCCTTCGTCGATGAGGTCGAGGCGGCCCAACGGACCGAGCGCTGCCCAATCCTCGTCGGGGATCTCTTCGCCGGCCGCCCGGTTTGCAAGCCAACGCGTTCCTCCCTCCCCGCTCTCGTTCCACCGCCGGCCTCCCTCGTTCTCCCCGATGCGCAGGCCCGCGCCCTGTACGGTCATGCTCACCCCGAGCTCGCCGATCGGCCGCGCCGCAAGCGAGCCCCGCAAGGCCTCGTTCAGGCCCTCCATCTCGGCGTCCACGACATCCAGGCTGTCGGTTCCATCGGAGAGGGCGACCCGGACGCCGAGGACGCCCTTCGCGCTCGTGTCCCCCACCTGCTCCTCGAGATCCACGCCCGTGCCCTTGCCTCGTCCGCTCGCCGTGCCGAGGTCCGCCCGGGCGAGGAAGTTGCACCAGGAGGCCAGGGTGGCTTCGCGCTGGCGCGCTGCCGCGACCTCGCTGCCCGCCTCGAACGCGCGGACGAGCGCGAAGGCCAGGGAGAGGGGATCAGCGCTTTCACGGATCCGATCCCGCACGTTCAAGATGAGATCGTCTTGGTCCGCATCCCGTAATTTCTTGAACGCGTCCTCCTGGGTGCGGAAGAACTGGTCTTTCGTGTTCGTGGCCGGCGAGGGCGACCCAAAGGCCGCTCCGAGGGCCGCGCTCAACCCCTCCTCGGTGCTGACCTTCACCATTTCCGTGACGATTGCCCCGGTTGCGGCGGACGCGGTCGCCATTGCGGCGCCGGCCGCCCCCGCCGCGAACGCGCCTGCGACCGCCGTCCCGATCCCGGCGGTGGCGGCCGAGAGCGCGATCAACCCGACTGCCAGCCCGATTTCCTGCCAGGCCGGTGGGAGGTCGACCTCGTCGACATCCTCTCCGACGCGAAAGACCTCCGTGCCCCGATCATCTAGGATCGAATACAATTTCGCGTCCAGCAAGTCGAACACGTCCGCGAGCGCGGTCGGATCCGAGAGGCAGAGCCCCTCCACCGCCGCCTGGTTCCCCCGCGGCTGCGACACCGCGACCGCCGCGGAGGGAGCCGCCACCGCGGGCGACGTCGTAGCCGCCTGCTCGTTCGAATACGCCGAACCCGCCACGTCACACCCCTGCTTTCGGGGAGCCTACGCCGCCGGTTTCACCCGCGCAAAAACTTGCGTGCGATAGGAATTGCAAGAGGCAAACGAATATTTGCTCAGGCCGTTTCTCATCGTGATTCGTACATGCTCGCCGGACCGTCTCCTCACCTGGACCCCACCGTGCCGATCGTCCCCGCGCCAGGCGACCGGAGCGCGGGCGCCCGTCCGCGGGCGACCGGTCCCCGCCGCCTCGGCGGGACCGAGGCCAACGGCCGAGCGCGGAGGGGGCCGACCCGGGCGTCCTCGCCCGGGGGGCGCCCCGACCTCACGCTCCCGCCCGAGCCCGACCCGTGGGCGCGGTCACCGCCGGTCGCGAGGACAGGGCGCGTGCGTTGACACCCGGCCGCCCCCGGCGCTAGCCTGCGCCCCGGTCGGAGTTCCCATGCAGAGCCTGCGCCCCCAAGACCAGCGCTCGGTGCCGCGGGCCCACGGCACCCTCCTGCTCCGCTACCACCGCGCCCCGGACGGCGAGGACGACCTCCCCGCCTGGCTCGCCGGGGGCCCGCCGCGGGGCGTCGAGCGCTCGCCCGACCCGACGATGAACTTCAGCGAAGCCGGCATCGCGTTCGACGACATGCCCGCCTGCGCCGACGGCGACGTGCTGCTCCTGGAGCTCGGCATCCCCGGCGAGGCCCCCCGGTGGCGCGGCGCCGCGCGCGTGCTCCGCGTCTCCCCGATCCCCATCGACGAGCGGGACGACTTCGTGGCGGCCACCCATCGGGTCGCCGTCATGCTGATCGCGCTGCCTGACGAGGGGTCGCGCGCGCTCCGGGACTACACGGCCCGCACGCGGCAGGCTAACGGTCCCGACCGGTAGCCTGACGACCAGGAGCGCCCCCGATGATCCGCGATCGCATCAAGAACACCGCCAAGAAGGCCGCCCTGAAGTTCTTCGGCATGGAATGGGACGCGAGCGAGCGCCCCGTCGACCATGGGAAGGGGGTCGCCTCCACCGCCTCGTTCGACCCGAGCCTCATCCCGCGCGTGGTCGATGGCTCGGGGGACACCCCGGGGCCGAAGCACCGCGAGGACATCGGCCGCACCTGGCTCGCGTCGCAGGTGATCAGCAACGTGTCGCCGTACCTCATCGACATCCGGCACCCCAACGAGTGCGCGGGCGGCCTCATCCAGGGCGCCAGGCTCCTCCCGGGGAACCAGGTGAAGCAGCGCCTCGACCTCCTGCCCGAGAAGGAGATGCGCGTCACCGTGTACGACCAGGTCGGCAGTGACGACGCCTCCGCGCTCGCCGAGTGGCTCCGCGAGCAGGGCTGGCACCTCGCGCGGCGCCTGCGCGGCGGGTACGCCGAGTGGATCGAGCACAGCGAGCCCATCACCGTGCCCGCGCCGCCGGACGGCGCCCGGTACATGGTCGGCCAGCAGGTCGAGCGCACGGGCGGCGGGCGGTTCTGGGTGCAGGAGGCCCTCCCCGGCGCGATCTACACGTTGTGGTCGGAGAACGGCACGTTCACCACCGGGGTTCGCGAGGATGAGCTTCGTCGTTAGCCTGCTCGGGTTCGCGCTCGCGGCGGACCCTGGCACTGTGAGCCCCGGGGTGCCCGCGACGTCGGGCCTCCCCGGCATGGTGCTCCCCTCGGCGCCCCCGGTGCCGCCGGGCCGCGTCGCGCCCCTGCCGTCGGACCTCCTCGGGGCCGCGATCGACCGCCGCACCCAGGGCGACAACCGCGCGGCCGCCTGGTACTACGAGGGCTGGCTCAACCAGAAGGGCGGTACGTCGCGCACCCGCGCGGCCGTCCAGCTCGCGTTGGGCCTCACGTGGCTCGATCTCGACGAGCCCAACCTCGCGAGCGCCCTCTTCTCGAAGGTCCGCGCGAGCGGCACGCCCGTCGCGCCGTGGGGCGCCTGGTACGAGGCCTACGCCGACCACCTCCGCGGCCGCCACAGCGTCGCCGCCCGCGAGTGCCAGGCCTACCGCACCGCGTGGCCCGACGGCGAGCACGCCGACGAGTGCCTCGTCCTCATCGGGGACGCCTGGGTGGCCGCCGGCGAGCGCGGGCCCGCCATCGCGTCGTACAACGCCTACCTGGAGAAGCACCCGGACACCCCGCGCGAAGAGACCCTCCGCCTCGGCATCGCCCTCGCCGTGACGAACGGCAGCGCCGCCCAGGGCATCCCGATGCTCCAGGACCTCGTCCTCGACCACGCCTACCACTCCACCGGCGAGACCGCCCAGGCGCGCCTCGACGCCCTCGCGAAGGACGGGCTCGTCACGGCCCTGCCCGCCACGACGACCACCGAGTGCCGCCTCGCCGCCGAGCGGAAGCGCTGCGGCTACGAGACCGAGGCGTGGCAACGCTTCCAGTCGCTCGCGGCCCGCGCGTCCGATGATCCGCAGCTCGCCTCCTGGGTGGAGTCCCAGCAGGAGCGCTTCGCCTGGAGCACGAAGCAGTACGACATCGTCGCGGCACAGCTCGCCGCGCAGTACGCGAAGAAGCCCGACGCCGAGACCGCGTGGCAGCGGTACAAGGCGCTCTCCCGCGGCGGGCAGTGGGCGGGCGCGGTGGACCAGCTCGTCGCCGGTCAGGGTGCGCACGGCGGCAGCAGCCGGTTCCGCTCGGTGAAGGTCGAGGTCGCCCGCGGCCAGCTCCTCGCCGGGCGCTACACCGACGCCGTCACGACGTTCACCGAGCTCGGTCGCAGCGGCGGGGCGTTCGGCAAGGAGGCGAAGTGGCTCGCCGCCTACGCCGCCTTCCGCGCGGGCACGCTCGACGACGCCCTCGTCCGCCTCGACGCCGTGGTCGCGAGCGGCGCCGACGAGGCCATGGCCGCCCGCTACTACCGGTCCCGCACGCTCGACGCCCTGGGCCGCGGCGCCGAGGCCGAGGCCGAGCGCGAGGCCATCCGCGCCCGGGAGCCGATGAGCTGGTACGCGGCGCTGACCCGCGGCATCGGCAACGGCGGCCCCGAGGCGTGGACCAGCCGCAACGGCCGCTGGCCCGGCCTCCCCTCGCCCACCCTCCCGGCGTTGAAGCGCGTCGGCACCGGTGGCGTGCCCGTCGCCGTCCTCGCGGCCGTCGCCCCCCCGAAGGACCCCACCCGCGCCGTCGACTGGTCCGCCCTCGCCTGGAACAGCGCGCCCGGCGCCTCCCTGGTCGCGGGTGCCGGCGTGCCCGCCGTCCCCCTCCCCGCCGACGTCGTCACGCCGCCGCGCTACGACGCCCGCCCCGACGCCTACCGGCCGAGCTTCCTCTACGATCCCGCGGAAGGCGACAAGCTGCTCGCCACCCTCGCCGAGGACCACGGCGTCGAGCTCCCCTGGGCCGCCGCCGCCGCGGACCTCGCGCGCGCCGGCGTCTACCGCCACTCCGCTCCGCTCGTCGCCCGCATGTACGACGCCATCGAGGCCGCCCAGGGCGCGTCGGACCCCACGTCGCTCGCCCTGCGCACGGTCTCGCTCACCGTCCCCGAGTGGCGCAACGTCTTCCTCTACGTGCGCGACGATCACCACGCGGCGCGCTTCTCGTGGGGCGCGTCCAAGCTCGCCGCCAACGAGGACCAGCGCGTCCAGGCCCTCCGCTACGCCTTCCCCACCGCCTACGTCGACGCCCTGTACCGCCACGGCTCGGCGTACGGCGTCGATCCGCTCCTGGCGCTCGGGCTGATGCGCCAGGAGAGCGTGTACCGCCAGTGGGCCCTCTCCCCGGTCGGCGCCATCGGCCTGATGCAGGTCATGCCCCGCACCGGCGCCCGCGTCGCCGCGCTCATGGGCGACCCCCACTACTCGCCCGAGCAGCTCGAGGATCCCTCCACCAACGTCCGCTACGGCGTCTGGTACCTCTCCCGCCTCCTCGATCGCTTCGGCGGCGCCTTCCCGCTCGCGGTCGCCTCCTACAACGGCGGCCCTCACAACGTCTCGTCGTGGCTCCGGCCGTGGGGCGCGGACATCCGCGTCGACGACTACGTCGAGCAGATCCCCTACCCCGAGACCCGCGACTACGTGAAGAAGGTCACGGGGTACTACGCCACCTATCTCGCGCTCTACGGACCTCCCGGGGCGCGCGTGGTGGTGCCGGACAAGGTGCTGAAGGACGATAGCGCGGTCATCAATTTCTGAGGGGGCTTGGGGCGGGGCGTAACGATCGGGTAAGTACGCAACCCAATGCGCCCCCACCGCCTCGTCGTCGTCGCCTGTCTGCCCATCGCGGCCATCGGGATCGCGCTCGCGCGCGGCAAGAAGGGCCAGGAGGTGCCACCCCCGCCGCCCCAGGTCGACATCAGCGCGCCGGTCGAACCCGTGGCGCCGCCCGCGCCGGCGGCTCCGCCGTTGTTCGAGGGGGGCCTGCCAGTCACGATCGCGGCGCTCCCCAACGGGCTGCCGTCGCTCTCCGCGCAGGGGTGCAACGCGTGCCACTGGGCCGCGCACGACACGTGGTCGGGCTCCGCGCACGCGAAGGCGTGGTCGGACGAGGTGTTCCAGACCGCGCTCAAGAGCGCGGGCAACTCGACCGCGTGTGTCAGTTGTCACCTCCCGCTCACAACCCAGCACGACACCCTCGCGGCCGGCTACATCGACGGGGACCTCACGCGGCCCCGCCTGGAGGCCAACCCCTCGTTCGACCTCACGTTGCGCGGCGAAGGGGTCACGTGCGCGGCGTGCCACGTCCGGGGGGACACCGTGATCGGCCCGCGCCCGTCGACGGACGCGCCGCACCCCGTCGCGGTCAGCGCCGAGCTGTCGGATCCCGCGATGTGCGCCACGTGTCACCAACTCTCGTGGCCGGACGGCGACCGCCCTTTCTATGACACCTACGGCGAGTGGAAGGGCTCGGCGTACGCCAAGGCCGGCGTAACCTGCCAGGACTGTCACATGGCGCCGACCGCCGGCGCGACGGTCCCCGGGAGCGACGGCACCCTCCCCTCCCACGCGCTGGGCGCGGATCCGCGGCGCGCCGTGTCCGCGCTCCTGTCGCTCCCCAAGGCCGCCGTGGTGCGCGGCCAGCCCGTCGAGGTGGGGCTCACGCTCCAGAACACGGGCGCGGGGCACGCGTTCCCCACCGGCAACCCGTGGAAGCAGTACCGCGTCGACGTGGTGCTGCTCGACGCCGCGAACAAGGAGCTGGCGCCGGTGTTCTCGACCGTGCTCGCCCGCACCGTCGACCCCAAGCCCCCCTACAAGACCACCGCCGACACGCGCCTCGGGCCCGGCGCCCAGCGCAGCGTCACGCACACGTTCACGCCGGGCGTGAAGGGTGTGGCCGGCCGCGGCGCGGTCGAGGTGCGGCTGGTGCGCGACAAGCAGGTCATCGTGCTCCAGCGGGTGATGGTCGACGTGACGTGAGCGGGTCCGGGGTCGCCTCCACCGCGGGGAACGTCGCGTTCCAGAGCCCCGCGTTCCGCCGCTTCCAGGTGGTCCGGCTCCTCGGCATCCTCGGCCTGCAGATGCAGGGCGTGGCCGTCGGCTGGCAGGTCTACGACCTCACCGGTCGCCCCCTCGACCTCGGCCTCGTGGGCCTCGTCCAGTTCGTGCCGGCCATGCTGCTCTGGCCCATCACCGGCTCCGTGGTGGACCGGGTCGACCGCCGCCTCATCGTGATGGGGACGTTGTTCGGGTTCGCGCTCACGGGCGGGCTCCTCGCCACGTTCGCGACCGTCGGGATCGCGTCGTTGTGGCCCATCTACGGCACACTCGTCATCCTCGCGATCGCGCGGTCGTTCTCGGCGCCGGCGCAGCAGGCGCTGCTGCCCCAGTTGGTGCCACGCGAGCACTTCCCCAACGCGGTCACGTGGAGCTCGTCGCTCTTCCAACTCTCCGCCATCGCGGGGCCCGCGCTCGGCGGCGCCGTGTACGCCATCACCGGCGGGCCGCGCGGCGTCTACCTCACCGCCATGGTGCTCGTGCTGGCGGCCGCCGCCACGCTCACGACGGTGCGCCCGCGCGAAGCGGCGCTCTCCCGCGAGCGGCCCTCGTGGGCGCAGCTCTTCGAGGGGGTGCGCTACATCCGCGCGCGGCCCATCATCCTCGGGGCCATCTCCCTGGATCTCTTCGCGGTCCTCCTCGGCGGCGCGGTGGCGCTCCTCCCCATCTTCGCGAAGGACATCCTCCAGGTCGGCCCGGCTGGCCTCGGCATGTTGCGGGCGGCGCCGGCGGTGGGCGCGGCCGCGATGGCCATCCTCCTCTCCTTCCGACCCATCCGCGGCGGCGCGGGGCGCAAGCTCTTCACGAGCGTCGCCCTCTTCGGGCTCGCCACGATCGTGTTCGGGGCGTCGACCTCGTTCTGGCTCTCCGCCGCGGCGCTCGTGGTGGTGGGCGCGAGCGACGAGATGAGCGTCGTCATCCGCCAGACCGTCGTGCAGCTCGCCACCCCCGACGACAAGCGGGGGCGCGTGAGCGCGGTGAACTTCCTCTTCATCGGCATCTCCAACGAGATCGGCGAGCTCGAGTCGGGGGTGACCGCCCATTGGCTGGGCGCGCGACGGGCGGCGGTGCTGGGCGGTTGTGGCACGTTGTTGGTGGTGCTCTTCGCGAGTTGGTTGTCCCCCTCCCTCCGCAACGTCGATCGCCTCGAGGATGTGTGACACCCCAGGGAGCCGGGCGCCGCCCCTGGTGGTGTTGCAGGAGATCCGGAGATCGTAAAAAATAGCCATTCAAGGTCCTTTTCTATTCCGGATCGGTGCTTTAGAGTGAGGTCCGGAGCCTCCCCGAACTCCCGCATCCCCCCAAATAGGGCGTGCTCCGGCGGAGGTCCCCGTGTGCCCGAGGTCCATGCTGGTCCTGGCGCTCCTCTCCCCCGGTTGCCTCATCAACCAGCAGCTCTACGACGAGCGCTACGCGCTCTTTGTGGATGACGACGGCGACGGCTGGATCGAAGCCGACGGAGACTGCGACGATGCCGACCCGTCGGTCCACCCCGCCAACGCCGACCCGTGCGACGGCGTCGACGGCGACTGCGACGGCGTGGTGGACGAGGACATCGACTGGACCTGGTACCGGGACGCCGACCACGACGGCTACGGGGACCCCGCGGACGCCCTCCAACTCTGCGCCGCCCCGGCCGAGTGGGTGGCGGTCGGCGAGGACTGCGACGACACCGACCCCAACGTGTACCTGGGCGCCCCCGAGCGCTGCGACCTCGTGGACGACGACTGTGACGGTGCGATCGACGAGGGGTTCACCGCCTACCCGAGCTACCCGGACCTCGACGGGGACACCTACGGCGATGCGGCCGGCGCCGTGTACACCTGCGTCCTGCCGGCCGGCTACGTCGACCGCGCCGACGACTGCGACGACACCGATGGCTCGGCCCATCCCGGGGCGGGCGAGGAGTGTGGCGACGGCGTGGACAACGACTGCGACGGGACCGCCACCGGCTGCTCCTGGGCAGGGCCGTCCGACACGTCGGGTGCGCCGGCGCGGCTCGTGGGGACCGGCGGTGACGCGGGCGCGGGCGGCCGGATCGTCACCGGGGACATCGACCTGGACGGGTACGACGACGTGTTCATCGGCTCCGCGAGCGGCACGGGCGCGTGGCTCTGGCGCGGGGACACGCGGGTCCTGGGCGAGCAGTACCTCGCGGCGGACGCCGCCACGAGCCTCACGGGGACGAGCATGGGCGAGAGCTTCGTCTTCGGCGGGAGCGTCGCCTTGTGCGACTTCGACGACGACGGTGTCCCCGACCTCGTCACCACCGGCTACGACCCGGGCGGGCTCTCCCAGGTCTTCGTGTTCGACGGCCGCCTTCGTTCCACGATCGACGCCGAGGACGTGACCTACTCCGCGATGCTCCTCGGCGACCTCGCGGATGCCACGCTGGCCTGCCGCGACCTGGATGGCGACGGCGTGGCCGACATCGTCGTCGGGATGCCCGGGTACGACGACGGCAGCGCCGAGAACGTCGGCGCCATCGAGGTGCTCTACGGCGCGACCGAGTCCGGCGGGATGGCGCGCGCCGAGTTCGACGCGGCCCGCTCCGAGGTCGTCGGGATCGCCGCGAGCCAGGCCGTCGGCGCCTCGATCGCGACCATCGACCTCTACGCGGACGGCGACCCCGACCTGCTCGCCGGCCTCGCGAACGCGGGCGCGCCGGATGCCGGCCTCGCCTGGCTCGTCGAGGGCCCCGTCCCCGAGGAGAGCACGATGTCGGGCACGCGCACGATGGTGTGCGGGCGAGCGGGCGCGGGGATCGGGGTCGTCGCGGCCGGCGACCTCACCGGCGATGGCTACGACGACGTGGCGCTCGGCGCGCCCGACGACTCCAGCTTCGGCACGGGTACGGGCGCCGTCTACATCGTGTCCGGCGAGCACTTCCTGGCCGGGGAGATCGGCGCCATCGACCTCTGCGACGAGGCGGACGCCATCGTCAACGGCACCGTCTCGGGCATGGGCTTCGGCTCCTCGGTCCTCCTCTCGCCGGCCGCGGGGCCGGACCCCGCGCGCCTGGTCGTCGGCGCGCCGTTCGACGACAGCGGTGGCACGGACGCGGGCGCCGTCTACCTGTGGAGCGGCATGCCGCTGGCAGGGCGGGCGGACTCGGACTCCGCGCTGGCGAGCTGGCGCGGGGCCGATGCCGGAGACGGCGTCGGCGCGGCGCTCGGCCTGGACGCGGACATCGACGCCGACGGCCTGCTCGACCTGCTCCTCGGCGCCCCCGGTCACGACGGCGCCGAGGACGGGGTGGGCGCTGTCCACGTCTACTATGGGTCCGGGCTCTGAAGCACCGGTGAGCGCAGCGAGCACCCGCCCGTGCTGGGAGCGGCGGTCTACCGCGCGCGCGCGCCGATCGGGGCCGGCGTGACGCGCCCCACCGCGTTGCCCGGTCGACGCCGGCTCGTGTCAGCCGGGTGTGTACCGATTTCCTGGTGCCGCATGGCGGCAAGGAGGAGGTCGCGATGACAAAGTATTGGATCCTGGGGTTGGTCCTGGCGGTGGGGTGCCTTCCCGAGCGCGAGGAGCGTGTCGAGGGGGAGCCCGGAGGGGTGACACCCGAGGGTACGGCGCCGGAGCGGACGGGCACCGATGACGCCACGGGGCGCCAGGGCACGGATGACGCTACCGGCACCTACGGGACCGACGGCACCACCGGAGCGCCCGGAACGGCCGCCCCCGGGACGATGCCGGGTGCCACCCAGCCCCGCGCCGGACAGGAGTCCGCGGCGCAGGTGTTGACCGACCTGCATCAGCAGTACATCCACGAGCTCGCGCTCGCGGGCCTGGCGCAGGAGAAGGCGACCGACCCGAACATCAAGTCCTACGCGGACCGGATCACCCAGGAGCGGACGCAGGCCGACACCGACCTCACCAAGCTGGTGAACAGCAAGGGGATGAGCTGGGCCCAGGCCGACACCACCCGGTACGCGACGCAGACGGCGACCATCGAGCGCCTCCGTGGGCTCACCGGCACCGACTTCGAGCAGGCCTACGTCGCCGAGGTGCTCGACGCCGGCGACAAGACGGTGGCGATCGTGGAGCAGCTCACGGCCGTCGAGGACCAGGACGTGAAGGACTACATCGATCGGATCCACCCGATCGTGCTCCAGCAGCGTGACGCTGCCCGCCAGCTGAAGGTGAAGACGGGCACGTAGCGGCGCTACGAGCGGCGGCGTCTCCGGGAGGCGAGCGCCGCCGCCACCGCCAACGCGAGCGTTCCGGGGCCCCCGGGGGCCCCGACGCATCCGCACGGCTCGGTGTCCAGGGGCGGGGCGGCGGTGTCCCCGGCCCCGGTGTCGTCCTCGGCGGGCCCGCGCGGGGGCGCGCACTCGTCGGGGTCGACGAACGCGAGGAGGCCGTCCACGTCGGTGTCCGAGACCCCGTCCGTCTCGAAGCCGTCGATGCAGCCATCGTCGTCGGAGTCCTCGTCCAGGTGGTTGGGGAAGCCGTCCCCGTCGGCGTCGGGCGCCACATCTTCAACAGGTGCCGCGTCGGCGGCGGCCTCCAGCGCGGTGGGGAGCCCGTCCCCGTCGTCGTCCGGGTCCTCCACGTTCAGGATGCCGTCCCGGTCGGTGTCGAGCAGGGCGTCCTCGCCGTCGGGCACGCTGTCGTCGTCCGTGTCGAGGTCGAGGTGGTCGGCCAGGCCGTCGCGGTCGATGTCCTCGGGCCAGGGGGCCGCGCGCGCGAGGTCGGGCTCCCCGATCTCGGCGCGGGTGGTCAGGCGGTCCCCGTCGTCGTCGGCGTCGAGGGGATCGATGTCGCCGTCGCCGTCGGTGTCGGGCACGTCGCTCGCGTCGGGCACCTCGAGGCCGTCCAGGAGGCCGTCGCCGTCGCTGTCGGCGTCCTCCGGATCGGTCCCGATCCGGTCCTCCACGTCGCTCGCGAGGCCGTCGCCGTCCGGATCGTAGAACTCCGTCGCCCCGTCGCAGTCGTCGTCGCGACCGTTGTCCCGCTCGGGCGCCCCGGGAAACACGTCGCTGTCCGTGTCGTCACAGTCGGTCGACCAATCGGAGGCCCCCGCCACGGGATCACACGCCCCGACCGGCGCGGTGATGTCCCCGTACCCGTCCCCGTCGGCGTCGGCCCAGTAGCCGCCGTACGACGCGGGGTCGACGGTCGGATCGGCGTCGTCCGCGAGGCCGTCGCAGTCCTCGTCGGTGTCCGCGGCGTCACACACCTCGACCGCGCTCGGGGAGACCGAGGCCGCGCTGTCGTCGCAGTCATCGGCGACCGCCGCCGTCCCGACCGGCGCGTCACACGCCTCGATCCGCAGCGTGGCGTCCCCGTGCCCATCCCCGTCCCCGTCGGTGTACCAGGCCACCGGCTCGCAGCCCGCCTCACAAACGAAGGCGAGGCTCTGGGTGACACAGCTCTTGTCGTTCCACCCGCCGCCGCCGTCGTCCGCCCACGCGCCGCAGTCCTCGGCGCCCGCGTAGTCGTTGGGCTCCCCGGGGCGCCAGTTCGTGTACGAGGCCGGGCTCCCGCCGTCCCACGTGTAGACGCCCTCGGTGTCGGCGTCGTGGAGCCCCATCCACCAGCCGGTCGCGGGGTCGGCGGCCTCGGCCTCGGCCCAGAGCCAGGCGTCCTCGGCGGCGTCCCGCACGTCGACGAGGTGGTAGCCGTAGGCGGCGCACGCGGCCTGGGCAGTCACCCAATCGGTCCGCGTGGTCAGGAACAGGTAGGTGTGGTCGTCGTAGGTGGCAACCGGCACGGGGCACACGTCGGTGCCGGAGGCGTCGCTGTCCACGCCGCCGTCGCAGTCGTTGTCGGCGCCGTCACACGCCTCGTCCGCGCCGGGGAACGTGGTGGCGTCGGTGTCGTCGCAGTCCACGCCGCCGTGGGCGAGGTCGTCCACGCCGTCGGCGTCCGCGTCGTCGTCGGAGCCGCCCGAGCAGTCCCCGTCCACGCCGTCGTACCAGGCCTCGACCGCGCCGGGGAACACGGCCCCGTCGGTGTCGTCGCAGTCGTCCCCCACGACCGCGTACCCGGACGGCGCGCCGCAGTCCTCGTAGGGCGCCGTGGCGTCTCCGTGGCCGTCCCCGTCGGTGTCCAGGTACCAGGTGCAGCCATCGGCGCCGTCGCAGTCCTGGTCGATGCCGTCCGCGGGGCGATCCGGCGCGCCCGGCAGGATCGTGGCATCGCCGTCGTCGCAGTCGGCGCCGTCCGCCACGTAGCCCGCGGGCGCCGTGCAGCTCGCGGTCGCGACGCCCGCCCCCGCGCCGTCTCCGTCCACATCGGCGTACCAGTCGCCGAGCGACGCCGCGCTGACGCTCGCGTCCGCGTCGTCGACGAGGCCGTCGCAGTCCTCGTCCCCGCCCCCACACACCTCGACCTCGTCGGGTGACACACTTGGGTCACCGTCGTCGCAGTCCGTCGCGTCCGCCACCGTCCCCGCGGGTGCGGTGCAGGCGCGGGTCAGCGCGTCGGCGTCCCCGAAACCGTCCCCGTCGACGTCGTCGTGCCACTCCGACCACAGGCAGCCGGCCTCACACACGTACGGGAGCGTGGTGGTGCAGCCCTTGTCGTTCCAGGCCCCGGAGCCGTTGTCCGCGAAGAGCCCGCAGTCCTCGGCGCCGCCGTAGTCGTTGGGCTCGGCCGCGCGCCAGTCCGTGTACGTCGACGTGGCGCCGCCATCCCAGGCCCAGGAGCCCTCGACGCCGCGGTCGTTCCCGCCGTGCCACCAGCCCCAGTCGGGATCGAGGGCCTCCGCCACGCCCCAGATCCACGCGCCCTCGGCCGCGCTCTCCACGTCCGCGAGGTGGTAGCCCCACGACGCGCACGCCGCCTGCGCGTCCGCCCAGGTCGAGCGGGTCTCGCAGTAGAGGAACGCGTGGTCGCCGTCGGTGTCGTCGGTGCACGCGCACGCGTTGTCGTCCACGACGCCGTCGCAGTCGTCGTCGCCGGCGTTGCACACCTCCGCGGCGCCGGTGAACACGGCGCTGTCGGTGTCATCGCAGTCGGTGGCGTCGGGATCGCCGTCGCCGTCGCTGTCGGCAGTCTTGGGTGCAGCGAGGCCGGAGCCGGGCGGAACCGCGGCGTCGTCCGTGCAGGCGGCGAGGGAGAGCAGGGCGATCGCGGCGTAGAGGCGCATGGCGCCCCATCGTAGCCGACGGTCCGCTCGTTCGGGCGGCGGGCCGTTCAACCCGGCGGGGTGTCCCCGGGATAGGGACGGTGATGCGCCACCTGTACGTGACGTCCAACGGCGCGGCCTTCTGGGACGGGTCGATCTCATGGTGACGCTGCTCTGGCTCCTCGCCTGCGTCGGCCCGTCCAAGGAGGACGGGTCAACCCCGGACGGCGACGCTGACACTGACACCGACTCTGACACGGACGCAGACACCGACTCTGACACGGACGCAGACACCGACACCGTGCCGGACGACGACGCCGACGGGGACGGGTTCGTGTCCGTGGAGCTCGGCGGGGACGACTGCGACGACCACAGCGCGTACGTCCATCCGGGGGCGACCGAGTACTGCGATGCGGTGGATCAGGACTGCGACGGCGACACGCTGGCCGCAGGAGCGTGCTCCGCGGTGGTGGAGCCCCACGTCGCCACGGAGTGGATCGCCACGAGCGAGGCGGGCACCGCCCTCACCCCGGGGATGATCGGCGACCTGACGGGGGATGGCCTCCCGGACTTCCTGCGGACCACCGGCGACTGGTACGCGGTCCTGCCCGGAGGATCGCGCCCCGACGAGGTCGTGAGCCTGCCCGAGGAGGCGTGGCTCACCCTCGATACGAGCGCCGCCGCTGCGGGCGTGGGCCACAGCGCGCTGGACGTGGGGGATCCGAATGGAGATGGCGAGCGCGATCTTGGGCTGGTGGACACCGACGGGTGCAACGTCTACCTGATGTTCGGCCCGTTCACGGAGGGGGAGCAGCTCGATCTGGTGGACTATGACGCGCACTGGCCCGGCTACCCGCAGGAGGTGGGGAGCTGGGGGCACGGCGTGGCGGGGCCGGTCGACTTCGATCAGGACGGGAGCGACGACCTGGTCGTGGCGAATGACGCGACCTACGGTGTCGGCACGATCGACGTGGATGTGTACTTCGGCGGCAGGTGGAACGAGCGCTGCTCGCTCGGGCTGGGTGGCGGCGGGATCCCCGGGTTGCTGGGCGACATCGACGCGGACGGCATTCAGGACCTGTACGTGTGGTCGGAACAGCCGTACCTGATCTCCGGTGCGGACGTCGCGGGTTCGTGCGGTGCAGCCTTTGAAGACTTCGCGATCGGGTGGATGCCCCCTGACGGGAGCAATGAGCGGCTGTCTGGGCCGTGGCGAGACCTCGGCGATTGGTCGGGTGACGGGGTGGATGACTTCGTTGCCGCGGCGCCCAATTCCAGTACCGGGGGTGCGGGGGCTGGGGAGTTGTACATCTTTTCCGGCGCCGACACCCGCGATGAGTTCGTCGGCACGGATGCGGCAGGCTCGTGGGTTGGCTCCGACAGAGTGCTCGGAGCGCACGTTTTCGGCGACGACTTCGACGGCGACGGCGTACATGACCTCATCAGCTCTGGTGCCGTCGAGGGCGCGATGTACTCCGTCCTGCGCGGCGGGCGGGTCCCGTCCCTCCGCGACCCCCTTCCGACCAACCTCGTGTCGATTGGCCTGGAGCTCGGGTCGAACGCCCTGTTGCCCGGCGACTTCGACGCCGATGGCTACGCCGACATCTTCGACGCCGGCGCCCGGCTCGACGACCCCGCGCGCATCGGCATCATCCGCGGCTTCGATGTCCCCTGGGACGACCCGACCTACTGGTAGCTCGTCCCCTTCGTGGGAGACCGGCCTGAGGAGGGGCGCCTCGGCCGGCGCGGGCGCGACGGGGGTCGCTACGACAGCCACTCCACCCCGGTCAGCCGCTCCGAGGCCTCCCAGAGCTTCGACGCCACCGCGACATCCTTGGACGCCGCGTTGCTCGTGACCTTCTTCGGGTAGCCCCAGACCTCGAACAGGCCGTCGGGGCCGACGTAATCGCCCCCCACGACCCCGGGCGCGGCGGCCGCGTACACCGTCGGGAGCGCGCCTTGCTCGGCGCTCATGCCGAAGACGACGTGGCCCATCTTGAAGAAGGCCCCGGCGATCGCGGACTTCGCCTGCTCGGGGCCCACGCCGTGAAGGTTGGTGCTGGAGTACCCGGGGTGGCACGCCGCCGCGACGATGCCGATGCCGCGGGCGGCGAGGCGCCGGTCGAGCTCGTAGGTGAAGAGCAGGTTCGCGAGCTTGCTCTGGCCGTAGGCGGCCCACTTCTGGTAGCGGCGCTCGCCCATCAGGTCGTCGAAGTCGATGCGCCCCATCTGGTGGGCGAGGCTCGCGACGCTCACGACGCGCGGGGCCTCGCCACGCTGGAGGGTGTCGAGCAGGAGGCCGGTGAGCGCGAAGTGGCCGAGGTGGTTGGTGCCGAGCTGCACCTCGAAGCCGTCCTCGGTGAGCGCGCGCGGGATGGCCATGATGCCCGCGTTGTTGACCAGGACGTCGATGCGGGGGAACCGCGCCTTCAGGTCCTCGGCGCACGCGCGGATGGAGGCCAGGCTCCCCAGGTCGAGCTTCGCGAGCTCCAGGCGCGCGGTGGGGAGCTGCTCGAGGATGCGCGCCAGGGCGTCCTTGCCCTTCTCCTGGTTCCGGCACGCCATCACGACCCGGGCCCCGCGCGTGGCGAGGTGGCGGGTCGCTTCCCAGCCGATGCCGCTGTTGGCCCCCGTGAGGACGATGGTGCGGTCGGAGAGATCGGGGAGGCTGTCGGGAGTCCAGGGCATACGTGCGTCCGCGCGGACGGAACTGCTAAGCACGGCAACCCGGATCGGCGAGCGCGAGGCCGAGCGGCCCGGCCCTCAGAGAACCCTCAGAGAACCCTCAGAGAACCAGGTACCCGCCTTCGAGCAGCACGCCGCAGACACACGCGACCGGGCCGTGGGTGCCGAAGGTGTGGCGGGAGCCCTTCGTTCCGGGCATCTCCTCGCCGGGGGCCCAGACGCGCCCGTCGTTGTCGAGGAGGCGGCCCTGGAGCACCAGCGTGCGCTCGGCGCCGAGGTGCTCGTGCCACGGCAGGAAGACCCCCGCGGGGAGGCGGATGAAGCCCATGAGGTGGTTCGGAGGGGCGCCCTCGATGAGCTTCTGGGTGATGCCCGGGAACGGCGAGGGCGACCAGCCTTCGGCGTCATCGATGAGGTCGAGCGCGGCGCGCGCCTCGGTGTCGCCACACGCGAACAAGGCGGACACGAGCCCGGAGAAGCGGTGCAGGCGCCCGGACGAGGCGGTGTCGAGGATGCGGGCGCGGACGGAGGGGTCGGGCGCGACCGGGGCGAGGGTCAGCGCGAGGGCGCCGAGGATCTCCTCGTACGCGGCGAACGCGGCGTTGCACTCCGGGCAGGTGTCGAGGTGATCCAGCACCTCGGCCGAGACGTGCGGGGCCAGCGCCCCGTTCATCCAGTCCGGCAGGAGCTCGACGACATGGACGGCGGTCACCGGCGACCTCCCAGGAGTCCGGCGCGCAGCTTGCCGAGCGCGGCAGCGGTGCGTGACTTCACCGTACCCACGGGGACGTCCTCCCGCTCGGCGATCTCGGAGGACGACAGCCCGGAGAAATACGAGAGCTCGACCACCTGCCGCTGTTCGCCGGGAAGCTCCGCGAGGGCGGCCTGGACCCGCCCGCGATCCACGACGAGCGAGGGATCGTCGTCAAAGCTGATGCGTTCGGCCCGCGCTTCGTCGTACGGGGCTCGACGCGACCAGGCCGGCGAGCGGCGGCGATCGAGCGAGCGGGAGTGCATCCGCGTGACGAGCCAGGCGCGAACGGTGCCACGCTGGTCGTCGTACGAGTCGGCGTTGCGCCAGGCTTCCACGAACACGTCATGCAGGACCTCCTCGGCATCCCGACGGTCCCCGAGGCGCTGCACCCCGACGGCCATGAGCAGTTGGGAATACCGGTCGTAGAGCTCGCCAAGCGCCGTGTGGTCGCCACCAGCGAGCGCCGCGACGAGGGCGGCATCGCTCAGTTCGAGAGGGGGAGAGGTCACGCCCAGCCACATTACCATCCGCGCCGTTGGGTTCAAAGGCGGTACGTGCGACTCCGGCGACCGGATCGAACCCGCCGGCACGGCGCGAGGCGTGGAATACTGCGCCATGCCGGCCCCGCGCGCACACCCCTGGGCCCTGGGCGCCTTCGCCCTCTACGTGAGCGGCGGCTTGCTGCTCGGCGAGCGCTTCCCCTTCTCGCGCTTCACGATGTACGCCGACATCGCCCCCCGCGACCGCGGCGCCGTCCCGTTCTTCCTCGCCAACGGCAAGGCCGCGGAGCCCCATGACTTCCGTGGCTTCCACGGCCTCTCCGCAGGCGGCTTCTCCGCGCCGGAGGGGGTCGTCGGCACCCTCGGCTACATCGTCGCGGAGCGCGCCGCCTGGGTGGTGGCGCACCCCGCCGGGTCGGCGGGCCCCGTCGACATCACCGTCGGCTACGACCTCGTCCGCGTAGAGGACGGCCGCGTCCTCCACGACCTCCGCATCACCGCCGAGGGCACCGCGTGGCCCTGACCCCGCGGCTCCTCCTGGCGCTCGCGCTCCTCCTCGCGATGATCGAGGTCGGGCTCAACGCCCCCGCGATCGTGCCGGCCTGGGCCTCGTGGCTGGCGGGGGCAGTGCACGTCGTCGGGCTCGCGTGGTGGGTGCGGGCTCCCCGCTCCGTGGCCGCCGGCGCGCTCGCGCTGCTCCCGCTGCTGGTGGGCGGGATCCTCGAGGGCGCCCTGTCCCCAAGCGGCGTGCACCACGGCAAGATCCTGCCCGTCGTGGCGCTCGCGGGCTGGCTCGTCGCGCAGGTCCGCGGCGGTCCGGACGCCGATCGGAACGCCGTCGAGGCGGCGTGTGGCCTCACCGCCGCGGCCTACGCCCTCGCCGCCTACGCCAAGCTCGCCGGTGCCGGGCTCCTCTGGTTCGATCCCGACTACCTGGGGCTCCTCCTCGTCGAGCGCGCCGTCGGCGCCCCCGCCCCGCTCGCCGCCCTCCGGCTCGCCGTCGCCGAGCAGCCCACCCTCTGCGTCCTGCTCGCGGGGGGCGCCCTGCTGACGGAAGCCTCCGGCGCCCTGTTCGTGTGGGCCCCCGCGCGTCGCCCCGTCGCCCTGGCCCTCCTCGCGATGCACGCCGGCATCGCCCTGCTGATGGGCTACGTCTACGTGTCCTGGGCGCTCGTCGTGGTCGCCCTCGCCGGGTTCGCCGGGCGGGCGCGCTAAGCTCTCGTGATGCCGACGGACGCCCCCCCGCCGACGGACGCCCCCCCGCCGGACGCCGAAGCGAGCCACCAGACCAAGGGGCTCCTGCGGCTCACCATGGCGTGCAACGAGCGCTGCCCGTTCTGCAACGTGCCCGTCGAGGACTACCCGAAGCCCACCCCGGCCGACGCCGCCATCGCGCTCGAGCTCGACGCCTTCGTCGCCTCCGGCGCGCGCACGCTCACCCTCTCCGGCGGCGAGCCCACGCTGCTGCGCACCCGCCTCCTCCGCGTCATCCGGGAGGCCCGCGCCCGCGGCGTCCCCTTCGTCGAGCTCCAGACCAACGCCGTCCTCGTCGACGCCCCCTACGCCCGCGCCCTCGCGGACGCCGGGCTCACCTCCGCCTTCGTGTCGCTCCTCTCGGACCTGCCCGAGCTCCACGACCGCCTCGCCGGGCTCCCGGGCGCGTTCCCGCGCTGCCTCGCCGGCCTCGACGCCCTCCTCGACGCCGGCGTGCGCGTCACGCTCAACCCCGTCACCGCCGCCGACACCCAGGATCGCCTCCCCGCCTACGTCGACTTCGTGGCGGCGCGCCTCCCGCGCATCCGCTCCATCTCCGTGTCGGTCGTCCAACCCCACGGGCGCGCGGCGCACAACCTCGACCTGTTGCCCGACTACGCCGTGCTCGGCCCCGCCGTGCGCGAGGCCCGTCGGCGCGCGGAGGCCCACGGCATCGAGCTCCTCAACCCCTACTGCGGCCTGCCGCTGTGCGTCGGGTGGGAGGACGGGCTCGACGTGAGCGTAGAGGCCGTCGAGGCGCGCGCGGGCGGGTGGCGCGGCACCCAGGGCGTGGAGAACACCGGAGACAAGCGCCACGGGCCCGGGTGTGTAACGTGCGGGCTGCGGGCGCGATGTGGCGGGGCGTGGCATGTCTATTGGGAGGTCCGGGGCGGCTCCGGGCTCGTGCCGCCGCATCGCCTCGGCGGGCCGTGGTCGCCCGGCCCCGGCGAGGCCGTGATCCGCGCGCCCGGCGGCCCCGGAACGCTCGCGGCGGCGTTGTCGGCGCCCTTCGTCTGGGTGTGGACGGACGCCCTCGATCCCACCCAAGCCGAGTGGGTCCTCGGCGCCGGCGTGGGGCTCGCCTTGGAGCTCCCCGCCCACCTCCTGGGCGATCCCGCCGCCCTCCGTGGCCTCCACCGCCTCGCGCGCCGCCGCCGCTCCCTCCCGCCCCAACGGATCCCTGCCGTCTGGTTGGCGGCGCCCCTCGCCGCGGCGCGCCGGGCCGTGGAGCTCGCCCACGCGCTCCAGCTCGACGTCGTCTGCCTTCTCGAGGCCCCCGGCGAGGACGGCGCAGCGCTGGCCACGGCGCTCGCCGCCCGGTTCGGGATGGACGTGCGCGTCGTTCCGCGGGAATCCACGCCTCCGGACACGCGCGCGGGCGTCCGGGAGCGGCGCGGGGGCGCCCCAGCGGAATAGCCTGCCGGGATGTCGTCGTACCCGAACCTGCTCGCCCCGCTCGATCTCGGCTTCACCACCCTCCCCAACCGCGTGTTGATGGGCTCGATGCACGTGGGGCTGGAGGAGGAGCGCGGCAAGTTCCCCAAGCTCGCGGCCTACTTCGCGGCCCGCGCCCGCGGCGGGGTCGGCCTCATCGTGACCGGGGGCGTGGCGCCGAACCGCGCCGGGCAGCTCAAGCCGTTCGCCGCCACGCTCTCCACGCGCCGCGAGGCCGCGCGCCACCGCAACGTGACCGACGCCGTGCACGCCGAGGGGGGCCGCATCGCCCTCCAGATCCTGCACGCGGGCCGATACGCCTACCACCCCTGGGCGGTGGCGCCGACCCGCCTGAAGTCGCCGATCAGCCCGTTCTCGCCGTGGGGCCTCACCGGGCGCGGCGTGTCGGGCACCGTCGACGACTTCGTCCGGTGCGCTGTGCTCGCGCGCGAGGCCGGCTACGACGGCGTCGAGGTCATGGGGAGCGAGGGCTACCTCATCAACCAATTCATCGTGAGCCACACGAACAAGCGCACGGATCAGTGGGGCGGCGCCTACGAGAACCGCATCCGCTTCGCGGTGGAGATCGTGCGGAAGATCCGCGAGGCCGTGGGGAAGGACTTCATCCTCATCTACCGCCTCTCCATGCTCGATCTCGTGCCGACCGGGAGCACCTGGGCGGAGGTCGTCCAGCTCGCGCAGGCCATCGAGGGCGCGGGCGCCACGATGCTCAACACCGGCATCGGCTGGCACGAGGCGCGGGTGCCGACCATCGCCACGTTGGTGCCACGCGCCGCGTGGACGTGGGTGACACGCCGGTTGAAGGAGTCCGGCGCGGTGAAGATCCCGCTCGTCACGAGCAACCGCATCAACACCCCGGAGGTCGCCGAGGAGGTGCTCGCGGGCGGCGCCGCCGACATGGTGAGCATGGCGCGGCCGCTCCTCGCGGACCCGGACTTCGTGGCCAAGGCCCGCGCCGGGCGCGCGGCGGACATCAACACCTGCATCGCGTGCAACCAGGCGTGCCTCGACCACGTGTTCCAGAACAAGCGCGCGAGCTGCCTCGTGAACCCGCAGGCGTGCCACGAGACCGAGCTGGTCTACACACCCCCCGCCCGCAAGCGCACCGTCGCGGTGATCGGCGCCGGCCCCGCGGGCCTCTCCTGCGCCTCCGTCGCCGCCGAGCGCGGCCACCGTGTCACGTTGTTCGACGCCGAGCCCGCCATCGGCGGCCAATTCAACATGGCGCGCCAGATCCCCGGCAAGGAGGAGTTCAACGAGACGCTGCGCTACTTCGCCCGCCGGCTCGACCAGGCCGGCGTCGAGCAGCGCCTCGGCACCCGTGTCGGAGCGGATGCCCTCACCGGGTTCGACGCCGTCGTGGTCGCCACGGGGGTCAACCCGCGCCGGGTGTCGTTCCCGGGCAGCGACCACCCCAAGGTGCTCTCCTATGTCGACGTGCTGTCGCGCGGTGTGTCCGTCGGCGCGCGCGTCGCGATCGTGGGCGCGGGCGGCATCGGCTTCGACGTCGCCGAGTTCCTGTCGGAGCCCGCCCAGCGCGGCGGCCCGCACCCCGACGTCGCCGCGTTCCTCGCCGAGTGGGGCGTCGACTACGCCGGTTGGGGCCGCACCTCCGTGGGGCGAGGCGGCCTCGCGGAGCCGGTGGTGCCCGCGAAGGGGCGCCAGATCTACCTGCTCCAGCGCTCGCCGCGGAAGCACGGGGAGAACCTCGGTAAGACCACGGGTTGGATCCACCGCTCGTCCCTGAAGCAGCGCGGCGTCGAGATGATCGGGGGTGTCACCTATGATCGCGTGGACGACGCGGGCCTGCACATCACGGTCAACGGCCAACCGAAGGTGTTGGAGGTCGACCACGTCGTCATCTGCGCGGGGCAGGTGTCGAACGACGCCCTCGCCGCGCCGCTCCGGGCCGCGGGGCGCACGGTGCACGTGATCGGCGGGGCGCACGAGGCCGGCGAGCTCGACGCCAAGCGGGCGATCGCCCAGGGGGCAAAGGTGGCGGCGGAGCTGTAGCGGGGCCGCCGAGGACGCCCCTTACCGCCCGAGGTACCCGAGCACGAGCTCCGGGCGATCCCCCTGGAGGATCGCCAGCCCCTGGTCGTAGAACGCGCCGTACAGCGACGGGTCCTCCTGGTACACCACCGCGGCGTCCGTGAAGAACACGTCGATGAACGGGCGATGGCCCGCCGCGCGGACGGCGGCCGCGAGCTCCGGGGCGTTGGCGTCGATCTCCACGACGATCGGCGGGTGGTCCGCGAAGGTGGCCAGCTCGGAGGCGAGCTCGTCCCCGCTCTCCACGCGGATCATCGTGTGCAGGGCGGGCTCGATCGCCAACGCCTCCGCGATCTTCTCGGGGCTCGAGGTGTCGAAGATGGCCTCGGCCAGGGTGTCGGTCTCCTGGATGGCGGCGACGAGGAGATCGACCCGGTCGGTCTTGTTGGCGTCGACCAGCACGTGGACCCGCCCGCGCGCGGTCTCGAGCACCTCCTGCAGGGTCGGCACGTACTCGCAGGCGAAGTCCCCCGGGTAGGCGTCCGCGCGGATGTGGAGCGCGCGGATCTCGTCGTAGGGGAGCGTCTCGGGGTCCCCCGTGCCGTCGGTCGTTCGGCCCAACGAGTCATCGTGGAGGTTGATGAGGACGCCGTCCGCGGTGGGGCGGGGATCGGTCTCGACGAAGTCCACGCCGTACGCGATGGCGGCGCGCACCGCCGACAGCGTGTTCTCGGGCGCGATCACGCCCTGTTCGCCACCCATGCCGCGGTGACCGGCGACCAGCCGCTCCGTGCAGTTGACATCGGTGGCGCAAGCGAACGGCAGCGGGTTGACACGCTCGGGGATCGACGTGGCGGAGCAGTCGTACACCGAGGGATCGGGGGGGCCGGCGGGAGGGGCGGTGTCACGCGGTCCGGCGGTGTCCACGACGGGCCCGGTGCAGGCGAGGAGCAGGAACAGCATCACGCTCCCTATCCTGACGCGCGAGCCAGCCGCGAACGCGCTCCCAACCCCGGCGACGCTTGACACCCAGGCCGTGCCGGCGGCAAGCTGCCTCCTCCCGGAGTCCCCCTGTCGCGCCTCGCCCTCGCGCTCGTCTGCGCCCTCGCCGTCGGCTGTGACGGGGACGAGCCCGCGCCCCCCGCGTCCGACCGGGGGCCCGCCCCCGCGGTCGTGCCCGCCGCGCCGTTGTTGCGCCGCCTGACCGAGGCCCAGTACGCCAACACCGTGCAGGACCTGCTCGGGGACGACATCGTGCTCCCGGCCTCGCTGGAGCCCGACGCCGAAGAGGCGGGGCTCTTGAGCGTCGGCGCGGCCACCGCGAGCGTCTCGTCGCTGGGGATCGAGCGCTACGAGGACGCCGCGCTGCTCCTCGCGGACCAGGTGGCCGACCAGCCGGACCGCTTCGCCGCCGTCGTGCCGTGCACCCCCGCCACCGCCGATGACACCGTCTGCGCCGACACCTTCGTGCGCACGTTCGGGCGCCGGGCGTGGCGCCGCCCCCTCACGGACACCGAGGCCGCGCGGCTCGCGTCGGTGGTGACCCTCACCGGGGGCGAGTCCGGCTCGTTCACCGAGGGCGTGCGCTACGGCGTGGCCGCGGTGCTCCAGTCTCCCCACTTCCTGTATCGGCGCGAGCATGGCACCCCGGACGCGGACGATCCGGCCACCCGGCTCCTCGACGATTGGGAGCTCGCGACGCGGCTCTCCTACCTGCTCTGGGCCACCACGCCGGATGACACGTTGCTCGACGCCGCCGCCGCCGGCGAGCTCCAGACCGACGCCGGCCTCCGCGCCCAGGTCGACCGCCTCCTCGCCGATGACCGCGCCCGGGAGGGCGTGCGCGCCCTGTTCACCGAGCTCTTCGAGCTCTACGAGCTCGACGACCTCGCGAAGGACCCCACCGTCTACACCCACGCGAGCGACGAGCTCGGCCCCGCGGCGCGGGAGGAGACGCTCCGGGTGATCGAGCACCTCGTCTTCGATGCGGACGCGCCGGGCAGCGGCTCCGGGGACTTCCGGGACCTCCTCACGACCCAGACCACCTTCGTGGATCCGCGCCTCGCCGCGCTCTACCGGCTCTCCGCCCCCGATCCCACCGGCTTCGGCGAGGTCTGGCTCGACGACGGCGACGGCCGGCGTGGGCTCCTCGGCCAGGCGAGCACGTTGATGCTCACCTCCCACAGCACGCGCACCTCCGCCACGCTCCGCGGCGTGTTCATCCGCAAGACGCTGCTGTGTCAGACCATCCCGCCGCCCCCGGCGGACGTGGACACGTCGATCCCCGAGGCGGACTCGACCTCCCCGACCCTGCGCGACCGCCTCCGGACCCACCTGGAGGACCCCACCTGCGCCTCGTGTCACCAGCTCACGGATCCTATCGGGCTCGGCTTGGAGAACTTCGACGGCATCGGCCGGTGGCGTGACACCGAGAACAGCGTCACCATCGACGCCTCGGGCGATCTCGAGGGCACCGACTTCGCGGACGCCTGGGCGTTGGGCGCGGCCGTCCGTGACAACGACAACCTCGGCCCGTGCTTCGCCGCCCACCTGTACCGCTACGCGATGGGGCACGCGGTGGACCCTGGCGAGGAGGCCGTGGTGGACTGGATCGCGGAGGGGTTCGTCGGGTCCGGCCACGATTGGCAGGCCCTGCTGGTCGACCTCGTGATGAGCCCGGCCTTCCGCCGGGCGGGGGCGCTCGACGAATGAAGAAGCCCAGCCAACGTTGGATCAAGGATCCCCGCACCGGCCTGGTGCGCCCGCGGGGGCTCGTCCCCGGCGCCCGCGGCGGTCCCCTCCCCGCCGCGCGCCCCCTCGCGGGGACCCGCCGCGGCTTCCTCCGCGGCGTGGTCCGCGGGAGCCTCGTCACCCTCGCCCTGCCGTGGCTGGAGATCTTCGCCGGGCGCCGCGCCCGGGCCGACACCTGCGACAACGGCCTCCCCAAGCGGCTCGTCGTGTGGTTCTGGGGCAACGGGAACCGCCCCGCCTCGTGGACCCCCACCGGCGAGGGTGACAGTTGGACGCTCTCCGAGGAGCTCGCCCCCCTCGCGGCGTTCCAGGACCGCCTCACCGTGTGTAGCGGCTACTCGGTCAAGGTCGACAACATCAGCCCCCACTGGTCAGGTGCCGCCGGTTTGCTCACCGGGCAGCAGATCGAGGGGGATGACGACGACTGGACGATGGCCTCCCCCACCATCGACCAGGTCGTCGCGGACGCCATCGGCGGCGAGACCGCCTACGCCTCCATGCAAGTCGGCGTGCAGACGGACGAGGTGCTCTCCTACGCCGGGCCGAACGCACCCAACTACGGCGAGACCGACCCCACCAACCTCTACCAACGCCTCTTCGGTGACGGCTTCCGCGAGCCGGGCACGGACACCGAGCCCGATCCGAAGCTCGGCTACCGGCGCCGGGTGCTCGACGCCGTGATGGAGGACGTGCGCTCCCTCCAATCCGAGCTGGGCGCGGCGGATCGCATCCGCCTCGAGCAGCACCTGGAGGGGGTGGCGGCCCTGGAGGATCGCCTCCGCAAGCTCCAGGAGGATCCGCCCGACCTCGCGAGCTGCGTGCGCGCCGACGCCCCCGCCGAGAGCTACCCCGACGTGGACGGCCGGCCCCAGATCCAGGCCATCCACGCCGCGATGTCCCAGTTGGTCGCGATGTCCCTGGCATGCGACCAGACCCGGGTCGTGACCCTGCAGATCACCCGCCCGCTCAACAGCACCCTGTTCCCCAGCGCCTCCGATGGGCACCACGCCCTCACCCACAACGAGGGGGGCGACCAGCCCGAGGTCAATGGCATCACCACCTACCTCATGAGCTGCTTCGCCGACTTCCTCGGCGCGCTCGACGCCGTGCCCGAGGGCGACGGCACGCTGCTCGACAACACCATCGTGCTCGCGTGCAGCGAGACCAGCGAGGGGAGGACCCACAGCCTCGACGAGATGCCCATCCTCCTCGCGGGCGGCGGGTGCGGCAGCCTCGTGACCGGGCGCCACGTGCGCAGCTACACGAGCGAGAACGTCGGCAAGATCATGGTCTCCGTGCTCCGCGCGATGGACGTGAACGTGGCCTCCTGGGGCGCCGGCGAGTCGGAGGTGGACGAGGGTGTCACCGAGCTGGAGGGCCTGTGATCGGGCTCCTCGCGCTCCTCGCGTGCACCGCGCCGGACGACACGGGCCTTGCCGCGGCCGACCCCGAGACGCGCGCGGTCGTGATGTCCACCCTCTCGTTTGGTCGGCGCGCCGACGATGGCACGGCGTGGGGCTTCGACGTCGACGGCCGCGTGAGCGACGCCGGGGACGACGAGGGCTGCGGCCACGCCGATCTCGTCGACGCCGACGGCCTCGCCGGCATCGACAGCGCCTTCTCCGGCATGGTGCCCGCGCTCGAGGCCACCGAGGCCGGGGCGGTCGAGGGGCTCGTGCAGGACAGCCTCCTCAACGGCGAATTGCTGCTGCTCGTCGAGGTCTCCGGCGTGGACGACCCCCTCGACGACGACTGTGTCGACGTGCGCATCCTCCGTGGCAGCGGCACCCCGATGATCGGCACCGACGGCGGCATGCTCGACGGCCAGACCTTCGCCTTGGCACCCGACGCCGAGCCCGCCGTGATCGAATGCGTCCCGCTCGTGGCCGGCAGCGTGCGCGCCGGCCCGTTCGCGCTGACGCTCGACTTCCAGGTGCTCGACGTGGCGCTCGCCTTCCACATGACCGACGCGTCGCTGCGGCTCGACCTCTCAGAGGACGGGCGCACGGGCTGGGGCTACTTCGGCGGCTCGGTCCCCACGGCCGACATCCTCGTCATCGTCGACGAGGGCGATCTCGCCGACATCGCCGACCTCGTGCGCGGCCTGGTCAACGCGGCCGCGGACCTGGAGCCGAACGACGAGGACACGTGCGACGCGTTGTCGGTCGTGTTCGAGTATGGCGCCACCGAGGCGTTCATCTATGAAGGCGCACCGACTCCAGGAAGTTGAAGAGGGCGATGGTCCACGCCCCAGCGCGGCCCGTCGTGATGTCAATCCTTCGCGCCACTTGGCCATCTGCCCCGAGGCGATACAGGTCCAATCCGCAGTTCCCTGCTCGGCAATTCGTGCCGCGGATCGAAGCGTAGCTCTCGCGCTCGGCGTTGCCTGCGAGATTGCACCAATGAATGGCCTCCGCCGTCAAGAAAAAACCATTTCCCGCGCCACCCCAGAACGTGTCGTCCACCAAAAGTAGCACCTTGTCGGGCGTGACACCCCCGCCATATGCCCTCAACGCGCTTGCGAGCTTGTTCGGCGGGATTTCTCCTTGGCACCAGCCGTTCTTAAGCTGCTTATGTGCGATCGTCGCGCGCAAGGTAGCCAACGCACGCTGGAGCGGAGTCTCGTCAGGATCGCAAGGTGGCTTGGGAGCTACTCGGATGGGCGCTCCGTCCACCAACCCCGGCTTGGGCACCACCCCCGCCCTACGCAATTCCGCCCCGAACGCCTCCGCCGTCTGGAACCGCGCCGCGGGGTCGACCTGCAGGGCCCGCGCGATGCACGCCGCGAGCCCCGGGACCATGGCCGGGAAGGCGTGCAGGGGCGGCGTGTAGGTGCCCTGGACGATGCGCTGCATCAGCTCGAAGTCGGAGTCGCCGGTGAACGCGCGCGCGCCGGTGGCGAGCTCGTAGAGGATGGCGCCGAGCGAGAAGAGGTCGCTCCGGGCGTCGACCTCCTGCGCGCGCACCTGCTCGGGGCTCATGTATTCGGGCGTGCCGAGCAGGCTCCCGACCCGCGTGCGGGCCGCCGTGGCGCGCGCGTTGGGCCCCGAGAGCACCTTGGCGATGCCGAAGTCCGCCACCATCGGGCGCGGCTCCCCGCGCGGCGTGCGCGCGATGAGGATGTTCTCTGGCTTCAGGTCGCGGTGCACCACCCCCGCCGCGTGCGCGCAGCCGACGGCGTCGAGCACCGGCAGGACGATCGCCTGGATCTCGTCGAGCGGCAGCGGCCCGCGGCCGGCAGCGAGCATGTCGAGGCTCGGCCCCTCGGCGTACTCCATCACGAGCCCCGCGCACGGCGAGGTGACGATGTCGGTCACGGTCACGACGTTCGGGTGCCGAAGGCCCGCCTGGATCCGGCCTTCGGCGAGGAATCGCCCGCGGATCTCGGCGTCCGCGGCGAGCGTCGCGTCGAGCACCTTGAGCGCGTGCAGGCTTAGGAGCCCGACGTGACGGACCTTGTAGACCTGCGCGAAGGTCCCGCTTCCGAGCACCTCCAGCACTTCGTAGCGATGTTCGAGCAGGGTACCGGGCGAAAGCGTGGCTGACATGGGGCGCGGAGTGTACCGCGGCTCGGGGCGGGCGCGTCGCGAGCCGTGCAGGGCATCCCCCACGCGAGCGGCGCCCGGTGTACGTTGGGGCGGATGTCGACCGACCGCGGCTGGTACTACCTCGTGGAGCCCGACGGCGGGCGCCACGCCCCGGAGGCCCGGCGGCTCGCGGTCCCCGACGGGCGCGTCCTGACGGTGCGGCACCACGGGAACCCCGGCCGCGTCGAGGTCGTCGACCCCACCCGTGCCCTCCCGGTCGCGACGCTCCTCCGGGCCGCGCGGTCGGTGGGCGAGCGCGTGAGCCACCCCGTGCGCGTCCGCCTCGGCGCGGGCCCCACGCGCATCGACGGCGACGTGCACCTCGACGCCACCGCCCTCGCCACCGCGCCGAGCCCCTGGCTCGTCGAGGCCGACGTCGACGCGCTCCTCGCCACGTCCGCCCCCCCGGTCGCGCGCACCCTCCCCACCGACCCCCTCCCCGCCCACCCCGTCCCCCGCGCCCTGTTCTTCGAGTCGTTGATGAACGCGGAGCTCCCGCACAACGACGCCGAGATCTCCCAGGGCGTCCTCCACATGGTGTCCGCGCTCGCCGGGAGCGGCACGGAGGTCGTGCTCGCCAACGTCAAGATGGCGATCGTGGGGACGGACCGCCCCGTGTCCGGCCTCGACTCCCTCGGCGCGGCGCTCGCCGAGGGCCCCATCGGCCTCGTCTGCATCACGCTGCTCGAGGGGTATTGGGAGGGTGTGGTCTCGCTCGTGCGCGAGCTTCGGCGCCTGGGTTGCCGCGCGCACGTGGCGCTCGGGGGGGTCATGCCGACGCTCACCCCGGAGCACGTCGCCGCGCACTTCCCGGACGCCACGTTCATCTGCCGCGGAGCCGGCGAGTACTTCGTGCCCCGCCTCGCCCGCCTCCTCGGCGCCGGCGACGTCGACACCCCGCTCACCGACGTCCAGATCGGCGCGCTGCTCGCCATGGACGGCCTCCTCGTCGTCGACCGCGCCGGCGGGCGGCTCGTGTCCGCCAACTCGGCCCAGACCGTGCAGGTGGAGTCCCTGGACCGGGTGTCGCTCGATCTGGCTTGGATCCGGCCGCACCACCTGGCGGCGGGGGTCGAGCTCTCGACGTCACGCGGATGCGTTCACCGGTGCACGTTCTGCTCGATCATCGGGCGGGAGAGCTACCAGGCCCGGTCCGCAGAGGGCGTCTTGGAGCTGCTCGGCCGCTACGACACCCACTACACCGAGGTGTTCGGCGCCGGCCCGCGCGACGCCCGCGGCCGCAACCTCGCGGCGCCGCGCAACGGCTACCGCGTGCACATCAGTGACGACGACTTCGCGTGCGACAAGGCCCGCACGATCGCGTTCTTCCGGGGGCTGCGCGCGACCCCCTTCCGCCTCTCCTCGTGCCAGGTGTCGATCGCGGACCTGTGCCGCCGCGACGGCGGGCGGCTCCTCGCCGAGCCCGACGACGAGCTGCTCTCCGTCATCACGCCCGACTGCTTCGACGACTACGGCGCCGACGTGCCCGCGCGCGACTACGTGGCCGACCACCAGACCCGCACGTGGTCGAGCTTCCTCCAGATCGGCGTGGAGAGCTTCTCGGACGCGGAGCTCACCCGCCTCGGCAAGGGTTACACGCGCGGCCACGTGCGCGCCATCGTCGCGGCGCTGTCCGCCCGCGGCCTCCACCACGACGCCTACTTCATCCTCTCGAACGCCGACACCACGGCGGCCGAGCTCATCGACGTGCTCGACGAGGTCGTGCGCCTGAAGGTGCAGCACCCGGTGCACTTCCACGTGCGCTTCCCGGTCGTCGCGCGCCTCGTCAGCTACTTCCCCAGCGCGAGCTACCGGCGTCGCCTCCGCCGGGGCGCCGACGGCGACAGCGTGCTCCGCGGCCTCGCGACGGTGCCGCACCACCCCGAGGTGGACTACCCCTTCGTCGACTACGACGCCCCGCGCGACGCGAGCGTGCGCTCCGCGGTGAACGCCGACTTCTTCACCGACCTCGCCTGGTACGGGGGCGGGTACGACCGCCTCCGCGACCTCTGGAGCGCCACCCACCGCGCCGCGTCGGGCGGGGCCGGCGAAGATCCCGACGCCGGCTACCTCGCCCGCGTGGTGGACGATCGCTTGCGTCGGCGCTTGTTCGAGCTCCTCGACGCCGCCCGCCGCCGCAGCCGCGGGGACGCCCACAGCCCCGCCGATCCGGCCCCCGAGCACCACCTCCGCACGCTCGCCGAGGCCCACCTCGGCCCGATCCAATCGTGGCTGCCCGCGTTCCAGCGCTACACCCAGGGCGGGGTGACCCGGCTCGTGGTCATCCCGACGTGGCAGTGCGAGCTGCGCTGCAACTACTGCTACATCCCCAAGCAGGACGGCCGGGTGATGACCCGCGCCACGTTGGAAGGGGCGATCGACCTGCTCCTCTCCAGCGAGCGCACGGCGCTGACCCTCCAGTTCTTCGGGGGCGAGGCCCTCCTGGAGTGGGAGCTCGTCCAGCACGCCATCCAATGGGGCACCGAGACCGCGCGGCGCCGCGGCAAGACGCTCGACTTCGTGCTCTCCAGCAACGGCTGGACCCTCGACCAGGCCCGCCTCGACTGGCTCACCGCGTGGCCCGTCAAGCTCGAGCTCTCGCTCGACGGTGACCCCGAGACCCAACGCGCCTACCGCCCCGCCCGACGCCCCGGGGACGACAGCTACCAGAATGGCATCGCGCCGCGCGCCACCGCCATCGTGGCAAGCGGGCTCCGCTACGACGTGATCATGGTCGTCCACCCGGCGCACGTGCACAAGCTCGTCGCGAACTACCTGCACATCGTCGGGCTCGGCTTCACCCGCGTCCAGATCAACTTCGCGCTCGGGAAGCATTGGACCGTCGAGCATCGCCGCACGCTCGCCGCCCAACTGTTCGCCCTGGCGGGGGAGCTACGCGAGCGGCCCCACGTCACGCTCGTCAACGCCGAGAACGCGCCCATGCCGATGCGGCTCAACGCCGAGATCACCGTGGATTGGGACGGCGCCGTGTACGGCGGCAACGCGTTCCTCCACGAGACCGAGCACAAGGACCGCTTCCGCCTCGGCCACCTCGACGACCTGCGCGCCTTCGACCGCTACTGGATGGACGCCCCGCCCAACGCCGACCTCGTGGCCTGGAGCTACCCCGCCGAGGTCACCGCCAACAACCTGAAGGTCGGCGCCATCGTGACCGACTTCCTGCGTTGGTACCGCGGCGACAAGCCCGAGACCGTCACCCGAGCGAGCGCCGGCGACCGTGCCCGTGGCTGACCCGCGCCCGGCCCCCGCGCGCGCCGAGGGGGCGCTCCCCTCCCCCGCCCATATCGACCGCCGCCTGGCCCAGATGCTCGCCGCCGACAGCGCCCGCACCGGCGCCGGCAAGACCGCGCGGCTCATGCTCATGCTCACGCGGTCGTGCGAGCTGCGCTGCGCCTACTGCTTCGTGGCCCTGCGCGAGGACGAGTACGGCACCCCTCACGACGATGTCCGCGCATCGGGAGGCGTGCTCCCCGGGGAGATCCCCCGCGGCGACCTCTCCGTCGCCACCGCCCGCCGTGCCGTCGACCGGCTCATGACGAGCGCGCGCCCCCAGCTTGGCCTCCAGCTCTTCGGCGGCGAGCCCTCCCGGCGCTGGGACACGCTCGTGGCCGCCGTCGACCACGCCGCCACCCACCCCGATCGGGCGGGGCGGGCCCTCGAGATCCTCCTCACCACCAACGGCCTCGGCCTCGACGCCGCGCGCCTCGCCGAGCTGCGCGGGCTGCCGATCGTCGTGCAGCTCTCGCTCGACGGGTGGGGCGCCGCCAACCGCTTCCGCCGCCCCCACCTCGTCCCCGACGACGAGGCCGCGCGCCGCTGGAGCACCATCGCGGAGACCCTCTCCGCGAGCGGCCACCGTTGGTTCCTCAATGTCACGGTACCGCCCGCCGCGGCCCCCGAGGTCCTCGCCCGCTACCACGAGGCCCGCGCCATGGGCGTCCCCGCGCTCCAACTCAACTACGCCACGGGCATGCGCTGGTCCCCCGACACGTTCTACGCGTGGTTGGGAGGGCTCGCGGCCGTGCTCCGCCACGACGCCGCCGACCCCGGCCCCATGGCACTCTACAACTGGCAGAACGGCGCGGACCCCGCCCCCCTCTGCGGGGACACCATCTGCGACGTCGATGGCACCCTCCTCCAGGTGGGCGCCATCTTCCACGAGAAGCGCTTCCCCGCCCTCCGCGCCGCCTACCACCACGGGCACCTCGACGGCGCCGAGCCCTTCGACACCCACCGCGCCACGCTCGCCGACTTGTGGGCGCGCACGCGCGCGGCGCTCTCCACCGAGGACGCCGAGGTGTTCCACCAGGGGATGCGCCTGGGAGCGGGGCAGGACCTGGTGGCTCGGGTGGTGACGGCGGAGGTCGGGCGGCCGCCCTTCAGAGGTTGACCGCCACCAGCGACCGCACGATGTACGCATGGTCATCGCGGGTGGCGTTCGTGGTCGCGAAGAGCGTGGTCAGGGTCCACCACAACTTTCCGCCCTCGCCGGCGAGGTGCACCGTCGGGCCCGCCCAGAGGAAGACCCCCGCGGGCTCCGTGCCCGCCCACTCGATCTCGTTGCGCACCTCGGCGCCGAGCAGGAAGTGCGGGGTGATCTTGTAGCCGAGGCCCAGCGTGGGCTCGATCTCGTGCTCCAGGCCCTCGCCGAAGGTCAGCTTGTACTCGGCGTTCAGCGCGGCCTCGAAGGACCCGAGCGTCTTCCCGAAGATGAGCTTGGCCTCGACCCCATGGGTGTCGAACGCGGGCGAGCCGATGTACTCGAAGTAGATCGCGGTGTCGACGGGACCCACGCCGGCGGACCCGAAGCGATACTTCAACCGGGCCTTGTAGCCCGCGAAGGCGAGCGCCCCGGCGGCCGGCTGCTCGGCGACCAGGTAGAGGCCCGCCTCGAGCTGGTCGGTGATGCCGTATTCCAGCTCGACCTGGTGCGCCCACTCGGTCCCGCCGCCGTCCTCCTGGGCGGTCGCGTAGTGCTCCACCTCGACGCCCCCGCGGGGCACGGTTCCGTAGCCGTAGCTGTAGGCGAACAGGCGCTCGCCCGCCGACGCGGAGGGGGTGAACACGGTGAGCAGGAGGGGGAGGAAGAGGGTCATCGCGGCTCCAGAGGTGAGGCGCATGTACCGCGAGCCCCAGGGGCTGCCCATGATTCTGATTCTGATTTTCAAGTTCACTATCAAAAAGACGGGAACGGAGTCCGTGCGCCTGGGGTCCTCCCGCGGCGCATGCCGGCGCTCACCCCCGCCCGAGGTTCCCCACGAACGCCCCCGCCAGGTTGCCGCGGTTGTGGAAGAACTCCACGATCACCATTGCATGCCGCCGTTGCGCCTCCACCGGCGCCCGTTCCTGTCCGAGCGCCTTCACGTCCCGCAGCAGCGCGAGGATGACGCTCGGCACCAACGCTTCGCGCTCCGCCACCGTGAGCGGCCGCACCCGGTCGTACGCGCGCAGGTAGTACACGATCCGCCCGGGATCGGCCTTCTCGTCGTTGCCGCGGTACCCGGCGTAGACCGCGGAGCGCACCGCGTCGTGGACGAGCGGGCCGATGCGCGCCTTCTCGAGGTCCAGGATGGCGACGCGCCCGTCCGGGAGGACCACGGCGTGGTCCCGGTGCAACGAGCCGTGGACGAGCCCCGCCGGGAGGTCCGGGAGGCCCACCAGGCGCGCGTGCGCCCACTCCCAGGCGGTCACGAGGCGGAGGACCACGTCGGGTGCGAGCGCCTTGTCGGCGTGCTCGCGGAGGGTTGCGAGCGGGAGGTCGTCGTCGCGGCGGTCGATCTCGGGGAAGGCCTCGGCGAGCCCGTCGACGGCGTGGAGCGCGGCGTGGGCGGAGGCGAGCCGGTCGAGGTCCCGGGCGCCGCTGCCGGGGCGGGTGTCGCCCAGGTAGGGGGTCAGCACGGCCACGCGCGGGCCGACGCGCAGGAGGCTCCGGCCGTCCGGGAGCACGAGCGGCGCGGGCACCGTGGCCGGCCCCCCTGCGAGCCGCGCCTGGAGATGCCGCTCCAGCTCGAAGAGCGGGCCCCACACCGGCTTGCCGTAGACCTTCAGGACGCACGCGCCGAGGTCGGGGCCGAGGTCGACGCGGAGCACGTCGTTGCAGGCGTGCAGGCGGTAGCTGGCGGTCACGCGGCCGGGGAGGCCGAGATCCCCCAGGAGGGCGTCCGCGGCGGGGTCGTCGACCGCGGCCCACAGGCCGACCTCGGGGCGCCAGTCGCCCTCGTACTCGGCCTTGGGGTACACGCGGGGCGCGCGGTCCCCGCCGTGCGGTCGCGTCGCACCGGCACGCTCCGCCACGGCTTGCTCGTGGGGCGAAACATGGCCATCTGCGAGACGATGCTCCGCGTGCAGGAGCCACAGGTAGAGCGCCACGCGGGCGCGGTCCGGCGTGCGTCCGGACCCCTCGGACCACGCCGCGAGCACGGCGTCGAGCGCCGCAGGATCCCCGCCGGCCCCCATGATCAGCGCCGCGATCTCCAGCTCCGGGTCGGCCAGGACCACCGCGCCGTCGAGGTGACACACCGCGTCCCCGACGAGCACGAGCCCGGCGAGCGCGGCGACGAGCGGCGGCGGGAGGGCCGGGTTCCGGAAGCGGAGGCGGGTGGCGTCTACCCAGGTGGTCGATGCCGCCGGCTGCGATCCCTCCGACCGTACCGCCCCCCCGTCCGCACCCCGCACCACCTGCCGCGCCCCGATCCGCCGGGCCGCCTCCACGAGCTCCGCCACCGACACATCCGATACATCGACCGTGCGCGACACATCCGATACATCCGATACATCCACCCCGCGCGACGCATCGAATCCCCGCGACGCACCTGATACACGCGACACATCCGCCCACCGCCGCACCTGCGCCCACCCCGCCTGCGCTCGCCGCTGAAGCTCCTCCAACGCCCGGTCCCGACGAGCTGCCAGGACCTCGGCCCCGAGCTCCAACGGCGCCGTCCCCGGCCGCGGCTGATACACGTTGAAGCTCGGCAGGTCGAACGCACGGCTCACGGCGAGGCTCGCTTCGAACTCGGCCTCCGTCTCGTCGGCGAACCCGTAGAGCAGGTCCGTGCGCACGAGCAGGTCCGGCGCCGCCGCCTTCAGCCGCCGCACCGCCGCGACGACGGCGTCGGGATCGTAGGTGCGGTCCATGCGCCGCAGGACCCGCGCGCTCCCCGACTGGATCGGCAGGCCCACGAACGCGAATCGGCCGCTCGCGAAGAGCGGGAGCAGCGCCTCGAAGTGGTGCAGGAAGAGCGTCGGCTCGAACGACTCGCCGGAGACGAGAAACTCGCCGGGCATCGCCACGACCGCGCGGAGGAGGTCCACCACGGACTCGCCGCGGTCGGTGCCCCACGCCGAGAGGTCGGTCGAGACGAGCAACACATCGCGCACGCCGCCGTCCACGGCGCGGGCGATGTCGCCGAGCACGTCGGCGACGGAGCGGCTCTTCGGGCGCCCGGTGGCGCGGCGGATGGCGCAGAAAGAGCACGTGCCGAGGCACCCGGTGCTCGCGAGCACGTGCGCCCAGCCCTCGCTGAAGTCGTTGCCCGTGTAGGCGTTGTGGAGCGAGGGCGAGACCGCGTCGAAGGCCACGTTCGTCGGGGCGAAGACATCGTCCAGGCCCGCGAGGTGGCGCGGGTCGAAGCGCGCGGCCCGCGCGAACGGGGCCATCGCGGCCGCGAGCGCACCCGGCTCGATGCTCACGAGGCAGCCCGTCGCGACCACGGCGGCGGCGGGCGTCCGGGCGCGGATGGCCGCGAGGGCGTCGTAGGTGAGCGACGCTTGCCGCGCGTCGGAGCCGCACGTGTTGACGACGTGGACATCGGCGTCCGCGGGGTCGGCCACGAGCGTGTACCCGTTCTGCGCGAGGTAATCGTGGATGCGCGAGGAGATGGCCCCCGCGTAGGGGCAGCACCGGAACGCCTGGTGGAGGTGCACCCGCGCGCCGGGGGCGATGTCCGTCACGTCGCGCTCTCCGGGGCCGCGGGCGCCTCCTCGACCACCGGCGGGCCCCACGCCGGCACCGCCCCGACGGGCACGGGCGCGGGGAGCCGCACGTCCACGACAAAGGTGACCCGCGGCTCGGTCGAGGGGTTGGTCGCCGCGTGCGGCACGCGCACGTCGAGGAGCCGCGCGGTCCCCACGGGCCAATACGCCGCCTCGTCCGGTGGGAGTTGAAGCGCGAGGTGCACGCGGATCACGTCATCCTCGCGGTCGTCCGTGTGGAGGCCCAGGTCCGCGCCCGGCTCGAGCCGGAGGTAGCCGGCGACCGTCACGTCCGGGATCGCGGCGAGCACGGCCGTCGCGACCGGGCACTGCGCACGGTTGGCGGGGAAGTCGACCGTCGGAAACTCGTGCTCCCAGCGCCCCGCGCCGAGCAGGAAGCCCTTCCACGCGCCCGTGTAGCGCTCCGTGGAGGGCATCGCGACGAACCCCGCGTCGGGAAGCGAGAGGGCTTCTTGCCGGAGCGCCTCGGCGGCGGCCTCGAGCAGGCGGACGGCGGGGACATCGGAGGGCACCATGCCCCGAGTGTAGCGCGCCCCCCTCCCCGAGCGGGCGGAGATCCGTGCGGTGCCCGCCAGGCGGCTATCCTTGCGCCACCCGCATGCACCCCGCCCACGAAGACGCCGACCTCCACACGTTCCTCGGCGCCGGTCCCGTCGTCCAGGCCGCGTGGCTCGCGGCGCGCGATCTCCCGCCCGCGACGCTGCTGCCGCTCTTGAACGCCTGCGCGCAGCGGTGCTTCTTCTGCGCGGGCCCCGGCACCACCGACCTCCCCGACGCGGCGCGCACTCCGGACGGCGCCATCCGCGCCCACCTGGCGGCCCGGCCCCCCGGCGTGGACCGCCTCCTCGTGGGCGGCAACGAGCCCACGCTCCACCCGGCGTTCGAGGCCGTGCTCGGGAGCGCGCGCGCCCTCGGCTACCCCCGCGTCGACCTGATGACGAACGGCGCCACCCTCCGCGGCAACGCGGCGCGCTGGGCGGCCGCGGGCCTGCGCGAGGTGGTCGTCCCCCTCTACGCGCTCGACGCCGCCACCCACGACGCCATCTGCGGTGTCCCCTGCCACGACGCCGTGGTGGCGGGCCTCGACGAGGCCCACGCCGCCGGCATCCGGGTGCGCCTGCACACCCTCCTCTTGCGACGCACCCTCGCGGACCTCCCCGCCCTCGCCACGTGGGTCCACGCCCGCTACGGCGAGCGGCTCGCGGTGGGCCTCCTCCGCGAGAAGCCCGTCTTCGATTGGGCCACCGCCGCCCCGACGCTCGGCGCCATCCGCGCGGCCCTCGCCGCCGTCCCCGCCGCCGATCGCCCCCTCCTCCTCCAGGCGCCGCGCTGCCTCGAATGGAGCGCGGATCACGACGGCATCGCGCCCACCGACACCCGCCGGGACCCCGACGTCATCGCCCCCGCCCTGCTCGCCACCCTCTACTTCAGCAGCCAGGCGCGCAGCTTCCCGACGGCGTGCGCCGGGTGTGTCGAGCGCGACCGGTGCCCCGGCGTGGTCACGGCGTACGGCGCGGGGGCATCGGGCGCGGGGGCATCGGGCGCGGGGGCATAGGACGCGGGGGAACCAGCAGGGCGCGGACGTGGTGGTGGACCCTGCCCGTTGTCCGACGGGGTCGGCCTCCGGCCTCCGTTGGCGCCCTCCCGTCGCTGACGCGCCGGGACAGCGCCGAACCGGCCGCGCCCGCGCGGCCGCCCTCTGGCCCCCGGCGCGCTATTCCACCGTGAGGTGGTACGCGATCGACACGCTGTACGCCCCGTCGCCGCTGCCGGCGGACGCGCTCCAGGCGAGCTCGTGCTCCCCGGGGGCCGGGGGCTCCATCATGACGTAGTGGCCGGTGGAGTAGGAGGGGTCGGCGGTGCCGGCCCAGTCGTTGCCGAACAGTTGGTAGATGTTGTCGGTGTCCGGGACCGTGTAGGCAAAGGCGTACGGGTCGACGGCGGTGATGTCGGCGGCGTCGACGTCCTCGCCGTCCACGGTGAGCGTCAGCCCCGACACGGTGGCCTGGAACGCGGCGGCCGCGGCCTCCAGGTCGGCGTCGGGGGTCCACGCGTCCTCGGGGACGCCGCCGTTGTCGATGGTGAGGTTGATGACCGGGATCAGCACCGCCTGGCCGAGCGGGATGGTGCAGGTGCGCTCCGCGGAGCCACCGAACGTGCCGGCCAGGAAGAACACGGGCCCGTCGGTGTCCTGGTAGTTCGCGCAGCTCGCGCCGGTCTCGTCGAAGATCGCGGCGTCGCTCACCGGGTTCTCCATCACCCACTGCCACCACTGGGCGCTCCATTCGGACATCGTCTGGCCCTGCGGCGCGGCGTCGGTGTCGACTTCCCAGTCACAAGCGGACAACAACACGAGCATCGGGATCATGCGGTACATGGCGGTTCCTCCATCGATTCTGCGCGGACGGGCCATCGCGTTGACCGGGGGATCCGGGCGGGTGGCTCCGCTCGGCAACAATGCAAGGAGGAGGCCAGCGGGCGCGGGCGGAGCCGCCAAGCCAACGATGACCGTGGATGGCCGTGGATCCGGGAACTGAGCAACGCTGCCAGTACGTCGTCGGCAATGCGCGCGCGTCGACTCGTGCGCGGGCAGCGCTGCGCGCGCATTCGTCGTCGAGGTCGTGGACACCGGACGCTTGCCTTCCCCGGGCGAGTGCGCAGATGAGGCCCATGCTACGACGGCGGGAGTTCATCGGCAGCGCGGTCCTGTTCGGCATCACGGCGACGCTCCCGAACACGCGCGCCGCGTCGCCCGTGCCACGACGCAAACTCGGGCGCACCGGCGAGACGATCTCGGGCGTCGGGATCGGCGGCGCGCACCTCGGTGGGCTCGCGAGCGACGCCGAGGCGGTGAGCCTCGTGCGGCGCGCCATCGACGAGGGCATCGACTTCCTCGACAACTGCTGGGACTACCACGGAGGCAAGAGCGAGGAGCGCATGGGCCAGGCCCTGCGCGACGGCTACCGCGAGCGAGCCTTCCTGATGACGAAGATCGACGGCCGCGATGCCCGGACGGCGACGCGACAGATCGAAGAGTCCCTGCGCCGGCTCGGCACCGACCGCCTCGACCTGCTTCAGCTTCACGAGGTCATCCACGACGACGACCCGGAGCGGGCGTTCGCCCCCAAGGGCGCCATCGAGGCCATGCAGGAGGCGCAGCGGCAGGGCAAGGCGCGCTGGCTCGGGTTCACGGGCCACAAGTCGCCGGCCCTCCACCTCCGCATGCTCGACGCCGCCCAGAAGCACGGGTTCCGCTTCGATGCCGTGCAGCTGCCGCTCAACGTGCTCGACGCGCACTACGACAGCTTCGAGCGCCTCGTCCTGCCGCGCCTCGTCGCCGAGGACATCGGCGTGCTCGGCATGAAGTCGATGGGCAACGGCCTCATCCTCGCGAGCAAGGCGGCGAGCGCCTCCGAATGCCTGCGGTACGCGATGAGCCTGCCCACGAGCGTCGTGATCACCGGCATCGACTCGCCCGCGGTGCTCGACCAGGCGCTCGAGGTCGCCCGCGCGTACACGCCGCTCACCGACGCCGAGCGCGAGGCGCTGCTCGGGCGCACGGCCCGCTTCGCCGAGCGGGGGGCATGGGAGAAGTACAAGACCTCGCGGACCTTCGACAGCACCTCGCGCCACCCCGAGTGGCTCGGCCCAGGCTGACGGGCTCCCGCGACGCGCGCGGCCCGCGCGAGGGGCCCGGAGGGCGCGCGGGCGCGACAGCGACCGCGCGGTTCG
>JAUXTN010000154.1 GCA_030684355.1 Pseudomonadota bacterium
CCCGCGACCGTCGTCGCGACCGTGATCGCCGAGCCGACCAGGCCCGCCGCCGCCGCTTGGGCGCCCGTGCCCGCCCCCGTCTCGCCCTCCAGGCCCGCCTCCACCCCCGAAGCCGCGCCCGTCGCCGCCGCTGCCGCCCCCGCCCTCCCGCTCTCCGGCCCCGAGCGCATGGCCCGCAACTTGTTGTGGAACAAGGCCGGCGCCCCGCCCCCACGCGAGGAGCGGCGCGCGGTGCCGCGCCCGGAGCCGACGCCCCCTCCGCAGCCGCCCGTCATCGACCTCGCCGAGGATGCCCCCTCCCTGCACACGGGGGACTACACCCCCGTCGACGAGGCGACCTCCGGCGAGCCGGCCCCGCCGCCCGGGCGCGCTCCGGTCGCCGTGGCCCCCGCGCCGCTCCCCTCCCTCGCCGAGCTCCTTGCCGGCGTTGCGCCCGCCGAGGCCGACGCCACGGTCGTCGCGTCGCTGACCGTCGGCCCCGCGGCGCTCCTCTCGAACGACCTCGCCGACTGGGCCGCGAACGCGCTCGGCGGCACGCCGCCCGCACCCGCGTCGCGTGCGTCCCGCGCCAGCAGCGCCGCGGCCCCCGTCGCCATGCCCGACGACGAGGATGACTTCGCCCCCGGGGTCGACCCCTCGCCGCCGCACGAGCACAGCGTCCTCGACTTCGGCGCGCCCCCGCCCTCTGCCCGCACGGCCCCGGAGCCCACCGCGCCGGCGGCGTCCGCGAGCATCGCGCGCGCCCCCCGCCTCGCCGCGACGACCGACACCACCGACACGACCGACACCACCGACGACAGCGACGATCTCGCGGCCGACGATCCCCTGCCGACCGTGCGGGAGCGCGTGGCCGGCCGGAGCGCCGCCCGGCTCGACGTGCGCGCGGGCGCCCGCCCCGTGGCCCCCCGCATCGCCGGGGCCGACGACATCGAGGCCGGCGAGCTCCCGGCCGACGAGGAGGATTCCGGCGCCGTGACGATCCGCGGCCCCAACGACGACGAAGGGAGCATGTCGGTCACCTTCGAGAGCAACGCGCCCGTGCGCGCCGCGCGCTCGGCCCCGCGCCTCACCGAAGACGACGCGGCGGACTACACCCAGCCCGGCGCGCCCCTCCCCCCGGTGACCCGCGCGGTCATCCCCGACGAGAAGCAGGTCCAGCAGCTCATCGACACCGCCAACGCCCACGCCCGGCGCGGCGAGTTCCAGAAGGCGATCCAGCTCTACACCGACGCCCTGGACATGCGCTACAACCTCGTCGAGGCGCACATCGGCCGCGGTCGGTGCCACCTGGAGCTCGGCGACTACTCCAGCGCCATGAGCGACTTCGCGCGCGCCGAGGACCACGCGCCCGACCGCCCCGACTCCCACGTCGCCATGGGTGACCTGTACTTCGCCCGCAAGGAGTACAAGCGCGCCATCGAGTTCTACGACCAGGCGGTCGAGATCGACGGCAGCCATGCGATGGCCCGCTGCCGCCGCGGCATCTCCCACTACTACCGCAAGAACTACCGGCAGGCGCACCAGGACCTCCAGCGGGCCCTCGCGCTCGACCCGGAGATCCCCAACATCCGGAAGTACGTGCAGATGGCACAGAAGAAGCTCGAGAAGGGAGAATAGGATGCGCGGAGCACTCTACGCTTGGGTGCTCCTGCTCGCGGCGTGCAGCGACTACGAGGTCAAGCCGACCCTCCCCGAGCCGACGGGGGACACCGCGGGCGACTGCCCCGATCCCTCGGCCGCGTGGGGGGTCGCGACCGACCCCGCCTGTGTCGTCGATCCGCCCGTCGGCAGCTTCAGCCCGGTGGTCGAGTGGCAATGGACCACCAACGCCACCTACGCCGACTACGACGACATCATGTCGACCCCCGCCGTCGCCAACCTGACGGACGACAACGGCGACGGCCTCATCGACGACAACGACATCCCCGACATCGTGTTCACCAGCTTCGCGAACGGCGGGTACACGAGCGCGGGCACGCTCACCGCGATCAGCGGCGACGGCTCGGGCACGTGGTGGTCCATCTACGACCCGGGCGGCTACCACATCTACGCGAGCGGCGGCGTGGCCATCGGGGACATCGACGCCGACGGCCTCCCCGAGGTGTGCACCGCCGGGGTCGAAGCCGCGGTCGTGTGTGTCAAGGCGGACGGCTCCCTGAAGTGGGTGGGTGGCACCGAGATCTACGGGTACGGCGCGCCCGCCTTCGCGGACGTCGACGGCGACGGCTACTCCGAGGTCGTCTACGGCCGCCAACTGCTCGACACCGACGGCACCCTCCTCTGGACCGGGACCGGCGGAGCCGGGTGGTGGCTCTCCTTCGCGGTCGACCTCGACGACGACGGCCGCATGGAGGTCGTCGCGGGCAACACGGTCTACCGTGGCAACGGCGACCTCCTCTGGACCGACGCCACGAACGACGGCCCCGGCGCGGTCGGCGACTTCGACCTCGACGGCACCCCGGAGGTCGTCCACACCGCCGCCGGCACCGTGGTCGTCACCAACCTCGACGGCACCGTGCGCTGGCAGACCGCGCACCCCGGCGGCGGAAACGGCGGGCCGCCGACGGTCGCCGACTTCGACAACGACGGGCTCCCCGAGGTGGGGGTCGCCGGCGCGGCGACCTACACCGTGTTCGACACCGACGGCACGGTGCTCTGGAGCATGCCGGTGTCGGACTACTCGTCGACGGTCACCGGCAGCTCGGTGTTCGACTTCGAGGGAGACGGCGCCGCGGACGTGGTCTACGCCGACGAGCTGACCCTGTGGGTGTACGACGGCGCCACCGGCGCGGTGAAGCTCCAGGACGACGGCCACGCGAGCGGCACGCTCTACGAGTACCCGCTCATCGTGGACGTCGACAATGACGGTTCGACCGAGATCGTCCTCCCGTCCAACAACTACGCGTACACCGGCTACAACGGCATCACCGTCATCGGCGACGCCACCAATTCCTGGCGCCCGTCGCGCCCGGTGTGGAACCAATTCGCGTACCACATCACCAACGTCGAGGACGACGGCGGCATCCCCGCCGCCCCCGAGGCGAATTGGGAGCGGTGGAACAGCTTCCGTGCAAACGGCTCGCTCTACGGCCTCTCGACGGACCTCGCGGACCTCGCCCCGGGCACCGCGGACATCTGCGCCCTGCGCTGCGACGAGGGCATCGTCGAGGTGATGGTCTCCGTCCAGAACACCGGCCTCGCGGGCACCCCCGACTTCAACGTGGGCGTGTACCAGGACACGACGTTCCTCACCGGCTCCACGCTCTCCCTCGCGGCCGGCGCGGCCCAGCACGTCGGCCCCTTCGAGATCACCGACGCCCAGTGGGACCGCGGCATGGTCGTGCGCGTGGACGACGGCGGCGGGGTCGAGGAGTGCGACGAGACCGACAACTCCGTCGACCTCGGGCGGTGGCCGTGCGCCGCGGACGGCGCCGCGGAGGAGTAGGCCCGCGGGGGGCGGCCGGCCTGAACGATAGACAGGCCGTGCGCTAGCCGGCCGGGCTAGCCGATCTTCCTGGCGGGTTACCAAACACGGCAGGAAGACCGGCGATCCGGAGGCGGCTCCGTTTCGAGTGCCTCCGTGTTTGCGCTGGGCGCAAACATGGAGGCGCGAAGTAAACGGAGCTTCGCCGACTAAATAACGATAGACAGGCCGTGCGCTAGCCGGCCTGGCTACCCCGCGTACAACGTGACATCCGTCGCCGCCGCCTGCGCCATCTGCATGGTGGCGTCGAGGTCGGGGTGGCGCACGCACACGAAGCCGTCGCTCACCAGCGTCTGGAGCCAGTTGCGGCGCGGCGTGCCGGGGCGGAGGAGCTGCTCGGCGACGACGTGCCCGCCGTACCGCGAGAGGTAGCGCTCGAGGCCCTCGATGCGCTGGATCCGGCCCTCGCCGAGCGCGCGCTTGAAGATGATGGCGACGTTGTACTGGCGGCGGGTCTCGCCCTCGAAGGACTTCCAACACACCGCCCGCGCCCACTCGCGGTAGAGGTCGACGTTCCCGGTCCAATTCATCTGGTCGACCAGGTGGCCGCCCGCGGAGCGCGCGCCGATCTCGCCGAACACCACCTCTCCGTTGGCCTTGAGGTACCACTCCATGTGGGTGAACCCGCTGCCCATGTTCAGCGCCCGGAGGACACCCAGGCCGAGCTCGATGCCCTTCTTGTACTTGGGCGCCCACATGTCCCGCACGGTGACGACGATCGGGCTGATCCACTCGTTGGAGCGCGCGATGAGCGGGCGCGGGTGGTACTGGGCGATGTTCGCGTAGGCGGGCTTGCCGTCGATGCACACCGTGTCGAACGTGAACTCCTCGCCGTCCACGAACTCCTCGACGCTCACTTCCGGCACGTGGGCGGTGCGCGCGAGGGCGAGCTCCAGCTCGGCCCGGTCGTTGACACGAAACGTGTCCGCGCTGCCGGCGCCCGCGATGGGCTTCAAGATGAGCGGGAAGCCGAAGCGCTCGGCGGCGGCCCACACCTCCTCGCGGGTGCTGGCGCGGGTGTGGTGGGGCACGCGCAAGCCCGCGGCCTCGACCCGCTGCTTCATCAGCTCCTTGTCGCGGAAGGCGCGCGCGGTGTCGAGCGACATGCCGGGCACGTCGAGCTGCTCGCGGAGCCACGCCGCGAGCTCGACGAAGGGCTCCCAGAGGCACTCCACGCGGTCGAACCGCACCCCCGTGGCCCGCACGGCGGCGAGCACCGCGTGGCTGTCCTGGAGGGACACCTGGAGGTAGCCCGCGAGGTGGGCGCGGACCTTGGGCGAGAGCCCCTCGCGCGGGGTGTCACCGACCCCCACCACGTCCGCGCCGACCTCGGCGAGCCCGCGGGTGAAGTCCTGCATCTCGAAGGGATAGTTGGGAGAGAGGAAGAGGACCTTCACGACCGCACCTCTGCGTTGTAGTTGGGGAGGCGCCGGGCGCCGGCGAGCCCGACGAGGGCCATCGCCGCGAGCACGAGGCCACCCGCGGGCGACCCACCCGACGCGCAGCCGCACGCGCCCGGCGGCTCTGACGCCCCGTCGTCCTTGCAACAGTCGATGCTCGTGTCAACTCCACCCGTGTCAACCGGATCGGGGGGCTCGCCCCACGTCGGGGCCGTCGAGCTGCCGAGCGTGGTGTCGAGGTCCGCGCGGAACCCCACGTCCTCCTCCCAATCGGCCTCGAAGGTGCGCCGCACCTCGTCGATGGCGGCGAGCTCGGTGTCTCCCAGGGTGTCCTCGGAGAGGACGAGCACCAGGAAGGCCATCCGGAACTCCTTGGGGCTGTCCTCGACGGAGGGCACGCGCTCGCCCTCGGCGGCGATGACGTCATCCAAGGTGAAGGGGAGCGGGGTCGCGGGGAGCGTGATGTTGGATCCGCCGCTGTAGCGAGCGAGGTAGCTCGGGGTCGACGACGAGCCGGACTCGACGCCCGCGGCGACGGCGTCGGCCTCGTCGACGAGCAGGAGGGTCTGGGGACCCACCTCCTCCGGGCCCACGAACCCCATCAGGTAGAGGTCGAGGTCGCTGTAGGTGGAGGCGCCGTCGTTCTGGGTGGTCCACGTGCCATCCCCGTTGTCGAGCCAGGTGTTGCCCTCCATCGGCGAGTTGGGCGTGCTCAGGTAGTAGGACCAATGCGCGGTGTCGCGGCCGAGCAGGGCGTCGGGCTCGAGGCCGTCCCGCTCGATGTTCACGAACGAGCCCCACCGGTGCATGAACTCCTGGCCGAACACGTAGCGGCCCACCTCCGGGCTCTCGGTCCACAGGCCGTAGTAGTTCATGAAGATGAAGCCATCGAGCTGGGTGGTGGACGTGTCGAACACCTGGCCGGGGTAGATGCTGTCGTACCCGATGCCCGTGACATCGTTCGCCATCGGCGCGTAGAACGCGACGAAGAACCCGAGGTCCCCCACCATGAGGACCGTGAGGTACTGGTAGTCGTCCTCGAACTTCTTGTAGAAGGCGCCCTCCAGCGAGCCGAGGATCCAGCCCGTGTTGAGCCCCTGGGCGATGACCTCGGCGAACCACTCCCCGTCGGCATCGTGGAGGATGGCGAGGTCCCCCGCCCGGTACACGTCGAGGAAGCGGGCGCCCGTGCCCGCCAGCGCCACGGGCTCCCGGTGGCTGGCGGCGTCCTCCGCGAAGGTGCGGAAGGCCGTCGACACGTCCATCCGCGGGACCGGGAGTGCCACGGTAGAATCGAGGGCGGTCGCCGCGGGGGCCGCGTGCGGCGCGGCCAGGGCGGAGGACAAGAGGAGGGCGATCAAGGGGGACCTCGCGATCCCCCGGGGGTTAACCCCAAATCCCCGGCTCGGAGCCCGCCGCGGACCACTCCCCCGGCGGGCCCCGGGTCCACGCGCCCGCGGATGCCGGCGCGCGGCGAGACCGCGGGAAACCGTAGCCCCGCGGCCGATTCGGCGATAGGGACCGACGTGATGCGCACTGTCCTGTTCGTCGCCCCCTTCCTCCTCGACGCCACCCTCAAGTTCATCCAGGCCGCCACGGCGGTGCCCGGGGTGCGCCTGGTGGTCCTCACCCAGGATGACGCCTACCGGGTGCCCGCGGGCGCCTTCCATTGGAAGGTCACGGATGCGACGCGGACCGACGTCCTGGTCGACGCCGCGCGGCAGATCATGGCCCGCACCGGCGGCGCGCACTGCATCATCGGCATCCTGGAGAACATCCAGGATCAGCTCGCCGAGGCCCGGGTCGTGCTCGGGCTCCCCGGCATCACGCCGGACGTGGCACGGCGCTTCCGCGACAAGGGCGTGATGAAGTCGGCGCTGCGGGCCGCGGGGCTCCCCACCGCCCGGCACGCGCGCCTCCAGAGCGCGCACGACGCCTGGCGCTTCATCGAGGCCGTCGGCTACCCCATCGTGGTCAAGCCGCCCGACGGCGCCGGCTGCCGCGCCACCTACCAGATCAACTCGCCGGACGACCTCTCCGCGGCCCTCGCCGAGCTGCGCCCCGCGCCCGATCGCGAGGCCCTCGCCGAGGAGTTCATCCAGGGCGAGGAGCACTCGTTCGACACGCTCACGATCGACGGGCGGCCCGTGTTCCACAACATCGGGCGGTACCTTCCCGGCCCCCTCGATGTGATGCGCAACGATTGGGTGCAGTGGTGCGTCTACCTGCCACGCGAGATCGGCCCCGAGTTCGACGCCATCCGGAAGGTCGGGTTCGAGGCCAATCGGGCGCTTGGGCTCGGCACGGCGATGACCCACATGGAGTGGTTCCGCCGCCCGGACGGCTCGCCGGTCATCTCCGAGGTGGGTGCGCGCCCGCCGGGCGCCCAATTCACGTCGCTCATGTCCTGGGCGCACGACCGCAGCCTCTACTCCGCCTGGGCGCACGCGATGATCGACGGCCGCGTGCATGGCACGTTCGAGCGCAAGTACAGCGCGGGGATCGCGTTCCTGCGCGGCGCGGGCCAGGGTCGGGTGTCCCACGTGGACAACCTCGAGGAGGCCCAACGCAAGATCGGTCACCTCGTGGTCGAGGCGAAGCTCCCCGTCGTCGGGCGCCCGCGCGCCACCGGCTACGAGGGCGAGGGCTACGTCATCGTGCGCCACCCCGAGACCCGCGTCGTGACCGACGCCCTCTCGACCCTCATCTCGACCATCCGCGTCCACTACACCGACTAGGCCGACGTCTCCCTGGAGCGCCCGATGCACGTCCTCTTCATGGCCCCCAACTTCCCCGCCAACCAGCGCCAGTTCGTGCGCGCGCTCCACGCGGTGGGCGCCCGGGTCACCGGCATCGGGGACGTGCCGCCCGAGTACCTCGACGCCGAGCTGAAGAGCTGGCTGCACGGCTACGAGCACATCCCCTCGCTCGCGGACGAGGGCGCGCTCACCAACGCGGTGCGCCGCGTCCAGAAGCGCGAGTGGGTGGACCGCCTGGAGTGCACGGTCGAAGCCATCATGCTCACGACCGCGCGTGTGCGCGAAGCGACGAACATCCCCGGCCTCTCCGTCGAGAAGGTCCTGCTCTGCCGCGACAAGTTCATCATGAAGCAGTACCTCCGCGAGCGTGGCATCCCGTGCGCCCGGAACGCCGCGGTCGACACCGCGGAGGACGCCCGGCGCTTCGTCCGCTCGGTCGGCTACCCGGTGGTCGTCAAGCCGCGGGACGGCGCGGGCGCGGCCGGCACCTACAAGGTCGAGGATGACGCCGGCCTGGAGGTCGCGCTCGCCGCCAACGGCCTCGGCCAGGCGCGCAAGTTCATCACGATCGAGGAGTTCGTGAGCGGCCACGAGGGCTTCTACGACACGCTCACCTGCAACGGCGAGGTCGTGTTCGAGGCCGTCTCCCACTACTACCCCAACGTGCTCGACGCGATGCGCAACCGTTGGATCAGCCCCTACATCGTCACGACCAACCGCATCGACGCCGCCGGCTACGACGAGCTCAAGACGATGGGGCGCAACGTCGTGCGCGAGCTCGGCATCGGCACCGCGCCCACCCACATGGAGTGGTTCTTCGGGCCGAAGGGCCTCACGTTCAGCGAGATCGGCGCCCGGCCGCCGGGGGTCCGCTTCTGGGACCTCTACTGCTGGGCGAACGACATGGACCTCTACGTCGAGTGGGCCCGCGCGCTCACGCTCGGGCACGCCCGCCCCCGCCCGTCCCGCAACTACAGCGCGGGCCTCATCAGCCTGCGCCCCTCGCAGGACGGCCGCATCACCGGCTACTCCGGGCTCGACGCCGTGCACGAGCGCTACGGCCGGTGGCTCGGCGAGGTCCACCTCCCGGCCGTGGGCCAGCGCACCGCCGACGTGGGCGCCGGCTACATGGGCCACGGCTGGATGCACGTCCGCCACCCGGACTACGACGAGTGCCGGCGGATGCTCGATTACATCGGGGAGACGGTCAAGATCTGGGCGGCGTGAGGCCGCGGGGCCGGTCGGCCCGGGGCGGGAGAACCGCGGCCCGGGCCCCGGCCACCTCGATCACATCGCGGTCCACCGGATCTGGTAGAAGCCGCCCGGCTCGGTGGTCGAGCCGCCGGTGTTGCACTCGTCCTGGCCCTCGCCCCCGTAGTACTTCTCGACGACGAGCTTGATGACGCGGCCGTCCTCGAGCTGGACGAGGAAGGGCGCCTCGGTCGTGGCGACGCAGCCCGGGTACTCCCACCACGCGGACATCGCGGCCTGGGGGCTGCCCTCCAAGCCGGAGGAGTCGTTCACGAACGTGCAGTCGTCCGTGTAGTAGTCGTCCTGCAGGTAGTTCATGCCCGCGGGGACTTCGGTGAGCTCGCCGTAGGTGTAGCCGAGCATGGCGGCCGCGCCCACGCAGGAAGGGCCGCTGTCGCCGCTGTTCACGCGCACGATGTAGCGGCGGAGCGCGAGGTGCCAGGTCATGTCCTCGAGCGCGGACTCGTCGTCGATGTCGACCCGCTCGGCACCGTCGGCTCCGAAGCGCACGTACACCCAAGGGTTGTTGGCCGCCTGGCTGTAACCGCCGGCGCTCGCGTCGATGTTCGTGACGAAGTCGGCGCCGTCGACCACGGTGGTGACCTCGCCGTCGCTCACCTTGTCGTCGTGGAGCGAGAGGTCGAGGATCATCTCGTCCACGCAGGAGGGCGGCTCGGGCTCGGTGCAGATGGGGTCGACCGCGTCGATCCCGGAATCGTCGGCGGCGCCCGTGTCGTCTTTCGACGGGCCGGTGCAGCCGGCGAGCAGGAGGCCGAGGGCCAGGGGCCCGTAGAGAGAGGGCGTGGGGAGAAAGGGCATGCGTACCTCGGAGGCGCTCGATATCCTCGCAGCCATGATGTTCGCAATGGCCCTTGGTCACGTCGCCCTCGCGGCTCCCCTGCGCTTCGACCCCTCCGCGCCACCCGCGCGCGTCGGGACGGAGGCGGGCCGCCCGGTGTACCGGTTTGCCGCGGGGGTCGAGCTCCCCGTGCGCCCCGGGGTCGTGTTCACGGTCACGGAAGGGGCCACCCCTCCCGACGGCGCCCTCCACCTGGGCGGCCCGTCCTGGCTGCTCCCGGCGGCCGATCCCATTGCGACGGCGATGACCCTCGCGGCCACTCCCGGGCTCACCCACGTGTTCCCGGACGTGCTCCTGCCACAGGCGCCCGCCGGCGCCGACGATGACACAGGCGGCATCCAATTCGACGACCCGACCTACGGCGGCCAATGGTACCTGCAGGCACTCGAGATGGAGCGCCTCTACGCCGTCTCGCTGGGCTCGCCGGAGACGCGCGTGGCGGTCATCGACTCGGGCATCGACATCGCCCACGCCGACCTCGCCTCCGCCGTCCTCGAGCCCTATGACGCGTGGGCCGACGACGAGGACCCCTCGCCCGATCCCGGCGAGTACTGCAACGACGGCAGCGACGCCATCTGCGACGGGCACGGCACCGCGGTGAGCGGGATCGTGGCGGCCCGGGCCAACAACGGCGCCGGCATCGTCGGGCTCTGCCCCACCTGCACGCTCGTCCCCATCAAGCTCCTCGGCGAGCGCGACGGGAGCGGCACGGCGCTCTCCGCCGACATCCGGGCCTTCGAGCACGCGATCGCGATGGACGTCTCCGTCATCAACAACTCGTGGGGCTTCACGACGAGCATCCCCGTCCCAGAGGCCCTGGCAAACGTCATCCACCGCGCCGCCACCGAGCCGCGCGGCGGCCTCGGCGCGCTCGTCGTGTTCGCAGCCGGTAACGACGACCGTGTCATCGCCGACGGCGAAATGCAAGACTTGGAAGACGTGTTGTGTGTCTCCGCGACGGACACCTACGGCTACCCGACCAACTACACCAACACCGGCGCCGCGGTGGACCTCGCCGCGCCGAGCGCCACGGTGACCATCGCGCCGGGTGACAGCATCACCCTGACGTTTGGTGGCACGAGCGCCGCGGCCCCGGTGGCGAGCGGCCTCGCGGCGTGGGCGTCCGCGCAGGACCCCTCGCTCTCGGCGGCGGACCTGATGGATCTGCTCGTCAGCACCGCGGTCCCCTCCCCCTACATCCCCGACGACGAGGATGGTCGCAACGACACCTACGGCTGGGGCCTCCTCTCCGCCGTCGACGTGCTCGAGGCGCTCTACCCCACCGAGGATCCGCTCCCTCCCACCGAGGAGGACCCCGCCGCGTGCGGCTGCGCCTCCCCGGGCACCGCGTCCTCGCCCGGCTGGCTGGCCCTCGTCCCCTTCCTCCTCCTCGCCCGGCGGCGCGCATGTTGATCCTGACCCTGGCGAGCCTCGCCCACGCCCAACGTCCCACCGAAGGCGGACTCTTCAGCTTCGACGCCTCGGACGTCGTCGCGTCGGTCGACAGCCCCGGCGGCACCGTGCGCGTGTGGTACAGCACCGACGGCCCCAACCTCGTGAAGACCGACGACGACGACGCCAACGGGGTCCCCGACTTCGCGGAGGAGGTCGGCGCGGCCGCCGAGGACGTGCTGATCGTCTACGCGGAGAAGGGCTTCCGGGCCCCGCTCTCCGACGAGGGCCGCGGCGGCAGCGACGCGATGGACGTGTACCTGGTCGACTTCGGCGGCAACGCCGACGGGAACTACTCGGCGGAGGTGTGCTCGTCGTCACCCCGGCAGTGCTCCGGCTTCTTCGTGATGGAGAACGACTTCGAGGGCTACGGCTACGGCAGCCTCTCGACCGCCATCCGGGTGCTGACCTCCCACGAGCTGTTCCACGCGGTGCAGGCCGCGTACGACGCCGACGAGGAGGTCTGGTTCAGCGAGGGGACCGCCGTGTGGGCGGAGGAGCTCTACGAGGAAGAGAGCAACGACTTCCTTGCCTTCTGCGACGCCTACCTCGATGACACCGGCCGCTCGTTGAACGAGCCGCCCGCCGGCCCGGTGCCGACGTTCGCCTACGCCACCGCGCTCTGGTGGTGGTACCTCTCCGATCAGTACGGAGACGACGTGCTGATCGAGCTCCTGGAGGCCACGGAGAGCGGCGACGACCTGCTCCTCGACATGGAGGGCATCGAGGTCGCGCGCGGCGGATCGCTCCGGGTCGACTTCGCGACCTTCGCGCAGTGGAACCTCGCGACCGGTCGCTACTCCGGCGCGATGGCGAGCTACCCCTTCGCCGAGAACATCGGGCCGCCGAGGGCCGAGGAATCGGGCGCCGCCATCAGCGACGACAACCGCTACTACCCCCTCGCCGCCACCTACTACACGCTGGAGCACCCCGGCGGCGAGGTGTGGTTCGCGACCGCCGCGGACGCCCCGGAGCTGGCGTTCAGCCTGCACGGCACCACCGCGGACGGCGACGTGACCGACGCCGTCGCCACCGTCGCCGGCTCGGCCACGCCCGCGCTGCTCGGGGACCTCCCCGCCGGCGACTACTGGCTCGTCGGCAGCAACCCGACGTTGGCCGAGGACTCCACCAAGGTGCTGACGTGCCTCGGGAGCGCCGCGGACGTGGCGGCGTGCGCCCCCGCCATAAGCGAGGACACGGGCACGGACACCGCGGGCGACGACACCGGCGGCGACGCCCCCCCCGAGGGCTGCGGCTGCGCCACCCCCGCGCACCCCGGCGGGGCGCTGGTCGTGGCGCTCGCGGGCCTCGCGGTGGCGGGCGGGCGGCGGCGGCGGGCGTAGTCGCCAACCGACGCGGCCCCGCCTACTTCGGCGGCGGCCGGTAGAGCAGCGGGGCGGTCCCGTCGCGGAGGGACTCGCTCGCGAAGCGGGTCCCGTCCGGGCGGTCGATGACCCAGCTCCCGTCGGAGAGCGCGGTGAGAGTGCCGCGGAGCGAGGCTGTGCCGAGGTCCCAGAGGCGCAGGCGGTCGTCCTCCCCGGCGGTGACGAGGGTGCGGCCGTCGGGGGTCAAAAGCTCCGCGGCGATGGGCGAGAGGCGCGCGGACAATGCCCGCACGACCGCGAGGACGGCGGCGTCCCCCGGCCCAGGGGCCTCCTCCCGCGAGAGCGGGGAGGACCGCGACGGCACGACCGCGCCCGTCGCGGGGTCGAGCACCCAGGCGCTCCTGGTTCCCCCGGCGTCGAGCGCGCCCCCCACATCGAGGGTGCCCCCGACGTCGAGCGTGACCCCGAGACGCTCCCCGGCCGGGCCGAGGTCGAGCGTGGGCTCGGCGTCCGAGGCGAGCCCCCACCGTCGCAACGCACGCCCCTTCGCACCGTCCCAGGTGCGCAGCAGGTCCCCATCGCCGGCGGCGGCGAAGCGCCACCCGTCCCCGCTCACGGCGAGGGCGTGCACGGGGTCCGCGAAGGTGTTGACGGCCACCTTCTCGATCGCGGTGCCGACCTCCCACGCCCGCACCGTGCCGTCCTCGCTGCCGGTCACGAGCCGGGCGCCGCCCGCGGCCACGCCGAGGGTGGTGATCCGGGCCGCGTGGCCCCAGTAGAACGCCGTCTGCGCGCCCGTCGCGAGGTCCCAGCCGCGCGCGTTGGCGTCTCCGTGGGCGCTGAACAGGGTGCGGCCGTCGGGAGAGACGGCGAGCGCGGTCACCTCCGTGTCCGGAGAGACGGGGCCGGCACCGAGGCCCGCCTGGGGCGCCTCGGCGGAGATCCGCCACTCGAACGTGCGCGGGAAGCCCGTGGCGTCCCGCGCGATGACGAGCTCGCTCGCGGCGTCGAACGCCAACGCCGTGACCGGCACCGCCGCTCCGCGCCCGATGAGCCGGGCGTCGGCGCCGAGGCTCGCCACGACGACGCTGCGCTGCAGCTCCCAGACCCGGATGAGCCCGCCGGTGTACGCCACGGCGAGGAGCTCGCCGTTGGGCGAGAACGCCGCCGCCACGCCCGGCTCCATGCCCTCCACGCTGAGCACCGGGCCGACGCGGCGCAGCGTGCCCGCGTCGAGCCGCGCCATGCCGGCGCCCTGCGCGACCGCCAGCAGCTTCCCCGTGGGGTTCAGCGCCATCGGGCGAAAGCCGGCCGTGGGGAGCGTGAGGCGCACGGCGGAGGTGCTCCAGGTGTCCAGCCACGCCGCCTCCGTCGCGCGCGGGTTCATCGTGTCGCCGATGCGCACGAAGCGGCCGGTCGCGGCGGCCTCGTCGACCTTCAGCGGTCCGTCGCCGGGGACGGCCACCCGCTCCCGGGCCGTGCCCGTGGCGATCTCCCACCCGACCACCTCGCGCGGGCCGCCGAACGTCCACAACACCGTGCCGTCCTCGCTGAACCGGGCCCAGTCGCCGGTCTCCACGGGCGGCCCCGGCAAGTTGCGGAGCACCTCGCCGGTCGCGACCTCGTACACCTCGATCGAGCGGTCGGCGTAGAGCACGGCGATCTGCTCGCCGCCGTCGTCGAACACGCAGCGCACCGCGGGCTGGCCGGTCGCGGGGAGCTCCCGCAGCCGCAGCCCGGACTTGTCGCTCCACACGGAGACGCGGTCGCCGTCCGCGGTCACGGAGAAGCGCCCGTCGGCGGAGACGGCGAACGGGCGGCCGCGCGGGAGCCACGGCAACGGACCGGCGGCGATGGCGACGGTGCGGACGGCGCCCAGCGGGTCGACCCAGCGCACGGAGCCCCACGCGCCCGTCGCGGTGAAGGCGGCGTCGACCGCGGGCACGGAGAGGTCGGTGACGGTGCCCACGTCGCGGGTGACGACGGTGACGCCGCGCGCGGAGACCGCGACGACGTCGCCCGCGCCGGGCGCGAAGGCGAGGCGCTCGGGGAGCGTGTCGACGATGGCGGTCCAGGGGTCGGTCACGTCGTCGGGGAGCGCGGCGAGCACGGTGATGGCGGCGCTGGGGCCCCCCGTGCCAGGGGCGCGCGGGCCGGACCCGGGCGCCTTGGCCCCGGCGGGCACGGCCCCGGCGGCCTCGGCGCGCGGGCCGGCCGTCGCGAGGAAGCGACCGTCGTCGGAGAACGCGAGCGCGCCGATGGCCCCGGCGTGGATGCCCCATTGGCCGATCGCGGTGCCCTTGCGCACGTCCAGGATCCGCACGCCACCGTCGCTGGTGCCGACGGCCACGCGGTCGGCATGGAGGGGGTCGAGCGCCACGGCGGTCGCGCCGCTCACCCCGGGCACGGCCCGCATCCGGTCGAGCCCGCCGACGTAGACCTTGCCGTCCGCCGCGACGAGCGCGACGCGGTCCCCGAGCAGCGCGACCGCGCGCGGCCCGGCCAGGGCGATCCGGCCGAGGAGCGCGCCCGTGTCCGCATCCCAGAGCTGGAAGCCGTCGCGGACCACGGCCCCGACGCGCGCGCCGTCGGGGGTGAACACGAAGGGCTGCTGGGCATCGGTGGAGGTAGCGAGGGCGCGCACGTCTCCGGTCGCGACGGAGACGAGGGTGAGGGAGTCGGGGGGGGCGGTGTCCAGCGCCGCGGGCGCGACGGTCGACGCGGCGCGCGGGCCGGACCCGGTCGCGGGGGTCGCGG
>JAUXTN010000159.1 GCA_030684355.1 Pseudomonadota bacterium
GGCCGCGCGCGGCGGCCCGACGGAGCGGCCCGGCCGCGACCCCGGAAGAGACCCGACCCCGCGTCCGCGCGGGGGCGCGCCCGACGACGTCCGCCGGCGTGCGGACTTGCGAGCGACCGGCAAGCCGAAATACCCTACTTCCCCATGCAGGACTCCACCGCCCGCCCCGCGGGCCTCGCCCAGGAGCTCGGCCCCCGGCTGGAACAGCACCGCGTGTCGCTCACCGGCTACTGCTACCGCATGCTCGGCTCGGCGTTCGATGCCGAGGACGCCGTGCAGGACACCTTCGTGAAGGCGTGGCAGGGCTACGAGCGGTTCGAGGGCCGCGCGAGCCTGCGGACGTGGCTCCATCGTATCGCCACCAACGTTTGCCTGGACATGCTCGACGGCCGGGCCCGCCGGGAGCGGCCCATGGCGCGGGGGTCCGCGGGGTCGCCGGACGGTTTCGACTTCGCGACGCGGCCCGACGCGACGTGGCTCCAGCCGATCCCCGACAGCCGCGCCCTCCCCGGCGGCGACCCCGCCGCGCTGCTCGCGTCGCGGGAGACGACCCGGCTCGCGTTCGTCGCCGCGCTCCAGCGCCTCCCGCCCCGGCAGCGCGCCGTGCTGATCCTGCGCGAGGTCCTGTCCTGGCACGCGACCGAAGTGGCGGAGCTGCTCGGCACCACGGTCGCGTCGGTGAACAGCGCCCTGCAGCGCGCCCGCGCGACGCTCGCGGCCACCCCCGCCCCCGCGACGGACACCTACGCGCCCCTCGCCGAGGAGCAGCAGACGCTCCTCGGCCGCTACGTCGACGCCTTCGAGCGGTACGACATGGACTCGCTCACGTCGCTGCTCCACGAAGAGGCGACGCTCTCCATGCCGCCGTACGCGCTGTGGCTGCGCGGGCCGCCCGCGATCTGCGCGTGGCACCTCGGCACCGGCGCGGGCTGCCGCGGCTCCCGCCTCGTGCCGACGGTGGCGAGCGGCACGCCGGCGTTCGGACAATACCGGCCGAGCGCGTCGGGCGGGGGGCACGAGCCCTGGGCGCTCCAGGTGCTCGAGATCTCCGGCGGACGGATCGTCGGGCTCAACGCGTTCCTCGACACCGCGCGCCTGTTCCCGCTCTGCGGCCTGCCGCCGCGGCTCGGCGCGTAGCCAGTCCGTCTCGCGCACGGCTCGGCTAGCCTTAACTGGTCGGCTAAGCTCCGTTTACTTCGCGGCGCCGTGCTTGCGCCGAGCGCAAGCACGGAGCCGCTCGAAACGGAGCCGCCTCCGGAACGCCGATCCTCCGGGCGGGTTTGGGTAACCCGCCCGGAAGCTCGGCCAGGCAGGCCGGCTCGCGCACGGCCTGGCTATCATTATCTGGTCGGCGAAGCTCCGTTTACTTCGCGGCGCCGTGCTTGCGCCGAGCGCAAACACGGAGCCGCTCGAAACGGAGCCGCCTCCGGATCGCCGAGCTTCCGGGCGGGTTTGGGTAACCCGCCCGGAAGATCGGCCAGGCAGGCCGGCTACCGCGGCTCGATCGCCGCCGGGTCCATCCACATCACCTCCCAGTGATGGTTGTCGAGGTCGCGGAAGCTCCAGCCGTACATGAAGCCCTCGTGCTCCATCCTGGGCATGGCCGCGGTGCCGCCGGCGGCGAGCGCGGTGTGGACGATCTCGTCGACCTCCGCCCGGCTGCTCGCCGAGAGCGCGATGAGCACCTCGTTTGCGGACGTCGTGTCGCAGATGCCCTTGTCGGTGAAGTCCTTGAAGCGGCCCTCGACCAGAAGCATGACGAAGGCCTCCTCCGAGAGGATCATGCACGTGGCGTTCTCGTCGGTGAACTGCGGGTTGAAGGTGAAGCCGAGCTCCGTGAAGAACGCGATGGAGCGCTGCAGGTCGCGGACGGGGAGGTTGATGAAGACCTTGCGGGACGAGGGTGCGAGCATGGTGCCTCCAGGGGCGGGTGGGGTTCACCAGTACAGACGGGCGCCGAGGCGGGGACTCATCGGTCGACGCCCCGCCACCGCCCTTCCCGCCCCGCTCACGGTGCTTCACCTTCTCGGTGGAGGCACCGATGATCCTCCCGACCTCGCGCATCCGGAAGGGTCCCCTCACCGTCGCGCCCAACCTCGTGGACTACGACGCCGAATGCGCGCGGTTCACCTGGGAGGAGGCGCGCGCGCGCCTGGACGGCCTGCCCGCGGGAGGGCTGCACATCGCGCACGAGGCCGTCGATCGGCACGCGGCGGGGCCGATCACGGGCAAGGTGGCGATCCGCTGGCGAGGCGTGGACGGGCGGCGCCGGGACGTGACCTACGCGGAGCTCGCGCGGACGTCGAGCCGCTTCGCCAACGCCCTGCGGGGGCTCGGCTTGCAGGCGGGCGATCGCGTGTTCGTGCTGCTCCCGCGCGTGCCCGAGCTCTTCGGCGTGGTGATGGGGGCGCTCAAAGCGCACGCGGTCGTCTGCACGCTGTTCCCCGCCTTCGGCCCCGAGCCGCTCCGTCAACGGCTCACCCTCGGCGTGGGACGCGTGCTCGTGACGACGCCGGCCCTGTACGCCAAGAAGGTGGCCGCGATGCGGGGCGCACTCCCCGCGCTGGAGCACGTGATCCTCGTGGGGGAGGGCGGCGCCCTCGCGCGCGGAGGGGGCGCCGACACGCTCGACCTCGCCGCGCTCTGCGCCGCCGCCGCCGACACCTTCACCATCCCGGCGACCGACCCCTCGACCCCCGCGCTCCTCCACTTCACCAGCGGGACGACCGGCCGCCCGAAGGGGGCGTTGCACGTCCACGAGGCGGTGGTCCACCACCACGCGAGCGCGTACTACGCCTTGGACCTCCACCCGGACGATATCTTCTGGTGCACCGCCGACCCCGGCTGGGTGACCGGGACCTCCTACGGCATCGTCGCGCCGCTCACCCACGGGGTCACGAGCGTCGTGTATGAGGGCGACTTCGACGCCGAGGCCTGGTACCGGCTCCTGCGCGAGGAGGGCGTCACCGTCTGGTACACCGCGCCCACCGCCGTCCGGATGATGATGAAGGCGGGCCTGGCGCTCGCCCGGCAGCACGCGTTCCCCTGCCTCCGCTTCGTCGCGAGCGTCGGCGAGCCGCTCAACCCCGAGGCCGTTCGGTGGGGGGTGGAGGCCCTCGGCATGCCCATCCACGACAACTGGTGGCAGACCGAGACGGGCGGCATCCTCATCGCCAACTACGCCGGCAGCGACGTGCTCCCGGGGTCGATGGGGCGGCCGCTGCCGGGGATCCAGGCGGCGGTCGTGCGCCGCGTCGGCGGGACCGGGGTCGGCGGGACCGGAGTCGGCGGGACGGTCGAGCGGCTCGGGCCGGGCGAGCAGGGCGAGCTGGCGATCCGGGCGGGGTGGCCGGGCATGTTCCGGGCCTACGTCGGCGACGAGGCGCGCTACCGGGCCTGCTTCGCGAAGGACGGCGGCGCCGAGGCCCAGGGTGTCGACGCCACCCGCGCCGACAACAGCTTCTCCGGCGGCTGGTACCTCACCGGAGACCTCGCCCGCGTCGACGCGGAGGGGTTCTTCTGGTTCGTGGGCCGGGCCGACGACGTCATCAAGACGTCCGGCCACCTCGTCGGGCCCTTCGAGGTCGAGAGCGTCCTCATGGAGCACCCGGGCGTCGCCGAGGCGGCGGTCATCGGGAAGCCGGACCCCATCGCCGGTGAGATCGTGAAGGCGTTCGTGTCGCTGAAGGCGGGCCAGGCGCCCTCCGACGAGCTGCGGCGCGCGATCCTCGCGTTGGCGCGCACCCGTCTCGGCGGCGCCATCGCCCCGCGCGAGATCGACCTCGTCGCGTCGCTGCCGAAGACGCGCAGCGGCAAGGTGATGCGGCGGCTCTTGAAGGCGCGCGAGCTGGGGCTCCCCGAGGGCGACACCTCCACGCTGGAGTCGGAGGGCGTGCCGACGACGCTGGAACCGGCATGACCGACGTCGCGGCGCGACTCCTGCCCGTCTCGGCGGCGCACGCACGGCACCTCTACCGGGAGATGCTGCGCATCCGGCGCTTCGAGGAGAAGTGCGTCGAGCTCTACCAGTCGGAGCGCATCCGCGGCTTCCTGCACCTCTACATCGGCGAGGAGGCCGTCGCGGTGGGGGCGCTCCAGGCCGCCGGGCCCGACGACACCGTGCTCGCGACGTACCGGGAGCACGGGCAGGCGCTCGCGCGCGGGGTGCCGATGGACCGCGTGATGGCCGAGATGCTGGGGAAGGCCGAGGGCTGCAGCCGCGGACGGGGCGGGTCGATGCACCTCTTCGACGCGACGCGTGGCTTCTACGGCGGCAACGCCATCGTGGGGGGCCACCTCCCGCTCGCCACGGGCATGGCCCTCGCCGAGAAGCTGCGGGGTACCGGTAGGGTCGCCTTCTGCTTCTTCGGCGAGGGGGCGGCCGCCGAGGGCTCGTTCCACGAGTCGCTCAACCTCGCCTCGCTGTGGAAGCTCCCGGTCCTCTTCTGCTGCGAGAACAACCTCTACGCGATGGGCACGGCGCTGGCGATCAGCGAGGCGGAGACCGACTTCGTGGCCCACGCCCGCAGCTACCGGGTGGACGCCGAGGCCGTGGACGGGATGGACGTGCTCGCGGTGGAGGCGGCGACGCGGCGGGCGGCGGCGGCGGCGCGCACGGGCGCGGGGCCCCAGCTGCTCGAGTTCCGCACCTACCGGTTCCGCGCCCACTCGATGTTCGACGCCCAGCTCTACCGCGACAAGGCCGAGGTCGAGCGGTGGATGCAGCGGGATCCGCTGCGCGTCTTCCCCGCGGCCGCGCGCGCCGAGGGGCTCCTCTCCGAGGCGGACCTCGCGGCCGTCCAGGCGGAGGTGGACGCGGAGGTCGACGCCGCCGTCGCCTACGCCGAGGCGGGCACCCTCGAGCCGGCCGAGGACCTCGCCCGCGACGTGCTCACGCGCACGGAGCCGACGCCGCGGGCCCCCGCTCGGACGGGCGCCCCGGTGAAGACGACGTTCCGCGAGGCGATCCGGGCGGCGATCCGCCAGGCGCTCACGGAGGACCCGCGCGTGTTCCTGATGGGCGAGGACGTCGCGCACTACGGGGGCTGCTACGCCGTCACGAAGGGCCTCCTCCAGGAGTTCGGGCCCGAGCGCGTGCGCGACACGCCGCTCTGCGAGAACGCCTTCGTCGGCGCGGCGATCGGCGCGGCCCTCGGGGGGATGCGGCCGATCGTCGAGGTGATGACGGTCAACTTCAGCATGTTGGCCATGGACCAGATCGTGAACAACGCCGCCACGCTGCGGCACATGTCCGGCGGCCAGCTCTCCGTGCCCGTGGTGATCCGGATGGCGACCGGCGCGGGCCGGCAGCTCGCCGCCCAGCACAGCCACAGCCTGGAGGGGTGGTACGCGCACGTGCCGGGCCTGCGCGTCGTCGCCCCCGGGACGCTGGAGGACGCCCGCGGCATGCTCCTCACCGCGCTCCAGGACCCCGACCCGGTCCTGATCTTCGAGCACGTCCAGCTCTACAACCTGGAGGGCGAGCTCCCCGCGGACGCCGGCCCCGTCGACATCGATCATGCGGCCGTGCGCCGCGCGGGCCGCGACGTCACCCTGATCACCTACGGGGGCTCGCTGCCGAAGGCCCTCGAGGCGGCGGCGGTGCTCGCGACGGAGGGCATCGAGGCCGAGGTGGTGGACCTGCGCGTGCTGCGGCCGCTCGACATGGAGACGATCCGCGCGTCGGTGACGCGCACGCGGCGCGCCGTCGTCATCGAGGAGGCGTGGCGCAGCGGCGGCTTCGCCGCGGAGGTGGCGGCGCGCATCGGCGAGGCGCTGTTCTGGGAGCTGGACGCGCCGGTGGGGCGCGTGTGCGCGGTGGAGGTGCCCGTCCCGTACCCGAAGCACCTCGAGCGGGCGGCGCTGCCGCAGGTCGAGGACATCGTGCGGGCGGCCCGCGGGGCGGTGCGTCCGGGCGAGGTGAGCCGTGGCTGAATTCCGCATGCCGTCGCTCGGCGCCGACATGGAGGCGGGGACGCTCGTGGAGTGGCTCGTCGCGCCGGGGGACCCCGTCGAGCGGGGGCAGGTCGTGGCCGTCGTGGAGACCCAGAAGGGCGCCATCGAGGTGGAGACCTTCGAGACCGGCGTGGTCGAGGCGCTGCTCGTGGCCGAGCACGCGAAGGTGCCGGTGGGGACGGTGCTGGCGACGATCCGGGAGGCGGGCGTGGGGGCGCCGCCCGTGTCGGGCGTGGGGGCGCCGGCCGTGTCGGGCGCGGGGGCGCCGGCCGTGTCGGGCGTTGGGGCGCCGGCCGTGCCTCCTTCCCCCGAGGTCGCCCCGCTGCCGCCGGCCGCCGCTCCCGCGCTCCTCGAAGCCCCGCGCCCGCCGCCCGCCACCGTCCGCTCCTCCCCCTCCGCCCGCGTGGCCGCGCACGCACTCGGCGTGGACCTGGCGACCGTGACGGGGACCGGCCCCCACGGCGCGGTCCGGCGCGACGACGTCGAGCGGGCTGCGGCCGAGCGCGCCGTGGTTCAACGCGCCGCAGAGCAGCCCTCCGGACCCCGCACCACACCGGAGCCCAGCGTCGGCCCTCCCGGCCGCCCGCCCGCGCGCGGCTTCGATCCCGCGGCCATGCGCGCCGCGATCGCTGCGGCGATGGCCCGCTCCAAGCGGGAGATCCCGCACTACTACCTCGCCCAGGCCATCGACCTCTCTCGCGCGCTGACGTGGCTCGCGGCCCGCAACGCCAGCGTCGGCGTGGACGCGCGCGTCCTACCCGCGGCCCTGTTCGTGCGCGCCGTCGCCCGCGCGGCCCGCGAGGTGCCCGAGATGAACGGCTTCTGGATCGACGGCGCCTTTCAGCGGGCGCCCGCCGTCCACCCCGGCGTGGCCATCGCGCTCCGCGGCGGCGGGCTCGTCGCCCCGGCCCTCCGCGACGCCGACCAGGGCACGCTCGCCGAGCTGATGGGCCGACTCTCGGACCTCGTCGCGCGCACGCGGGCGGGCCGGCTCCGGGCGTCCGAGATGTCCGACCCCACCCTCACCGTGACGAACCTCGGCGACCTCGGCGTGGACGAGGTGATCGGGGTGATCTACCCGCCGCAGGTGGCGCTCGTCGGCTTCGGGCGCGTGGCGGACCGCCCGTGGGCCGTCGATGGCCTGCTCGGGGTGCGGCCCGTCGTGCACGCCACCCTCGCCGCCGACCACCGCGCCAGCGACGGGCACCGGGGCGGCCTGTTCCTCGCCCGCATCGACGCGCTCCTCCAGGACCCGGAGCACCTGTGACGCCCGACGAGATCACGCGACACATCGCCCAAGCGCTCGCGGACGTGGCGCCGGAGGCCGACCTCGGCGGCGTCGACCCGGCCCGCCCGCTGCGCGCGCAGCTCGACCTCGACTCGATGGACTTCCTCCGCGTCGTGCAGGGCATCCACCGCCTCACGGGGGTGGAGATCCCGGAGGCGGACTACCCGCGCATCGCCACGCTGAACGCGCTGGTCGCGTACCTGGTGGCGGGGACGGTGCGGGCGCCGGGGTGAACGCGCCCATTCCGTGTTCCACGTGAAACGCGGGGGCGAAATACGCCTCGGTGTCAGCCGCGCCCTCACCCCCCCGGCATCACCCGGCCGCTCTCCCGCCACGTCCGCCCGTCGACATGGACAAGCGCGCTCCCGGTGATCACCGCGAGGTCGCCGTTGTCGTCGAACCGGAGCATCGCCGGCCGCCCCGGCAGCGTGAAGAGCACGCGCCCGTCGAGGCCGTAGACCACTGTCGCCTCGAAGCCGCCGACCGCGATCGCGCCGGCCGAGGCCGCGAGGCGGCCCGCGCCGCCGTCCGCCGCGAAGCACGCCCCGCCCGCGACACACACGCGCTCCGCCGAGGCCGCGACGAGCCCCCCGCCGCTCGACCGCGCGAGGGCACGCCCGCCGCCGCCGGGCAGGAGCTCACGAGCGCCGCTGATGAGCTGCGGCAGCCCCGCCCCCACCTTGCCTTCCCACACCTGGCCGGACGCGCCGAGCGCGGCCAGCCCGCCCACCGCGCCGCTCACGATCGCGACGGCCCCACCGGGAACCTCCCACCGGTCGATCTGCGCGCCGGCGCGATCGTAGACGAACACGACCCCCGGGCCCGTGCCCGCGGCCTCGGGGTCGGGGTCCGCCCGGGCCGGGAGGCCGATGACGGCCCACCCACCCCCGTCCAGGCACGCGACCGCGCTGACGCGGCGGGCGGCCGGGCGCAGGACGGGCCCCACGCGGCCGTCGACCCCGCGCACCTCGACCGTGGCGCCCCAGTCCGTCGCGATGGCCACCTGTCCGTCCCGCACGCAGAGGTCGGAGACGCGCGGGCGCGACGTGCCCGACGGGCTCAGGTCGACGCCGGGCCCCGTGGGCGGCAGGCCCCACACGCGGATGATCGGCTCGCGCGACGCCACGGCGAGGTGCGCGCCGTCGGTGGCGCCGACGGACCAGGTCGCCGCGTGCGCGCCGTAGGTGGTCATGAGGGCGAGGAGGGGGATCAACTGCGTAGATACCCGAGGACGTCGTCCCGGATGTTGGTGACCTGGGCGTCGGTCAGGCGGTCCGCGCCGACGGCGTCCTTGTCCCGCGTACCGCCGCCGGTCATGAGGTTGTTGTCGTCCCCGGTCTCGTGGCCGTCCCGCGTGAGGATGTGCCCCAGCTCGTGCGCGAAGGTGTCCGGACCGGAGTTGTCCGTCGCGACGAAGGCGATGTTCGCGCCGTGCGTGAAGTTCTCGGTGTGCATCGAGGTGCCGGAGAGCTGGTCCCCCGCGTCGTTCACGACGGTCGGGACCCACAAGCCGCTCGCGATCTGGCCGACCCCGAGGGCGTCGACCACGGCGACCATGTCGGCGTTCGTGTACGTCTCGTCCGCCATCGAGCGGTCGAGCCCGAAGGTGTTCGGCACCGCGTGCCCGACGATGGTCTCCACCTGGGCCTTGCTCACGGTGCGCGCGCCGACGGCCTGCACATGGATGTCGTGGGGCTCGTAGATGTCGTTGGCCCGCTGCACGTCGGCGGCGATGTCATCCGACGCGTTCCAGAAGCGCCACGTCGCCACGGGGACCTCGAACATGTCGGACTCCCCGGCCGCGGGCTCGCCCCCGAACGCCACGCGGGTGACCTCCATGAGCAGGCCAGCGTCGTCGAGCGCCTGGAGCAGCGCCCGGAACGCGTCGTTGTCGAGCGCCGCCGCCTGGGCCCGGACGCGCGCCAGCTCCTCCGCCGGGGTGTCCTCCCCCGCGCGCCGCTGCCGGATGATGCCGGCGAGCCCGGCGGCCGCGCCCGCGTCGACCGCCAGCGCGCCGCTCGCGGCGTCCTCCTCGAAGTCCAGTACGTCCTCGTCCTGCCGCAGGTCGAGCCCATCGGCCACGGCGTCCGCCGCGCTCTCGGCGATCGACGCGAGGCCCTGCCCGATGTCGGCCACGGTGCCGCACACGGCGTCCCGCACGGCGCCGGCCGCGGCGCCGACCTCGTCCAGGACGGCGTCGACGGCGAGCGCCACGACCTCTTCCACCGCCTCGCGTACGAGGTCTTCGAGGAGGCCGGGGATGGGGAGATCGAACGGGAGCGGGAGGAAGCCCGGGAAGCGGTGGACCGCGCCGGCGGGCGCCGCCTGCTCCACCGAGACCGCCTGCCCGCGCGCCGCGGCCTGGCCCGCGGCCCCGGCTTCACGCTCGGCCGGAGACCCGCTCGGGGCCACCCCGGTGGCGGCGCCGCCGCTGCCCTGGAGGACGTGCGTGAGCTCGTGGGCGAGGACGTCCACCGGGGGCGTGGCCGACGCGGCGACGATCGCGCCGTCGTGCGCGAACGCCACGGTGCCGAGGCTCGCCGCCGACCACGCGGCCTCTGGCGTGCCTCCGTAGAAGGGCACGGCGTCGAGGTCCTCGCCCGCGAAGCTCGCCGCGAGGCGATCCCGGTGGGGCATCGGGCGGGCCGGCCCCTCGGTGCCCACCGCGCGCGCGCGCTCCGGATCCGCCTGGAGCCGCGCCTGCAGCCGCGCGACGAGCGCGGCGTTCCCGAGGCCGAGGGCCGGCAGCCGGGCCGCCACGTCAGCCGCCTGCGGGGCTTGCTGGGGGGTCACGCTACTCCGCTGCAGCATCGCCTCTCCGGGGTGACCGCCTGGCTACCCTATCGGAGAAATGTCCGGCTTGCAAGCACCGCCACCCACGGGCGCGCCCTCGCTACCGACGCGGGGACGGCACGCCGGGCGCGCGTGGTGACGCAAACCCGTTGGCCTCCTCACCCCCGCCGCCGCCGCACCAACCCGACCGCCCCGAGCGCCGCCAGCCACAGCGCGCCCGTGCCGCCGCCCGTGTCGCAGCCGCACCCGCCGTCGTCTTTGGCGGGCTCGCCCGTGTCGTCCGACCCCGAGTCGGCATCGGTGTCCGTGTCGGTGTCCGCATCGGCGTCGGTGTCGGTGTCCGTGTCGGAGTCCGAATCGGTGTCGGTGTCGCTGTCCGTGTCCGTGTCCGTGTCGGTCTCGACCTCCCACTCGCACGCGCGCTCGTCCGGAGTGGCCCAGGACGTCGACGTCGTGCCGAGGCCGATGGCCTTCTTGCCGGTCGAGGCGTCGGTGAGGCTGTAGAACACGAGGAAGTCGCCGCCCGCGGGCATGACCTCGACGTGGCTGACCGACGACAACGGCACGAGCTCGTCATCGAGGGAGTCGCCGACGGACCAGGACACGAGGTCGGTGGAGCTCGCGAGCCCGACGCCGCGCGGGCCGTAGGTGGCGTCGGTGTAGCCGCCGACGAGCAGGCCGAGGGTGTCGTCCGTGCAGTAGAGCGCGGGCGAGAAGACTCCGTAGGACGCCCAGTCCGTGCCGAGCCAGGGGGAGGACACCTGGGCGTCCCATAGGCTCCACTCGTCCGCCACCGTGTCGTACTTCCCGGCGTACATCGACGTACCGCTGAGGTACACGATGTAGAGCGTGTCGTTGATGAGGGTCATGCTCGGCATGCCGAGGGAGGTCGTGGTCGACCCCCCGTCGGGCGAGTGCCAGTCGCCGCTGGGGGTGCCGTCCTCGGCGTCGCCGAGCGGGGTGGGCGCGGACTGGACGGTGAACGACACGCCGTCGACGCTCGTGGCGTAGCCGATGCCGGCCGCGCGGTTGATGACGGCGGCGCTGTCCTGCTTCTCGTCGCCCATCGTGAAGAGGAGGTGGTAGACGCCGTCCGCGTAGACGACCGCGGGCTGGGCAACGGAGCAGGAGTAGACGGAGAGCTCGTCGTCCACGTCGGGGGCGAGGACGGGGGCCTCGTCGATGGTCCACGCGAGGCCGTCGGGCGAGGTCGCCCGGCCGATGACGTAGCTGCTGGCGCAGTCGGTGGGGACCTCCGCGGAGACCGACTCGAAGTACATCACGTACTGGGCGCCGTCCCAGGCGACGGTGGGGGCGTTCACCCCGCTGGTGAACGCACCGGACGCGGGCGCGGTCACGATGAAGCCGAGGTCGGTGAGCACGGGGGCAGCGAGGGCGGACGCGGCGAGGAGCAGGAGCATGGACAACCTCTATGCGCGCAGCGTAGCGGCAGAAACGGCCGGCCGCTGCGTGTCGAACGTCACGGGGATGTCTCGTCCTCCGCGCGGGCGTAGACCACGTCGATCCGGTACCGGCCGGGCCACGCCGCTTCCTCCGTCCGCGCCCAGATCCCGCGCGCGCCGACCCCGAGGGTGTCCGCGCCCGGCCCGACCCGCGTCGGCGGCTCGACTCCGGTCGACACGAGGAGCGCGGCGTCGCCCCGGAGCGTGCCGTCGATGACCCGGACGCCGTACTCCCGGTCGATGTTCCGCCCGTAGAGCACGAGGTCCGGCGCGGCGTCGCCCACCACGGCGTCGAGCCAGCCGGTGACGGTGTAGAAGGGGTAGAGGCCGGGCAGGCAGGTCATCGGCACGTCGGTCGAGAGGACCTCGCCGGACACCGTCGAGAGGTCGAGCAGGCAGAGCTGGTAGTCGCCGCCCACCTCCAGCCACCACCCGACGAGCCCGCCGCGGCCGTCGGGATCGTGGAGGGGCTCGGGCCCCGCCCAGTCGTTGCCGCCGAGCGTCACCCACGCCTCCTCCAGGCGCAGCGTCCGCGACGGATCGAGCTGGGCGTAGCGGTACAGGCGGTAGACGCCGTCGTCGAGGGTGTAGAGCTCGTCCCGGCCGTCGCCGTCGATGTCGGGCAGGCACGACATCGAGAGGCTGCCCTGGACCGCGCCGATCCGGGGGAAGGTGCCGTCCTCCCCCAGCGCCCCGCCGAGGATCGCCCACCCCACGCCGGTCTGGCGCCGGAGGTCGTCGAGGCCGTCGCCGTCGACATCGCAGTCGACCATCGGCGTCGTGTCCCGGTCGTCGGTCCACGTCGCCATCGGCGCGCCCTCCGCGAGGCCGATCACGGCCGGCCCGGGCCACACCTCGTGGAGGTAGGTGCCGTCGTCCTGCAGGGTGAGGACCAGGGCGTCGTCCGCGCCGTCGCCGTCCACGTCGTCGATCCAGTACGTCGTGGCGCCCGCCCACGCCTTCGTCCACGTCGCGTCGCACCAGGTGTAGCTGCCCCCGTCGGCGAGGGTCGCCCCGTCGAACGTCGCGATGCTGTTGTAGGTGTCGTTGTGGAGGGCGAGGTCCACGACGCCGTCGCCGGTGACGTCGCGCCACGTGGGCTCCCCCGGGAGGCCGCCCCATGCGCCCCCGCGGATCGTCATCTCGCGCTGGGGCGAGAGCGACGCGGTGTAGGCGTAGGCCACGTCGACCTCGGCGCCGCCGCCCATCGCGGGCGCGGTGTTGCCCCACACGACCCCGTCGCCGTCGGAGAGCCCGTAGAGGGTCTCCGGCAGCGGCACCCGGACCAGCTCGAGCTCGATGCCCTCCGCGAGCGCGCGCACGTCCTGCGCGACGAGGTAGCCGTCGCGCGTGAACCACAGGTCGGGGACGCCGTCGTGGTCGAGGTCGTCGCCGAGCACGGCCCCGGCGCCGGGGCCCAGGCCGGCGTCGCGGATGCACACCCGCTCGTCCCCGTCGAGGTCGGCGCCGTCGAGCACGCAGAGCTTGTTGCCGCCCTGGAAGACCAGCAGCTCGTCGAGGCCGTCCCCGTCGGTGTCCCCCGGCGCGAGGACCTGGTGGCCGCCGAGGTAGTGCGCGGTGGTCAGCGCCTCGTCGATGAGCCACCGGCCGCCCGCGAGGAAGGCGGCGGAGCCGATGACGTGGACCTCGTCGTACATCGAGACGGCGAACTCGGGGAGGCCGTCGCCGTCGCGGTCGCCGTGGAGGCTTATGAGCGCCGTCCCGGCCGCCGACCGGTTCTCGCTGCCGTAGGCGGTCGTGCTCCGCGCGATCCCCTCGAGCGTGAAGTCCGTGTCGAGCACGAGCGACACCGCCCCCTGGCCCTCGTAGGCGCCGCTGGGGCTCTCGTCGATGAAGGCGAAGAGCCAGTCCGCGCGCCCGTCGGCGTCGACGTCCGCCCAGCGGGTGAGCTCAATGCGCCTCGTCAGGAGGAGGGCCCGGGGCGCCACCTCGCCACCGGCGAGCACATCGGCGCCGGAGACGGAGTAGGCGCGGCCCTGGAGGTCGATCACGAGCAGGTCGTCGAGGCCGTCTCCGTCGCGATCGCCCACCCACTCGACGCGCGTGCCGACGCCGGTGCCGCTGTCCTCCGCGGGCGGGGTGATGCGCGTCGTGGCGTCCCGCGTCCGGACGCCGTCGGCCACCGCGCTCCCCGCGAAGACGTAGACGCCCCCGCTGCCCGCCCACCCGCCGTCGTGCCCCGCCACGCCGATCGCCAGCTCGCCGAGGCCGTCCCCGTCGAGGTCCGGGCCGGGTGCCAGCACGTGGGCCCCGTTGTCGTCGGTGCCGCAGTAGCCGACGGTGAGGTCCGCGGCGTCGGACGAGCCGCCCCAGCGGTGCGCGCTCGGCGCGGGCGGGGCGGTGTCGCCGGTGTCGCCGGTGTCACCCGTGTCGGTGTCGTCGGGGACGGTGTCCGTGTCCTCGCGCACGTCGGGCTTGTCGGTGTCGTCCGGTGCCACGCAGGCGGAGAGGAGCCCGAGGGAGAGCAGCGACGGGAGGCGCATGTCGCTGCCTTAGCCGATCTTGCCGGTCGTCCGCAGGCGGCAAGCGCCGTCGCCTGTCACGGAAACAACGCCCGCGCCCCCGCGACCACCGCGCCGACCGCGGGGTGCCGGATGCGCCGCTCCGCGCTGATGGCCCAGAACCGCTCGCGCACGTCCTCCGTGGCGCCGAGGGCCACCACGTCGTGCTGCACGGCCACCTCGGGCGCAACGGCGGTGGGCGCGGCGAACACCCCGGCGCCGCCGCGGCCGAAGGCCTCCAGCAGCGCGCTGTCCCCGACCTCGCCGACGATGTCGGGCGAGAGCCCCAGCCGGTCGAGCCACTCGTCGAGGCCGCGGCGCAGCGCGCTGCCCGGCGCGGGGAGGAGCATGCGCGCGCCGTCGAGGCTCTGGGGGAAGGTGGGGGACAGCGCCGCGGCCACGGACGGCTGGGCGAAGAAGGTGACCCCGCACTCGCCGAGCGCGTGGCTGTAGGCGAGGATGCCGCTGCCGGAGGGGAGCGGCGCGTCGGACAGCACGAGGTCGAGACGGTGGGCGCCGAGCTCGGAGAGGAGCGCGGGGACGTCGCCATCGCGCACGTCGAGGCGGGCGCCGCCCTCCAAGCCGAAGACCGGCGCGAGGAGCCGGTACACGACGAGCTTGGGGAGGGCGTCGGACACCCCGACCGCGAACCGGAGCGGGCGGCCGGAGGGGCGGCCGCGGACGGCCTGGAGGAGCTCCTGGCCGAGGCCGAAGATCTCCTCCGCGTAGTGGTACACCGTGCGGCCGGTGGCGGTGAGCTCGAGCCGGCGCCCGCGACGCTCGAACAGCGGCTCTCCCAGCGCGTCCTCGAGCTGCTTGATCTGACCCGAGAGCGTGGGCTGCGCGAGGCGGAGCTTCTTCGCCGCCGCGGTCATGCTGCCCTCCCGCGCGGTGGCGTGGAAGTAGAGCAGGTGGTGGTAGTTGAGCCAGGCGGGGACGGACATCGTGGGAATCTATCGGTCCCGCCCACCCATCGATGCCGCGGCGCGGAAGACATCGTAAATCCCTATCGTTTCGCACCGTTTTATCTGTTGGACCGTGCGTCGATCCGGGACGACGTTGGGGCGGTCACCAGGGTTGCGTCGGAATGGATGTCTCTCTCTTCCCCTTCAATGAGTATTGGTGGGCCTACGCGGGCTTCCTCCTCTTCGTGCTCGCGATGCTGGGGCTCGACCTGGGCGTGTTCCATCGCAAGGCGCACGCGGTCTCCTTCCGCGAATCGGCCGCGTGGACCGCGATCTGGGTGAGCCTCGCGCTCGCCTTCAACGTCGGCTTGTACGCCTACGCCCACGCCACGTTCCCGGTCGACCCCCGCCTCCTCGCGATCCCGGGCTTCGACGCCGCCGCCGCCGCCGAACGGGTCGGGTGGGAGTTCCTCACCGGGTTCGTGATCGAGAAGGCGCTCGCGGTCGACAACATCTTCGTGTTCGCGATCGTCTTCTCGTACTTCAACATCCCCGCGGCCTACCAGCACCGGGTGCTCTTCTTCGGCATCCTCGGCGCCCTGTTCTTCCGGGCGATCTTCATCGCCCTCGGCGCGGTCCTGCTCCAGTACCACTGGGTCGTGGTGGTCGCGGGCGTGTTCCTCGTCCTCACCGGGCTCAAGCTGATGATCGGCCCGGAGAAGCCGATCGAGCCGGAGAAGAACCCGGTGATCAAGCTGGTACGCCGGTTCCTCCCCATCACCAACACGCTCGAGAACGACCACTTCTTCGTCCGCAAGAACGGCGTGTTGTTCGGCACCCCGCTCTTCATCACGCTGCTGGTCCTCGAGTTCTCCGACATCATCTTCGCGATCGACTCGGTGCCCGCCATCTTCGCCATCACCAAGGAGCCGCTGATCGTCTTCACCTCCAACATCTTCGCCATCCTCGGCCTGCGGTCGCTCTACTTCATGCTCGCCAACGTGATCGACCGCTTCTACATGCTGAAGTACGGCCTCGCCCTGGTGCTCGTGTTCGTGGGGCTGAAGATGGCGTGGCTCAACGAGGCGTTCGGTGGCAAGTTCCCCATCGGGGTGTCACTCGGCATCATCGCGGGCATCCTGGCGGTGTCGATCGTGGCGTCCTGGCTCCTGCCTCCCAAGCGGCCGGAGAAGGTGGACCGGGCGGCCAAGTAGCCAGGCAGGCCGCGCGATTCAGGCCCGCGCCCCCGATGCCGTCCCCGCTGCGGGGATGACATTGGGGGATGGAGGCAGGCCATGGATCGCGACGACGACGGAAGGGCGGACCGGACCGACTGGGACGACGTGCGGGACGAGGAGCGCGGGATGGAGGGCGGCTACACCTCGGGCCCGGACGCCGAGGCGCTCGCGCGGGCCCGGCGGCAGGGCGGGCGGCCCTCGTGCGCACCGCGCGGCTACCAGCGCTCCGACGAGCGCATCCGGGAGGACATCTACGACCGCCTGTGCGGCAACACCGGGGCGGACGCCTCCGAGGTCACCGTGACGGTCCACTCCGGCGAGGTCACGCTCAGCGGGACCGTCCCCGACCGGGAGGACGAGGAGCGGATCGCGCGGGTGGCCGAGAACGTGCTCGGGGTGAAGGGGGTGGTGAGCCAGCTTCGCGTGCTGGCGCCGGCTTGACCCCGGCGCGGGGATCGAGCGGCCCGATCAGTCATCGTCCCCCCCCGGCGACGGGCAGGAGACGAGCCCGGTCCGGTCGGGCCCGGCGGGCGTAGCGAGCCGGAAGTCGAAGTCCCCCTCCCCCTCGGGCACGAAGGTGAGCTCGAGGATGTTCGCGCCGCTCCGGAGGCCGCTCTCCGGCTCCGGCGTCAGCGCGATCGTCCCGGCGTCCGGCCCGCAGTCGCACATCGGCTGGTACGCCGTGCCGAGGCAGCCGGACACGCTCCCGACGGGCACGCCGTCGATGGAGGCGGAGAGGGTCCCCCGGCCGATCGGCACCACGGTCACGGAGGACGGGACCACGTCCAGGGTGAGCGGGAGGCGGTAGCGGGTGCCGCCCGCATCGGGGGTGTCGGGGAAGGTCGCGGCCGTCTCCGCGCCGTGCTCGTCCACCCGCGACCAGGCGCCGCCGCACCCGTCGCCGCGGGGCGTCCACACGGCGAAGGCGCCCGCCCACGTGTCGGAGGCCTCCCAGGCCCCCTCCCCGGTCGTCAACGTGAGGTCGCGCACCCCGCACGCCGCGTCCGCGTCGACCGCGAACGGCGCGTACACGTACATCCCGCCGCTCCACGTGGCGGCGCCCACGTCTACGCCCGCTCCCGCGGAGACGACCGGCCCGGACTCGTCCCCGGCGCGGTAGGCCGAGACGGTGACGGTCTCGCGCGCGCCCGGCGCGAAGATGACGGGCCAGATCGTATCGAGCAGGGGGGGGCCCACGAAGCGCTCCTCGGCGTCGATGCCGTCGCCCTCCTCCGAGATGTAGTCGGGCCCGAGGAGGGGGGTGGGATCGACCCACCACGCGGAGCTGGGGCCCACGCCGAACCACCAGCTCGTCGGCTCGGCGTCGAAGACGAGGGCCGCCCCGGACTCCCACCGGCCGACGGAGCGGCCGTCCAGGACGAGCTCGGCGGTCACGTACACGTTGAGCTGGCCGGCGGTGTCGCTCGGGGGGCTGGTCGGGCGGGAGAGGGCGAGGTCCGACCGCTGCCACCCGCTCCGCGTGCCGGAGATCGGCCGTCGGTAGTCGATCTCCCACCGGATGTCCGTCGTGCCCGCGAGGGTGGTGGAGAACGACGACGTGCCCTCCACCTCCGCCGAGACCGCCACCGTGCCCCGGAGCTCCCCGGCCAGGTCGAGGCCCTGGGTCTCGACGGGGATCGACCAGCTCTGGAGGACGACCGGCGCGCCGTCGCCGCTGCCCGCGCTCACGACGATGTCCGCGTCGACGAGCCCCTCGGCTTCGAACGCGATGTCCGCGTACACGAGCTCGCCGGCCTCGAAGTCGGCGTTGACCCACACGGTTGGCGTCACGACGATGCTCCCGCGGGTCAGCCGCATCCCCGGGGCCGGCGCCACGCCGTCGAGCAGGGCGGTGAGCGGCCCGGGGGAGGCCGTGAGCGCGATGTCCTCGTACACGCCCGGCGCGTCGGCGGGGGCCACCGCGTCGGCGGGGGTCCCCACGTCGGCGGGGGCCCCCGCGTCGGCCATCGGGCCGGGCGTCGGCCGGCACGCGCCGAGGAGGAGCAGGAGGGGCGTCATCGGGCGCGCCGGAGGGCCAGGTACAGCCGGGGGATGGTGTCGACCGCGCCTTCGACGGCGTCCGCGGGGCCGCGGACGGTCACCCGCAAGTCGGCGCCGTCCTCGTGAAACGCAGCCGCGACCTCCTCCATCGCCAGGGTGCGGACGATGTGGTCCCGCACGCGGCCCGGCGCGCGCGACCCGCCGATGAGCAGGAGCGTGGCCGTGACCGCGGGGCGCTCGCGGAGGCGGCGCTCCACGAGCAGGCGGGACCCGTCACCGGGGCGGCCGAGGTGGGTGTCGGGCTGGTCGGAGCCGGCGTGGACGGCCGGACGAAAGGCGGGAGGCTGGGTCATGCTCCTGAGTGTGGCGAGCCGGCCCGACGGCACGTCACTCGTTCGCGGCACCGGGGGTCGCGTACGGGACGATCACGACCTCTCCGCCGTCCGGCACGCGCGCCACGGCCTCCGGGTAGAGGATCTTCGTGTCCCAACCCAGCCCGTCCACGAGCGCCCCGTCCGCGTCGTACAGGCGGACCTCGTCGCCGTCCCGCGAGATCCGGAACGGGACGTCCACGTCGCCGATCGGCCCCTTGGCGCAGCGCACGAGCAGCCGCCCGCCCGGCTCGAGCGTGGTGGTCGGCAGGACGCCAACGCCCGCGTTGGTGTGCTCCGCCAGCGTCCACCCCTCCATCGTGACGGCCACATCGGCCGCAGACCAGAGCTCCAGCCAGTCGCCCCCCGTCGCGCCGGCGTCGGACACGTCCGGCATGGCCTCGTTCAGGTAGATGGCGCCGCGGTGCTCGCTCGCGGTCGCCTCGCTCGGTGGCAGGGTGGTGTAGGCGCCGTCCTCAGCGTCCTCGGCGAACGCGTCCGTGGCGGAATCGGCGGCGGGTTCGGAGAGGGCACAGGCAACGAGCAGGAAGAGCGTCATCCCCCTCAGTGTCCCGGGCGCGCCCGGGCGCACAGGTCAGACGCTACGAACCACGCGAAATCCGACCCGCCCGCCGCGGACCTCGCCGGCCACCCCCGTGCGGGTCGCCGCGCGGGCCACCACCGCGACATCGCCGAAGGAGCCGCCCTTGAGCGAGCGCGCGCCCGGGCCGTCGGCCACGGCGACGACGACACGATCGTCCGCCACGACGGGGCCCTCGGCCACGAGGAGATCGAGGCAGCGGTCACGGACGTTGCCGGCCATCCCGCGCACGCCCCACGGACTCTCGTCGGTGGGGAACGCGTGCACGGAGCTCGGCAGCGCCCTCCCCGGGTGGGTCTCGCGCACGTTCGCCCAGGTGGGATCGAGGAAGTCGCCCCAGGGGAAGGCGCGGCCGTCGGCGCCGCGGGCGGCCTTCTCCCACTCGAGCTCCATCGGGAGGCGCCAGGGGAGACCCTCCCGCGCGCCGAGCCACGCGGCGTAGGCGAGCGCACCCGCCATCGCGACGTTGACCACGGGCCAGTCGGGCTCCCAACGGTCCCCCTCGGCGTCCGGGACCAGCGCGAACCCGCCGTCCGCGTGCCGCCCGTAGATGAGCGCCCCCGCCTCGCCGAAGGTGCCCGACCGCTCGCGCGGCGCGTGGGCGATGGCCTCGTCCTCCCGGACACCGCGGACGAGGTCGTCGAGGAAGGCCAGGTATTCGGCGTTGGTGACGGGGTGGCGGCGCATCACGAACGCGTCCGCCCAGAGGCGCCGCCGGGGCAGCGAGCTCGTCGCCTCGGGATCGCCGCCGACGTAGAACCAGCCCGCGGCCACGAGGACGTCGTCCGGGTGGAGGCGGAGGCCGAGCGGCACGGGGGTGGGCTCTGTCGCGCCGGGGCGGACGGCGTCGGCCACGGCGTCCCGCTCGACGAGCACCGGGTACACCTGCGCGTGCCCGCCGTGGCGGAGCTCGAGGAGCCAGCTCCCGGCGGGCAGGGACGCTTCGAGCGGGGTGTGGCCGAGCCAGCGCGGCTCTCCGGGCACGAGGCGGCGGTCCCGTCGCTCGTAGCGCCGCGCGACCACCTCGGCCCCGGGCGGATCGCTGCGGACCGCGACCGTGCCCTCGGCTTGCAGCCGGCGGGCGTAGCGGCCGTCGTCCGCGGCGCGGAGCTGGCGGGCGAGGAACGCGGCACGGGCGTCGTCGCGGGCGGCCTCGGCGGAGGCGTGCCGCTCCGCGTAGTGGTCGGCGAGGCGGAGGCGCGCCTCGGGGAGGTCCGGGGCGACGGCGAGCGCGGCGCGGAGCTCCTCCAGCGCGGCCAGCTCGGCCTCCTCCGCCTCCACCCGGAGCTGACGCGCGGCGTCCTCCTGCGCCCACGCGCCCCGCTTCCGCTCAACCGGCTCGTACGGGCGCACGCCCTCGAGTGCCTCCCGGGCCAATGCCTCCCGCGCCGTGGCGTCGGCCCGCAGGGCGGACATCCGGAGGCGCGCCTCGTCCGCGCGGGCCACGTGGGCGAGGGCGCGATCCCGCCGCCATGCGCCGTCGAGCCAGGCCTGGAGGGCCTCTCCGAAGGCGATCGCGTCCGGGTAGCGGTCGTCGGGGGCGGGCGCGAGCGACCGCGCGAGGATCGCGCCGAGCTCCGACGACAGCGTGTCCGGGAGCGGATCGACCTCCCCCTCCCGCGCCCGGGCGTACAGATCCTCCCCGGCCGCCGCGCCGTAGACCCGGCCGCCCGTCGCCACCTCCCGGAGGATCGCACCGAGCGCCCAGGTGTCGGCGGCGGGCCCGAGCGCGGCGATGTCCCCGCGCGCCTGCTCCGGGGGCATGTAGGCCATCGTCCCGGCGATCGTGCCGTCCATCGTCAACGTGTCGGTCGACTCGGGCGCCTCGGCGCGGACGGCGCTGACCTCCGCGCCGATCCGCCGGGCGAGCCCCCAGTCGAGCACCACGACCTCCCCGAGGGCGCCGCGCACGATGTTCGCGGGCTTGAGGTCCCGGTGGAGGACGCCCTGGCGATGCGCGTAGCCGACCGCCTCCGCCGCGCGGAGCACGATCTCGACGAGCCGGCGCGTCGCGGGGGCCTCCACCGACGGCGTGCCCTCGCGGGCCGCGAGCACGGCCGCGAGCGTGTCCCCGGTGATGATGCGCATGGTGTACCAGGGCCGGCCGTCGGGCAGGGTCCCCGCGTCCAGCACCGGCGCGATCCCGGGGTGTTGGAGCCCCGCCGTCACCCGCGCCTCGCGCTCGAACCGGGCGACGCGCTCGGCGTCGTCGAAGGCGGGGAGCAGCTTCAGGGCCACCTCCCGCGCCAGGACCCGGTCGTACACGCGCCGCACCTCCCCCATCCCGCCGCGGCCGAGCAGCCCGAGATCGATGTAGCGGTTCGCGGGCAGCTCCGGCACCGAGTCGTCTTCGAGCACGGCGTAGAGCCGGACGTCGACCCGACACCGCGGGCAAGCGGCGAGGTGCTCGCGCTCCGCCGGCGTGAGCGGGCGCCCGCGCAGCCCCCCGGGGTCGAGGTGGAAGATCACGGGCTGTCGCGGATGAACGACGACCCGAGGCCGCGCTCGTCCAGCACCGCGCGCAACGACACGAGGAGCTTGCGGCGACAGCGCTGCAGGACGCCCCGCGCGCCACTCTCCCCCTCGAGCGCGAGCACGCGCGTGATGGTCTGGACCGGCAACCCCTCGACGTAGCGCAGGTGGAGCACCTCCTGCTCGAGCGGCTCGAGCATCTGGGTCGCGAGCCGGAGGATCTCCTCGCGCTCGGCGACCTGCATCGACGCAAGCGCGCTCGCGGCAGGGTCCCCGGGCTCCAGCACACCGTCCTCTGTCAGCAAATCCTTTCGCTTCCGCACGGCGTTCATGCAATGGTTGCGTGCGATCCCCGCCAACCAACCCGAGAACGTGCCTTCTCCGCGGTATCCGGAGAGATTCTGCCACGCGACGGCCAGGGTGTCCTGTGCCAGCTCCTCGGCGCGCTGGGGGTCTCCCACGATCTTGCCGCACAGGGCGAGCACGCCCCCCCGGTGCCGGGCGAGGAGCGCCTCGATCTCGGCCACGGCAGCGGGCTCGCCGGCCGCGGCACGGCGGGCAAGCTCGGCCGGGGAGGAGGAAGAGATCGACATCGACGCGGATGCTACCAGAGGGGCCGTGTGCCGTCCTGGCCGCCCGAGACACAATAGGGGATGCTCACTCTCCTCCTTCTCGCGTGCACCGCGCCCTGCCCCTCGGCCGCTGACTCCGCGGCTGACTCCGCGGCGGATTCCGCGTCCGCCTACAGCTGCGAAGGCGGGGGCGACTACGTCGACCCGGGCAGCGACGCCTGGCTCTTCGGGGAGGGCGGTGACCTCGTCGTGAACGAGCTCTCGCTCGATCTCCCCGAGGCCTCCTGGGCGCACCTCGCCGCGCTCCAGGACGGCTCGTCCGACGGGGCGGACATCGTCTGCGGCGCGCTCACCACGACGCACGGCACCCTCGCCAACGTCGGCGTACGGCTGGCGGGCAAGCGTTGGAACTCCTTCCAGCCGCTCGAGAGCAAGCCCTACGTCGAGATCATCACTGATCACTTCGAGCCCGGCCAGACGCTCTCGGGCCTCACCAGGCTGAAGCTGTACAACCAGTGGGAGGACCAGAGCGGCCTCCAGCGCTACCTGGGCTACCAGATGTGGCGGAACGTCGGCGAGGACGGCTACCCCGCCCCCCGAGCGGGCTTTGCCACGCTCCTGCTGAACGGCCGATCGCTTGGCGTGTACGGCACCAGCGAGGGGATCGACGCGACGATGGCCGCCCGGTGGCCCGCCTTCTTCGGCAGCGGCCCCCTGGACATCTACGAGGGCCAGTACGGGAACGACTTCACCGAGGGCTGGCAGGACCTCGACGTGGAGTGGGCGGGAACCGACCAGTCGAGCCTGGACAACCTCGCGGCGCTCGCCGGGGCCGTGAGCACGAGCGAGGACCTGGAGACGGGCCTTGCCCCCCACATGGACGCCGCGCTGTGGCATCGCCACTGGGCCTTGGAGATCGCGGTGGGCGCCCGCGAGGGGTACACCTTCATCCAGAACAACTGGTACCTGGTGTTCGACCACGACACGGACAAGTTCACGATGGTCCCGTGGGGCTTCGACCAGGTCCTCTACGACATGCTCGTGCTCCCGGACAACCCGCGTGGGGACATTCCGCGCCTCGGGAAGGCCCAGGCCCCGTTCAGGGAAGGCCAGTGTACGGCGATGCGGGAGGCGCTCAGGGAGATCGACTGGGTGGAGCTGAGCGCGACGTTGGGGGAGGTGGACCGGCTCATGCCCACCACGAACGCGATCGTGGACACGGATCGGTACACCGACGTGGAGGCCGAGCAGATGCGCGTCCAGGTGGGGGAGTATCTCGTGCGGCGACCGGCTCAGTTGGAGGAGTGGGTGACGGAGAACTGCGCGGGGTAGCCAGGCCGGCTATCGCGGCGTCATCGGCGCGCGTCCCCGGAGGGTTAAGGGCCGGGCTCGGCAGGGATGAACATGTCGCGGATCGCGGTGACGTACGCCGTCCTCATCGTCGGCACCGGCTTCGGCGGGCTCTGCACCGCCGCGCAGCTGCGGCGCGCGGGGATCACCGAGTTCGTCGTGCTCGAGCGGGCCGAGGCGCTCGGCGGCACCTGGCGTGACAACCGCTACCCGGGGTGCGCGGTCGACGTGCCCTCGCGCCTCTACTCCTACTCGTTCGCGCCCAACCCGGATTGGTCGCGCCTGTTCGCGCCGCGCGAGGAGTTGTGGGCCTACACGCTGCGGTGCGTCGACCAATTCGGGCTCGCCCAACACATCCGGCTCGGCGAGGACGTGGTGGACGCCCGCTGGGACGCCACGTACGCCGTCTGGATCGTGACCACCCGCCGGGGGAGCGTGTACCGGGCCTCGGTCCTCGTCTCTGCGATGGGCGCCCTCTCCGACCCCGTCGTCCCCGCGCTCCCAGGTGCTGAACGGTTCACGGGGGAGCAGATCCACTCGGCCCGCTGGCCCGCGGATCTCGATCTGCGGGCCAAACGGGTGGCGGTCGTCGGTACCGGCGCGAGCGCGATCCAATTCGTGCCACACATCGCGCCGCAGGTCGCCCAACTCACGGTCCACCAACGCACGGCGCCCTGGGTGGTGCCGCGGAACGACCGCCCGATCTCCGCCGTCGAACGCTCGTTGTACCGCGCCGCCCCCTGGACCCAGCGGGTGACCCGCCTCGCCACGTGGGCCACGCTCGAGGCGCGTGCCTACGCCTTCACCCGCGCGCCGTCGCTGCTCCGGGTGGTCGAGCGGGAGGGGCGGGCCCACCTCGCCCGCCAGGTGGCCGATCCCGCCCTGCGCGCGCGGCTCACGCCCACGTTCTCCGCCGGGTGCAAACGCATCCTGCTCTCCGACGACTACTACCCGACCTTCAACCGCCCCAACGTGGAGCTCGTCACGTCGCCCATCCGGAGCGTGGGGCCCGCCTCCGTGACCACCGAGGACGGCCAGGAGCGGCCCGTCGACGTGCTGATCTACGGCACCGGCTTCGACGTCACCGGGCAGACGCGGCCGCGGATGTTCCACGGGGTCGGCGGGATCGACCTCGCGGACGTGTGGGAGCGCGGCGCCTCGGCCTACAAGGGCGCCACCGTCCCGGGGTTCCCCAACCTGTTCCTGCTGCTCGGACCCAACACCGGGCTCGGCCACAGCTCGATGTTGCTGATGATCGAGGCCCAGGTCGCCTACATCGTCGACGCCGTGCGCCAACAACGGGCGCGCGGCTGGCGGTCCGTCGAGGTGCGCCCCGCCGCGCTCGCCGCCTACAACGCCGACCTCCAGCGCCGCCTGGGCCGCACGGTGTGGGCCTCGGGCTGCCGAAGCTGGTACCTCGATCGGCACGGCGTCAACACGGTCTTGTGGCCCGGGTTCACCTTCGAGTTCCGCCGGCAGACGGAGCGGTTCGACGTGGAGTCGTACGACGTGGAGCCAGGGCTCCCGCCGAACTGATGCGCCCCCTCCCGGCAATCGTCGGGACTGCCGTTCATGGGGCGGGGCGCTTTCCCGGACCGTTCCCACCCCCGCCCCCCCGGGTCGTGGTACCGTCGCAACTCCATGAACAGCTCCCGTCCGCTCCCGACGACGAGCCACGCGCTGCTACTGACATTCCTTGGCTGCCTCCTGTCTTGCGACGGTGCCGTCGATGCGCATCCCGTCGTCGACCGCGTTCACGATATCGACGGGGACGGTGCTGGCTCCGCTCGCGACTGCGACGACGCGTCTGCGGATGTGTTTCCCGGCGCGCAGGAGCGCTGCAACGGCGTGGACGACGACTGCGACGGCACGGTGGACCTCGAAGCGGCCGACATGGCGATCTGGTACGCCGACGCCGATCGCGACGGGTTCGGCGGCGCCGAGACCCTGTCCGCGTGCCTTGCCCCCGAGGGCTGGGCGGCCGTGGGCGGGGACTGCGACGACGCCGACGGCGACGTCCAACCCGCAGGCACGGAGCGCTGCGGCGGCGCGGACGAGGACTGCGACGGCCTCCTGGACGACGACGACCCCGACCTCGCCGACGCGGCTACCTGGCACCTCGACGCCGACGGCGACGGCCACGGCGATCCCACGCGCGCCACGGCCGCGTGCTCGGCTCCCGTCGGACACGTCACCAGCGCCGACGACTGTGACGACTCCGCCGGCGGCGTGCACCCGGGCGCCGTCGAGGCGTGCGACAGCTTCGATCAGGACTGCGACGGAGAGGCGGACGAGGGCGCCGGGATCGAGGTCTACGCCGACGCCGACGGCGACGGATGGGGCGACCCCGGCCACGCGCTCGAGGCGTGCCCCGTACCCGAAGGCTGGACCGCCCTCTCCGGAGACTGCGACGACACCGATCCCCTCGCGAGGCCCGACGGGGTCGAGGTATGCGACGAGGCGGACCGGGACGAGGACTGCGACGGCTACGCGGATGACGCGGACGGCGACAGCGTCGGCGCGACCTGGCACAGCGACGGCGACGGCGACGGGTTCGGCGATCCCGCCTCCGCGACGACCAGCTGCGATGCGCCGGCCGGACACCTCGCGGACGCCTCCGATTGCGACGACGCCGATCCCTCCGTCAACCCCGCGGCCGCCGAGCTCTGCAACGCCGCGGACGACAACTGCGACGGCGTCACGGACGGAACCGACGCCGCCGACGCATCGACCTGGTACGCCGATCTCGACAGCGACGGCTACGGCGACGCCGCCGCCTCGGCCGGCGCCTGCGACGCCCCCGCCGGCTACGTCGCCGACGACTCCGACTGCGCCGACACCGACGCGGCGCGGAGCCCCGCGGGCGTGGAGACCTGCGACGACGGCGTCGACGACGATTGCGATGGAATCGACACGGTCTGCGGTCGCCTGTCCGGGACGCTCGAGCTGGGCGCGTCCGCGGCCCTCCTCGTGGAAGGCGACAGCCCCGGAGACCTCGCCGGTTGGGCCGTGGCCTTCGCGGGGGATCTCGACGGCGACGGCGCGGATGACGTGCTCATAGGCGCTCCGGAGAGCGACGCGAGCGGCCTCGCCGACGGCGGACAAGGGGGCGCGGTGTACGGCTTCTTCGGCGGCCATGCCGGCACCGAGCCGGTCGCGTGGGCGGACGTCACGCTGCTCGGGGGGATCGCGAGTCGCGCGGGACTCTCGCTCGCTCCGGCGGGCGATCTCTGGGGGGACGGACGGGCGTGGATCCTCGTCGGCGGGATGGCGGGGGCGTACGCCGTGCCGTCCCCCTACTCGATGGACCTGGACGACACGTTCTCCGAGGGCGGGCTCATCTGCGTGAAGGAGGCCGATGACGACCTGACCGGGTGGGCGGTCGCGGGCGCGGAGGACATGGACGGCGACGGCCTGCCCGAGCACCTCGTGGGTGCGCCCTACAACGACGACGGCGGCGATTCGTCGGGAAAGGTCTACCGTGGCTGCGAATCGTACTATTCGCTCTCGTCGACGGTCCTCACGTACGTCGCCAGCTACACCGGCGAGTCGGCCGGCGACCTCGCGGGCGCCGCGCTCTCCGGCGCCGGCGACACCGACGGCGACGGGCTCGGCGACTTCCTCGTCGGCGCGCCCTACGACGACGACGTCGCCACCTCCTCCGGCAAGGTCTACCTCGTGCAGGGCGGCGGCAGCGCCGGCGATCTCGACCTCGCCTCGGCCGACGCGTCCTGGGTCGGCACGGGCGCCGGCGACCTCGCGGGGACGGCCCTGTGGGGCGGAGGCGACCTCGACGGCGACGGCTACGACGACATCGGCGTAGGCAGCGGCGGGGCCGGCGCCTGGGTGCTGTTCGGTACGTCCGCGAGCGCGTCGGGCTCGCTCTCCGACGCGGACGTTCGGTTCGGGGCCGAGGCGGATGGCGACGCGGCGGGCGCGGACGTGTCCGGCGGCGCGGACGTCGACGGCGATGGCGTGGCCGACTTCGTGGTCTCCGCGCCGGGCGGAGATCGGGCCGCCGCCGACGGAGGCGTCGTCTACGTGATCGCCGGTCCCCTCGCCGCGGGGACGATCGGCCTCGACGAGGCCGACGCCTTCCTCGTGCTCGACGACGTCGACGGCATGGCGGGCTGGTCGATCGACGCCACGGGTGACGCCGACGGCGACGGCATCGCCGATCTGCTCGTGGGCGCACCCGGCCTCGCGAGCGACGGCACCGAGACGGGCGGCGCCTTCCTCGTGCTGGGCGGGCCATGATCCTCCTCCTTGCCGCGTGCGCGCGGGACACCCCCCAAGGGGACGAGGCGCCCCACCTCTCCTTCGCGGATCCGTCGTGGGGCGACGTGCTCACGGGCACCGCCGGGGTCCTGGTCACGAGCAGCGGTTCGGGCTCCGTGGCAGTGGACGTCGAGGGCGAGCCCCTCGGGGAGGGAGCCGCCCCGCTCTCCCTGGCATGGGACACCACGACCGCCCTGGACGGGAACCACCGGCTCTCCGCCGTCTCGGGCGCCGGGGCCGAGGGCGCCGGGGCCGAGGGCGCCGTGGACGTCTGGGTGCGGAACGGCGAGCGCGACCTCGACGACGTCCGCTTCGTCCAGCCGTCGGACGGCGCCACGGTGTGCGGCACCATGGTCGTGGAGGCGTTCGTCGCGGAGGACACCGAGGAGGTGACGTTCCTCCTGGACGGCGCGGAGCAGGGGACCGCCTCGGCCGCGCCCTGGCGCTGGGAGTGGTCCACCACCCCGGGCGCCCACCGGCTCCGCGCCCGCGCGCGCTTCGCCGACGGCGCCGTCGCCCAGCGCACCATCGGCGTGACGGGTGCGGAGGACGGGTGCTCTCCCTCCCCCCGCGTCACCATCACGTCGCCGTCGGCCGAGGCCTGGACCGCCGAGGGCCTCACGCTGGCAGCGGAGGTCGACGCGGGCCTGCACGAGGTCGCGTGGTTCGTCGACGACGGGCTCTACGCGCGGGTCACCGAGGCACCCTGGTCCGTCGCGTGGGACACCTCGGCCTTCGTCGAGGGCGCCCACCGCATCCGGGCCGTGGCCTCCACGCCAGAGGCCGAGGGCCGGGCCGAGGTGCGCGTCGGCATCGACCGGACGCCTCCCACCGTGGGCGATGTCACCCCGGTTGAGGGCGCCGTCGTGTCCGGCACGGTGACGCTCGGCGCCGCGGTGAACGACGAGCAGGGAGTGGGCTCGGTCGTCGTGTCCGTGGATGGCGCGATCCTCTGCTCGTTCGAGGCGGGGCCCTACGCCTGCGCGTGGGAGACGGGTGGCTCGCCGGCGGGAGCGCACGTGGTCGGCTGGAGCGTGGTCGACCGCGCGGGGAACCGGGCGGAGGCCTCCGCGACCGTCACCGTCGACAACCCGCCGGAGGTCGTCTGGTTGGCGCCGTCGGAGGGCGAGACGGTGTCGGGCGAGGTGCGCCTCGAGGTCGCGTTCGAGGACGACGAGGGCGTCGCGGCCACGCAGCTCCTCGTGGACGGCGCGACGGTCGACGCCGCGTGGGACACCTGCACCGAGACCCTCGGCGCGCACACCCTCACCGCCGAGGCCGTCGACGCCGGAGGACAGGTCACGAGCGCATCGATCGACGTGGTGGTCGACCAGCCCTTCGAGATCGCGCTCGTCGCGGACACCGTGCTCGTCCCGGGCTCCCTCCTCGGCGCATGGTCGACCAACGATCATGCCGTCGCCCGGGTGGACTGGGACATCGACGGCGTTCGCGTCGCCAGCACGCTCTCGAGCGTCCCCACCGGGGATGGGGCCGACCCCGGCTGCGGCCTCGACTGCCCGGCGCTGTGCCTCGCCTGGTCGGGGGTCGCCGCGCTGTCCGGGGTGGCGGACGGGCCCGGCGTGCTCACCGCCACCGCGGTGGACGCGACCGGCGCCGTCGCCAGCGCCACGGCGGCGGTGGAGGTGCTGCTCGACGCCGACCGCGACGGGTACGTCACGGTGCTCGGGGGTGGGGACGACTGCGACGACGCCTCGGCGGACGTCCACCCCGGGGCGACCGAGGCCTGCGACGGCACCGACCAGGACTGCGACGGCGCCGCGGACGAGGACTTCGACGCCGACGCGGACGGCCACCTCGACGCGGACGCCTGTGCCGACGGCGACGACTGCGACGACACCGACGCCACCGTCTCCCCCAGCGCCGCGACGGACGCCTGCGACGGTCGCGACGAGGACTGCGACGGCTGGATCGACTACGGCTCCACCCCCGGCGGCGGCACGGCGACCTTCGGCGGGGGCGGCGCGACGCTGACGGTGGAGGACGACCTCTTCGGGAACGTCGTCACCGTCGACACGGACAGCCTCCTCACCGACCTCGCGATGTACCTCGACCCGTCGGGTTCCACCGACACGACCCTGGTCGTGTTCGAGTCGACCGGCCTGTCCGTGTGGAGCCGGGCGGCGACCGCCGAGCTGGTCGGAGACGGGACCGCCGGCTGGTACGCCGCCGAGGGGCTCGAGATCCCCCTCCTCTCGAGCCGCTCCTACCTGCTCGCGGTCGAGGTGGACGGGCTGTCGGAGGTGTACCTCGACCCCGCCGCGGCGCTCGCGAGCGACGCCGGGGTGAGCCCCGCTGGCGCGATCCAGGCGTCCAGCGCGGGCGGTGCGCTCGGGGACGACCCGCTCCTGGCCGATCCCGACCCCGCGCGCCTGGCGTGGCAGCTCGTGACCGTGGCGGTGATCGACGCCGAGGATCGCGACGCGGACGGCGACGGCGTGAGCGCCCGGTGCGGGGACTGCGACGACGACGATGCCGACGTGCTGCCCGGCGCGGTCGAGGCCTGCGACGGCGAGGACGGGGACTGCAGCGGCAGCGCCTCCGACGAGGCCGACGCCGACGCCGACGGCTACCGCTTGTGCGACGCGGACTGCGACGACGCGGACGCGGCGGCGTGGCCCGGAGCGGTCGAGGCTTGCGACGGCGTCGACCAGGACTGCGACGGCAGCGCCACGGGCGAGGAGGACGCGGACGCCGACGGCGTCCGCGTGTGCGAGGCGGACTGCGACGACACCGATCCCACCGTCGGGGCGGAGGCGTACTTCGCCGACGCCGACGGGGACGGCTTCGGCGACCCCGCGACGCCGGCGACCGAGTGCCCGGCGCCCGCCGGGTACGTCACGGACGGCACCGACTGCGACGACGCCGATGCGACGGTGTACGCAGGCGCCGTCGAGGATTGCGACGGGGCGGACGACGACTGCGACGGGAGCGTGGACGAGGGGTGGGACGCCGACGGCGACGGGTGGCCGGCGTGCGAGGACTGCGACGACGCCGAGGCCAACGTCCGACCCGACGCCGAGGAGGTGTGCGGCGACGAGGTGGACGACGACTGCGACGGTGTCGCCACGCGCTGCCGGCTCGAGACCGGCGGCACGGTGGCCAGCGCCGCGGCCGTGCTCGTGGGCGAGGACGCGAGCGACTACGCCGGCTACGAGCTGGCGCGGGGCGACGATCTCGACGGCGACGGGTACGCCGACATCGTGCTGTCGGCCGTCGGGGACGACGACGGCGGCGCGGACGCGGGAGCCCTCTACGTCGTGCGGGGCCCGGTGGTCGGGAGCCTCGACCTCTCCCTCGCCGACGCCAAGCGCTCCACCGGCACCGCCGCCTGGGGCAGCTACCTTCCGCTCGCCGTAGGCGAGGATCTCGACGGCGACGCGGTCCCGGACATCCTCTTCGGGACGCCGGAGATGACCTTCGGCGGGCGGGACGCGGGCGGGGCCTACGTCTGGTCCGGCGACATCGCGGGGGCGGGCGACGACGCGGACTCCCTCGTCACCTTCGTCGGCGAGGACACCTACGACTACGCCGGCCAGACGGTCGCGATGTCGGACCTCGACGGGGACAGCGTCGCGGAGGCGCTGATCGGCTCCGGCAAGTCATCGGGGTACGTCTACGTCTTCTCCGCCCCCCTCTCCGGCACGCTCGACCTGTCCACCTCGGATGGCCGCTTCGTCGGCGAGGACAGCGGCGACGAAGCCGGGGACGGCCTCTGTCGGGCGGGAGACGTAGACGGCGACGGCCTCGACGACCTCTACATCGGCGCTCCGGGTGACGACGACACGTGGTTCAACGGCGGGGCGGTGTACCTGGTCCTGGGCGGGTCGATCGGGACGGTGGACCTCTCGGCGGCCGAGGCCAAGCTCCTGGGGGAGGACTCCGGCGACGGCATCGGGCGCCGCCTCGCGGGCCCGGGGGACGTGAACGGAGACGGCCTCGACGATCTCCTCGTCGGGGACTCGAGCGACGGCGACGGCGGCACGGGCGCGGGCGCGGCCTGGCTCGTGCTGGCCCCGATGGCGGGCACGTCCTCGCTGAGCGCGGCGGACGCGAAGCTCGTCGGGGTGGCGGCCTCCGGCGCCGGGTACGACGTGGCCGGCCCCGGCGACCTCGACGGCGACGGCTTCGCCGAGCTCCTCGTGGGGGCGAATTCCGCGGACGTCGGGGCGAGCAACGCGGGTGGCGCCTGGTTGTTGTACGGGCCCATCGCCGGGTCGGGCGACCTCTCCGACTCGGGTGTGCTCGTGTCGGGTGCGGCGTCGAGCGACGCGGTCGGCACCACGGTCGCCGGCGCCGGCGACGTCGACGGGGACGGCGCGCCCGACTTCCTGCTCGGCGCGACGGGCGTGGACACCGGCGGCTCCTCGGCGGGCGCCGTCTACCTGTTCGGAGGGGCGTTCTGATGTTCCTGCTCCTCGCCTGCGCGGACGTCTCGACCCTCCCAGACTCCGTCGAGTTGGGGCCCCTCGACGCCACGGTGTCGGGCGTGGTCGCGCTCTCGGTCGACGCGGGAGAGGCCGCATCGGTGACCTTCGAGGTCGACGGCGTCGAGATCGCGGGGACGGTCTCGGGCGACTGGACCGCCGCGTGGGACACCCGCGCCTGGGACGACGGCGCCTACGTCGTCGGCGTGCGGGCGAGCGACGGGCACGGCGGCGAGCGCACGGACGCCGCCGAGGTGTGGGTGTCGAACCACGGGAGCGCGCCGGGCGACGTTCGGTTCGTGAACCCCGGCGAAGGGGTGACGGCGTGCGGCGAGATCCCGGTCGAGGCCATGGCCGAGGGCGCGGTGACCTTCGCGGTCGACGGCGGCGACCTCGCGGTCAGCGCCGGGCTGCCGCGGCGATGGACCCTGGATGCGGGCGGGCTCGCCGACGGGACGCACCTCCTCGGGGCGAGCTGGTTCGCCGCGGACGGCGGCCGCGTGACCGTCCGACGCGAGCTCCAGGTGGAAGCGCGCCCCGCCTGCGACCCGCCGCCCGTCGTGACGCTGTCGGCGCCCGGCTACGACGCCTACTCGCCGGGGGAGCTCACCCTGGCCGCGGAGGTCGCCGACGCGGGCGGTGTCGTCCGCGTGGACTTCGTGGTGGACGGCGAGCCGCTCGCGAGCGACGAAGCGGCGCCCTTCGCCACCACCTGGACGGACGCGCCCACGGGGCTCCACACCGTCGTGGCGGTCGCCACCGACACGGCCGGCCAGACGTCGCGCACCGAGGCGCGGGTGTGGGTGGACGGCCAGGCGCCGCGCGTGACCTTGGCGGTGCCGACGGACCGGGAGTGGCTCTCCGGCGTCGTGGACGTCGTCGTGACCATCGAGGAGGAGCTGGCGCTCGAGCGCGCCTCCCTCCTCGTGGACGGGGAGGTCGTGGCGGAGCTCGCCGAGGGCGAGAACACCTGGAGCTGGGACACCGCGCTGTGGGGATGGGGCGAGCACGTCGTCGAGGCGGTCGCGCTCGACCGGGCGGGGCACCTGGACACGGCGGTGGTCGAGGTCGAGGTCGACAACCCCGCCAGCGTCACCCTGCTCGAGCCGAGCGACGGCCCCGCCGGAAGCGACCTGGTGGCCGTGGAGGCGGTGGCGACCGACGATCGAGGCGTCGCGTCGCTCTCCGTGTGGGCGGACGGCGAACTGCTCGCGGAAGGCGGGGCCGCCGCGTGGGACACCTGCTCCGTGTTGCCCGGCGTACACACCGTTCATGCCGACGCCGTGGACGACGCCAACCAGGCCTCTACGGACGCGGTGCGCGTGCGCGTGGTGCGCCCGCCCGAGGTGGCCCTCGTCGAACCGCCCGGCGAGCTCGCCGCGACGACACGCGTGGCGGCGTGGGTGCGCTCCGACCGCCCGCTGGCCAGCGTGGGCTGGGATGTCGACGGCGCGCCGATCGGGGGGGTGTCCAATCCGCGTGACGGGCTCCCGGGCCCGTGCGCGCTGCGGTGCGCGGAGCGCTGCCGCGGATGGGCCGCCGCCTTGGACGCCACCGGGCTCTCGGAGGGGGAGCACGTCGTCACCGTCACGGTGACCGACGGTGCGGGCGAGTCGGCCTCGGCTTCGTTCACGGCCTGGCTCACGCACGACGCCGACGGCGACGGCGTCCCAGGAGACGCGTTCGGCGGTGCGGACTGCGACGACGCGGACCCCGACGCCTTCCCCGGCGCCGAGGAGGACTGCGACGGCGTGGACGACGACTGCGACGGGACCGTCGACGAGGATTACGATCTCGACGGCGACGGGTCCTTCGACGCGACGCGCTGCGGTGCCGGCGAGGATTGCGACGACGCCGACGCGACCGTGAGCCCGGCCGCCGCGGAGACCTGCGACGGCATCGACAACGACTGCGACGGCGCCGTGGACGCCTCGGAGCCGCCGGCGCAGCTCGCGTTCGGCGATCGCACCAACCGGGCGGCCGACCTCGGGGCGGTGGCGGTCAACCTCTACGAGGTGGAGCGGACGGTCACGCTGAAGTCGGTGTCGGTGTTCGTGGATCCCGGCGGTGCCGCGGAGCTGGTGTTCCGCGTGTACACGGGACAGCAGGTGTACACGCCGTACGCCGCCAGCGCGGCGGTGCCGGTGAGCGGGGGGCCCGGGTGGTACCGCTCGCCGGAGCTCGACGTGACCCTCGAGGCCGGCGTCCACTACGCGATCGGGGTCGAGCGCGAGACGGTGGTGGCCGACTGGTACTCGTCCGTCGGAGGACCCCCTCGCGCCGGGATCACCTGCGGCGGCGGGGCGCGGGGCGAGCCGGACGGGGACGGCGTCCTGGTGGACTCCGCCTCGAGCAGCGTGGTGTTTGCCCAGCGCCTCCACATCGTGACGGCGGTCGACCGCGATGCCGACGCCGATGGGGAGACGCCCTTCTGCGGGGACTGCGCGGACGACGACGCGTCGATGAACTCGACCGTCGCCGAAGTGTGCAACGGCATCGACGACGACTGCGACGGCACCGTCGACGCCGAGTTCGACGCCGACGCCGACGGGTGGGGGAGCTGCCGGGACTGTGACGACGCCGACAGCGCGCTGAACCCCGACGCCGCCGAGGCCTGCGGGGACGCACTCGACCAGGACTGCGACGGCTACGCGCCACGCTGCGAGGCGACGACCGCGGAGGTGCCCCTCGCGGACGCGCAGGCCACGCTGTCGGGCGTGGCGGGGAGCGACGGCGCGGGCAGCGCGGTCGCGGGGGGCGCCGACCTCGACGGGGACGGGTACGTCGACCTGCTCGTCGCCGCGCCGGGCGCCGACGACGGCGGCTCGCGGTCAGGGGCGGTCTACCTCCTCCGGGGGCCGATCTCCACGGATGGCTCCCTCGACGACGCCGACGTGACCTGGTGGGGCGAGAGCGCGGCGGACGCGGCGGGGACGAGCCTCTCGGCCGCCGTGCTGGGCGGCGCGACCTTCTCCGGCGTGGACCTCACCGGCGACGGCGTGGAGGACGCGGTGGCCGGCGCGCCGGGGGACGACGACGGCGGCTCCAATGCCGGGGCGGTCTACGTGATCGGCATCGAGGGGGGAGGGCTCGGGGGGGCTGCGGCCACGCGCTTCGGACCGGATGCGTACGCCGGGCTGGGCGGGTCGGTGGCGGTGGGCGACCTCGACGGTGACGGTGTGGCCGACCTCGCCGCCGGCGGCACCGACGTGGTGTGGGTGGAGCTCGGGCCGGTCGCCGACGCCGCGCCGTTCGCCGACCTTCAGATCCTCGCCGAGGACGCCGGCGACGGGCTCGGCGCGGCGCTCGCCGTCGGAGACGTCGACGGAGACGGCATCGACGACCTCGCGATCGGCGCGCCCGACTGGGGTGGCACCGGGGCCGTGTACCTCCGCGAGGGGCCGGTGGAGGCGGGAGGGGTGCTGGCGGACTCGGTGCTGGCCCTGGGCCGCTGGGAGGGGGAGGCGAGCGGCGACGAGGCGGGGACGGCGGTGGCGTTCGCGGGCGACACCGACGGGGACGGCTACGGCGACCTGCTCGTCGGCGCCCCGGGTGCCGACCGCGAGGCCGGGCGCGTCTACCTCGTCGCGGGGCCCCCGGGCGTCGACCCGCTCCCGGGCGCCCTCGCGGTGCTGCGGGGCGACACCGCCGGCGCCGCACTCGGCGCCGGAGTGGCCGGGGCCGGCGATGTCGATGGCGATGGCCGCTGCGACCTCCTCTCGGGCGCCCCCGGAGACAGTCGCGGCGGGGCCGGCGCCGGCGCGGCCTGGCTGCTGTACGGGCCCGCGCGGGGGAACTCCCTGCTCGGCGGCGCGGGCACGGTGCTCCTCGGCGCCGCCAGCGACGGCGCGGGCGGGGCGCTCGCGGGCGTCGGCGACGTGGATGGCGACGGCTACGGGGATCTGCTCGTGGGCGTGGCCGGAGCCGACGGCGCCGCATGGGACGCCGGCGCGGCGTACCTGTTCCTGGAGATCCCGTGAGGACGTGGGCGCTGGCGGCGCTCGCGGCGCTCGTGGCATGCGGCCGCACCGTCCCCTCCGACGGGGCGGTGGTCGAGACGTGCAACGGCGCCGACGACGACGGCGACGGCGCCGTGGACGAGGGCCTGCGCGCCGCCTGGTACGCGGACGGCGACGGCGACGGGTACGGCGCCGGCTACGCGGTGGAGCGGTGCACGCGCGCCGCGGGCTGGGTGGCGACCGGCGGCGACTGCGACGACGGCGACGCCGCGCGCGCGCCCGGACGGACGGAGCTCTGCAACGGCGCCGACGACGACTGCGACGGCGAGCTCGACGAGGGCCTGCTCTCCACGTGGTACGTCGACGTCGACCGCGACGGCTGGGGGGACGCGGACGCGCCGATGGACGCCTGCACGGCTCCGGCGGGCGCGACCGCCGAGCCGGGGGACTGCGACGACGCGGACGCCACCGTGTTCCCCGGCGGGTCGGAGACCTGCGACGGCGTTGACCAGGATTGCGACGGCGCCGTCGATGACGGCGTGCTCACGACGTTCCACGCCGACGGCGACGCCGACGGCTACGGCGACGCCGCGGCGGGGGTCGGCGCGTGCGCGGCGCCGGAGGGCTACACGCGGGACGGGACCGACTGCGACGACGGAGATCCCACGGCGAGCCCCGCGGGCACCGAGGCCTGCAACACGTGGGTCGACGAGGACTGCGACGGCACGGACAACGGCTGCACGCTCGCGGGCGCGCTCTCGCTCGCCCAGGCCGACCGCACCCTGCTCGTGGAGGGCGACAGCACGCGTGGCGTCGTGATCGGCGATGTGAACGGCGACGGCTACTCCGACCTGGCCGTCGGACGCCCGTCCTGGCGCGAGAACACCCTCCTCGGCGACGAACCCGCCTACGAGATGGGGGCGGTCTCGGTCCTGTTCGGGGGCGCGGGTGGCGGCATGCGCGAATACGGCGCCTCCCCGGGCGACGTCGAGGCCGATCTCGACCTCTCCAGCGGCACGACCGACGTGCCGACGCGCCTCGGCGAGACCGTCGTCCTCGCGGACATCGACGGTGACGGCGTGGACGACCTGCTGGCGGGCGCGCCCGGATGGGATCCGGCCGGGCGTGTGCTCGTAGCGCCGGGGCCGGCGTCGGCATGGGGGTTTGCCGTCCGCGGCGAGGACGCCGAGGGCGAGCTCGGGAGCACGCTCGCCGTCGGGGACGCCGACGGCGACGGCGCGATGGACGTCCTGGTCGGCGAGGCCGGTCCGTACGCGAGCGTGTTCCTCCTCCAGGGCCCCCTCTCCAGCGACGTGGCCGCGGAGGACGTGACCGTCGCGGAGTGGGTGGCGGATCGGCCAACCGTCTACGCTTGCGACGCCAACGGCGACGGGCTCTCCGACGTGCTCCTCGGCTCCGCCGCGACGGTGTACGTCGCCCTCGCGCCGCACGCGGGCCTCTCCGAGGCCGAGGACATCGACATCCTGCTCGACGGCGCGAGCAGCGGTGGCACGGTGGGCTGCGCCGACCTCGACGACGATGGCTACGAGGATCTGCTCGTCGGCTCCCCGGGCGATGCCTCCGCCGGTGCCGCCTCGGGCGCCATGTTCCGGGTTCCGGGGCCGGTGACGGCGTCCACCGATGTCTCGGCCTACGACGCGGTCCTCGGGGAGGCCGCCGGAGACCAACTCGGCGCCAGCCTCTCGCTCGTCGGAGACGTCGACGGGGACGGCGAAGACGACCTGGCGCTCGGCGCCCCGGGCGCGGACGGCTCGACCGGCGCGGACGATCGGGGAGCGATCTACCTCCTCACCGGCCCGTTCGCGGGCACCGTCGATCTCGCGGACGCGACGCGCTTCGAGGGGGCCGAGGCCGACGACGGCGCCGGCGCGGCCTTGGGCGCGGCGGGTGACGTGAACGCCGACGGATACGCCGACTTTGCGGTGGTCGGCGGCTCGTTCGCTACCACGATGCAACTCATCTACGGCCGGGGAATGTGACAGCATGACGACGCTCTTGTCGATGATGGCGGGTGTCGCCCTGGCCTACGCTCCCGGTGTCGCGGACCTGCCGCAGCAACGCCAGGGCTTCGACCCGTCGCACGCGCAGCTCGCGTCGGGGAACGAGTCGATCGACCTGTTCGGCGGTGGCGTCAACCTCGCGAACACCGACCTGTGCCTGCCGGGAGGCTTCGGCCTCGATCTGTGCGTGGCACGCGAGTACTCGTCGAAGGTCAGCGACGAGCAGCTCGAGCGGCTCGATTCCAGTTGGGCGGGGCTCGGGTGGACGATCCTGCCCGGCGGGCGGGTGGCCTACGACGACGAGTCGATGGACGGGACGCACTTCCGCATCCGGCTCCCCGGCGGCCCGGAGCAGCTCGCCTACCGGCTCGTCGACACCTCGGAGTCGGGGTGGGAGGGCATCTTCGCCTGGCACACGGAGAACTCGTCCCTCGTGCCCCGCTTCGGCCAGGACTACTCCGACTGGCTCGCGGGCGTCTCCACCGACAGCCTCTGGCGAGCCGGCCTCCCCGGACAGGGCACGACCGAGACGGCCGTGTACGTCACGAAGGACTTCAGCTACCTCTACCACGGGGACGGCGACGAGCTCTACGCCCTGACCGCGTCGGGCGTGCGCTACACCTTCGACCTCGCCGACACGCAGGCCGACGGCTGGTCCTACGGCGTGGCCGTCGAGAACGCCTACGGCGACAGCTACACCCTCACCTACGATGCCTGCGCGACCACCGACCTGGCCGGCGCACTCTCCCAGGTGACCGACGCCACGGGGCGCACCCTCGCGTTCGGGGTCGATGCGGACTGCGAGCTCACCTCGGCGTCCTTCGGTGCGGGCGCGTTCACCTACGTCGTGACGGACGGCGAGCTCCAGCAGGTGACCGACGCCGCCGGCCTGGTGACCACCTACAGCTACGACGGCGACTACGACGAGCTGACCGGCATCGTACTGCCGACGGGCGGTACCGTCGCGTACGTGTACGGCACGGCCGAGGTGCTGCTGGACACCTACGAGTACACCTACGTCGACGAGTACACCGCCTTGACCGGCGAGGACGTGGAGTACTCGCGCTATGTCACCTCCAAGACCCAGGACGACGGTGACGGGAACGTGGCCGTCTGGGAGTTCGAGTACGACGACTACACCGACGGCGCCCCGCGCTTCGGCGTCGGCAGCGCGGCCCAGGCCTGGCGCGCGACCTCGGTGCACATGCCGGACGGCAGCGTGGTCGACCACTACTACGGCTCGATGTGCTTCGAGTACGAGTACGACGTCGTCACCGACGAGTACGGCTCGTCCTACTACGAAGCCGACTACGAGCACATGGACGCCGCCTGCGACTCGGCTTGGGTGGGCCTGCCGCTGGCCACCCTGTGGTACGCCGATGCCGCCGACACCGTGCCGCTGCGCTTCGAGTACACCTACTACGGCTCCGACCCCCAGGTGTACTTCGTCAATGACCTGGGCACGCAGGCCGACCCGTACTGGACCTACGGGGGACTGAATTCGCTGTCGCTGGGGGATGCGGTCGACACGAACCCCTACGATGGCGTCTCCAGCGCCGCGCGGCGCATCCTGCCCGTCTACAGCGTGAGCGGGCCGGGGGAGAGCTGGTCGTCGATCGACGTGGTCACGACCCCGAACGACTTCCCGGCGGAATCCACGGTGACCTGGTTCGGGTACGTGGATGACGGCGCGTATGACATCTACGGCAACGCGCTGTTCCCATGGCGCTCCGGCTACGCGCCCCAGTACAGCGCCACCGAGCTCTACGTGCTGGACGGCACGCGCACCACCTACGCCTGGGAGTCCGACGCGGGCGTGCTCGAGTGGAACCTCGTGCATGCCCCCGCCACGGTCGAGATGGGCTACCCCACGAGCGACGGCACCGACCTCTCGGTCGTGTCCACCTCCACCGCCATCACCTACTCCTCGGACGCGGGGGAGCAGGGCTGGGTGACGCGGGTGGACACGCAGGCGCTCGGGGACTTCGAGGACAGCGACGGCACCACGCAGGTCAACCCCTCGCCCGACCGCTGGGTGACGTACGACTACTCGCGGAACGTCTCGGCCGGCGAGGTCGACGTGACGATCGACCTCGGCGGCCTCCGCACCGAGCGGCGCACCACGCGCTTCGGGCGGTTCACCGAGCTCGTGGGCGTAGAGGCGGACGGGACCGAGGCCACGCTGATGACGGCGGACGTGGACGACTACGCCCGGGTGAACTCCGCGACCGACGCCAACGGGCAGATCACCACGTTCACCTACGACGACGCCGGCCGCATGCTCTCGGTGACGCCCCCGCTCGGCGCCGCCACCACGATCGCCTACGACACCGCCAGCTACCCCCACACCGTGACCCAGGTGACCGGGAGCTCCGAGACCACCTGGACCTTCGACGGCCTCGGCCGGCTCACCCGCACCGTCTCGCCCAACGGCACCGGCGCGTGGAGCTACACGGACGTCGAGTACGACGCGATGGGGAGGGCCTCCCGGACGTACCTGCCCCACGACGGCACCGCCGGCGCGTACGTCGAGCCCACGTACGACGGCCTCGGTCGCGTCACCGCGTCCGTCCGCACCGACGGCACCGTCACGACCACCACCACCACCGCCTACGACGGCTGGACCTCCACCTTCGTCGACGGCGAGGGCAACACGACCGTCCGCACTGCCGACGGGCTCGGCCGGCTCGCGCTGCTCGACGCCCCCGCGGGCGTGGACACCGTCTCCTACTCGATGTTCGCGTCGCGCGGGGACACCGTGCTCGTCAACGACTCGACGGGCGCTCGCGTGGGCTCCCAGTCAAGCGTCTACGACGGCGGCGGCGAGCTCTGGTGGATCTCCGACCCGCAGTCGGGCACGCGGACCACCGTCCGCGACGAGGCCGGCGACGTCACCTGCGAGTACGACGACAACGGCGACTACGTGGTGACGACGTACGATCACCGCGGCCGCCCGGCCACGACCCGCGACGACACGAGCTGCACCGGCACCGCCGCCGCCCGGGTGACCTACCGCTACGACGGGGAGGCGATGCCGGAGGCGGGGGCGCGGCGGTTCCGCCCGACCAACGCGCAAGGCCAGCTCACCGGCGTGCTCGACGAGGCCGGCGGCCAGCAGTTCTCCTACGACGCGCTGGGGCGGATGCTGGCGTGGCGCCGGTGGTGGACGGACGGGCACCGGGTGGCGGTGGGCTACGACTACGACGAGGAGGGCAACCTCGCGGAGATCGCGCTCGGCGGCCGCGTGGCCGTGCGCTCGACCTACGGCCCGGGGGGCCGGATCGAAGCCGTGGAGGTCGACATCGCGGGCACCACGGTGGACGTCCTCTCGGACGTGACCTACCACCCCGACGGCACCTGGTCGGAGCTCGACTACGGCAACGGCGTGACCCTCACCCGCGAGGTGGACGGCCTGCTGCGCACCTCGAGCGTGACGGTGGGCGGCTCCACCGACGATGTCAGCTACGGCCTGACCTACGACGCGAACGACAACGTCCTGACCCACGAGGACCTCGACGGCGCCGACACCTTCGCCTACGACGATCTGGACCGCCTCACGACGGTGGCCTACGGGGACGACGGCACCGAGCAGACCTTCGCCTACGACGAGTCCGGGAACCTGACGGACGTAGGCGGGGACTACGCGACGTTCAGCGGGTACACCTACACCTACAACCGCGAGGACACCCACGGGTACGACGCCGTCGGCAACCTGACGGACGACGGCGTGTCCTCGTTCGTCTACGACGCGCGGAGCCGGATGACGGCGGCGCTGTCGTCGACCACGGCGGTGCAGACGACGTACGACGCGGCGGGGCGGCGCGTGCTGCGGGAGGTGACCGACCTGCGGACGCGGCGCACGGACACGACCTACTACGTGTACGACGGGCGCGGCCTCCTGCTCGCGACGTACGGCACGGTGGGCGGTCGCGCGCCGCCCCGCCTGAAGGCGGTCTACGTCTACGCCGGCCACCTCCCCGTGGCGGTGGTGCGCGCGGATCGGGGGAACGCGGTCTACTGGCTGCACACGGACGCGCTGGGGAGCGTGCGCCAGAACAGCGACGCCGCGGGGAGCGTCGGCGGCGCGGTCGAGTACCTCGCCTACGGGAGCGAGCGGGCGCGTACGGGGGCCCTGCTCGCGTGGCAGGACCAGGCGTGGGCGGGGCACGGGGGCTTCGACGCGCTCGGCGTCGCGGACTTCGGGGCGCGCTCGTACCTGGAGGACCTGCCGGGGTTCGTGACGCCGGACAGGGTGGACTGGGGGAGCGCGGAGTCGCCGCAGAGCCTGAACCGGTATGCGTATGGCGCCGGAAATCCCTATCGATACGTCGATCCGAGCGGCGCGATCATCGAAACGGCGTGGGACATCGCCAACCTCGCGATGGACGTGGGCTCGCTCGCGATGAACCTGTCGGCCGGGAATTGGGGCGGGGCGGCGCTCGACGCGGTGGGGCTGATCGTCGACGGGGCGGCGACGGTGGTGCCGGGGATGCCGGGCGGAGCGGGGTCGGCGATCAAGGCGTACCGGGCGGCGGACAAGGTTGCGGATGTCGCATCCGGGGTGTGGCACGCCGAGAAGGCGTTCGATGTCGCGGAGCTGGGGGTAGATGCGGGGAAAGCCGCGAAGGCCGTTCACGGGAACTCCAAGGCGGCCAAGCGGGCGCAGCATGGTTACGAGATCACGGACTCAGTCAACGGCAAGGTCGTCAAGACGGGCGTCAGCGGCGGCGCGAGAACGGCTGCAGGGGGCTCGGTACGGGCGAACCGACAGGCACGCCGCTGGAACCGAAAAGCGGGGCACCCCGGCCGGTACCAGGCGAAGGTGGTCAAGGAGGTCCCCGGGGGGGCCGGGGCGAGGGAGGAGATCTTGGAGTGGGAGATCGAGAATGCGGGGCGGCTTCGCGACGCGGGTCAACTGAAGGACCCGCTCAAACACTCGAGGCCGTGAAGTGATCCTCAAGCACGTCTACCTGTATCTGAACCTCGACGAGTACCCCGACGAGCTGACGACCGCCTTCGGTTTCAGGACTCGGTATCTCTGCAATTTCTTGGAGAGGAGGCTGAACCCCCTCCACTATTCGGCTGCTGGCTTCAGCAAGATCTGCGTGCAGGGCACACGGACGCCCACGGAAGCGTGCCCGGTTGTTCCCGAACTCGCGGTCGCCCCGACGGTTCCCTTCGATCAGCCCCGATACGACACCCTCCGCCCCGGCGAGCACCACGAGTTCTTCATCGCGATGATGCTCGAGGGCCTGGAGAAGTGCGCGCGCCACCACCGCATTCCTCTCGCTGAGCTGAAAGAGGCGGTCGAGGAGTTCCGGCGGGGCGGCTACAAGAACGAGTGGGTCCACCAGAAGAAGCTGCTGCGTTCCGTTGGTCTGGAGGCGTCGCTGTTGTGTCGTCTCGATACGGAGCGGTTCGTGTTGACACTGCGTCTCGACCGGAAGGGGGAACGCGTGTTCGAACGGGAGATCCTGGAGACCAAGCCGGACGAGCTCATCTTTGCCTACCGCTTCAAGGAGGTGGTCCTGGAAGGCAACACCGTGGTGGTCAAGAACAAGTTTGGCAAGCCGACCTACGAGCTCGATCTCGCTTCCTTGAGCTGACGCAACCCAAGCGCGATCGCCCCTGACACAGACACGCGCCTCCCCGCGCGAGGGGGGCCGGAGGGCGGGGCGGGCGCGGTGAAGCCCGGGCGCCGAAGGCGGCGCGATCGTAGACGGCCCGCCCCGGTCGGCCGCCGCGCAGGCGGCCGACGGAGCGGCTCTGCCGCGACCCCGTAGGACACCCGACCCGCCGTCCGCGGCGGGGCGCGCCCGGGCTCCAGTCGCTCGGCAGCGGCGTGGTCAACGCCGAGCGCGCGGGCTCTGTCCCGAGGGCCGCGTGTGGTACCGGGGCCGCCCGGTGATGGTGACGCACAACGACGCGGGCCAGCGCCTCTACAACGGCGACGTCGGGCTCGCGTGGCCCGCCGCGGACGGCACCCTGCTCGTGCACTTCCCCGTGTCGCACGGCCCGCCCCGCACCTTCTCGCCCACGCGGCTGCCCGCCCACGAGACCGTGTACGCCATGACCGTGCACAAGAGCCAGGGCTCCGAGTTCGACCGCGTCCTGCTCGTGTTGCCGGACGAGGTGTCACCGGTGCTCACGCGCGAGCTGCTCTACACGGGCGCCACCCGCGCGAAGAAGGAGGTCGTGGTGCTCGGCTCGGCCGACGTGGTGCGGGCGGCGGTGGAGGCGCGGGTGGAGCGGAGCTCGGGGCTGGAGGATGGGCTCGCTATCGAACGCACCGCTCCAACTCCCCCACCAACCGTCCATCCAACACGAACACCTCCTGCTCCAGCCACGTTCCCCTCTCCATGAGCACGCGCACCATCGGCGGTACCTCCCCGATGTGCTCCGGCCACACCCCGGGCAGTGCCCTGCCCAGGTATTCGTCCGCGAAGGCAGGGATGAACCAACGCAAGCCAGGCCAGAACGACTGGAGGGCCCGGGCGATGGCGACCCCGTTCGGATCGAGGTCCCCGAACAGGAGCGCCGGTGTGTCCGGCCAGACGTCGCGCACGTGTGCCAGCATCCGGGTGTTCCACCCCGGGACGTGTACGGCGCACCACCCCGATGGAAGCGGAACGTCCACGTAGACGCCCAGGTTCTCGACGAGCAGGATGGCACGTGGGGCCTCTCCTCGGAGGCGGGTCCCCGCCCGGAACGCGCGGTCGGTGACACACACCTCGCCGCAGAGGGTCACGATCTCCGACGCGGCCATCGAGGCGCCGCCCCTCTCCAGCACCAACGTTGGATGCGGCCGGAGGCGAAGCAGGTTGTCGTGGGTCACGGCGATCGCACCGAGCGCCGCGAGGTCGACCTCGCCGAGCCCGGCCTTGGAGTGGTCCCGGAGCGCCGCGGCCACGGTCCGCCGGTTCAGCGATTCGGGCAACGCGACCGGGAGGTGGGTTCGCCGCCGCGCGTCGCTCAGCCGCCGCCATCCCGCGGGGGTGTACCGTTCGCCCGCGGTCCGCAGCGCCGCCGCCCCCTCGCGCCAGTCCGGCCAGAGGCGATCGAGCCGCGCCTCGACGGCCGCGCGGTGGTCCTCGCGCAGCACGAGCTCCCCGCGACGGCGCGTCACCTCGGCCCATCCCGCCTCGTGCGCGAGGTCCCAGGTGTCGGTGTTGCCCTGGTTCCGGACGAGTCGGCCCTCTTCGAGCAGCTCGAGCCATGCCAGCGCCTCGCGCGACGGGCCGCTCACGCCTCGGTCCGCCGTCCGGACACGTCGACGACCGACTCGCCGCCGACGAGGCGACGGACGAGCCGGTAGGTGATGTTGCCCTCGGACTGGGCGACCTCGGGCGCTGCCACGAGGAGCTGCAGCTCGAGGTTGTCGCAGAGCTCGAACAGCGTCTTCAGGTTGTCCTGCGAGAGGCGGTTCGCCTCGTCGAGGAACAGGAAGCGGAGCGACCCATGCTTGCGTGCCGCCCGGCCAAGCGTCTCACGACGCTCCCAGGCGGTGAGCACCACCATCATGAGCGCGGCGCCGACGCCGATGGCCTCGCCCGTCGACATGCGGGTCGCGTTCGCGGGCTCCCACTCGGTGCTGCCCTCGCGCTGCACCCGGACGGAGAGCTCCAGGTATTCGCGATAGTCGAGCAGCCGTTCGCCCGCGATCCGCCCCCCCGTCTCGCGCTGATAGATCGCGGCGAGCGCGTTCTCTAGCGTCACCCCCGGCTGGAACAGGGCGCCCTGGGCCTGCTCGCCCTTCAAGGCGTCGAGCAGCTTGTTCATCTCGGGACGGCGCCGGGCCTGCACGTCGACGCGGCGGATGCTGCCGAAGTGGACGGCTTCGAGCTCCGCGCTGAGCCGGGAGATCAGCATGGTGGCGCGGCGAAGGCTCTGCCCGATGTGGTTCGCCACGGTGGCCGAGCTCCCCTTGAGCTGCTCCTCCTGGCGCATCAGGGTGCCGCTCAGGCTGACGAGGTGGCGCCCGAGGTCGGCGAGGGCCTTCACCGGGTCGTCGCTCTCGCTCACGTTGGACGGTACCCGCTGGCGCACCCATGCGCGGACCCCGAGCCAGGTGCGGACGTAGTGCTCCCAACGAAGATCGTCGGCCTCGCCGCCCTCCATCATCGCGATCAAACGTCCTGCCTGAGCCGCGTGCTCCAGGTGGGTGCGCAGGACCCCCTGGGCGCGGAGTGCCTGTTGGGAGAGGTGGATCGAATTCGTGTCGCGCACGGCCTCGAGTACGGGCTCGGCGAAGATGCCCGTCGTCAGCGAGCGGAGCTCGATCTCCGCGCTCAAGGCCGTCCACGCATCCTGAGCCGGCTTGGCCTGTACCTCCGCCCTGGCGAGGGACTCCCTGGCGTCCAACTCGGACTGGACGGCGGCTCCCCGAGCGATCTCCGCGCGGGTCCGCCCGTCGCGCGCCTCGTTTGCCCCTCGCTTCGCCGCGTGGAGGGCCTCGCCGGAGGCGGCCTCCGCTTCGCGCGCGGCGTCGACCGTACCTGGATCCGGCTCTCCGACGCCAAGCTCCGCGAGATCCCGTTCCAATCCCTCCACGTGTTGTGCCGCGGCGTCCATCTGGTGGCGGGCCGTGCCCTCCCGCAGCTTCGCCTCCGCGGACGCGGCCTCGGCCTCCGTCCACGCGGCTTCGGCCGAGGTGGCGCGCACCGTGGCGGCGGCGTGGGCGTGCTGGAGCGACTGCTCGCCCAGCTCGGCGCTGCGCAGCTGCTCCGGCGCGTCCGTCCAGGACAAGGCGTCCCCGACCGATACGAGCCATTCGAGCGCTCGCGCGTCGGTGTCCTCGCGGTCGCGCTCCGCCTCGAGCGCCTGCTGCCGCGTCCGCAGCTCGACCACCTCCGCGACCGAGGGTGGCACCACCTGGAGCACCGACAACCGGCGCACGAGGATGGCGGCCGCTTCGCGGCACCGTTCGAGGGCGGGGGCGACCCGCCCCACCCGATCCAATCGGGCCTTCACGTCGTCCCGCTCGGCGGTGGCGTCGCCCGCGTCGAGGAGATGCGCGTCGGGGACGAGCTTGGCGAGACGCACGTCCCGATCCACCGCGCGCGCGTGCGCTCCGACCGCGATCGCCTGCTCCCGCGCGGCGTCCTCGACGGCGGTCGTCGCCAAGGCGGCGTCACAACGGACGCGCTCCTGCTCGAGGGCAGGGTCCGGCGCGAGCCAGCGCGAAGCCTCGCGCGCGAGGTCGCGGATGCGTGCGGCGGTGTCTGCAGCCGCGCTGGTCTCTCGGCTGAAGCGGTGGGCGTCCGCGTCGGCGGTCACCGCGCCCTCCCGAAGCTCCGCCACGTGCCGCCGCCGGGCCTCGGCGCCGAGCACGGGCCGCTCCGGGTTGCGGCTGACCCGCACGGCGCCCCCTTCGCGGACGACGACGCCCGACGTGTGCCGCTCCCCGGGGAGGGTGTCGGCGACGGCGGAGACGAGCCACACCTCGTCGGGGAGATCGCCGTGGGCGAGCAGCCGCGCGGCGGCCTCCGACGGATCGCGGACGAGGATGCCCTTGCGGAGGGGCCCGAGGAGCGCCTCGGTCGCGGCGGCGTCCTCGAGGCCGACCTCGTCGAAGCGACGGACCACGAGCTCCCCATCCACGACCTCGCACGCCTCCACGAGGTCGGCGGCGAGGCCCCCTTCGGAGGACGCGAGTCGGTCCGCTTCCGCGCGGTGGTCTCGTGCGAGGGTGCTCGCCGCGTCGGACGCTGCGCGGAGCCGGTGCACCTCGCTTCCGAGCTGCGCCTCCAGGGCGAAGAGCCCCGCCACCTCCGCGGGCAGCTCCGCCACCCGCCCGGCGATCTCCCGACCCAGCGCTTGAACCGCCCGCCAGCGCGGCAGCTCCTTGTCCAGTTCCCCGAGACGCGTGCGCGCTCCCTTGAGCTGGGCTTGCGCGGCGTCGTGCCGTCGCTGGCCGTCACCGAGCGTGCCGGCGAGGACCTCGCGTTCGTCCCTCGCGCGGTCGGAGGCCGCGATCAACGCCGCGGCGGAGCCGATCTCCAGGCCCATCTCGTGCAGCCGCTCCCGGAGCGCCCGCTGCTGATCGGCTCGCTGCGTGGCGACGCGAAGGCGCTGCCCCAACGCTTCGCGTTCGCCGACCACGCCGCGGAGCTCGCGGAGCACCGCGTCCATCGCTTGTCCGCGATCCCAGGCATCCGCGGGGGCCACCGGGCCCGGTTCGCACTCCCCGATGCCCGCGAGCGCGGCCACGACCCGGTCCAGCGCGGAGGCGACGTCGTTGAAGTCCCGGCGCGCAGCCTCCGCCCCGGCGATGGTCCGGCGGGCTTCCGTGAGCGCCCCGTCGAGCTGGCCGACCCGAGCGCGCTTCTCGGCGAGCAGCGGCTCGAAGGCCGCCCGGGGCCGCACGGGCTCGCCGAGGCGCTCGATCAAGGCGGTGTGCCGTTCGGTGGCCTCCGTGTACAGCCCCGCCCGCCGGGAGAGCTCGCGCCACGCCTGACGCGAGCTCGAGAGCGCGAGGGAGAGCGTGTCCCGCTCGGACACCGCGGCATCGCGCGCGCCTCGTGCAGCCTCCAGCGCTTCCGTCGCCCGGGCCTCCGCGTCTCGCGCGCGCGCCCACTGTTCGCGGCGTTCGGACCGTGTCGTCATCGCCCGGTGTCGCTGCGCGGCGACCCCGGCCGCCTTCTCCAGTCGCCCTCGCCATTCTGACGCCCGCCGTGCGGCGTCCTCCGCCGAACGCTCCCCGTCTTCGGCCCGCGCCACATCCGCGCCGCTCGCCTCGAGGCGCTCCGTCGCCTTCTGGGTGTGCCGAACCGCGTCCTCCTGCCGGGTGCGTGCCGTCTGCAGGGCGAGCGCCTGCTCCTCCGACCGGACCCGCGCCGCGTGCACGGCGCGCGTGAACATCGTCTCCGCGGACCGGTAGACGTCGGTGATCTCCTTCTGGGCGACGCCCGACTCCTCCACCTCGCGGCGGGTCACCTGGCACGCAGCGAGGTTGTCGCGCATCGCGCGCAGGCTCTCCGCGAGGTTGGAGTCCTCGCGAAGGACGAAGTCTCGAAGGCCCCCCGAGAGGGTGCGGGAGATGCCGCCGATCATGCTGGTGCGGAGCATGTCGTTGAAGCGCGTCCGCTCTTCGTCCGAATCGAGCCTCAGGGGAGTGAGGCCAAGGTCGAAGAGCTCCCGGAAGTACTGGCGGGGCTCGAGCCACTTGAGGGTCCCGCCCGCGCGTGCCACCCGCTGGACGAGCCGGGTCTTGTCCAGGAGCCGATCGACGGTCCGGTCGTCCTCCTGGCGGATGTCGAGCAACACGTCCTGGAGTCGCACGTCCTCCGAGAGCCCCCGGACGAGGAAGGGCTCCAGCTCGACGACGGGCTCGTTCTTCCGGTCGAGCTTCACGCCCGCGAGCACCCGCTCGTTTCGCCCGAAACGCAGGTCGAGGACCGTGAACGACGGCCACCCCTCCCGCCCGAGGCGGCCGTAGATCCCACGGTCTCCCTTGGTCGCCTCGTGCTCCCCGAGGTTGGTGAACCGGAGCTTTCCGATCTCCGGAAACAACGCGACGTAGGCCGCGATCATCACGGTCGTCTTGCCCGCGCCGTTCGCCCCCTCCAACGCGGTGACCGCACGGTCGAACTGGTAGCGTTCGTAGAAGACGCCCTTCCAATTCACCAGTGCCAGTGCTTCGATGCGCGCGCGGCTCATTCGCTCTCGTCCTCCAGCTCGGGCTCGTCGTGTTCGGTACCGCCGACCTCGCCTGCGAGCAGGTCATCCATGGCCGCGCGCTCGTTCCCCGCGCCCTTCACGGCCTCGACGAACCGGTACAGCGGCGTGCGCAGCTCGATGGCCTCGTCGAGGAGGCGCACGAAGCCGAGCTGCTCCAGGGTGCGGAGCGCGGCGTCGACCTCGCGCCGAAGGTTCTGCGCCTCAATCGTCGCGTTGCGGCTCTTCTTGGTGACCTTCAGCGTCTTGAGGAGCCGCTCCTCTCCCACCACCTGCTGCAGGGTGTCGATCAGGCGCGCGCGGTACACGCGCCGATCCAGCGCGAAGATGGCGGGGTCCAGCAGGAGCGCGGCCAATGCCTGGCCAACGAGCATGCTCGCGGCGGAGAGCTTCGCCTGGCGCACGGCCGCATTGGGCTTGAGGTACACATACCCGGCCTCGGCGCGGACGAGATCGTAGCCGTAGCGCTCGTAGAGCCGCTCCAGGAACGGGTAGGCGGTGGTGACGAATGCGAAGGCCTCCCGATCGTCCGTGCAGAGGTGACAGCCCTCGCGGAGCCGGACATCCACCGAGGGAAACAGGCGGTCCTCGATGACCGCCGCCAGGTTCGCGTACACGCTCATCGCCGCCCCTCCACACGCCAGTCTTCGACCGTGAGCCCCTCCGTCACGTGTACCCAGGGGCGTTCGAGCGCGGTCTGCACGTGCGTCCTGGTGGCCAGGATCTCGGCCACCCGCCCGGCGTCGCGGAAGCGCGCCTCTTCCGGCACGTCGGGTAGCACCTGGCGTAGCACCTCCGTGAGCGTGGTCGCTCCCCCGTCGACCGCGCGGAGCACCAGGGCTTCGAGCGGCACCGCCGACGCCGCCGGCACACGCTCGACCTCCTCCTCTGCACGGTGCTCCCGCTCTACGAGCGGCCGGTCCACGACATGCTCCACCGGGCGGAGCACCCGGATGCGCAGGCGGGGCGCCACGTCCAGCGTCCAAGGCCGGTCGGGCCAGCTCTGGAGCGAGTCGCGCAGTCGCTGGGTGAGCGCCCGATCCGGATCGAGCCGCACCAACGACCGGAGCGTCTGCAACATCGCCTGGTAATAGGCCGACCACTCGTCGTGTCGCTTCACCGCCCAACCGGAGAGCCTCGCGAGGTCGGACACCAGCTCCCCCACCGCCCGCTCTGCTCGGTCCGCACCGGCAGCCTGGGCCAGCCCCTCGATGTCGTCGAGGATGGCTTCCAACCCCTTCTGCTCCTCGAGGATCACGTCCCGGAGCTCCTCCAGGCGCGCGGTCGTCGCCTCGAGCAGCCCCTGGGTCTGCTCCATGGCCTCGAGCCACCGCTCCGTGAGCAGGCGCGCGATGTCGGCCCTGACCGTCTCCTGGTCCTCGTCGAGCCCGCGCGTGCGCCGCTCGATCCCCTCCAACAGCGAGCGCGACGCCACGGTGATCGGAACCACCACGCGCTCCTCCCAGTGCGCCGCGGTCGAGGCGGCGCGCGCGTCGTCCCGCACCCGGGTGAGCTGGGACCCGAGCGTGGCCGTGAGCACCTTGAGGTTCTCCTTGGTGAGCTTCGCGTCGTCCACGAAGAAGTCCACGATGGCGCGGCCGAGCCCCGAGAGGCTGTACTCGCCTTCGCGGGCGAGGCCGCCGAGGCTCACCAGCGTGACGAGCCGCTGCTCGCGGAGCCGTTGGAGCCCGTGCGTCGCCCGCTTGCGAGGGTTGTCGGCCTCGGGAAACTGGTCGTGTACGCTCGTGAGCCGGTCGAGCACGTCCCGCTCGAGGAGCGCGGCGGTCTCGGCTTCGCAGGCGCGGAGCACGAGCAGACAGCACATGTCGGCCGTGGAGAGGGCGAGCGACACGTGCTGCGTGCGGAGCCGAGCGAAGTTGCGGTCGATGTCCATCGGCGAGACGTACCATCAAAGGGGTGGGCGTCGAGACGCTCGGGCCAGGGGCGAGCGGACAGCAGGGGCCGGTGTCCCTGCAGCGCGACGGGCCCGGTGGGGACCTACACACAGCGTGTGCGCGTTGGCACGGGTCCAGGACCGGAGCCGGGCAGCCGGACGGCCGCGGACGGCCGCCGCTGCGGGACGGGGGTGCCCGGGCGAGCGGTAGTGGCTCGGGTGGCCACGGGGAACCCTCCCCCGCGTCGCGGCGGCGGCGCCGAGCGCTCCCTCACCCCGGGCAGTCGCAGCGACGCGATCCGTCCCCATAGTAGCCCAGGTCCTCAGTGCCATCGGGGCAGTCGCAGGCGGGATCCCACGCGCACTCCACGGCGCTGATGCCGGCGGAGCCGGCGCAGCAATCGTCGACCGTGTACCCGTCGCAGATGCCGGGCTCGCCCGCGCTCTCCAGCGGGGCGAGCGTGACGGGGACCTCCGCGAAGAGGGAGATCGAGTCGTCGCCGGCCGCGGACAGCCCGAGCCCGTTGATGCCCGCGTCCGCCACCCGGTAGCAGGTCCAGGTGCCGAGGCGCTTCGGCGTGCACCACTCCTTCGTCGGGGCCTCCGAGAGCGCGTGGATGGTGATCTCGGCCTTCTGCGCGGCGATCTCGTCCTCGTCCAGCGCGTAGCGCCAGTGGATGCCGAGCTCGCTGTCGCCGGTGTTCAGGCCCAGGAGGACGATCTCCGTGACGGTGAACTCGAACTCCCCCTCGAAACCGATCTCCACCGTGGCGCTGCTGTCGAGCGCGAGATCGAGGCTGCCCTCGGTCAACGTGTAGGTCGGCACGGTCTGCCCGACCCAGACGTTGGTGTAGGCGTACTGCGGGGTGCCTTCGATCACCTCGGCGTCGGGGATGGCGATGTACTGGTGCTCGCAGCTGACGAGGAGGGCGAGGGCGGGGAGGATGGGCATCGGTGTCTCCACCGCCGAGCGATTGCAAGACGCGCGCCAGCGCGCCCGGGGAGCGCCGCCTGCCCGGGACCGGGCAAGGTCGGCTCGCCGATGGAGAGGGGCGCGCGCACGAGGCCGACAGCCCCACCGGGGAGCGGAAGCGGGTGATTCGCGGCGCCAAGAAGGTCGAGGTGAGGACGCCCGAGCGCGTCGAGCACATCGCCGCGCCGCACCTGCGCATCTCGACCCGGCGCGCTGGGTCCGCGATCAGGCGCGCGTCGGGGCCACCGGAGCAGCACCCGGAATACCGGCAACGCCCCCACGGGCTCCCGGTCGGCAACCTGCGGTGCGCGGTGCCTCGACGCCGCCGAGGCCGCGCTCGCCACCGCGAAGCCCGCCCACACGCCTGCCCGGCTGGATCCCGACTCCCTGCGCGCCCGCGCCCACGACAAGGTGGTCCACCTCGCCGAGGTCCTCCGCCGCCACGTTCGCGCGGGGCTCGACGAACGCTGCCGGTACGACGCCTATACGACAACCAGCCTTGAAACGGCCGTACTCCTGGGGAGCCGTGTCGCGACACGCTCCAAAAAGCGAAAAGCCGCCTCGCGGCGGCTTATCTGGAGTTGGTGAGCCTAACGGGAAGACTTCTTAACTACTTCCGGGCAAATTCGTCGCAAGTTGGGGAGCTTGTGGAACGGATTTATCAGCCGCGAAGCCGTTCCGATTCTGCGGAGCACGTCGAACGGGACACCTCGAGCGCCGCGCTTTAGGAGCGTGACCCTTGGTGGGCTTCGTCTTCCCGACGGGTGTTAGCGCCGCCCGCTCTTGCCCGCCGACATCCACGCCCCCCAACGGTCGATAGCAGCGCGTCTAGGGTCCGATCTCGGCGGCAAGGCGCGCACGAACGGCCGCGCCGCGCTGCCTGGCATCGTGGAACGCGGCGGGCAGGTCGTTGGAGTCGGCGCCGCCCACGACCTCCTCGGGTCGTATCCGGGCGCATCCGCGTTCAGCTGCGACCGCAGCAATGTGCTCGTCGGTGATCTCGGTCGGATGCGCAAGTTGAAAGTTCCGAAGCGCATCTACGATGCGGTCGTGCCAGACGCCGTCTTCCTCGCGGGATTCCCAGGACGCGATGTCCAGCAGCGTTGCGCCCGCGCTCTCGAAGATGTGGAGCACGAAGGTAGCGCAGGTGAGGCCATGAGCCTCGCCTGCGAGTTCAAGCTGGCCACTCTCCAGAAAGCGGCCGCCCTCATAGAGCACCCCATAGGGAATTTCCCGCTGACTTCGAGTTACGACTCGGCGGCAAACCGCTACCACAGATGGAAGCAGCTCTGCATCAATGTTCGGCGCCACTCCGACGTAGGGGCGATCCTGCCGAAAGCCCGCCCCCCAGAACGGCTCGTCCTTGAGCCGCGCGTGGAACGCTAGGTGAAGGAACTTGAGAGGTTCACGCGGTGGAGCGTATAGGACCCCTACGTGAAGTTGGTCAACCGCCGGGTCGGCCACGAATACGGCGACGCCGACGCGGAATTGCTCAGTTCGCTCCGCCGGGAGCGGCGTGTAGATGAAGTTCATAGGCTCGGGTCACTCAAGGCCACGTAGTATGCGATCGACTCGAACCGCTTCGTACTTCTGCAGCAACAGCGTCCGCGTGTGCTCAAGCATGGCGGGTCGTGACTTGAGCTCGCGCCGCCACGGCCGCGTGGCCGTCAGAACCCCGAGGCACACCTCGGTCGGAAGCACCTCGCCCCGAAGTCGCTGAAGGAAGCGCTCGCACCGCGCGGAGCGGCGTTGGAGCATCTCTGATTCCACGAACTCGAAGACGACGTCCAACGCTTGAGACACCTCACCTGCCGCCGAAAGTGTCGCCACCCGCTCGACGACGGGCTCCACGACGAACTGATCATAGCTGGCGACCTCGACGGGCAGGACGTTCACCATCGTGAAGAACGAGTCGGTGCTCCTCGGCTCGCGTGTGAGGACCTCGACGGTTGGCCAGAAGCCCTCCGCCGTCCAGTAGTTTCGGGCCTCCACCACTTGCCGCGAAAAGCGCACGCTCGCCAGGGTCCGTGTGGCATTGTCGCCGTGCCCGGAGCCAAAGAGCTTAAGCGCGTAGTCGGCGAGAAAGTCCCATACCATGAAGGTCTGGGCGGGGAGAGGCGAGCCTGCGGGGGGAGCCACATCGATGCGCCGCTTGGGCGCGGCGAAACTCGCGGCGAGCGTGCGCAGCTGCCTCGTAGCATCGACACCGGCGATTCCGTCGGTCGAAACTTCTGCTGCCGCGATCACTCGGCTTCTCCCAAGTCAGCCAAGATTGTACGAGCCAAGGAGTCGAACTCCGCCCAGCCTGCCAGAATCTCTCTCACCAAACCTGCCGCATTGTCACCCCCCACCGCCTTGTGGAAGTTGAAAGCAAAAAGCAGTCGGTGAACGTTGTTGCCTTCCGCGTCGCGCAGTAGCGCGGGCTTGATGTCCAGTTTCAAGCGGGCGCCGTGCGCGACGTCTCGACTCAGGTAGGCACCGAACTGCGCGTCCGCGTCCGCAAAGTGCCGGTAGACTGGCGCGTCCGCGCGGCCGAAAAGGCGCCGGCTCGCGGCAGTCATGGGCTCGCCCCCCGCGTCGAGGTGCCAGTGGAAGTTCAGTCCGACGGCGAGAAACGGGGTGTGGGGGACCAGATCGATCAAGCGGCCGAGCGCCGACTCGAGCAAGTCGGGAACAGCCGCATCAGAAGGAGGGATGAACTGGAGTTGCTGCGGCAACACCAACAGCGAGAAGCGGCTTGTCGGGACCTGAGCGAGTGCATCGGTGACGATGATGCCGGGCAGGATGTCGTCCTCCGCGACGATGCCGTGCCGCACGAGCCAGTTAGGAGTGAACAGGCTCGGATTCAGCACGTTCGCCGCAATGACGACGTTCTGGGACGCCAGCGACGCCCTCATGCGCGCGCTTCGCAGCAAGTAGCTGACGCCTTCGGGACTGGGGCGGCGGTCGTCGGCATCGGGACTCCTGGCGGTGAGAACGTAACCGCAGGCCGGTTATCGGCGAGCGCGCGCCTGCGCCTAAGGCAATTGAACCCACCGATGCTGCGGTCCTGGCGGACGGGCGCGTGCGGCACCCGCCGGCCGCTGATCTCATCTGGGCGGGAACCCCGAGCGGGGCTCGCGTCATCCCCCCGGATCGGCCCCGGCCCGTAGGGCCTGCTGGCGACTGGAGCGCGGCGCGAATGTCGCGAAACCACATGCTTCTGCGCCCGTTCTGCGCCACCCTTGTGCGCCGCGTTCAGGAGGGGGCTGACGGGGTGGACTTCTGCGCCAGCATCCCGGCCTCGTCCAGCCTCCGCCGGAGGGTGTCCTTCTGGATGCCGGTGGCCTCGGCGACGGCCCGCCAGCCCCATCCCTGATCGAGCAGCGACCGGGCGGCCACGAGCGCCTTGTCCGCCGTGATCTTCCGCGGCCGCCCACAGTGCGTACCCGCGGCCTTCGCTCGCCGGACCCCGGCCACGACGCGCTCTTGTATGAGGGCCCTCTCGAACTCCGCGAACGCCCCGAGGAGTTGAAGGAGCAGGCGGCCTGTCGGCGTGGTGGTGTCGATGCCGGCGTCCCGCAACGACGCGAAGCCCACCCCCCATCCTGCGAGCTGATCGAGGACGCCGAGGAGGTGCTGAAGGCTGCGGGCGAGGCGGTCGAGCTTCCAGACGACGAGGACATCGAAGCGGCCGGCCTGCGCGTCCGCGAGCATCTGGTCGAGCGCAGGGCGCGACGTCTTCGACCCGGAAACGCCGTTGTCGACGTACTCCTTGGCGACAGTCCACCCTCGCTGTGCCGCGACCTGGCGCAGCTCCTCGAGCTGGAGGCCGCTGTCCTGGCCGTGATTCACGGTGCTAACGCGGGCGTAGAGTGCCACTCGGGGCTGAGACATGGAGGGCTCCGGCAAGCAGGCCGCCTGCGCTCCGTAGGTTGTACCGTACATAACGACGGGCGCCGAGCGAGTTCACCAACCGCATCGGCGCGCTACCCCTGCCCGAACGCCCCCCGGACGATCCCCAGCAGCGTACCCCTGTTCCTCGCGACGAAACCCTCGACGTACGCGGGCTCGATCCCGGGCGGCGGAGCGGCCCAGAGCGCGCCGACGGCGACGTCGAGAAGCCGCTCCGCTCGCGAGCCCCCGTGCGTCGGCGCCAGCCTCGGGGTCGGCGACGAGGCGGTCGCCGCGAGCCGGTCCCGCTCGCGCGTCACGGCCGCCAGCGACCGCCTCGCTTCCTTCGCACCCTCCCGCAGATCCACGACCTGGCGCTCCAGCCGGGCGATCTTCCTCGCCTCGTCCGACTCTCGCTCCGGCAGCCGCAGCACCTTCGTCACGAGCACCGCGATCGCCGGGAGTAGGTGCGCTGTCGCCGCGCCGAGGTCCTCACGGGCGACGACAAACCGTTCGTCGTGTCCGTTGGCATGGGTCCGCCCGGCGTCCGCGTGCGTGAGCTCGTGGCAGGCGATGCCGTGCAGGTACGCGGCGAGGGCGATCGGCCGCTCCCGGTGGGCCTTCGCCACCTGCGCGAGCTTGTCTGGCTGGATGTAGATGACCGTGGTGCCCCGGTCGGTGCGCGTCGTGAGGCCGAGGAGGTTGTCGTCGAGCACGAAGCCCGGCTTGAACCGCTTGCGGATGCGCGCCTCGGCGGCAACCAGGCGGAGCACGGAGTCCCAGGCGACCAGATACGGCAACCAACGCCCGTAGTTCTTCTTGAAGCGGTACGCCTTCTGCCGGTCGTACGCCTTCCGGCTGATCCGCAGCCCGGCGTGCTTCCCAAACGGGTTGGAGGGCCGCGCCTTCTGCCCGGACGCCGCCTCCAGCGCCGCGACGACGCGCGGGACCGCCGCGACCTGGAGGAGCCCGCCACCGCCGGGGGCCATCGCGGTGTCAGCCGCCCTCTCGATCGCCTGCTCAATCGTTGCGACGGTGGCAGTGTCGGCGTCCCCCCGCTCGACGCGCTCCAAGGCCAGCTCCACGGCGGGGCCGAAGATGCCCCGGTCGCGTCGGGCTTCCCAGCTCACGCCCGCGCCGCCGCCGCCCTGACCGGCCGCGGCCTCGTCCGCTCCCTGGAGGAACGCCCGGATCGTTGCCATCGCGCCCACCGCCGAGGGGGCGGCGATGTCGTCCTCGATGCCGCCACGGGACGCCGCGGCACGGAACCCCGGCGGGAGCACGGCCTCGCGCTCGGACTCGTCGGCCTCGCCCGTGGCCTTCGATCCGCGTGGGGCGAGCGATGCCACGGGCTCCTCGGTGCTCGCGTGCTTCAGCCGCTCCGCGTAGTAGTCCATGATGCCGCCGGCCGCGTCCGCCAGCGCGCGCTGCAGCTCGGCGTCGGCGAAGGCGTCGGCCACCATCGCGCCAAGCTCCGCGGCACCCGCTCGGGCATCGGCGTCGTCGGAGTCGGGGTCGAACACCTCGTCCTCGTCGCTGTTGCGGCCGGTGGACTCGTTCTCCTGCTCGACCTGCTCCACGAGATCGGCGAACGCCCAGCTCGCGGCGTCCTGGAAGGCGTCGCGGGCGGCGTTGAGCGGGTAGCCGGGCTGGCCGGGCCTCACCGTCGTCGAGAGGTCCACCGCGACATCGACCTTGAGCCCGCCTCGGCTGGATGGGACCCGGAACTGCGCGAGCCCGTCGAGGCGCACGTAGTAGGCGCCGCCCTTGTCACCGGGTGGCCGCTTGTACGCCTTGATGCTGGCCTTGACGTTGTTCCCCCAGGAGGCGTCGAGCGCGATCTTCGAGCCGCCGCGGCGGCTGAACATCGGCCGGACCTCGACGCCGTTGAACGTGAGGCGCACGCCGGGGAGGTCGTTCGCGGCCAGCAGTTCGCGGATGCGGTCTTCGATGCCGACGTAGGTCTGGCGGGCGCGATCCCAGACCGAGTCGAACTCGTCGCTCACGTCGTGCAGGACGATGCGGCAACCGGCCCGGTGCGGGGCGTCGTACACCTCCACGTCGCCGCCGCCCCCCTTCGAGATGGCGAGGTTGTCGCGGGTGACGATCTCCCAGCGGAACGTCGAGCTGGCGCCCAGGATCACCGCCTTCGCGACGCCGAAGCCGCCCGCGGCCTCGCCGCTGTCTCCCGCGCCGCGCTTCCCGCTCTCCCCGATGACGAGGAACTTCTCCAGGATGGTCCGTTCGTCCATGCCTTGGCCGTTGTCGTCGGCGGTGAGGGTGTGGGTGACGCGATCCCACGTCACGTCGAAGCGGGCCTCCTCGGGCCGGATCTGGCGGTGCCGAATGGCCGCCGCCAGGCTGTCGCGCGAGTTCTGGAGCAGCTCGCGCACGGCCAGCACCGGGAGGTCGCCCGACTGGTAGATCGAGGACGTGAAGAACTTCCATGCGATGCCGACGTTCACGCCGGGGCGGCCCGTCGCCTTTGCAGGGAGCGCGTCGGCGATCTCGGCGCTCGAACTCAGCTCGCGGCGGAGGGCGTCACGGTCGATGGCGATGTGGCCCGTGCCCTTTCGGGACTCGGGCGGCGGGTTCGAGTGGGTGCATCCGCAGCTCATGGGGCGGCTCCGAGGTGGGGGGGGACGGTGAGACGGTGGCGACGGAGCGCGCCGACGAGCGCATCGTGGTCGAGGTTGGAGGCGCGGAGCGCGGACCAGGCGCGGTGCGCGCCTGCGACGAGGCGACCGCAGGCTTCGGCGAGGGCGGGCGGGACGGCGTTTCCGACCTGGACGTAGCGATCGTGGACGGTGCCCTGGAGCGGCCAGTCGTCCGGGAACCCTTGGAGCCGGAGCCCTTCACCGAGGTCGATGCGACGGATGCCGGCTACGAGGAACGCGGCGTCCGAGGCCCGGTCCGGGCCGCCGTTGAACGACCAGCCGGCCGGGGCGTTCGCCCGAGTGCCCTTCTCGTCCATCGTCGTCACTGTCGGCGCGGGCGCGTCCATGCGCCACGGCTCGCTGCACGCGCGCCCGTGCTCGTCGTCGCAGGGGTAGCAGGCACGGCGGTCGCAGCTCGCGCGGGTGAGCGTGTCGCCGATGGCGTCGCCCATCGTGACCCAGGGTCGTCGGCCGAGGCTGCCCGCGGCGTCCGCGTGCGAGTGCGTGGGCGTCGGACCGGCCAGATCGAGCGGGAGAGGGCCGCCCCAGAGGACCACTCGGCGACGGCGCTGGGGCACACCCACGTCCGCCGCGTCGAGCCGCCACGAGCCGGTGAACGGGAACCGGCGGGCGAGCTCGTCGGCGATGCGCCCGAGGTGGCACGCCGGGCATGAGGCCGAGGAGCCGGCGCAGAGGTCGGAGTGGTAGGTCCACCCGAGCACGTTTTCGGCGAGGAACCAGGTGGGGCCGCAGGCGTCGACGGCGGCGAGGGTAGCGGGCCAGCCGTCCCGCTCGTCCGCCGCGCCGAGGCGCTGGCCGGCGGTACTGCCCGGCTGGCAGGGCGGGGAGGCCCAAAGGAGATCGACGCGGCTGCGCCACGCGGCGACATCCACGGCGCGCACGTCGCCTTCCACGGCGGGGAAGCCAGCAGCGCGTAGCGTCGCGGCGGCCGAGGCGTTGCGCTCGATGCAGGCGATATGGGCGAAGCCCGCGCGGTGCAGGCCGAGGGCCGCGCCGCCCGCTCCCGCGAAGAGGTCGAGGGCGGTCACGAATCCCCGCCGTTGGTTATCCGCCCTGAATGGTCCGATTGTCTCGAAGCCCCGTGCTCGCCCCGAATCAAGGGTACACGTCGCTGTGCTGGGCCGCGTCGCTGGTGCTCGCGGCCGATTACCAAGGGTACGCCTTGGCTCCGGCGGAGCTGCTGGGTCAGGACGTCCGCACCCAAGCCGGTCTGGAACAGTTCATCGAAGGGGTGGCCGGCATGCTGGGGCTCGCCCGAGCCCGCACCGGCTACGTCACCACGCCGGGGCGGCCGGGGAAGGTAGAGGCGTTGGCAGCGCTCCCTGGATTTAGCGTCAGACTGGCCCCCCGTGCGGAGGCGAACCACGATGCCGTCAATCGCTACGTTGCCCACTGGATCGACCGCGACTGCCCGGTGCTCCTGCGCTGGAACCCGTCGGCAGCCGGCCTTGAGGGCTACGGCGGGGAGCACTTCGGCGTCGTTGTGGAGTGGGGCGCAGAGCGAGCGCGCCTGACCGACTCGTACCGAGGCACGCGCGGGTCCAAGTGCGAGATCATGCCGCTTCCCGGGGGTAGCAGCACGCACTGGCGGGGCCTTCAGGCCATCGCTGTGCTCCGAGCCTGACCGGCACATCACGCAGCCCGTCGCCGCATCCCCAGGTCCACCGCCGCATCCCGCAACGTCGGATCCGTGAGGATGTTGCTCGACCGCTTGACGATCAGGTCGTACAGGCTCCACGGCTTCGAGGGCGGGCCGGTGACGGCGTGCCACACGCCCGAGACCGCGACCCGGCGCACGGCGTAGGCCCCGACGCCCAGCTCCGACCACTCGGTGGGCACGGGCGACCACCAGATGTTGCCGTCGTCGTTGTAGTTGCGGCGCTCGGGGGCGGAGGTGCGCCGGAACTTGGCAGCGCACGTCCAGGCGTACTGCGCGAGCACGTCGTTGGCGGCATCCGGGCGCCGCTTGGGGTCCTCGGCGTACCAGGCGACGAGCCGCTTCGCGGGCCCGAGCGCCCCGGCCGGACCCTGGTGGACCGTCCGGTTGTAGCAGAGCACCATCGCGCGCTCGGAGGAGACGCCGAGGAGGCGCGCGATCTCGATGGCGCTGGCCATGTACTCGGACTCGGCGGCATCGCGAGCCTGCACCTGCTGGAACGCCGGCCAGCGCCCCGCCGCGACGAAGCGGGAGACCCACGGTTCGGCCCAGAGGACCGCGCCGTCCACGCTCTCGAGCGAGGCGCGGCCGGTCACGTCGAGCAGCTTCGCCCAGCTCGCGCCGAAGAAGCGCCCGAAGGCCACGGGGTCGGCGGCGGCCATCGCGCGGAGCACCCGCCCGAGCGAGCCCGACTTCTGCGTCCACTGGAGGATGCCGTAGCTGACTCCGTTGCCGTCGAGGTTGGGCTGGACCGACCAGTAGTTGCCCTCGTGCTCGCTGGTCTTGCGGAGGAGGGTGGGGATCCAGTCGGTGATCAGGCTCTCCACCTTCTCCTCCAGTTGTCGAGCGGTGCGGCGAGCCGACGGCGAAGACGCCGCCGCGGCGAGGATGAGCAGTCCGAAGGCCCCCGCGCCGAGCAGGAGCGGGGTGTTGCTGGTGCGGCTCACGCGGCCCCCTCGCCGACTTCGCCGACTTCGCCGGCTTCGCCCTCGTCCTCGCCCGAGAGCAGGTTCCGGGGGATCGTCCGGCCCCACCACCAGCGCCCGGCCTCGGCGAGCTCGCCGAACTTCAGCCCGGAGCCGGGAGCGGCATCGAGGAAGGCCCGCCAACCGGCGTCGGTCGGGGGGAGCACGTCCACCCCGGCGGTGCCCGCGGCGGCGCCCGCGTTGACGATGCGGAGCCCGGCAGGGGCCACCACCGGGACCTTCTGGTTCTGCGCGTTGTAGTAGCTGACCTTCGACAGCGCACCGAGCAGCGTCTCCGCCACCTGCGGCCACGTCCGCTCGACCCAGCCATCGGGGGCATGCTGCCAGCCGAGCCCGGGCCAGTCGCCCGAGTAGCGGAGGCGGTCGTTGGCCACCTGGGCGACCGCGCGCAGGGTGGCGGGCTCCTCGTCAGCCGGGAACGTCGCGCCGTAGTGCTCCGGCTTGAGCGCCGTGAACTTCCCGTCGTCAGCCTTCGACAGCTTCCAGGTCGCCTCTCCGGCACCGCGCTGCGCGATCTGCCCGTCCTTCGTGACCTTCCCGAACTCGATGTAGTCGATCCGGGAAGCGTTCCACGCGCTGGGGACACCAGCCCGGAGGCCCTCGTAGACCGGCCCGCCGCCTTCGGCGACGAGCACCGGCCGGTCACGCACGATCACGGCGGAGGCGGCCCAGGGCCACGCCTCGACGTTGACGCGCGACAGGTGCTTCAGCCGCTCCTCGGCCTCGCCCCGGAGCCGCGCGGCCTCTACGCCGTCCCGCGTCCGCTCGGCGTTGCGGAAGCGGGCGTTGATGGCGCGGAGGAGCTTGCTCGCCTCGGCGGCGATCTTCTTCTTGGCCTCGGCCTCGCGCTGGGCGCGCACGGCCTCAAGTCGGGCGCGCGTCTGCTCGGGGTTGCGGCTGATGAGGAGGAGGATCTCCTCCGGCCCCATGTCCATCTGCGCGCCGGGGTTGTTGGTGTCCCGGCTCTGGGACTTCAGCAATTCCACCATCCAGCCACGCTTTCCCTGGATGAGGTTGAAGCGGAGCCCATCCTGGCTGCGACGCGCGAAGTAGTAGTTGATGCCGATGGCGGAGAGCGTGTTGCCCTGCCGCACGCCGCGCCCGTTGCGCTGCTGGAGGGTGGCGGGCTCCCACGGCAGATCGAGGTGGTGGATGGCGCAGGTGCGGGTCTGGAGGTCGATGCCCTCGTAGGCGACGGCGTTGGCGATCACCACGTCGAACTTGGGCTTCGTCCCCGTCTCGGGCTCGCCGTTGAACTCCTTGGCGATGCGCTGCCGATCGGCCGCGTTGGGGGCGACCTCGGCGTTGAGCACGCCGATCCGGTCGGCCACAATGCCGGCGTTCACCAGCGTCATCTTGACCCAGCGGTGCGCCGCGACGTTGTCCACGAACACGATGTGGCCGCAGTGCCGGTTGGCGAGGACGCGCTCGGCGAGCGCGTCGAACTTGGGCGAGCTCGGGTCGGCCACCTGGTCGGCGTTCTTCCAGGTGTAGCCGTCGTCGAGGTTCGCGTGGACGGCCACGAGCGCCATGCGCGCGAGCAGGCCGAGGATCTTCGCCTTGTCGCTCGGGTCGTCGCTCTTGAGCGCGGCCTCGATCTCACGGACGTAGCGGTCGTACTTGGCGTCCTGAGCGGCGTCCATGTCGACCTCGACCATCTCGACCTTCGGCTCCGGGAGCTTCAACCCCACGTCCTCGGCGGTCTTGAACTCGCCGTAGCGGAGGATGGTGTCGCGGAGTTCGTGCAGGTTCTGGAACCCGACGACGGCGCCGCGCTCCTCGACCTCCATCGTGGGGGTCACGACGGGCTTGATCTCGATGCGGAGGTACCGGTCGATGAACTGCTCGGGGTCGCGGATGCCCATGCGCCGCCACGCCTCGGGGTCGACGTACTGGATGAGGTTGTAGAACTCCAACGGGCTGTTCTTGGCCGGGGTGGCCGAGAGGAGCACCACGCCGGTGCCGCCGGTCTTCTTGCGGACGGCCGCGCATCGGAAATCCAACTGCCAGGCGCGCTTGCTGCCGTCGCCCGGGTTGCCCATGAAGCGCGGGACGCCGCCCTCGCGGTCCTCGGGGAGGTACAAGTTCTTGTAGTTCTGGGCCTCGTCCACGATCAGCATGTCCACGCCGATGTCGTCCCACGCGATGCCGGGGTCGTACTCCCAGCCCTCGGCGAGCTCCATCTGCTGCGCCACCCACGCGGCGATGCCCTCGCGGAGGATGGCCTCGTCGCGCTCGGAGAGCTTCTTGCGCTTCGCGGCGTTGCGACGGCGGAGCGCCACCTCGCGCTGGATCGCCTCGGTCTGGTCGGCGTAGGCGCGTACGGCCTTCTCGTTCATCCGCGTGCGGCCGAGCGCCGTGTACGAGAGCAGCACCGCGTCGTACTCGCCCGCCTGGAACCGGGTCCACTTCTCGGCGCGCTCCTGCGGCGTGTCGGTGTCGCTCGTCGCGAGGCCCTTGCGGTCGCCACGGGTGATCGTCTTCTTCTTCGAGCCGATGACCGCCACCCGGTAGTCCGGGAGCGCCGTGGCAAAGTCGTCGTACCACTTCCACACGATCGAGTTGGGGACCAACACGACCGGCCGCTTGCACCAGCCCTCCTGACGGGCGCGCGCGAGCACGGCGAGGCCGGTGTAGGTCTTGCCGACGCCGACATCGAACGCCAGCAGTCCGCCCCGGTTGGCGAGGATGCGGCGGGCGCCGGCGACCTGGTGCGGGTCGAGGCGGACGGCGCGCTCGCCCTCACGCAGTGCGGAGGCGGGACGGTGACCACGCCCCCGGGTCCAGCGGGCGATGGCCAGCGGCTCGGCGGTGTACGCGGGGGCGACGTAGCCGCGGAACTGCCGGTTGTAGGCGTGCTCGACGGCGAGGCGACGCTCGGGCGTTGCCCCGGCGAAGCCCTTGAAGCTGGCGTCCCACTCGGCCGCCTTCTTCATGCGGATCTTGTCGATGTCCTTCTCGTTGTCGTCGTCGAACTTCTTCGACGGGGCGAACATCGTCTTGTCGTGGTTGATCCAGCCGAGGATGAGGAGCACCTCGGGGTGCATGTCCCCGGCGTTCTCCTTCTTCGACATCTGGTCGTACTGCCAGCCCTTCGGCGCGAGCAGGCCCCCCTGGCGGACGAACGTGACGGGGTCGTACCCGGTGTAGGTGGCGTTCACCCAGTCGGCCACGAGGTCGAGCGGGAGCCATCCCTGGCGGGCCGACACCCCCTCGATGTCGTCGAAGATGGCGGGCTTGATTACGTCGAGCAGGCGCGCGACCTGGGCCTTCGCCTGCGCGTCGTCAGGGCGCGTCATCGCCCGGTCCATCTTCGGCCAGAGCGAGCCGGAGAGGTACACCTCCGCGGGGAACAGCTCGGTGAAGGTGTCGCCGTCGAGGCACCACCCCGCGGCGAGCACCTTCGCGCGCACCTGGTCGGGCGCGAACGGGCCGCCGAGGCTGGCGTGGTAGTCGAGCAGCTCGCGCAGGGAGAGCTTGCGGGCGGTGCGGAACAGGTGCTCCGCCTGCGCCACCACGTCGTCGGCGCGGCCGCTGAACCGGGGCTCGAACACGGGCGGCTTGCGGCGGAGACCGTCGATGAGGTGCCCGGCGCGGTCGAACGCGGACAGGAACCGCTCCGCGCCGGTGTTCCCCGCGCGGGCGAGCTTCACCAGCTCGACGATCGCGTGCGGGTTGCCGTTGGTGGTGTGCCAAGCGGTCAGCCCTTCGTGGAGCTCCGGCCACAGCAGTGGCGGCTCCTCGGCGTTCTCGGCGGCGACCAGCGCGAGGTACTTGTCCACGCGGAGCCCGAGCAGGACCGCGCTCGCGAGCTCGCGGGGCAGATCGGTGACGTCCGCCTCGGACACGCGGGTGACACCCACGCGCCCGCCGGTGGCGCCGGGCTCGGCGGCCTGCCGCGTCGGGAACGCGATGACCTTGCAGTCGCCGCAGACGGGGCGCTCCACGAGGTCGGGGAGCGTCGTGAACTCGCCCTGCACGCCGTAGCCCCACCGGGGCTTGGTCGTCTGGTCGTCCTCGCCGTGGTCGTCGCCGATCTCGCGACCGAGGATGTGCCGGGGGTTCTCCTTGAAGTAGGCGCCTGCGGCGATGCCCACGTCCGCGGAGTCGATGGCGTCGAGCTCACCGCCGCGCGCGCGGAAGAAGAGGAGGTCCGTCACCAGCATGGCGCCGGGGAAGATCGCCTCCCGCCCGTTCGGCCGGACGCTCGGGAGCCGGTAGGCCGACGCGAGGTGGTGCCGCTTGAGCACCTTCTCGCGGAGTGCCACGAACTGCGACGTGCGCGACGTGAGGAAGCCACCCGGCACGAGGAACACGCCGAGCCCGTCGGGAGCGAGCAGATCGAGCCCGCGGCGAAGGAAGTAGTGGTACGCCATCTTCTCGCGGTAGGCCCATTCGGGGTCCTCCGCGACGGACGCGCCCCGGATGCCGTAAGGCGGGTTGGACACGACGAGCCCGAGGCGGCCGGTCACCGCCGCGCCCTTCTCCCGCACCCAGCGTTCGAACGGGGCGAGCATGAGGTCGACGTCGGGGCGCAGGACGTGGAGCATCCGGGCGGACAGCTCGGACCACTCGACCGCGTGCCAGGTGATCCCCGGCACGGACTCGAAGGCGCGCAGGAAGCGGCCGATGCCCGCCGAGGGTTCGAGGGCGTGGACGGTGGGACCGTCGTGCGGCAGGCTCGACACGAGCGGCGCGACCAGGCGCGCCACCTCCTTCGCGACCTTCGATGGGGTGTAGAATTCGTGAATGAGTCCGCGCTCTTCGGGGGCGGGGAAGCCCGGCGGGAAGCGTCCGCCGGCGTGCTGGATGGAGAGCCCACCCCAGCCCGAGTACCCGGCGAGGACGGCGCGCTCTTCCGCGTTCGGTCGACGCTTCTGCGCGTACAGGTTGGCGGCCGTCGCCATCGCGGCGACGTTCGCCGCGGTGCGCTTCGCGGCGGACCAGAACTCGGGGATGTCCTCGACGGGCGCGGAGTTGGCCGCCTGCATCCGGCGAAGGACCGGGCCGAGGTTCTGCTCGATGACCAGCTCGAGCATCGACCGGTTCCGGTCGACGAAGTCGTCGAGGTAGTCCACGTCCACGCCGTGGGGGAGCCGGGTGCGGACGATGGGGACGACGGCGGCGAGGAGCTGGGCGGCGGCGGTCATGGGGATGCCTCGGCGGCGAAGGCGGACGGCGGGGTGGCCGGGCGGCACGGGCCCACGAGCGAAACCAAGGTGATGAGGCCCCACACGACGAGGAGCCGCGCGAGCCAGCCCGGGAGGCGCGAGTGCGGCGAGACCGGCCACGGGCCGGCGTACGACGAGGGGAGCGGCTCCGGCTCGACGCGCATCGAGCGAGCGGGGCGGACGTACTCGACCACGCGGGCCGGAGGCTCGGAGGCGTCCTCGTAGGGCGCGACGAAGCGCGGGCGCGCGGCTGGGGCGAAGTCGGCGTGCTGCTGGGTGTCGAGGGTCACGAGGAGGCCGGCGTGGTGGACGAACGCATGGGGGTTCGTAGCCGCCAACGGGGCGATCAGGACTGGATCGTTCCTACCGCAGGGGGGCGGTTGTCAACCGCGGCGTGAGGCCATCCTATCGGCGCAATCAGCCGTCGGTGCAACAGGCCGCAGCGAGGGTGCCGAGTTCGTTCGAAGCACCCCTGTGGGAAGCGTTGGTGCGGCTCGCCGTACCGTAGTAGGTGGCCTCGGTCCCCCCCTCGATGTTGCAGGTGCCGATGAGCCCCGTGTTGGCCTCGTCGCGACTGCATGAGGCGTACTCCCAGTCGTGACTGACGGCGCAGTTGTTGACGCCGTCGTCCTCGGGGTTGGTGGACGCCTCGTCGAGCAATGCGGCGAAGGTGATGGTGGACTCGCAGGAGTCGTTGCGGTCACGCCACTGGGCCGCAGTGCAGACGTGCCACCCCTCACCGCAGGCAGCCGGAGGGGCGCTGAAGGGACTGTAGTAGTCGACGCTGCTGACGCCGTCACAGATTGCGGCGCCGTCCAGTCCCGTCACCTCGGTGCGGAGGATGTAGCCGTCCGCACACGGGGTGGTCTCCACCACGGTGTCACCCGTCTCGCCGGTTTCCGGGGCGGTGTCGCCCGTCTCTCCGGTCTCCCCACCGGTCTCGGCGGTGTCCGTGTCCACCGGGACACCGGTGTCCTCGTCGGGGAGGCAGAGGCCGTCCTCCTCGTGGGTGCCCGGACCACAGCTGACGCCGGTGTCGTCGATGTTGGTCCGGGCGTCACCGCTGTCCGGCGGGAGGGTGTTGGTGCCGGAGCAGCCGCCGAGGAAGACGAGGACGAGGAGGACGAGCACGTGGAACCTCAAGGTGGATGTACCACATGGTGGGAGATCCTGTAGCGTCAGGCCGCCAAGTGAGGCGCCGGCCGCGCACATCCGGTTACCGTGCCCTCACGGCCTTCCCGCCTTCCCCAGCGTCCCGATCAACTCCCGGTCCCGCTCCGACAACTCGATCTTCATCGTGACCGTCACCCCCTTCCCGAACAGGTAGGCGCCCCAGACGAGCGCCCCGTAAGGCCCCATCGAGAGCAGCACGTCAGCGCTGGGCATCGAGCGCGACGCGGCGGCCGGCACAGCGGCGTCTTGCGCGAAGGCGACGGCGCACGACGCGAGCAGGAGCGCGGGCCCGAGCCAGAGGACTGCTCGGCTCACGTCCCACCTCCCATCTGCTGGGCCGCCTGCTTGATGGCGTCGGCGAAGGCGTTGACGAGCGCCTGGTCCTTCGCCGGGTCCACCTCGGGGGCCTTCGCCTTCCGGGTGCGCGGCTTCTTCTCGGTCGGCACGGCCTGCGGCGCGGCGGCGGGCGGCCACACGGGCTGCATCGACACGCTCGGTCGAGCGGGAGCCGCCCGAAGCTGGGAGGCCGGCGCGGTGTCGGCGAGGTCGGTTCCCTCGCGGAGCATGTTCACGGAGCCGTCCGCGCGCACGTCCTGCACGATCCAGGTCTGGCCCTGCCAGGTCACCCGGTCGCCCCATACCCATCCCGCTTCACGCTGACCGATACCGGTGGCGATGTCGTTGGACGAACGCGGCGCCTTGGTGATTTTCTGCTGCCCGGCCGCGCACGACTTCGCCGCTCGCGCCGCCGCGAGCGACACGCGCTCGGCGATCCGGCGCAGCGTCGTGAGGATGTCGGGCTTCTCGCCGCGCTCCAGAGCCTCGCGCACCTGGTTGTAGGCTTCGGCGCCCCGGCGGAGATCCTCCCACGCCATCTTCTGCTCCTTCCCGGAGCACATCGGCGACTTCACAAGCGCCTCGGCGTGGCGGAGGAGCTTCGCGGCCCGCGTGAGCAGCTCGGGTACCTCGGAGGCGTTCACCCACTGGCCGCTGGCGGAGTCCGCGAGCGCGTCGGCCTCCTTCTCGGTGGCGGCGGCGTCCCGCTTGGCCTCCGCGCTGCCCTTCGGCGACGTAGGGAGCGGCACGTCGGCCAGCGACGGGATCACGTTCAGACCAGGCATCCCGGAGAGGCCGAACCCGCTGGCGATGTCTTCGGAGACGGTCGCGGCCGGGGCCTGTCCGCGGGTGAGCGCGCTGGCGTGCTTCTCGGCCTTGCCCTTCTCGCGTGCGCCGAACTTGGCGACGACGGAGCCCACGTCGTTGACGACAGCCCAGCCGTCCGCCTGCTCGACGGCGCGGAAGCTCGACTTGCCCTTGTACCGCTCGGTCGGATCGCGGACCTCCGGCGCCGGGCGCGGGGGGTGCTGAGCGGCGAAGTCGGCGTCCACCGTGTTGCGACGGTGAGTGTCGCGGAAGCTGCACGCCTCGGACACGAGCCCGACGACGATGCCCATCCCGGCGGTGATCGCCTCGGAGAGCCCCGAGCGCTCGACGCTCTGCTGTTTCGCCTGGCTGAACCACTTGCCCATGCGTTCGAACGTGGCCGTCCAGCGGCCATCGGGCTTCGAGGAGAGCTTGAGCACGCCGTAGCTGGCGACGCGGCGCTCCAGCACCATCCGGGGCGTGCCGTCGTCGCAGTAGAGCGTCCCGGCCCACTTGCCCTTCAGCGTCGCCGGACCGGCAGGCGGGGGGCTCCCCTTCATCCGTCGGATCTCGGTGACGGCGTCGGCCGGGGCGGCGTCGAGCTCGGGCGCGTGCGACGGCGCGAGCCCCAGGTCCGTGCGCCACACCTTCGCGGGCTGCTTCTTGATCTGGTGGACCAGGAGCGCGGTGTTGTCACGCGGGCGCATCACGAAGGCGACCTCGCCGCCGCAGCCGCGCCCGTAGGCGAGCAGGACGCGGGGCACGTCTTCCTCGGCGCCGACGATGTTGAGGCGGAATTTCTCGGACATGGCCTACCCCTTTCCCAGCTTGGGAACGATGAAGATGGCGGCCGCGGCGAGGCCGGCGGCTGCGAGGAACCAGCCGAAGCCGCCCGCGGAGTCGGGGTTGGTGGGGTCGAGGGGAGGCGCGGACGACGGCGCCGACTCATTGACCTTGGCGATGGCGTCCGCGAGGGAGGGATCGCGCTCCAACAGCGCGATCTCGTCGGCGAGGGTCTGGGCCTCCTTGTAGTGGACGACGGCCCACGCGATGCCCGTCACCGATACGGCGATCACGGCGCCCGCGACGGCGATGGCGATGATGACGACCGGCGCCGCGCCCACCTGGATGGCCCCGCCCTTCTCCGCCTCGGTGGCGGGCCGTTCGTACTGCGTGTAGCCGCGCGCGTGCGCGCTCCAGGCCACGAGGAGCTCGACGGTGCGTCGCTCCAAGGCGACGAGCCGCGGGTCGGTAGGGTTCTTCGCCCGCGCCTGGATGACCCTGACCTGCGCCTGCACGATGCGACGCCCCGCGTCGGCCACGATCGCGCGGTACCCCGCCACCACCCTGGCCAACGGCTCCGGGTTCGACGCGAGGTACGTCTGCACACGCGAGAGCGACTGCTCCGCGGTGATCCGCATCGCGTTCATCCGTTCGAGGACGGCCTCGGCGCTGACGGGGAGGGTCGCCATTTCAGCGCCGAGTCCGGCAGTCGTCGCAGCCCAGCGGGGCGGCGGGCGCGGGCGGGGCGGCGGGGGCCGGAGCGGGCGCGGGAGCTGCGGTGGGAGCGGGCTGCGGGGCGAGCTTCTGGAGGATCTTGCTCTTCACGAGCGGGTAGATCAGGAGCGGGAGGACGCCGACGTTGTCGCCCGCGATGGCCTTCGCCGCCGTGTCCGACACGAGCTGCACGATGTAGAGCCCGGGGCTGACCGTCGCGACCATCGCCCGTTGTCCGGGCCGGGTCTGGAGCTGCCCGCCGTCGCCGAGCGGGATGGGCTTCGACCACTTCGGCGCGAGGAGCGTCCCCGCGCGCTTGAACAGGTCCGCGACCGGCCGCTTCTTCGGCTCGGCGCCGACATAGCCGTCGAGCCAGTTGCCCTCGGTCTCGTCCTGGGGCGTCTCCGGCAGCTCCTCGATGCCCTCGTCGGGCTCCTCGGTCTCGCCGGGCTCGGCCTCGGGGATGTCGTCGAGCGCGGCGTCCATCTCGTCCTCGCCGGGCTTGCGGGCGCGGCTCGGCTTCTTCGGCCGCCAGCCGAGCGCCTTCAGGTCGCTCATGACGACGCGCAGGTTGGTCTTCGCCTTCTTCACCGCGCCCTTCCAGCCCAGCGGCTTGCGGATGCGGAGGTGCGCGACGCGGCGCTTGAGCGCGCGGGCGCGGCGGAGCTTCCGCCGAATCTGTCGGTCCTTCTGCGACACCTTGCGCTTGGGGCCGGACACGGCGTCGCCCTCGCCGGCGAACTCGACACGACCGACGACGCGCGCGCGGATGAAACGGCCACGGTTGGAACGGAGGGGGGCGGTCATGCGGACTCCCGGCGCCGGGGGCGCGGACGGTGATGGCGGTGGGCCTCCGGGTCGCGGCGGAGGCCGGCGAGGCGGACGCGGGTGACGATGCGTTCGTGGCACTGGCGGCCGTCGAGGTGCTCCTCGAGCATGCCGAGCCGCGCGGAGGGGTCGTCGAACCAGACGGTGCCGTTGACGACGTAGCGGACGACACAGTGGTAGAGCCCGTGGTCTCCCGGCCGCACCTGCGTCGTGAGCGCGACCTCGGCGGGGATGCTGGTGAGCCCCGCGGCCTTGGCGGCGGCGTAGCCGGGGTCGCGCGGCGAGAGCGCCTTCCACCCGCGGGCGATGAGCTCACCCGCGCGCGCGGACGCGAGCGCGTCACAGTCCTCCCAGCCCTGGGCGAGGAGCTGGATGTAGTCCGACCAGGTCTCCACCTCTTCCCGCGCGTACCGGACGCTCGTGGCGTACAGCAGCGGCAGCGACGGACGCTCGCGGAGCAGGCGCGCGTTGCAGCGCGCGAGCCAGTTGAGGAGGCTCACGGCGTCGCGTTCGTTGAAGGTGAGGGCGACCGTGATGTTCACGAGGAAGTCCGCGGATCAGGTGGAGGAGAGCTGGAAGGGGCCGGTCGAGACGATCTCGACGGTGCCGTAGACGCTCGGGGCGGTGCCGCCGCCGAGGACGAGCCGGGCGCGGACCCACGGCAGGAGCCCGACCGAGGTGCTGTCGAGGAGCTCGGGGTAGGTGCCGGCCTCGGTCCGGCTGGTGCCGGTGAGCAGGTCCAGCCAGGTGACGCCGTCCACCGAGCCCTGGATGACGAGCTGGGCCGTCGGCGAGGTCGCGCCACCGGAGAAGGTGAGCGACGTCGCGAACTTGAACTCCTGCGCCGCGTCCGTCTGCTGGTCCGACTGGTCGGGCAGGACGCGGTACCCGGCGCCGTTCGTCGTCACCGCCACCGGGGCGGTGGAGGGGATGTTCATCAGCTTGGTGCTGATGCGGTTGGCGTAGCACTTCATGGCGGCGATCCTGGAGAGTCAGAGGTGGAGGAGGAAGACGACGCGGTAGGCGTAGGTGCCCGCCGGGAGGACCAGGCGGACCGTGGCGGCGTCGCCGATCGGCGCGCCGGGCTGCGGCTGGGTGTTGCCCGCGTACCGACCGCGGACGGTCGCGTTCACGTCGAGCAGCTCGATGAACGTGGTGGGGAGGAGCGTGCTGTCCGAGAGTTCCAGGCGGACGAACTTGGCCCACGGGGGCGGGATCACGTCCACGTTGCCGGCGCCGCCGCCGACCGCTTGTCCGTCGGTCGCGCCGCGCACGGTCGATTGGTTCTCGGTGTCGCACTGTCCGTCCGCGATGGCCGCGCGCGCCTGGATGTTCGCCGACGTCGAGAGGTTCGCCCCGAAGACCTGGATCATCGTGGCGTGGACACACACGCGCGTGCACTTCGGCACGTCGAGGAGCGCCGACCGGGTCGCGCCGCCGCCGCCTGACCAGACGAGCTTCGCCACCCAGGGCGTGCTCTCGTCCGACCAGAGGTCGATGATGCGCCAGTCACCGTCGCCCTGCCCTACGGAGTGGGCCGTGAGCACCTCGAGCTCCGCCCCCGCCGCGCCGGCCGTCGTCGAAGCGGTGAGCTTCGCGGTGCCGGAGCGGCGAGAGAGCTTGCAGGCGCCCAAGGCTCACCCCGCCCGATCAGCAGCGGGGGGTCTTGACCCGCGCGCGGCCGTAGAAGCTGAGCTTCAGCGCCGCGGTGGTCGAGCCCGCCGTGTAGTTGATCGTGACCGGCACGCCCGCCCGGAGGATGCGGCCCCCGAACGAAGGCCCGTGGTACGCGGTGGGCGAGATCAGGGCGGCGTCGAGCGCGTCGAGCACCACCGGGTCGTCGCCGGAGATGATCGTCGTGATCGTGGCGGCGGTGTCGCCGGTCGCGAAGATCTTGGCGAGGTGGAGGCTGGTGCGCGGCGTGAGCGTCATGCTCATGGCCTGGCCCACGGTGGTGGCGGTGGACCCGGTGACGGTGACGTTGCGCTGCACGACCTTCCCCTTGTTGGCCTTCTTGAGCCGGCCCTGGAGGCGCTTGTTCTTCCGCGCGAGGCGCACCTCGCGACGGCGCTGGCGGCGGGCCCGGCGCTGCTTCGGGGTGAGCCCCACCTCGTCGCCGAGGTCGTCGCCCAGGTCGTCGCCGAGGTCATCGCCCAGGTCGTCGCCGAGGTCGTCGCCCAGGTCATCCCCGAGGTCGTCGCCGAGGTCGTCCCCCAGGTCGTCGCCGAGGTCGTCGCCGAGGTCGTCGTCGTCGTCGTCGTCATCGCCGAAGTCGTCGGCGCCGAAGGACGGCTCGAAGCCCTGGAGCGAGGCGCGGAGGGAGGTGCGGTCGACGAGGCACTCGCCGTCCGCGGTGAAGGTCACGAGGGCCCAGATGGGTGCCATGGTCATGGGAATGGTCCTTGGTGAATCGGTGAAACGAAGGATCGAAGGTGAGGGAGTGGGGTTCAGCGCCGGGCGCGGACGAAGCGGTCGGAGCGCTCCCCGTCGCGCTGGCGACGGCGGCCTTCGACGGCCTCGCCTTCGGTGCCGGGGGTCATGCGGACCATGCGGGCGATCTCGCCGATGTCGTCGCCCTTGATCTGGGCGGGAGCGGGCGCCGGAGCGGCGGAGGGCGCGGGGGTCTGCGCGGGCGGCGGGGTCGCGGGGGCGGCCTTCTTGTCCGCGAGCGCCTTGCCCGCGTGCCGACCGATGCGACCGATGCCGGTCGCGAGCAGGCCGTTGCCGAGCGCGAGGGCGTGGGCGCCCCCCTTGCCCGACATCGACTTGTAGAGGCCGTAGCCGCCGAGGACCAGACCGCCGCCGAGCCGCATGTCCACGGGCCCGAGGTCCATCTTCTCCTCGCCGAAGTAGCCCTCGGCGAAGGAGGCGGCGAACACGGTGCCCTGCGTCTCCGCGGTGGCGATCACGGCGTCCGCGATCGACTCCGACATCTCGCGGGCCTTGCTGATCTTGCCGCCGAGGCTCTTCAGCTTGCCGGCGGCCTCCATGAGCGCGCCCTTGATCTGGCCCTCGGGGACCTTCTCGCCGTTCATCGCCTTGCTCAGTGCCGTGTTCATTCGTGCCTCGGAGGGGGAGCCGGCCGCGCCGGAAGAGAGGGGGACCGGCTGGGCCGGTTTGGGATTCGGGTCACCGGGGAGCCCGGCCGACACGGACCACTATGCCGCCGAAACGAGGCTCGAAAAGCCGACTTGTCCGGGTCGCCCCAACCGCGGAGAACCGCACGCCGCGGGCCTCTGCGCGGTTCCGCACATCGTGAGTCGCGGTTGTACGCGGCAGCCAGAACCAACCCTCGCGGTAGACGGCGGTAGGGTCGTCGCAGGTCGCGGTCGGGCGCTCAGCGGACGCGGTTTCGGCGTCGGGCGTGCGGTCTCACACGCGGTTTGGCCGGCGACGGCGGCGGTAGGGAGCGCGGTTTTAAAACCGCGTCGGATGCGGTAGGCGCGGTTTGCGTTCCAACGCCGAAATTGACCCCGTTTCCGAGCCCTTGCGATAGGCTGGAAGGGTCAAGATGCTCAAATTTTGAGCACCCCCCTTCGCCCCGGATGCCCACCATGATGGACGATCTGCAGTTCGAGAAGCTGGACACCATCGACGCCGTGATCCGGCAGCGCTGCACCGAGATCACGCACATCACCGTTCACGAGGTCCTCGACCGGAACGGCTACCCGCAGCTCGGTCGAATCTGCTTCGGGGCCCTCGACCTGGGCGCGTTCATCGAGCCCGAGGCGGACGACGCAACCGACGATGAGGACGACGAGCGGGAGGACGGCGAGGACAACGTCGCGGAGGGCGACACCCTCGGCGACCTGGCGCGCACCGACTGTGGCGTCAGCTACGCCGTCCTCGCGGACGCGGCGCTGCGCTGGATCAAGCACATGGCCGACCAGAACATGGTCGGGCAGCGCGAGGGCAAGTTCAAGGTGAACCTGTGGAAGGGCAAGGGCGACAAGGTCATCTACAGCTCCCGCTTCCTCTGCACGAACACCGAGTACGAGGAGGTGCCCGTGGTCCCCGCGCCCACGGTGGCGCTCCCGACGGTCCTCCCCGACATCTCGCCCGACCCCCGCACCTGGCGCGCGCTCGGCGAGGGCTACCAGAACTTCATCGCGCTCGTGCAGTCGAGCTACCAGCACCTCGCCAACCTCCAGAACGCGCACATCACGAGCCAGAGCGGGCAGCTTGCCCGCGCGCAGCGGACGAACGAGAACATCGTCGGCCAACTGACCAACCTCAAGATCGGCGCCTTCGAGATCGAGTCGCAGCAGCGGGGGGACGACGGCGAGGGCCGTGTCCGTGAGGAGCTGGGCAAGCAGTTCATCGCGGAACTGGGCGGCCTCGGCCGCGTGCTCGCGACGGCGAAGTTCGGCCTGGCCCCCGAGATGATCGAGCTCGCCGAGATCGTCAACGCCTCGCCCGAGTTGCTCGAAGCGATGAAGAACCCCGAGGTCCGTAAGATCCTGCGCGACGAGAAGACGCGCAAGGAGCTCGCCGCGCTCCTCCTGATGGCCGCCCAGGCGGCCACCGCCCCGCCCAACCCGCCGCCGTCCGGCGAGTCCGCCGCGGCCTGATCCACCCGTCCACGTTCACCAAGGAGGCTCCGATGCCCGAGACCGCTACCCGTCTGCCCCGCGCCCGCACCCTCATCACGCCCGAGTGGGCGCAGGTTCTTCGCACCTTCTACGCCAAGAGCTTCGACACGGCGTCCGAGGACAGGCTCGTCGAGTCGGTGGAGGCGTTCTGCGCGCTCTCGCCCGACGAGCAGGCGTTCCACCAGGCGCACCTCGCCTACCGTCAGGTCCAGGCGCTCGACGACATCTACGGGTGCCTCCGCCGCATCGAGGCCGGGTTGCCGTCGCTCGACCCGAAGTCGCTCGGCGCGCTCCGGCACCTCCCCGGCATCCGCAAGGCGCTCGTCGTCATCGCGAAGGGCCAGGAGGAGATGCTCGACCTCCTCGAGTCCGGCGGCGGCGCCGGCGGCGACCGCACGGAGGGCGAGGAAGAGCCCGGCGACAACGGCGACGGCGACGGCGACGGCGGTGACAGCGAGCTCGCCGACGCCGTGGACGCCGACGAGGTGGAGGAGGAGGACCACGGGTCCGGCGACGATGCCGCGCTCGTCCCCGAGGTGCTCCCGGCCGGGCGTGACTCGTGAACGCCGCGCTGCGCGCGGATCCCGCCGCCATGCGGGTCAACCTCACCGTGCCGACCACGACCGTGCGCCTCGGCCCCATCGCCTTCGACGGGCTCAAGGCGCTACTCGGCGTGGACCTCGCCGACGTGCTCTCGTCCCTGATGATCGGGCCGAAGTACCAGCGGCCGGTGCTCGGCGGGTTCGTGGACGTGTACCCGCTCGCCATCCCCGACGGTGAGGGGATGAGCATCCCGATCAAGATCCTTGGAGAGATCGGGTTCTACAACCTGCATTCCGTGCTGGTGCTCGTGGTGCCCGTGGCCGCAATCGACGTGGTGACGGCGCAGCTCGCGGCGGAGATCGCCGTGGGGGAGGCCGCGGGGCCGAGGCTCCGGCCGGGGTCGAGCGGGGGCACCGTGGCGGAGTACGCGGTCAGGTTGAAGGCGGGGATGCGCAAGGCGGTGCCGCTCGGGTCGTTTGGTGAGTTGGGGGTGGAGGCCGGGGACTGACGGTTCACTCATCGGGCTCCGCCTTCAGGGCCGGGGCGTCGCCGATCTCCAGCTTCGCCGACGTTTCGCCAGTACGGAAGGAGACTCGAAGCGCGCTTCGAGCCGCCAGCGCCGCCGACCCGAGCCGGAGCACGGCAGCCAAGCCCGCGACGGCCACCATGGCCATCGCCACCGACGGGGTAAGCGAGTGCGTGAGGGCGAGGACGACGACGCCCAGCAGCGCACACAAAAGCAGCACGAGCGTGGTCATTCGGGCGTCTCCTCGAAGGCGATCGTGGGCCGCCCCACCATCTCCAACACGTCGTTGATCAGCTGGCGCCGAGCCGGCGAGACGACCTCCGTCGACGGTAGCCCCTTGATGGCGGAGACCGGATCGACGACGCACCAGTACTCGACCCCGCCGCTCTCCGCGTGGGCCAGGAAGCCCAGGCTGACGAGCCGGTTGAGGATCGTCCGCAGCTTGCCCTTGTTGCGGTAGTCCATCTCGTGGCAGATCTCGGGGAGGGACACCCACGTCACGAACTTCGGGCCAGCGTGCATCATCACGGCCGTGAGCACCATCCACTCGGTCGGCTTGAACAGCCAGAGACAAGCACGGAGGACCATCGGCAAGGGCACGAATCCGCCGTCGTCGGTGTCGAAGACCTGCACCTTGCCGAAGTGGTTCTCTCGCGCCCGCGCTTCCCGCGAACGCGCGCCGTTCCCCTTCCGCTTCCTGGCGCCCTTCCCCTTGGCCTCGGGCTCCGCGGAGGACCCGTCGGCATCGCTCTTCTCCTCCTCCACGGGACCCGTAGGCGGTCGGGGAGGCCGGGGGCCCTTGGGGCCGCGCGGGCCTACCTTGAACGGATGCGCCATTCTGAACTCCAGCCCCCCGCCGAAGGAGCGAAGGGGACGCCCACTCATACGTCGTCGCGTACCGGCAGGCAGGCGCGGCCCTCTCCCCCCTTCCCCACTACCCCCCGTCACCTCAGCGCAACATCAGTCACCTACGTTAAGCGCGTCAATAGAATGGCCGGTCAGATGCGCTGGTGGCGCGGCTCGTGGTACAGCGGCCTCCTCGGATGGCGTTCCTTCAAACGACGTTGACGGAACCAATTCCGAGATCCATCACGGGTTGAAATTCTCGAATGATGCCCTTCATCCGCATATGAGACAGCAACGCCCTCCCCCCGAGGGCCGCAGCCGGCCTCCGAGCCCCGAACTCCCCGCAGGGTGGCGGATGGCGGATAGTGGCGCGTCTCCGGGAAATTCGCGCAACGTGCGCCATCCTTCCTCGCCCGCGTAGAGGCGATCAGCGCACCCCGGGAGGTTTCCCGGCCGAAGCGCCTCCACCCGCCACCCGCCACCCCCGCTCACTCCGGGTCCTCGCTCGTCCGGACCCGGAGACCGCGCCAGCTCCTCACGCCCTTCGTCGCCTTGAAAGGCTGGAACCCGCGTTCGCTGAGCTTCTTGCCGAACCCCTTGGGGCTGAGCTCGCGCTCGCCGTTCTCCACGCGCCAGCCCTCGTAGGCGGCGAGCAGCACGTCCGCGCGCGACTCCTCCGCGGCGCCGACGACGCACCGGGCGGCGAGGAAGTCGCCGAAGACGTCCATCTCGTCGCGGTACGCCGCGGTCGCGTCCCGGACCTCCGAGGGGTACCCGAGGCCCTCCTTCTGCCAGGCGAGGCACCCCGCGATGGCCCAGTTGAGGATCCCCGGCAGCTCGGCGCGGAGCGCGGCGGGAAGGCCCTTGTCGCGCTCGGCCTCGGGGATGGTCACCGTGAACGGCACGAGCCGGATGCGCCGCCAGATGCCCTCGTCGCCGCCCCGGATGTTCGGCTTATGGTTCGCCGCCAGCCAGAGCTTGAAGGCCGGCATGAAGTCGAAGAACTCGCCGTACAGGAACCGGGCCGTGATGGTGTCGCCGCCGGTCACCTGCTTCACCGTGGCCTCGGCGAGCGTGCTCCCCGCCTCCGTCTCCACCGCGGCGACCATGCGCGCGCCGGCGAGGCGGGCCAGGTCGTTGCGGGGCCCCTCGTTGCCCTCACGACGCGCCGTGAACGTCGTGAAGTCGGCCTGGAGGAAGTAGTCGCCGATGAGCCCCCGGAGCGTCTCCAGGAAGGTGCTCTTGCCGTTGGCGCCGGTGCCGTACAGCACGAGGAGCACCTGCTCGCGCACGTCGCCGGTCAGGGAGTAGCCGACAGCCCGCTGGAGGAACGCGATGAGCGCCTCGGACCCGCCCGTGACCCGTTCGAGGAACGCCAGCCACTTCGGACAGGCAGCGGCCGGGTCGAAGTCGACCGGCGCCAACTTCATCAGGCGGTCGGCGCGGTCGTGGGGTCGGAGCTCCCCGGTGGTCAGGTCGATCGTGCCGTTCCGCACGTTGAACAGCATGGGCCTCGTCTCCAGGGCCTCGACCGCGACCGGGAGCCTCGACGTGGCGAGTTGGAGCATCCCATTCAGGCGCGCGGCGCTCTCGCTCTCCATCGCGTGCTTCACCAGCCGGTCGTGCTCGGCGGGGTCGGTGACGGTGTCGGCGGCGGCGAGCATCGCCCGGATGGTATCGCCGGCCTGCCGGAGCGCCTCACCCGAGGTGTCGCGGATGTAGCGGCGGCCATCCCACCAGATCCACGACTTCCACAGGTGGACGTACAGGAGCGCGTCACCGACCCGGTGCTCCAGCCGCTCCGCGTTGCCGAGGTCGGTGAGGTGGTGCACGAGCAACGGGTCGGTCGGGTCGTACTCGGACACCGACGCGGCGATCGCGTCGACCTCCGCCTCGTCCATCGGGGGCACACACCGTTCCTTGTTCACGGAGCGCAGCGCGACCTCGATCGCCTCCCGGCCCATCCCGCGCCGACGCATGGCGCCGGCCATCTGCACGAGCACGCCATGGCGGGCCCCCTCGGCGATCGGCCCCTCCTTGCTCGGGCTCGCGCGGCGCGAGCGGGACTTCCTCCCCTTCGGGGCGAGCATCGACGACGATAGGATGGCGTCCACATCCACGAAGCCGCCGTCGCGGAGCTCGTACCGGGCCGCCTCGTGTCGCTCCGCCGGGCAGGAGGGGACGTACCACATGCGGGCAAGGTCCTTGGCCTGGGGATCGGCATGGCGACCGAGCGCGAGGTTCACCTCCGTCCAGACGGCCTCGTACTCGGCAGGCTTGATCGGGCGGCTCGGCACGAGGACGACCCGGAGGCAGCAGTCGTCCGGCCCGTCCTTCACGTGGCTGCTGGTGGTCGCCATCAGGTAGGCGGCCTTGGCGTCGCGCAAGGTGCTAACGATCTCGCGGGCGACCTCGGGGGGCTTGTGGTCGTAGTCGTAGACCAGGAGCGTCATTGCCTCGACGCCACGGTTCCCGCGCATCGCTCCCGCCTTGTAGACGGCCCCCGAGTAGGAGCCCGTGCCGGATTTCGAGTCGCGGACGACGTGCCGGGGCACCAGCTCCGCGAGCGGGAGCTCGACGCTCTCGGGCACCTTCGCGCGCTCGTCGCGGAAGCGCGTGGCCCGGATACGCGACAGGCGATCGAACTCGCCGGTCACCGCGATCATCGTGCACCTGCTTTCGCGGCGAGCTCGCGCTTCTTCCAGGTTTGGAGCACCGAGAGAAAGCCCGCCAGGTTGCTCACGATCTCGCGCCCATCCTCCTCCGTGAGCGGGCGGGAGGTGAGGGGCTGGTAGATCTCGACGGCGCGGGCGGCGAGCTGCCGCGTGGTCTCGTCAGGTGCGCGACGGGGACGGGGGCCAGAAGCCACGAACACTCCATGTTCGTGGCGCTCCCGGGAATTCCGGCTTCCCATCTGGAAGCGCGGCCTCCTTTTTCCAACCGCGCCAAAGTCCTACGGCGAGAGCCTCCAGGTGGGGGCCTTCGCCGGTCGGTACACGACGGTCGCACCTCGGTCGATGAGTGGATCGAGATGGCGTCGGAGAGCGGGGTGCTTCGCGTCGATCGCCTTGATCGCGGCGTCGAGCGCCTTCCTCACGCTGTCCTTGGCCTTCGCCTGCTCCTTCATCTGCTCCTTGCCGGCGCCGTCGAACGCCAACACGGCCTCCAGCTCCGCCTTGGCCTCCTCGGCTCGTCGCCGGAGGTCGCTCGCGGCGAGGGCGCTCCCCAAGCCCTCCTCCTCTTCCGCGCGAGCCTCCAACGCCTCGATCTTCAGCCGCAACTCCCGCACGGCCTTGAGGTTCGGCCCAGCGGGGGCGTCACCGCCCTCCACGACGGCGGGCACCTTCTTCTCCTCCGCTACGAGGTCAACCACCCAGAAGTCGCGCCCGGGGTCCGCCAGGAGGCGAGCGATGTAGCGCATGCCGACGCTGTCCGGCACGATCTTCGGGCGCGTGTCGCGTAGGCCAACGACCCACCCGGAACCGGCGTTGATGAAGGTGTTCTCGTCCAGGGGCTTTCCCGAGACGATCGTGTCAGTCGCGAAGTCCTCGGCGGACTTCCGGGGCGGGGGCCCCGTCGCGGCGAGGGTGGTGCCCGACTCCATCGGCCCCTCACCAAACCGCTCCGCGCTGGCGCGCAGCCCCTCCTCGATCACCCGCACCAGGAGGAACCTCGGGTGCAGGTTGCCCCCGGTGAGGGCCGGCATCCGAGCGGCCGTCTGCCGCCCGGTCTCGGCGAGGACCATCTCCCCGTGCCGGCGGTGGAGCTCGATGATCTCCCCGAGCATGGCCTCCTGCGTGCTGTTGTTCAAGACGGCGAGCGCGGGGAGAGCGTCCCCCACCTCGCCGAATCTCGCCTCGAACTCCGCTAGGGTGGCGATCTTCCGGAACTCGCGCGCGGTCGAGACGTATCCGACGGCGAGCTTCACGTGTTGGGGATCCTCGAGGGGGTCCGCGAACAACTTGGTCTCGTACATCGAGTCCGGGTCTTCGTCCTCCAGGCCGGCCGCGCGCATCGAGAACTGGCGATCGATGCACTGGGAGCAGACCCCGCAGGCCGGATGCATGATCGTGGAGCCGCGGATGTGGGCGCAGCTCCGAGAGTGGACCAGCATGTCGCGGGCGCCGGCGTCGCGGATGCCAGCGGCCACCTGCGCGCGCGTCGAGAACTGGAACGGGTTGTCGACGGTGAAGGGGTCGCCCGCGACGGCGGAGAGCAGCTGCTGAAACCCAAGGAGCACCCGAGGGTGTGCGGTCCGCGTCGCTCGTGCGCCGAGGAGCTCGCCGCAGATCGGGAGGTTCAGGGCGATGATCCCGTTCTCGTGGAACCGCACCCGTCGCCGGCCGACCATCCAGGCCACGGCGCCGGCGAGCGCGGCGAAGAGGAGCGAGCGCGTCCGCTGTGTCTCTTCGCGGCTTCGCAGCGCGTCGTCGCGTCGCGTCACGTCGAGCGTGACGTGCACGGGCTCGCGGCCGGCCTTGGTCAGCATCTCGACCAGTAGCCGCTGGGTCTTCTTCATCTGGGGCGAGGATCCGTGGCTCACCAGCATGACGCGACGCTTCTGACGCACGCACTGCTCGACCGCCCCGCCGAGGCTGTCCATCCCGCCGGAGAACAGCATCACCTCCTCGATGCTCGACCAGGGTACGAAGGTCCGCCCGTTGGCCGGGGGCAGGAAGTGGAGCTCGCGTCCGTCCTCACGCGCCGCAGGGACGAAGTGGAAGACGAACCGATCGTCGGACAAGAAGCCGAGGGTCTCCTCCAAGAGTGCGCGAACGGGAGGGTCGCTCCAGAACTCCGGCTCGGCGACGGGCACGACGAAGCGGAAGTCGCGTCGCCACGAGGCGCCGTTGTCGAGGACGTTCTCGGAGCCCCGACGGGTGCCGCAGTCGGCGCCGAGCGCGAAGGCGGCGATGCAGATCAGGTCGCGAAAGCGAGGCGGCAACGTGCCGGTCAGCGCCTTCTCCAACCCGAGGGTGTTCACCTGCATCTCGAACCACGGGCCCGCGCCGAGCCCGACGCGGAGGGCATCGTCGGGCGCGTCGCGGTGGGTCGCGCCCGCGCAGAGGACCCAGCGAGCGTGTGCCTCGGGGGTCAGGCTGCCCCCATCCGAAGCTCGTCGCGGAGCTTCTTCATCGCGTAGCCGACGAACCGTGCCGTGCGATCCGGGGTGAGGTCGTGCTCGAAGCGCGCCTTCGAGTACCAGCCCCCGGCGAACGTCTCCACGATCTTCGACGCCTGGCGCGCGTGGAGGGCGACGGCATCCTGGAAGTCGCGCTGCTGGGCGGCCGTCTGGAAGCGGGCGTCGGTGCCGATGTGAAGCGGGAGCTCCCGACTCACGTAGTGGACGAGCGATCGCTCGGTGAGCCGGGCGAAGAACGTCCGTGCGAACTCGCCGAACTGGTGCTCGGTGCCAATCCGGGCGACCGCCTCCCTCGCCGCGTCGGGGTTCGGCCCGAACAACCCGGGAGCGCGTTCGAAGGTGGCAGACGCGAGCGTCTCGACCGCGGAGAGCCGTGCCATCTCCCCGAGGTCCGATCGGGGGCGCCCGAGCGACGTGACGTACTCGTCTACCGCCCGACCCACGGCGGAGGCGAGCTCTACCGCGGAGGGCTGCCCCTTCACGGAGACCCCGACAGCCGCGAGCGCGGCGGCAAAGTCAGCGCTGCGGGCCGCGTCTGGAAGCTGCGTCAGCAGCCAGACGGTGTGGACGACGGCGGGGTCGGCGCCCGCATGGAGGAACTCCTCGGCGGCCTGGATGGTGGCGTCGGCGACTTCCGCGGGAGTGCCGTCTCCCGCGACGAGCGCGACGACCTCCCGCCACTTCTTGGTGCGCGGAAGTCCTCCACCGAGCCGGATGTGGCCCATCTACTTGGTGTGCCCGGCCTGCCGGCTGCCCGCGATCCAGTGGACCATCCCCGCGGTCACGGTGAGCAGCCCGAGGGCATCATGCCGATCCCACGTCGTGCGGATGGACACCTGGTCCTTCGAGTGCGCGGCGAGGCACGCCATCACGAACGCCGACCGACGCATGATCAGGAGGCGCTCGTCCTTGGGGAGCTCGCTGGACCTGTCGATCATGGCGCGGAGGTTGGCGGTGTTCCCCGTCCCGTCCCCGAGCTCGTGTCCGAGGGCTTCGAGCACGTGACGACACGCCTCGACGGTCTTCCGGTACTGCCCGCGCTGGAACTCCTCTCGCGCCTCCCGCAGCCGCTCGACGGCCTCGGCGAGGTCTGGGTGTTTCTCGGAGTCGAGGACGGCCACCTCGAGGAGGAGGGTCTCGCGGTAGCCGATCTGCGCGAGGAGCGTGGCCCACTCGCTCTGGTTCACGCGGAGCTGCTTCGTGTCGCGTCCGTCCTCCGACTCTCCGTTCGCCTTGCGCGTGCGCCCGATCACGGTCACCTGTAGGTCGAGGTCACCGCCGCCTCGGACGCGCTCGATGGCCTCCAGGCCGGCCGGGGGTAGGTCGAGGGCCAAGTCCCAGCCGAGGACCGGTCGCCCCTCTCCCGCCGTCGAACGCGGGATGCCGGACTCGCGATGGAGCCGCCCGACCAGGAACCAGGTGGACCCGGTCGGGTGCTTCGCGAGGACCTCGCCCCCCTCCACGTCCATCGTCAGCGCCTGTTCTCCGTTCCGAGGCCAGAACCTGAACTTCGTCGCGAACTTCAACTGGTAGAAGCCCAACCCCGGACGGCCTCCTGAGAGCTCGACACTCTCGAAGTCTGCCGCACTGCTTCCGTGCACGGCGAAGCTCATGTCGCCCCCTTGCTCGTCTTGGCCAACCCCTCCAGCTCCCGACCGAGCATCTGGGGGTTCCGGCACACGTGGAACATCCAGCGGCCCATCTGCCCCCAGTTGTTGACGGCCTCGACCCACCGCTTCGCGGCCTGGTGCTTCTGGCGGTCCTGCTCGTCCTCTGCGCCCTTGATCTCCAGGATGAGGGTGCGCCCGTCGGTGAGGCGGACGATGAAGTCCGGCTGGTACTGGTGCTGGACGTTGAAGTAGTCGTAGGGGATCACCAGGTCGAGGTGGTCGTTCCGAGCGTAGAAGGCAACGAAATCGGATGCCTCCAGGTAGAACGACGCCGACTGCTCCCACGTCTGGGTGTCGGCGACAACGTGGTCGACGTGGCTCTTGGTGGTGTCGAAGCACGGCCGCGTGGTCTTGAACGTGACCGAAGCCGTGGACGCGCGCGGCTGGAAGCGGTTCAGAAGGGGGAGGAGCGGCGGCTCACCCTCGCTCGTGTCGGGCCGGATCCCCTCGACGAGCCGCTCCACGACGAGACTGACGTAGCGCTCCAACCCGATTTCGCGGCGGTCGACTACGCCGTTCCAGTCCACGCGCCGGTCGATGAACTGCTCGACGATCCGGTAGACCTGCGGGAAAAGCTGGTGCCGCGAGGCGTATTTGAGCTTCCCGCCTGAGGCGGTGCTGGCGAGGTCGGCCACCACCCGTCGGGCGATCTCGAACTGGATCGTCTGCAGGTGGGTGCTCTCGTAGAACACCTTCCGGTCCTGCAACTCCGATGCGCCCGGCCCGTGCGCCGTGGGGGCGCCGATCTGGTAGCCGACCTGGGGCTTCACGAACACGCCCGTTGGGGTCTGGTCCGGGGTGAGGCGGAGCAGCTCCACCTTGTCCACGTCGCAGCGGATGAGACCCTTGTTCAGCGCGAAGACGTACCCCTCGACCACCGGGAAGGACATCTCGTAGTCCTTCCGGTCGTCGCGGGCGCGCACCCACGTCGTAGGCTTGTCCTCGGGAGCGGCCGTCGTCGTCGACCGCCCCTTGAACGGGATGACGCTGAACGGGATGCCATAGACGTCGACGTACTCGGCGCGCAACAGGCCCGTCTCCGGGTCGGGGTCGTAGTCCATCCGCCGCAGCCCGCGGCCGACGACCTGCTCGCAGAGGAGCTGGCTCCCGAACGCACGGAGCCCGAGGATATGGGTCACGTTGTTCGCGTCCCAGCCCTCGGTGAGCATCGACACGGACACGACGCACCGGATGTGCTCGCCTGGCTCCCCCGGGCGACCGACGGTGTCCACGATGCGGCGGAGCTGCTGCGCGGCCTCGTCCCGGGTCGCCTCGGGATCGTCGCTCTCGGCGGCGGCCAGGAGCTTGCTGTCGATCCGGAGCGTGTGGCGACGGCCGGCGGTGTTCGCGAACTCCTCGAAGACGGCGCTGGCGCCGTAAACCGTGCGCGTCTTCTTCTTCGGCTTCCCGCCGTCGTCCTCGACGTACTCCTCCTGCGTCTCCCCGCTGACGTACTCGTAGAAGAGGCGGGCGATGTCCGTGTTGTCGCAGACGACGATCAGCACCGGCGGGATGCGGCCGCGACCTGCGTCGAGGTTCTGCTCGAACCGCGACTTCCACTGGGCCGAGAGGGTGTTGAGCGCGTCCTGGGCGTCACGCCAGACCGCCTCCGGCTTCGGCTTTCCCGCGCGGCCAGGGAGCTTGTCGGCCGGCTGGAGCTTCTCCGTGATGTTGTGCCAGAGGCGGAAGTACTTCGGCTCCGGGCGCCCGGTCGTGTCGCTCACCGGGAGCCGGGGGATCTTCACGATGCCGCTCTCGATGGCGTCGACGAGGCCGAAGTCGCTGACGAGCCAGGGGAACGGTACCCCCTCGGGCTGTCCGCTGCCCGCGATGTAGAACGGCGTGGCCGAGAGGTCGGCGCACACGCGGACTCCGACGCCACGGTTGAGCCGATCGAGGCCGTCGATCCAGATCGTGGCTTCCTCGACCTCCTCCTTCGCCTCACCGCTGACCTCGGCCCCCGCGGGGGGGCGCCAGGCGTGGTGCGCCTCGTCGTTGAGGACGAGGAGCGGTCCGCGCTCGAAGGCGTCGCCAAGGACCCGCCGCGCGAACGCCTCGTCGCTCTCCTCGCCCTTGTTCACCACGGCGTAGGACTTCCCGCCTTCGACGTGGGCCCCTTCGGGCGCGAGCTTGTGCCAGTTCACCACCTGCACATGCCCCGGGCGAAGGAGCTCCCGGTACTTCGCCGGGACGATGTCGAACCGGGCGTAGTAGTTCTCCGCGTCCTCGGGGAGGAGCACCTTGAGGCGCTCGCGGACCGTCAGGTTGGGCCCAACCACGAGGACGCTTGCCGGAAAACGCTCGTCGGAAGGCATGTAGCCGCGGTTGCACAGCGTCCACGCGATGAGCATGGACATCACGACCGTCTTGCCGCTGCCCGTGGCCATCTTGGCCCCGAGCCGGCGGAGGGCTCGGCCGCCATCAGCCGGGGAGTCGAGGAGCGCGTCGAGAGGCCGAGCGTAGTGGCGGCGAGGGTCATCGAGCGACCACTCGTCCTTGGCCTCGGCCGGGAGGGTCCAACTCTGCCGTTCGAGCCGGTTCCGCACGCACGCCGGGATGCTCCCGGAGCGGTACCGACCTTGCGCGTCCGGCCGCTGGTCCAGCACGATCTCGCTGAGGAAGATGATGGTTTCGACGGCCTCACGCTGGCAGAAGAAGAGCTTCCGTCCTCGGTCGGGATGGGACCAGTGCGCGAGCAGCTCCTTCGTGACGTTAGTGGCGCCCCGGTAGCCGCCCTTCCGCCACGCCCGGATGTCCTCTCGTAGCCAGTTCACGAGGGGGAGGTCGGCGCGCTCCTCCTCGGCGAGGAGGGACGTCTGGCGGGTGCCGGTGCGGGCCGACTTGAACCAGTAGCTGGCCTCCCGTCGCCCTTCCTGGCGACTGGCTGAGCCGGTGCGAGTGTCGTACCGCCAATGAAGCAGCGGCTCCTGGTACGGGGAGCACAAGATGGGGTTCTCGACGGCCTGGACGGGCGCCTGGTCCGCCGGGGTGCGTGGCGTCGCCATGCCTACCGCCCACCGGGCAGGTCGTGGACCCGCATCACCTCGTTGCCTCGCGGGTCGATCACCTTGACCGCCACGCGCCGGTGCGGTCCCGGCGCGAACGGGTGGGACTTCTTGCCGGCGAACCTCTCGAACGCCTCGGGATCCACGGTGCCCTTGAGCGCGCGCGCGATCTTCTCCCACGCCGAGCGGTCCGGGAAGAACGCCTGCGAGACGCAGAACGTGCGACCGTCGTAGTCGATGTCCACGAACCAGGCGGCCACCTTGTCCGCCCCCGTCGGCTGGAGGGTGTTGGTGACGGGGTCGTAGACGTCCATCCCCTCCATGTGCGCGACGAGCTCTCCACCCCCAGCGTCCTCCACGCGGCTGCGGGGCGAGCCGAAGACCGTGAAGATCTGGCTGTTCGGGGAGTCCTTCAGCAGGTCCTCGAGTTGCACGTCAGGGCGGATGTGGGCGAGGTGCACGCGGACATCGCGATCCGGGTCGTCCTCGATGAGGCTCGTCGCCTCTGCGTCGAACGCGAAGCCCGCGACCACCAGGTCGTCGAAACCGCCACGGGCGGCGGCGCGGATCGCCTGCTCGACGGCCCGCGCCGTGACCGGCCCGTACTGCGGCCCCACCGCGACCGACAAGCGACGAGGCTCCCCCTCACCGGCGACCCACTCGCCCTCCGCCTGCAGCACGCTCCCCGAGCGGCGATCGAGGCGCTCGATCCGGGCCTGCTTGTTGTTCATGAACCGCACGCCGTCGGCGCGGAGGAGCCGGAGCATCTTCTCGATGTAGGCGTCCGCGTTCGCGGCCTCGTTGCCGTACGGGGAGTGCGCGCTGTCCGCGACGAAGAGGGGAAGGTCGCCTTCGGGGCTCGCGACCGGCGAGGGCTCGTCGAGCGTGTCGGCCATCGGCTCCACGCCCTCGACGGTGAACGGCCCGCTCACCCGGAGCACCTTCCGGTCGATCTCCGGCTGATCGACGAGCTCCTCCTGCTCCGCGTTCTTGTCGATGCAGGCCTTGACCTCGTCCATCTTGGCCCGCCAAGCCGCGCGGTACGCCGCGACCGCGTCCTGCAGTGCCTGCGGCCAGTCGGGATCAGTGTCGAACGGGACCTCCCACCCCTCCCAACGCTCCTTGGGGAGGAGCCAACGGCGCTCGTCTGCCAGCGTGACGGGGTCGTCAGGATTCTTGGCCTTCCGCTTCGCCTTCAGTTTGTCGTCGAGCTGCTGGCGCAGCTCAGCCGTCACCAGGGCGAGTGCCGCGTTCGCCCGTTCCAGCAATCCGGTCAGGACGGGGGCGTGCTTCTGGAAGATGGGGTCCAACGCCTTGTTCTGGGCGATACTCCCCAGAGTAACGTGCGGGACCGACTTGCTGGCGAAACCTCCGGCCACGCCCTTTGAGGGTTCTCGCAGCTTGAAGTAGTCGAACGTCGCGGTGAGAATACGTTGGCGAGCCACAAATAGAGCTACGCGGCTGCTATCCACGGTGATCCACCGCCGCCCCCATTGCTCGGCTACGTAGGCGGTGGTGCCGGAACCACACGTGGGGTCCAACACGAGATCCCCGGGGTCCGTCGTCATCAACATGCATCGTTCGATGACGGCGGGACTTGTTTGAACGACGTACACCTTCTCGGGGCTGCCTCCTACGTCCGTCCAGATATTGCTGATCTCATAGGCGGGGAAGTCGTCGATGAAGCGCACGTAGTTGATCGACTTGCCGGTGGACTGGATTCGTTCAGCACCAACCAGGCGATCGAGTCCTTCAACAGTCGTCTTCCAGTGCGCGTGAGCACCTGGGTGGTAAGGCTTCCCCTGAAACGAGTAGGTCACGGTGGTGGTCGGTCGCGAATCCGCCGAGATCAGGCTGGTCCCTCGGAACGGCCTGCCGTCCTTCGGGATCCGGTCAGGCTGCTCCCGCTCACCGCGCGACAGAGATCGGTAGGCACCGCTCGGGGCCATCACCTGGTCGTATCGTCCGCCACTCCCCTCGCCGACACCAACCTGCTTCGTTAGGAACAACTGCCTGTATTTGTGCTTTGCCTTGTCCCTCGCGTACCAGAGGATGTAGTCAACCACGGTCTTCAGGCCCGAACTCCCGAGCCCGCCAGTCTTCTGCACCACGATCTCGGCGACGCAGTTCCCTGGCCCGAACACCTCGTCCATCACCATGCGGACACGATGGACGTTCTCGTCACCGATCTGCATGAAGACGCTGCCCGACTCGGTGAGGAGATCCCGGGCGACGCGCAGCCGGTCCCGCAGGTAGGACAGGTAGGTGTGGTACCCGAGCTCCCAAGTGTCGCGGAACGCCTTCACCACCTCCGGTTCCCGCGTGAGGTCGGACTCCTTGTCCTTGACGTCTCGCTGCCCGACGACCGGCTGGAAGTTCGACGCGAAACGGATGCCGTAGGGCGGGTCCATGTAGATCATCTGGACCTTGCCCGCGAGGTTCTCGCGCACGGCGAGGGACGACATCACGGCCAGGCTGTCGCCGAGGACCAGTCGGTTCGACCAGCCCACGTCGTGCTGGTAGAACTGGACCGCCTCCTTGTAGGACTGCACGGGGTCCGCGAACAGGCTGCGCTGCGGGGTCTGGCGGGCGGCGACCTGGAGGATGGCGCGAGCGCTCACGCGCTCGTGGATGTGGAGCGCCACGGGGTCCACCTCGACGCGCTTCTTCTCGCGCTTGCCGGACCACTCCAGCCACGGCTCCTCGCGGCGGAGCGCGTCGGCCAGCAGGCGCACGTCGGCCTCCGACAGCGGACCGGACCGGGCCTTCTGCAAGAGCTCGGGGAGCGCATCGGCGCGGCCGGTCTGATCGAAGCGCAGGACGGGCGGGAGGTGCGCGTCGTAGGCGTAGACCTGCTTCTTCAGGGTCTCGACCGTTCCACGCCCGGCGAGGCCGGCGGGGGGGTTGTTCTTCCTCTTCGCGTCGTCGTGCCGGTAGTCGGCGATGTCGGTCGTCGCCGATGGGATCGTCTTCTTCGCCATGTCTGCGCGCTCTCCCGGTGGCCGTCGTCGAGGCTGGCGAGGGTATCACGACGATGATCCCGTACTGGGAGCCGACGACGTCAGGATCTCGTTGGTTCAACTCGCGGGGGCCGGCCGCGCCGCCCGAGCAGGAGTCCGAGGCCGGTCACGGCTTCACGGCGACGAGCCGTGCGAGGATGCCGTCGTCGATGAGCTCCTCCGTGCGGGCGAGCATCCACCGCTTGAATGCCTCGCCGTGGTCAGCCTCGCCGAGCAGGACGTCGAGCGGCTGGCGCGCGTCGAGGAGGAACCACCACGTCGACGACGCCTCCCGAGCAACCGCGTCCTGTCGCAGCTCCCAGCGGTGAACGGCGTCCTGGAAGGCGCCGTCGCTCCAGAGGGCCTTGGCCCGCGCGCCCTCGTGGTTGAGGTTCAGCATGAACCGGAGGTCGGGGACGCCCGCCGAGAGTCGGTCGCGGCTGGTGTTGCCGGCAAACAGTCCGATGAAGAGGCCGAAGTTCTCGCCGTCCTTCCACGGTGGGGGCCACACCCAGCGCCCGAGCCTCCGATGGGCGTCCTCGATGCCCGGCCTCTCCTTGCCCTCCTTCAACACCCAGCTCGCGCCGGCTGCGGCAAGCCGATGCTGCACGGCGCTGACGGCGGGCCCGAACCAGTGGCCCACGCGGTCGAAGGCGTCCCAGGCCGGAACGAGTGCGGCGAGGGCAGCAGGATCGAGGTTCGGCATGGCGGTTCCTACGGCGTCGATCAGGTGACGAAGCTGGCGCCACGCTGAGGGCTCGCCAGGCCAGGAGAGCCTTCGCAGCGCGCCCCAGGTGGTCATGGGGAGCACGCCGTCGATCACGTAGTCGGCCCCCCACTGGGCGATGGCGGTGACGAGCGCGGCCGGATGCCCGGCGACGTACTGCTGCATCTGCGCGGCCGAAGGGGGCGCCCAAGGCTTCAGTTCGATGACGAGCTCCTCAAGGCCAGCCCATCGGAGATGGATGTCCGCCCGGCCCTCGGCGGTCACAAGCTGCGTGACCACGGCGGTCGGGTCCGCGTCCGGGAGCCGATGCCAGGCAGGGTGCGCGACACGGAGCTGCGCCCACACCCCGGGCTCCCCCAGCGCCGCGGCGAGCGCGTCCTCGAGGAAGCCCTCGTGTGCGACGATCCCGCAGCGCGCGCGGGCGTAGAGCTTGGCGGGGAGGCGGTCGGACCGAGACACGGACCCGACTATCCGCCTGCACTCCCCGGCGCGCCCGTCCGCGAGCCAGGTGATCGCCATGAGGTAGCGTTGTCCAGCGTCCGGTAGGACCCCACGGCTTGGCGGCCCATCCGCAGGCGATCACGCCCGAAGCGGCCGAAATGCTACGAGGTGCTATATTCTGCTGCTGAGGTCAGCAATGCCCACGCTCTCCTACGAGAAGTTCGCGAACACCGTGCTCTACCTACTCCGGTCGTGTCCAGGCGACACGGGCAAGGTGAAGCTCGTGAAGCTTCTCTACTTCGCCGACTTTGGGCACTACGAGCGCCACGCCAGTCCGATCACAGGCGTGGACTACGTCGCGCTGCCGATGGGGCCTGTGCCCGACAACTTCGAGGAGTTGTTCGGCCGCCTGGAGCGGGACGGGTTCATCCGGCGCGAGTCCCTCCCGATCCCGGGGGTGGCCCGGCCGATGGAGGCGTTCGTTCCCGTCGGCTCCTATGACGAGGACTCGTTCACCGCAGACGAGTTGGACAGCCTGACTCGAGTGGTGGACGCGCATGGGCGCAAGCCCGGGAACGCGCTGGTGAAGCTCTCCCACGAAGAGCAACCGTGGCGCTTCGTCCACGCGGGCGATGAAGCCCGTAACGGCAAGCGAATCCCGTACCTGCTCAAGACCTGGGTCCGAGACTTCCCGAACGTCCATGAGCTCGCGCAGGCGCAGCAGTACATCGACGCCCACGCACTCGCATAGGGGTCCACCAGAATGCCCGTCGCAGCCCCCGAGGTCAGGCGTTTGCCTGCCTTCACTGCCGCCCTGCAGCAAGCGCAGGAGGTAGCCCCTGATGTCGCCGAAGTCGTGGACGACCTCGTCTATGCCCTCTGCTTCGATGATGTCCCGCTGGCGCCAGTTCCGGGACGCCCAGGGTGGTTCGCGCAGAACATCCATGTCCCCGCCGCTGCGGGCGGTGTAGCGAAGTTCCTTGTCGTCTTCCAGAAGACGCCCTCGGTCGAGACCAATTGGGCGACTCCGCCCTTCACCGTGACGCTCGCCGGCCTTCTGTAGGCGGACTCCGAATAGCCTGCGGGCGTTATGTAAGGTACAACCTACACACACCCCGCCGCGCCATGCCCCCAGCCTCTCGCCGTCCCCCGTCCCCGAACGGCGCTGTGCCCGCGAACGCCGACCGTCGCCCGAATCGCTCGGCCACCCAGCGCCCGGCCGCGCCGCCCGCGCCGCCCCGCACCCACGCCGTCCTCTACGCCCGCGTCTCGTCGAAGGACCAGGAGAAGGAGGGCTTCTCCATCCCGGCGCAGCAGAAGCTCCTCCGCGGCTACGCCGAGGAGCGGGGGCTCCGCATCGTCGAGGAGTTCGTCGACATCGAGACGGCCAAGAAGGCGGGCAGGACGAACTTCGAGAAGATGCTGGCGTGGCTCAAGAAGAACAAGGCCACCTGCAACACCATCCTCGTCGAGAAGACCGACCGGCTCTACCGGAACCTCAAGGACTGGGTCACCCTCGACGACCTGCGCCTCGACATCCACCTCGTGAAAGAGGGCGTGCTGCTGTCCGACGAGTCGCGCTCGTCCGAGAAGTTCATGCACGGGATCAAGGTGTTGATGGCCAAGAACTACATCGACAACCTCGCCGAAGAGGCGACGAAGGGCATGAAGGAGAAGGCGTCGCAGGGCATCTGGCCCTCGAAGGCCCCGCTCGGCTACCGGAACTGCGTGCGCCCGGACGGCAAGCGGGGGATCGAGGTCGACCCCGACTCCGCCCCGATGATCACCAAGCTGTTCGAAGAGGCCGCGACCGGCAACGCCTCCATCCCGCTCCTCGCGGACTTCGCCAACACGTCCGGCCTGCGGATGCGGAAGAGCGGCAACAAGATCCACGTCAGCACCATGCACCGCATCCTGCGGAACCCCTTCTACATGGGCGAGTACCAGTGGCACGGCGAGTGGATCGTCGGCACCCACAAGCCCCTCGTGACCCGGGTGCTCTGGGAGCGCGTCCAGACGGTCATCGACGGCCGCTACCAGCACCAGCGCGACAAGGAGCGCCTCAACACCTTCGCGTTCACGGGGCTCATCACCTGCGGCCACTGCGGGTGCGCGCTCTCCGCGACGATCCACAAGGAGAAGTACATCTACTACAAGTGCACGGGGTTCAAGGGAGACTGCGGCGAGAAGTATGCGCGCGAGGAGGTCATCGCCGAGCAGTTCACGAAGGCCCTGGCGTCGATCAGCTTCAGCGCCGCGACGCTCCAGCTCATGCGCGACTCCCTCCGCTCCAGCTTCGACGACGAGCAGGCGTACCACTCCGAGGCGGTCACCCGGCTCCAGGACGAGTGCACGAAGATCCAGAAGCGCATCGACCAGATGTACCTGGACAAGCTCGACGGCGTGGTCGACGCCGACTTCTTCACGCGGCACTCCGGCGAGTGGCGGGAGAAGCAGCGGGCCCTGCGGCACCAGATCGAGGACCACGAGCGGGCCAACCAGGCGTACCTCGACGAGGGGATCATGCTCCTGGAGCTGGCGCACGAGGCTCCGCGCATGTTCGCAGGGCAGCCCCCGGACGAGCAGCGGAAGCTCCTCGGATTCCTACTTCTCAACTCGACGTGGGCGAACGGCACGCTCACCGTCACGTGGCGGCAACCATTCAGCCTCATTGCTGAATCCGACATCGCCCGTCGTAACGAAGGGGCCGCTCCAGAGGGCTCCGAAGCGACCCCTTCCTGTTTGGTGATCCCAACGGGATTTGAACCCGTGTCGCCGAGATGAAAACCCGGTGTCCTGGGCCAGACTAGACGATGGGATCTGGCAAATGGTGGGCCGCGCGGGACTTGAACCCGCGACCCACGGATTAAAAGTCCGGTGCTCTACCGACTGAGCTAGCGGCCCGGCCCGAGCCACCTATCGGCTCACCGCGCGCCTGTCAAACCCGCCCAGGCACCGCGCTCGATCAACGCGTCCCGACCCGGCCCGACGCCGAGGAGCACGATCGGAACGCCCGTCAGCTCCTCGATGCGCTCGACGTAGGCGCGGCAGGCGTCCGGCAGGGCGTCCCACGTGCGGCAGGCAGAGAGATCCTCGTCCCAGCCCGGCAATTCCTCGTAGATCGGCTCCACGCGCGCGAGCGCCGCGGCGCCCGCCGGCACGTCGTCGCAGTCGGCGTACTCCACCGCCACGCGGATCGGCCCCATGCCGGAGAGCACGTCGAGCTTCGTGAGCGCCAGCGCCGTGAGCCCGTTGACCATCGCCGCATGCCGCACCATCGGCACGTCGAACCACCCACAGCGACGCGGCCGCCCGGTCGTGGCGCCGAACTCGTGCCCCACCGTGCGCAGGCGCTCACCCACCGCGTTCTCCTGCTCCGTGGGGAACGGCCCGCTACCCACGCGCGTCGCGTACGCCTTGGCGATGCCGAGCACCTCGTGGATCGCCGTCGGTCCGACGCCGGAGCCCGCGCACGCGCCGCCCGCCACCGTGCTGGACGAGGTCACGAACGGGTAGGTCCCGTGGTCCACGTCGAGGAACGTGCCCTGGGCGCCCTCGAACAGGATCGGCTCCCCGCGCTTCACCGCCTGGCTCAAGAGCAGCACCGCGGGCCGCGCGTAGGGGCGCAGGCGCTCGGCCAGGGGCTCGACCTCCGCGAGGATTCCCTCGACCGTCAGCGGGGCCTCGCCGTACCACTCCACGAGCCGCCGGTTGTGCTCCGCGAGCAGCCCGCCGATGCGCGCCCGCAGCGCCTCGCGATCGAACAGGTCCGCCACGCGCACGCCGCGCCGCCCGATCTTGTCCTCGTACGCCGGGCCGATGCCCTTCCCCGTGGTCCCGATGCGGTTGTCGCCGAGCGCCTTCTCGCGCGCCTGGTCGAGCGCGCGGTGCCAGGGGAGGATGACGTGCGCTTCGGTGCTCACGACGAGGCGGTCCGGCCCGACCGGCCGCCCGCGCGCCGCCAGCGCGTCAATCTCGCGGAACAGAACCACCGGATCGAGCACCACGCCATTGCCGACGACGCACGTGCACCCCGGCTGCAGGATGCCGCTCGGAATCAGGTGGAGCACGACCTTCTCGCCGTCCACGACCAGCGTGTGCCCGGCGTTGTTGCCGCCCTGGAACCGCACGACCCACCGGCTCCGTGCCGCCAACCGGTCGACGATCTTGCCCTTCCCCTCATCCCCCCACTGCGCGCCGACGACCACGATGTTGGCCACACATTCTCCGAAGCGCGCCTCCCTAACCCAGCGCCGCGAGGGCCGACTCGACATCGAGGAAATGGCCTGAAGCGGGGACGGGGCGCCCCGGTGCCCGGAGCGGCACCGTCGCCCTCCTCTGGGCTCGCCCCAAGGGCTCGGTCCGGCGGTCGCCGAGCCGCCCGCCGGGACCGCGCGCCCCGAGCGGCGCGCGCCCGACGGAGGGCTGGCGCGGGGGTCTCGTTAGCCGTCGAGCGCCGGGTTGGCCCGGGCGGTGCGGGATGGCGCATCGGCGTTGGCGTCGATCTCGGCCCCGGCCTCGGCGTCGGCCTCGACCTCGACCCTACCCGCCCTGGCCTCGACCTCTGCCTCGATCTCTCCGTCGACCTCGGCATCGACCTCGCCCTCGGTCACAGCGTCGCCCTCGGTATCCTGAACCTGCGCCTCGACCTCGGCGTCCCCGAGCTCGGCCACGGGGTCGACCTCGGCCCTCGATCTCGGCTTCGATCTTCGGCCTCTCGACCCCGGCCTCGACCTCGACCCTCGACCTCGACCTCGACCCCGACCTCGACCGCGACTCGACCTCCTCGGTCTCGGCCCCGATCCGCGGCGTCGACCTCGACCTCGGCCGGACTCGATCTCGGCTTCTTGCAACGATCTCGCCCTCGACCTCAACCTCGACCTGAGCTCGGCCTCGGTCTTGACTTGGACCTCGACCCCGGTATCGATCTTGGACTCGCCCTCGATGCGACAACCTCGACCTCGCCCTCGTCGGTCGGGACCCCGGCGTCCGAGGCTCCCACCGGGACGCGCAGGGTCGGCGCCCGGTCCTGCGGACTCGGGTCGAAAGACCGTTTGGTGCTGCGTCCAGAGGAACCGGATCCAATAGGTCCCGGCTTAGCTCCGGCTCATCCGAGGAAGCTGGTAGTCGAGGTGATCCGCGGCCGTCGTGAGGGCGTGCCGCGCCAGGTGCTCGGCCCAGGTCATTCGGCGGTGCTGCCGCCGAGCGACCGAGTCCGCGAGGAGTCCGTTACATCGCGCGTTCGCACGGTAGAGCGTCCGAACTTGGAGGATGGTCGGTTACCCCCCGAGTTCGGACGGATAGAGCGTCTGAAGTCGGAGGATGGTCGGTTACCCCCCGACTTCGGACGGAAATACCGTCCGAACTCGGAGGATGAACGGTTACCCCGCCAGTTCGGACGGGGATAGCGTCCGAACTCCGGGGATGGTCGGTTACCCCGCCAGTTCGGACGGAAGCGCGTCGAGATCGGAACGGTCCGACCTCCACACGCCGCGTCGGTGACGACGTCGCGGGGCACCGACCCCCACCTGAGTGGCCAAGCGTGAATAAGCCGTTGCTGGCCGCGAAAGCGGTCCGGCAACCTTGAACTGCGCAGCCCCGTCGAAAGACCGCGCCCTCCGACCCGCACCCGGCGAACGGCCCCGACCTCGCTCGGCGTCACGGACGAACGCCCACTTTCCGGGAGCGCCACGCCCGGGGCGCGGGTCGCCCCCCTGGCGCGCGGAGAGATCGTGGCCGACTCGGTCTTTCGAGGCGGCTGCGCACCCGCGAGCAGTCTTTCGACGGGACCACGCTCGCGACGCACCCGGCGTCTCGCGAAGGCGCCGTCAGCTCCCGGGCGACCGGCTTCCGAGCCAACGGCTCCCCTACCTACGCAATGCGGGCCCACGCCTGCGGGAGCCGCGCTCATCGCCCCCTGATCCGGCCCCCCACCAACCCCGCCAACCCCAACCCTACCCCTTCAACCTCTTCAGCAGCTTCTTCGCACCCTCGTGCCTCGGATCCGCCTCCACCGCCGCCTGCGCCTCGCGGAGCGCGTTGGCGTGCAGGTTGAGGCTCTCGTAGAGCTCGCCGAGCGCGAGGCGGAACGTGATGTTGCGCGGCTCCTTCGTCACGGCCTTGCGGAGGTTGCTGACGGCGCCGCGGGGATCGTGTTCGTGGGACTTCAAGAGCAGGGCGAGGCGGTAGTAGGCCTGGCCCTCGGGAGGGTCGCACTCGACGGCCTTCAGGTACCAGCCGATGGCCTCCTTGATGCGCTGGTAGGACTCCTCCTGCTCGGCCTGGGCGATGTACCCCTTCGAGCGGCCTTCGCGCGCGAGGGTCGCCGCCTTGTCGTAGAGGGCGGCGTAGACCACGTTCTTGGGGTCGAACTTCGTCGCGAGGTAGAAGGCGCTCTCGGCCTTGCTGAAGCGGCCGGCGTCGAAGTCGACCTTGCCGGCGTCGTGGTAGGCGCGGGCCTTGGTGACCTGCTCGCCGATCTGCTGCCGCACCTTGTCCATCGCCGTTGGCGGCTTCGGGATCGGCGGCGGGGGGTTCACCGGGGGCGGCGGGCGCGGGCGCGGGGCGGCTTCGTAGACGCGGGTGCCGCCAGGGGAGGTGTCGCCGGCCCGCACGCCGCTGGCGCCGATCTCGGTCAGCGTGACGCGGGAGGGAGGCGGGGCGGCGGGGGCCGCGGCGGGCTCGGGGGCGGATGGCGGCGGCGCGGGCGCCTTGGTGTCGACGCCGGATTCGCGGTTGTAGCCCTGGCGCTTGGTCGGCTCGCGGAGGGTGCGGAAGGCGCGGGTGGCGGCGACGAAGTTTTCTTCGATCGTGGTGCCGCGCTCGCCGGTGTCGCGGGCGTAGAAGCGATCGGGGTGCCACTGGCGGGCAAGGTCGTAGTAGGCCTGCTCCACTTCTTCGGGGCTCGCCTGGGGCGCGACGCCGAGCATGTCGTAGAGGCTGCCGGTGGTGCGGGCCTTGGCCAGGGCGTCGATGCGCCTCACCTCGTCGTCGGTCAACGGCCGCCGCTGCGCCACGCGTTCTCTCTCCCGTCCCGAAGGCTACCGCGTACCGGGCGGGTCGGCGAGGAGGCGGGTCATCGTTCGCTTTCCGCGGCGCCGCGCGCCCGCCGCGCCCGGGGGTGCGCCTTGCGGTGCACCTGGCGGAGCTGATCGAGCTCGACCTTGGTGTAGCGCTGCGTGGTCGAGAGCGAGGCGTGGCCGAGCATTTCCTGGATGTCGCGGATGTCCGCGCCGCCCGCGAGCAGGTGGGTGGCGAAGGAATGGCGGAGCGCGTGCGGGTGCACCCCCGCGAGGTCGTTCCGGGCGCCGGCGGCGCGCACGATGTCGTAGAGGCCGCGCGTCGTGAGCCGCCCGCCCTGCACGTTGCGGAAGAGCGCTCCCTCCACGATGCGCCCCTCGGCGAGCCACGCCCGCACGGCGTCGGTCGCGACCGTCCCGAGCGGCACCACGCGCGACTTCCGCCCCTTGCCGGAGCGCACCCGCACGACGCCGCCGTCGAGATCCACGTCCGGCACGTCGAGCGCCGCGAGCTCCGACACGCGCAGCCCGCCGCCGTACATCACCTCCAGGATCGCGAGGTTCCGCACCTCCCGCCAGCCGTCGCTCGCGCGCCCTTCCTCCGCTCCCCAGGGCGCCTCGACGACCTTCGTCGCCTCGTCGACCTCGAGCACGCGCGGCAAGGGCCGCTTCACCCGCGGGGTGGCGAGGCGGTCGGCCGGGCTCTCCCCGAGGACGCCTTCGCGAACGAGCCATCGGTAGAACGTGCGGATCGCGCCAATCCGTTGCTGGAGGCTCGCCGGGGCGGTGGCGCCGTCTGCCAGGTGGGCGCGAAGATCGGCCAGCGAGGCGGCTTCTGGCGGACGCGGATCCAGCCGGGCGGCGAGCGCGGACACCTCGCGACCGTAGGCGCGCACCGTATGGGGCGAAGCGCCCCGTTCGGCACGAAGAAAGGAGAGAAAAGGTCCGACGCGGTCCATCACGCGATCTTGTAGCCTCCCCTCGCATCCCGCGCCGCTCCGCTTGCGAGACCGCGCCCGGCCGGTGTAGTCAGGCACCCCCGGGAAGGTTCCAGGTACATGCCGAAGCCACTCGTCATCGTCGAGTCCCCCGCGAAGGCGCGGACCATCTCCAAGTTCCTCGGCTCCGGCTACACCGTCGAAGCCAGCAAGGGACACGTGCGCGACCTGCCCGAGAAGGCCACGGACGTCTCGCCGGAGCACAAGAAGGATGGGTGGACGAAGCTCGGCGTGAAGGTCAACGAGGACTTCAAGCCGCTCTACGTCATCTCCGCCGACCGCAAAGAGCAGGTGGCCTCCCTGAAGGCCCTCGTGAAGGACGCCTCGATCGTCTACCTCGCGACAGACGAGGATCGCGAGGGCGAGAGCATCTCCTGGCACCTGCGCGAGGTCCTCAAGCCCCGCGTGCCGGTCAAGCGCCTGGTCTTCCACGAGATCACGCTCGACGCGATCAACAAGGCCATCGCCTCGCCGCGCGACATCGACGAGGACCTCGTGCACGCCCAGGAGGCCCGTCGCATCGTCGACCGCCTCTACGGCTACGAGGTCAGCCCGCTCCTCTGGCACAAGGTCCGTGGCGGGCTCTCCGCCGGCCGCGTCCAGTCCGTCGCCGTGCGCCTCCTCGTCGACCGGGAGCGCGCCCGCTGCGCGTTCCGCTCGTCCACCTGGTGGGACGTCGAAGGCAGCTTCGCCGCCCAGACCGGCACCCTCGGGGCCCGCCTCGTCGAGGTGGGCGGCAAGCGCCTCGCCACCGGCCGCGACTTCGACGAGTCGACCGGCAAGCTCGCCAAGCCCGACGTGCTCCTCCTCGACGAGCCCGCCGCCCGGGCCCTCGTCGCGCGCCTCGACGGCCGCGCCGGCCGGGTCGACCGGGTCGAAGCGAAGCCGTGGAAGGAGAAGCCGTACCCGCCGTTCACGACGAGTACGATGCAGCAAGAGGCGATCCGCAAGTTCCGGTGGAGCGCCAAGCAGACGATGGACGTGGCCCAGCGCCTCTACGAGAGCGGCTGGATCACCTACATGCGTACGGACTCCTTCACGCTCTCCGAGCAGGCGATCAACGCGGCGCGCGGCCTGATCCTGCAGCGGTTCGGGAAGGACTACCTGCCCGACGAGAAGCGCATCTACAAGACCAAGGTGAAGAACGCGCAGGAGGCCCACGAGGCCATCCGGCCCGCCGGCGAGACCTTCCGCGACGTCGAGGACGCCCAGAAGGAGCTCGGCGAGCGCGAGGCCCGGCTCTACGAGCTCATCTGGAAGCGCACCGTCGCCTGCCAGATGGCGGACGCGCACGGCAGCCTCACGAGCGTCACCCTCGCCGTCGAGGACGCCCGCTTCAACGCGTCCGGCAAGGTCATCAAGTTCCCGGGCTTCCGCCGCGCCTACGTCGAAGGCAGCGACGACCCCGAGGCCGAGCTCGCCGACCAGGAGCGCCCGCTCCCCGCCCTCGTCGAGGGCGAGCGCGTCGACACCAAGAAGCTCGACGCGAAGGGCCACACCACCCAGCCCCCGGCGCGGCTCACGGAGGCCACGCTCGTCAAGGAGCTGGAGGCCCGCGGCATCGGCCGGCCGAGCACCTACGCCTCGATCATCGACAAGATCCTGGAGAAGTACGCCTTCAAGCGCGGCAGCGCGCTGGTCCCCACGTTCGTCGCCTTCGCGGTGACCGAGCTGATGGAGCAGCACCTCGCCGAGCTCGTCGACTACGCGTTCACCGCGCGCATCGAGGACGACCTCGATCGCGTGGCGCTCGGCAACAAGAACTGGGTCGAGACGCTCCGCGAGTTCTACCTGGGCGACGTCGGCCTCCAGACCCGCCTCGGCCACGCCGAGCAGGCGGCCGACCCGCGCAAGGTCTGCACGATCCCCATCGGCAAGCACGAGGGCGTCGACGTCGTCGTCCGCGTCGGCAAGTTCGGCCCGTTCCTCTCCGCGGGGGACGCCACCGCCGATCTCCCCGAGGATGTCGCCCCCGACGAGGTCACGCTCGCCTACGCGCTCGAGCGCCTCCAGCGCAAGGCGCAGGGCCCGACCGTGCTCGGGAAGGACGCCAAGGGCCTGTCCATCCTCCTCATGAACGGCCGGTTCGGGCCCTTCGTGCAGCGCGGGGAGATGGCGAAGCCCGTCGCCCCCGCGACCCCGGTGAAGAAGAGCAAGAAGGCGGCCGCCGCCGCCGCGGAGGAGAAGCCGGAGCGGGCCTCGCTCCTCCCCGGCATGGAGGCCTCGACGCTCACGCTGGAGACAGCGCTGCAGCTCCTCTCGCTCCCGCGCAGCCTCGGCCCCGACCCGAAGACCGGCGAGGAGATCAGCGCCGCCAACGGTCGCTACGGCCCCTACGTGCGCCGCGGGAAGGAGAGCCGCTCCGTGCCGCCCGGCGTCTCGGTGCTCCAGATCGACGGCGAGGAGGCGTCGAAGCTCTTCGACCAGCCGGTCCGGCGCGCCCGCAGCGCCATCGAGCCGCTCCGCGTCCTCGGGCCGGACCCCGTCTCCGGCGGCATCATCAACATGATGAAGGGGCGGTTCGGCCCCTACGTCACGGACGGCACCACCAACGCGTCGCTGCCCCGCGGCGTCGACCCCGACTCGCTCACCCCCGGGGAGGCCGCCGAGCTCCTCGTGAAGCGCCGCGAGGCCGGCCCGTCGAAGCCCAAGCGCGGCGCCGCCAAGCGTGGCCCGGCCGCGAAGGCCCCCGCCGCCGCGAAGGCCCCCGCCGCCGCCAAGGCCCCC
>JAUXTN010000163.1 GCA_030684355.1 Pseudomonadota bacterium
AGGCGACCGGAGGGCGGCCGCGCGGGCGCGGCCGGTTCGGCGCTGGACGACGCGTCAGCGGCGGCGGGCGCCAACGGAGCGGCTTCGCCGCGACCCTGGAAGGGCCCGGCCCCGGCGCTCGGGCCGGGGACGCGCCCGATCGAGGATCGAATGGACGAGCTCGAGGATGCCGGGTGAAGCTGGGCGAATGCGCGTACTCGCTCGTGGTCGGCGGACGGTGGCGGCGTGATCGGGCTCCTCGCGCTCGTGGCGTGCGCCGGGCCCGCGCCGTGCGTGGACGAGCTGCACCTCTACGCGGACGAGCTTCCCACCGAGCTCGTGTCGGTGTGCGCGGGGACAGACGACATGGGGATCGAGCTCGAGTGCCCCGACGACACCCCGGTGGTCGTCGCCGGCGCCGGCATCGACGCGACGATCCTGCAGGTGGACTCCTCCGAGAGCGACGGGACGCGGGCGCAGGCGTTCGTCCTCTCGGGGTGCACGCTGGAGCTCCGCGACCTGACGATCAGCGGGGGCTACGTCGAGCAGTACGTCGACTGCGCGGACGGCGGTGGGAGCTGCGACGGGTGGGCCGGGGGGGCGTTCTCGCTCGACGACTCGACCGTGACGCTCACGCGGGTCGCCGTGCGCGAGAACACGGCGGACCGCGGCGGCGCCGGCGCCTTGCGCGACAGCCGCGTCGTGCTCGTGGACGCCGAGGTCGCCGACAACCGGGGCGGCGGGTTCGTGCTCGACGGCGAGAGCGAGCTCGAGTCGGTCGGCACCTCCTGGGGCTCGAATGGCGACGATGACGTGATCCTCGACGGTTCCGACTTCGACGCTGGCGGCCGGACCGACTTCGTCTGCGCCGACTCGGCGTGCGAGTGACGGCGCGCGGAGCAGCGCCCCGGCGAGCAGGACGTTCAACCCGACGATCCCGGTGTCGAGCGTGACCCCGAGGCCGAGCCGCGTGGCGGTGCGCGCGAGGACCAGCGCCACCAGCGCGAAGCCGGTGAGGGCGGCCCAGCCGTCGAGGCGGCGGACGCGCGTGAGGCCGACCAGCGCGGCGACGGCGAGGGTGAGGGCGAGCGCGCAGTGGGGCACGTCGCCGAGGCCGTCCACGCGGGCGTGGGAGAGGCCGTGGATGCTGATGACGTCGATGTGACCGAGGTCCTGGCCGAAGCGCGCGACCGGGGCGCGGGCGCCGAGCCAGAGGCCGAGGAGGAGGAGCGCGGACGGTAGGCGGGGAGGCACGAACGCACCGTAGCGGGCGGTCGTGCAGGCGCGGTGCAGCGGGCGAGGCGGGGACGCGCGTCGCGACGGGATCGTGGGGGCCGAGCTCGCGGGGGGACCGTGGTGTAGGATCCCGCGCGTGAAGCGCCCCCTCCTGCTGCTCCAGGCCGCCGTGCTGGCGGTGCTCTTCACGTGGCCGCTGGTCCCGCGCTTCGGAGCGGAGGCCATCGGGCGCATCGACACGGACACGCCGAAGCACCTGTGGACGTTGTGGTGGATGCGGCAGGAGGTGTGGGACGGCACCCCGGGCCTCCTCACGCGGTGGGCGAACTGGCCCGACGGGATGCGGCTCTACCCGATCGAGCCGCTCAACGGGATCTTCGCGGCGTTGATCCCGCTCGACCCGGTGCCGCTGTCGAACCTGCTCGCGCTCGTGCACGTGGTGCTGATCGGGGTGTGCGCGGGGTGGCTGGGGTTCGAGGTGAGCGGCACGCGGATCGGCGCGCACGTCGCGTCCGCGCTGGCGCAGGCGTGTGCCTTCACCGCGTTCACCCTGGATCTCGGGACGGGCGAGCTGCGCCAGGCGTGGTGGATCCCGTTGGGGCTCGCGGTGCTCGTGCGGGCGCGGCGGACGGAGGATCGGCGGTGGTTCGTCACGCTGGCGGTGGTGCTGGCGGGGGCGGTGCTCGCGTGCTTCTACCACGGGCTCTTCCTGGCGATCGCGGTGGCGATCTGGGCGCTCGCGACCCTACGGGTGCGGCGGCGCCTGCTCACCGGGTACGCGATGGCCGCGGGGCTCTCGCTGCTCGTGGTGGTGCCGATCGTGCGGGGGTTCGCGGGGGCGTACGGCGGCGACGACGGGGCCGTGACGAGCGGGCCGGGGACGAGCGGGCCCGGGACGAGCGGGGCCGGGACGAGCGGGGCGGGGACGAGCGGGGCCGGGACGAGCGGGGCGGGTGGGCCGGCGGGGTTCAGCGTGGACCGCTACACCGGCGCCTCCGTGAGCGTGGAGCAGCTCTGGACGCCCGCGGCGCTGCCCGGCGTGGAGGGCGACGCGCGGCGGCGGTACGACGGCGGGCGCTACCTCGGGCTGGTGACGCTCCTGCTCGCGGGGATCGGGGTGGCCGCGGCGCCGCGGCGGGCGGGGCCGTGGGTGGCGGTGTTCGGGGTGTGCCTGGTGCTCTCGCTGGGGCCGGTGCTCATCGTGCAGCAGGCGCCCCTGCGGGTGGGGAACGTCGTCTTCGGGCTGCCGCTCGCCGGGCTCAACGACGCCCTGGGGCGGATCGGCGAGCCGGTCAACTTCCCGGCGCGGTTCCTGGCGCCCGCGATGATCGCGCTCGCCGTGCTCGGCGCGCTCGCGACGCGGTGGCGGTGGGCGTGGGTGCTGGTGCCGCTCGCGGTCGTGGACAGCGTGACCAACGACGAGACCCCCTGGCCCCGCGAGACGACCGTGCTCCCCGACATGGCCGGCCTCGCCGCCGCCGCGGGCCCCGGCGCCGTGGCCGACGTGGGGATGGTGGGGAACGCGGAGCCGACAGCGCGCACCCGCTCGATCGCGGCGCAGCTCCTGCTCGGCCGGCCCTTCGCGAGCGTGCCGATCGAGCGGCTCTCGGCGTGGTCGGCGAGCGGCGACCGGTGGCTCCGCGCCTTGCCCCTCGTGCGCGCGGCCAACCACCTCGAGGGCGAAGCGACCGCGCCGACCGAGGGCAACTGGCGTCCCGACCTGTGGCTCCTGCGCGATCGCGGCATCGACCGCGTGCTCCTCACGCACCGTACGAGCGGCGTGGATGTGCGCGCCGACACCGTGCTGACGCCGGCGCTCGGGGAGCCCGTGCGTACCGCGCAGGCGACGATCTGGTCGGTGCCGGCTGTCGAGGCGACGGAGGCCGAGGGCGAGGCGTGGCGGGCGGCGCAGGCAGAGCGGGTGGCGGGGCCGCGCTGAGATGCCGGGGGCGCGCGAGGGACCCGCGGGCCGCCGGTCCGGGTTCTCCAAGATGGAGGGCGCCAAATGCCGAACCTCGTCTACCCGCTGTCGCGTCTGCTCCTCGCGCTCGTCTTCATCGTGGCGGGCCTCGAGAAGATCTTCAGCTGGGACGCGACCGCGAACTACCTCGCCGACCAGGGCATCCCCGCGCCGGGGCTCCTGCTCGTGGTCGCCGCGTTCATCGAGATGATCGGCGGCGCGCTCCTGGCGCTCGGCCACCTGGCACGGCCCGCCGCGCTCGTGCTCGCCGCGTACCTCGTCCCGGTCACGATCATCCTCCACCCGGTCGGCCCGCTCCAGGGCTCCAATCCGAGCCCCGCGGACTTGTTCAAGAACCTCGCCATCATCGGCGGGCTGCTCCTCCTCGCCGCGGCGTCGCCGACGCCCGTGAGCGTGGACAATCCCGCGATGGCGCGGCGGACGCGGCCGTTGCAGGAGCGGGAGGTCTGAGCATGGGAGCGAGCGGCTCGTACGGTTAGGACGGGGGCAGATGCTGCTTTACGCCCCCGCCGCTCTCGGTGACGTGCTCGACCGGCTCACCATCCTCGAGATCAAGCTCGCGCGGCTGCCGGACGCCCGGCGTGCCGTCGTGAGGGACGAGCACACGGCGCTCACTGACGTGTGGCACGGCGCCTGCCTCCCCGCGCCCGCGGAGGTGCCCGAATACGCGGCCCTCGCGGAGGTGAACCTCGCGCTCTGGGAGGTCGAGGATCGCCTGCGCGCGGCCGAGGCCCGGGGCGACTTCGGGGCGGACTTCGTCGCGGATGCCCGCGCCGTGTACCGCACGAACGATCGGCGGGCGGCCTTGAAGCGCGCGGTGAACGTGCGATTCGGGTCGCGCCTCGCGGAAGAGAAGCTCCACCCCACCTACTGAGGGTACAACCTCCGCATGACCCGCCTCACGCACATGGACGCCGCCGGCAACGCCCGCATGGTGGAGGTCGGCGAGAAGGAGATCACCCGCCGGAGCGCCACCGCCGAGGGCTGGGTGCGCCTCTCCGCCGAGGCGCTCGCCCAGCTCCGCACCGGCGCGGATGCCGACGGCGCCGCGCTCCCCGGGGGCTCGAAGAAGGGGGACGTGCTGGGGGTCGCGCAAGTCGCGGGCATCCTCGGCGCGAAGCGCACGGCGGACCTCATCCCGCTCTGCCACCCGCTGCCGCTCGACGGCGTGGACCTCACGCTGGACGCCTCCGCCGAGGGGGTGCGCATCGTCGCGACGGCACGATGCACGGGGCGGACCGGCGTGGAGATGGAGGCGCTCACGGCGGTCACCGTCGCGGCGCTCACGGTGTACGACATGTTGAAGGCCGTGGACCGCGGCATCCGCATCGACGGCGTGCGGCTCCTGGAGAAGACGGGCGGCCGATCGGGCCACTGGAGGGCCTCTTGATCTGGCTGCTGCTCGCCTGCGAGCCCAACGAGAACGCCGTCACCGAGCCGAGCACCACGCCGTGCGATTCGTGCGGCGGCGCGTGCGTCGAGGACGCGCAACCGGCGGAGAGCCGCCAGCACGTGGACGTCGAGGTCGACTACCCGAGCTACCCGCCCTCCGGGGGCGACCACGACGCGTGTTGGGCCGAGTGGGGCGTGCACACGGAGGCGGTGCGGACGGAGAACTGGGTGCACAACCTGGAGCACGGCGGAGTCGTGTTCCTCTACGACGCGACGCTCGCCGCGGCGGATCTCGCGGGGCTCACCGCCTGGGTGGAGTCCTTGCCGCAGGGCCGGGCGATCCTGACCCCGGCGTCCGAGCCGATGGACGCGCAGGTGGCGGCGGTGTCGTGGGAGCACCGGCTCCTGCTCGGTTGCTTCGACGGCGCCGCGCTGGACGACTTCTTCTGGAGCCGCATCGGGAAGGCGCCGGAGGACGTGACGTCGGATCCGGGGAGCTGCGCGACCGACACGGGGATGTAGGTCGGGGTGGGGGCGTGGCGGGGCGGTGGCGTGGTCGCCCGGGGGCGTGGCGGGGGCGTGGCGGGGCGCGCGTCAGCCGCCCGGTGGCCGGGACGCCGAGAGTGGCCGGGCCGCCGAGTGGCCGGGCCGCCGGGTGGCCGCCTACGAGCCCGGTGCCGCCTACGAGCCCAGCGCCGCGCGGACGCCGCGGGTGAGGCCGAGGAGCTCGCCGGAGAGCCGCGCCTCGGCGCCGCGTGGGCGCGGGAGCCCCACGTCGAGCGCCGCCGCCACGCGCACGGGCCGCCCGACCACGACGACGACGCGGTCCGCCACCATCAGCGCCTCCGCGATGTCGTGGGTCACGAGCAGGACGGTGGTGTCGAGGCCCGCGAGGAGATCCTGGAGCGCGGCCTGGAGATCCTCGCGCAGGAGCGGGTCGACGGCGGCGAAGGGCTCGTCCAGGAGCAGCACGTGCGGGCGGAGTGCCAGCGCGCGGACCAGCGCCGCCCGCTGCGCCATGCCGCCCGAGAGAGCGCCGGGGCGCGCCTTGGCGGCGGCGGAGAGGCCCACCCGGTCGAGCAGCGGAGCCGTGCGCCCCGCCCACTCCGCGCGCGGGACGCCCGCGGCCTCGAGGGCGAAGTGGACGTTGCCCTCGACGGTCATCCACGGGAGCAGGCGCGGGTCCTGGAAGACCACGCTCATGGCGGCGCGGCCGGGGGTCGCGGGGGGGCGATCGACGCGGCCCGCGGCGGGGGTCAGGAGCCCGGCGACCAGGCGCAGGACCGTGGACTTCCCCGATCCCGACGGGCCGAGCAGCGCGGTGACGGTGCCGGCGGGCACGTCGAGGTCGAAGCCGTCGAGCAGGGCCGCCTCGGGGCGGAAGCCGAAGCGGACGCCGTGCAGCCGGATCATGCCGCGCCCCGGGTGATCCAGCGCTCCGCGCGCCGCGCGAGGAGGTCCATGCCGAAGCCGAGCGCGCCGATGCACGCCATGCCGACGAAGATGCCCTCGGTCTCCAGCACCAGCCGGTGCATCTGGATGCGGTAGCCGAGGCCGCTCTGGGCGCCGACGAGCTCCGCGGCCACCACGCTCGTCCACGCGAGGCCGAGGCCCGTGCGCAGGCCCGCGAGGATGCCCGGCGCGGCCGCGGGGAAGCGGATCCGCGTCAGGACGAGCCACCGGCTCGCGCCGAGGCTTTGGGCAAGCTCGAGGTAGGGGGCCGGGGTGCCCGCCAACGCCCACGCCACCTGCGTGAAGATCGGGAAGAACGCGCCGATGAACACGATGAACCACGCGCTCTTGTCGCCGAGGCCGCACCAGAGGATGGCGAGGGGCACCCACGCGATCGGCGGGATGGGCCGCAGGAGCTGCACCGCGCCGAGCGCCCCGGCGCCGACCGTGCCGCCGAGCGCGACCAGCCCGCCCAGGCCGAGGCCCAGCGCCGCGGCGAGCGTGTAGCCGACGAGCACGCGGCCGAGGCTGGTGGCGAGGTCCTCGAGGAGACCGCCCTCTTGGAACATGGTGACGGCAAAGCGCGCCACGGCCGACGCCGGCGGCAGCGCGGGCGAGGCGAGCACCCGCGCGAGGCCCTCCCAGAGGAGGAGCCCGACGAGGACGGCGGCGAGGGTCGCCCAGAAACGTGCGTGCGGAAGGGGGCGCTTCACCGTTCGTCAGGGCCGGATGGCCACCGCGGTGGGGTCGCCCGCGGGCGGCGGCGCCTTGGCCGAGGGGCGCACCACCGCGCTCACGTCGAGCGGGGCCTTCAGGAGCCCGGCCTTCTCCATGAACGCGCCGGCGGCGGTGAGGCCGGCCAGGTCGGCGTCGGTGAGGTGGACGCGGAGGGCGGCGCCCGGCGCGAGGTTGGGCTCGACCGTCGCGGCGGTGCTGAGCACGCCCGGCTCGAACGTGCGCTTCGTCTCGGCCTGGAACCATCCGTCCGCGCGCGAGGGGTCCTGCCGGTACACCTCGTACGCCATCGCCATGGCGGTCATGAAGCGCTGGTCCGCACCGGCGTGGGCGGTCACGAACGTGTCGTTCATCACGACGACCGAAGTGACCGTGCTGGACGCGATCGCGCGGGCCTGCCCGCCGACCTCGAGCTCGGCGAAGGTCGGGTCCCACGCGGCGGCGGCGTCGATCTCGCCCCACTTGCCGGCCGTGGCGCCGGCGCGCACGACCCCGAGGATCTCCTCGAGGCCCAGGTTCACCACCTTCACGTCCGCCTTCGGATCGAGCCCCGCGCCCTCGATCGCCCCGAGGGCTTCGCGCTGGGCGGCGGCGCCGAACGGCACGGCGAGGCGCTTGCCGCGGAGGTCCTTCGGGGCCTGCACCGCGGAGTCCAGCGGCACGAACGTCCCGACGCGGTTGTACATGAGCCGGCCGACGATCCCCCACGAGGGGGCCTTGGCCGCGAGGGACAGCGCGGGCTGGTCGGCGGTGAACAGCACGTCCACCTCGCCGGCCAGGGCGCCCTCGTTCAGCGGGCCACCGTAGGGGAACCCCTTGAAGTCGCCCACGAAACCGTTCTGCGCCAGGATGTCCGTGTGCATCAGCACCGCGACGAGCTGGCCCTGGGTGGCCCAGGTGGTCTGCCAGCCGATCCGGACGGGGGTCGGGGTGGCGGCGGGGGCGGTCGGGGCGGCGGGGGTCGGGGCGGCGGGGGTCGGGGCTTCGGAGGTGCCGCCGCAGCCGACGGCGAGCGCGAGGAGGAGGGCGAGGGGCATCAGAGGGGATCCTCGGTCACGGCGGGGGTGAGGGCCTCGATCGTCTCGACCACGCCGTAGCTGCGGGGCGGGGGGACCTCGCGGGCGACCGCGGTGACGGTGCCGCCGAGCCACGAGAGCTCCGACTTCACGAGGAGGCCGCTCGCGTCGACGTCGAAGCGGGCGGTGCCGCCGACGCCGGTGGCGGTGTAGCGGGTGACCTCGACCTTCTGGCCGGCCACCTTCGTGGTGCCGACGGTGCCGGCGTCGAGCGTGCCGGTGAGGACGGTGCCGGTCTCGACCAGCACGAGCGTGAGCTCGCCGCCGCCGGTCAGGAGGACGGTGCGGCCGGGATCGAGGAGGTCGAGGCTCGTGAGGCGGGCCTGTTCCTTGGTGAGGGTGGTCTCCTTCACGCCCGCGGCGTCCGCCACGGTCACGCGCCAGCCGCCGCCCGGAAGCTCGATGCCCTGGACCTGGGAGACCGCCCCGCCCTGATCGACCGACGTGGTGAACGTCGCGCCGCGCGTGCTCGACTGGCCGCTCGAGCGGCACACGAGCGGCTGACCGAGCACCGTCGCGTCCGTGTAGGACTCGATGATGCGGCGCTCGCCGTCTCCGCGCGGGAGGTAGCGGATCGTCAACTCGCGCGTGCCGATCGGCTTGCCATCGAGCGAGAGGTCGTACGTGATCTTGTGGGGCGGGAGGGGTTCCCCCGCCCGCGCCGTCGGCACGCCGATGAAGGCGAGCAGGACGAGGAGGAGCGCGGCGATGGCGGCCCGAATCGGCATCCGGACATGCTAACCGGGGCTCGGTTCACCCGGGGCCCGCTGCGCGAGGGCCCGGAAGGGGCAGGGGCGCGGCAGCGATCGGGGGGGTCTGTTGAGCGGGCGCGTGGCTCGTACGGCCTAGGGGCCCGGCGTCCGCGCCCGGCTCGCGCCCTGGGTGGGCCGGGGCGAGGATCTGGGGGTGGCCGCTCCCGGGGTGCGTGGCCGGGGTGCGTGGCCTGGGAGCGCGGCCCCGGCGAGCGTTCGAGACGTGCGTTCGGCGCGCTCATGCCCGATCCGGTCATCCCGGCCACCCCGCGCGTGCAATCCGGGGGCCGATCGGGGCGTCCAACGTGCTAAGCGCCTTCCGTGTCGAACGCGTGGACCCTCCGCGAGGCCCTCCGCGCCCGCCTCGCGGCGGAGCGTGGTGCGCCTTTCTACAGCCCCGGCTCCCAGCGGGTGGCGATGGTGTACCCGTCGCCCTACCGCGTGGGCATGTCGTCGCTCGGGTTCCAGTGGATCTCCGGGCAGCTCGCGGACGCGGGGTTCTCGGTCGAGCGCGTGTTCCTGCCGGACGACGCCGAGGCGTGGCGCCACTCCAAGCTGCGCCCCATCTCGATGGAGACCCACACCGCGCTCGGTCAGTTCCCGCTCCTCGCGGTGAGCGTAGCGTACGAGCTGGAGCTGGCCGGCCTCATCGAGATCCTGGAGCTCGCGGGCATCCCGCCGCTCCGCGCCGACCGCACGCCTGGCCACCCCAAGATCCTCATCGGCGGCCCCCTCACCTTCTCGAACCCGCTCCCGCTCGGCCCCTTCGCCGACGCCGTGCTCCTCGGCGAGGCCGACGACACCGTGGTCCCCGCGGTCGAGGGCTTCTTCGCGACCGGCCGGTTCGACCACGTCGCGGACCTGCCGGGCGGCTGGCTCCCCGAGGCCATGGGCGAGCGGCTGCCGGCCGTGGGCCGCGCGGAGGACGAGCGGCTGCCGGCGCGCTCGCGCCTCTGGGCGCCCGACGCCGAATTGCATGACATGTTCCTGATGGAGGGCGAGCGGGGGTGTCACCGCGCATGCACCTTCTGTGTCATGCGGCGCAGCACCAACGGGGGCATGCGGCTGGTCACGCCCGAGAAGCTCCTCTCGTATGTGCCGCCGGACGCGCCCCGGGTCGGTCTCGTCGGGGCCGCGATCTCCGACCATCCGCAGCTGGTGGGGCTCCTGGAATCGCTGGTCGAGGCGGGCAAGGGCATCGGCATCTCGTCGCTCCGGGCGGACCGGGTGGCGTTGAAGCCCGATATTCCCCGACTTCTTCGCTTGGGTGGCTACAAGACGCTGACCGTGGCGAGCGACGCCGCGTCCCAACGCCTGCGCCGCACGATCATGAAGGGCACCACGGAGGCGCACCTCGTGGCGTGCGCCGAGGCGGCGCGCGAGCACAAGTATCGCACCTTGAAGGTGTACATGATGCTGGGCGTGCCCGACGAGACCGACGAGGACATCGACGAGCTCATCACCTTCACGCGCAAGCTGGCCGCCATCCACCCGACCGCGCTTGGCATCGCGCCGTTCGTGCCGAAGCGGAACACGCCGCTGGACGGGGCTTCCTTCGCCGGGATTTCGCTGGTCGAGGGGCGGTTGTCGCGGCTGACGGCGGGCCTCCGAGGGTCGCGGGCCGAGGTGCGGCCTACCTCGGCGCGGTGGGCGTGGGTGGAACACAAGCTGGCGTCCGCGGGGATTGCGGGGGGGCACATCGCGATCGCGGCGGTTCATGGCGGGGGCACGTTCGCGGCTTGGAAGAAGGCGTTCAAGGTGGCCGAGGAAGCCGCGGAGCGGCCTTGGCGGGGGTGGGAGGGCGCGACGGTTTGAGGGCGGGTGGGCGCGGGCGGTAGCCGCGGCCGGGGGGAGCGCGGCCGGGGGAGCGCGGCCGGGTCAACGTGGCCGGGTCAACGTGGCCGGGTGGCACGCGGATGGCTGGGGCGCGGCCGCGTGCCTTCCGTGTCACATCCGCTCCAGCGTCGCGCGTGTCACATTTCGGGCCCATCCACCACCGTGGCCACGCGGCCGGGGAACGACCACACGACGGCGGCGCCCACCTTCTCCACCTGCACGTGCCCGGCATGGATCAGCCGCAGGTGGCAGCTCGTGCACACACACAGGCCATTGTCCAAGGTGTCCGCGCCACCGTGCTGGCGAAACCGCACGTGGTGGGCGTGGTTGCGGAGCGCTCGGCGGCGGCATTCGGGGTTTGCGCAGATGAAGCGGTCGCGCTCCTTCACCCGGCCGAACCCGCGTTGGGGCGGTAGCTCCACGGCGAGCAGCCACCGCGCGGCCTGGGGCAGATCCGGGTGGACGCGGTCGGTGAGCCGGGGTGGCACCGGCGTCTGGGTGCTTCCGAGAGCGACAGTTCCTGTCGCGGTGCCCATGACGGCCTCGTAGGCGTCGAGCAGCACGTCCGGGTCGGCGCCCGCTTCAACCTGACGCGAGGCACGGTCGAGCTCGACGGCGGGGGTGCGCTCGGCGACGGTGATCCAGCGCACCACATCGTCGTCGGTTGCCACGCGCGCGACCGCTTCAACCCGGGCAAGGGACATCCCGGCGCGCGCGGCTGCGCCCAACTCGGGGAGGCGCCGGAGCGCACGCGCCAGGCGCTGGTGCCGCTGGAGGCTCCGTACGGTGCACCCCAGCACGGTCTGACAGAAGGACGCGACGTCGCGAAACCCCCAGCCCCGGTGAAGCCGCTCGCGCACCACGCGCTCATAGATCTGCCCCAATTCGACCACCCGAATGCGCCGCGCCGCCTGGATCGTGGACAGGAGCCCCATCGCATCGGTGAGACTGCTCGGCGAGCGCCAGGGGCCCACCAGGGAGTCCGCGGGATCCGCGAAGCCCCACTCGGTGTCACTCGAGGCCATGGAGGGCCTGGGCGCGGCCGCGAGTGCGGTGGCGACAACCTGCTCCGCACGGTCTGCCCGCCACCAACCCAACATGCGCTCATCCGCCTCGCGGTCCGCGAGGGGCAGCCCTTCGAGGAGCCGCACCCTTTCCCGCGCGTGCCAGATGGCGAGAATATCCGCCTCCCCCGGCTCGATCGTGGCGCCCACGCCCGACGGGCGCCGCACCCGCGCGGGGAGCTCGCCCGCGACGGCCGCGGCGACCCAGGCCTCCTGCGCGGCCGGATGGCAGGTTCCCGGCGCGGTGACCGCTACGGTCAGCGGGATGCGCCCCGCGCAGACAGCGCGGAGCACCTCCCTCAATCCGCTCCGCACGAGCCGCAGGACGCTCCGAATCCACGCCTCCCCCCAGTCAACATGTTCCCGCGTGAACGCCAGCCACCCTGGATAGCCGAGCGGCGCCAGATCCTGACCCTGGAGGTAGAGCAGCACCCGCGCCAGGCGTAGATCCAGCGCCGGCCCCGCCTTTGCCAGAGCGCGTAGACGAGACTGAAGGGCATCCCGTTCCGACCACACACGCGCCAACAGCGGCGCCACGCCGACGCGGAAGGACCTGGCCGGAGCGAGCGGGGTAAGGACGGAGGGGAGGCTCAACATGACACAAACGTATCGTGGGAGACGCGGCTGGCAATGACATCCTTGGACGCGGCGACAGAAAACATCGCTATGCATCTAAGTTATTTCGTCTATCAGCCTTAACACGAAGGTCGCACGACGATCGGACGCGGCAGCGCCCGCTGGCTTCGCGCCCGAGCGACAGAAACTATCGCGAACGCTCGTCGCCTTCGCGAAGGCCCACGCACGCCACACGCCACACGCCGATTCCGCGGCGGCGCCCCAATCGTCACCCTGCCAGCTCCGCCCACGTCGTGCCCTGCAAAGGCACGGGTGGGCGGCCATCCGGATGTGTAGCGGTTCAGCCGGGCTGTAACCCGATCTCGGGCGACGGTGGGAGCAGGCTTGGTGGAGGCGTACCACAGCGGTGCGCGAGAAGGCTTCGGTGCTCGCCAGAACTGACCCGGGTGTGCTCGCCAGAAGTAGACCACCCGTCGTCCCGACGTAGGGCGGGCAAGAAGGGCTTCGAGGAATCGGAGCCGATGCCGGAGAAGAAGCCCTGCGGGATCTGCCGCCGATGGTTCAAGCCGGACCCGCGTGCCGGGAAGCGGCAGCGGGTGTGCTCCGCCGCCGCGTGCCAGTCCGAGCGCCCACGCCGGAACGCGGCCGCGTGGCGGGAGCAGAACGCCCAACAGCCCCGGAATCTCGCGCACATCCACGCGGCGTCGCGTACCCTGGCGGCCCACGAGCGTCATCGTCCGCTCCCCAGGTCGTGACCGAACAGACTGGCAATCAACTCCAACACTACGTCCGGGTCCGCGCCATAGAGCGCCGACTCCGCGATCGAGTTGGGCTCGACCACGGCCAGCTCCCCCTCGGCCAGCTCCCCCTCGGCAAACTCCCACTCGGCCAGCTCCCCCTCGGCAAACTCCCACTCGGCAAGCAGCCCCACGTCGATGACCACAGCCTCCGGGAGCGTCGGCAACGCGCTCCACGCAGCCTCCGCGACGCGGGCGGCGTCGGCAAACCCGGCGTCGGCAAACCCGGCGTCCGCGGCACCTACCGCGACGGGCCGACCGTCCACCGCATACAGCGATCCGGTCCGGCATGTGCCGCGGTCCAGGAAACACCGGTACTCGCGTAGGAACCGCACCGGCTCCGAGACGTAGACCGGCTCGTCGTCCGGCAATGCGGGCAGCGCCGCACCCGAGCTGTAGACGGCCGCCGCGAACGTCTTCTCCTGGACCGGCTTCACGAACAGGGGGCCCGCGCGCCCGCGAACACGCCCCAGGTTCGTCGCCTCGATGCGCCGGCGTGTCAGCTCGATCGGCAGGGAGGGCAACCAACTCGGGTCGACGATCGGCAGGGGCAGCCCGAGCTCCTGGCAGGCGAACGCCACGAAGAGCTCCCCGCCGTAGATCAGCACGCGGCTCGCATCGAGCGCCGGCAGCGCCCAGGTCGCCGGCTGAACGACCAGCAATCCACGGCCGTGCGCCGCGGCGGCCATGCGCTCGGTCTCGTCGGTGGCACGTGGGGTCAGCAGCAGGGTGAGCATGCCCGGGGGTATCGCACGCCAAGCCGGGCGCCAGCTCCAGACCTCCCGCTTCATCCCGCGCCTCGCCCCACCCGGCTATCTTCCGCCCATGCCCCCCTTCCTCCTCGTGCTCGGCGTCGCCCAGGACGGCGGCCACCCCCAACCCGGGTGCACCCGGCCCTGCTGCGCGACACCCGGCCCACGCCACCTCCAAGCCTCGCTCGCCCTGGTCGACCCCGACACCCGGCAACGTTGGATCCTCGATGCCACGCCCGCGCTGCCCGAGCAGCTCGCGCGCCTCGACGACGCCGCGCCCGGCACGCTCGACGGCATCCTGCTCACCCACGCACACATGGGCCATTACACCGGCTTGTTGTGGCTCGGCCGCGAGGTGATGGCCACCCACGGCCTCCCCCTCTACGTCCTCCCGCGGCTCGCGACCTTCCTGCGCACGAACGGGCCGTGGAGCCAGCTCGTGTCCCTCGGAAACGTGACACTCCAGGTCGGTGCGGCGGCCCAACTCGGCCCCCGCCTCCGCGCGCGCGCCCTCCAGGTCCCCCACCGCGACGAGTACAGCGAAACGGTCGCGTGGCACATCCAAGGCCCCACCCGCTCGGCGCTCTACCTGCCCGACATCGACGCCTGGGAGTCCTGGGACCTCCGCCTCGAGGACGTCCTCGCTGGCGTCGACGCCGCCTGGATCGACGGCACCTTCTGGGCCGACGGCGAGCTGGGGCGCGACATGGCGGAGGTGCCCCACCCGCGCATCCGGGACACGCTCGCGCGCCTCGCCGCGCTCCCGGCTTCGGAGCGCCAGAAGGTCCGGTTCACCCATCTGAACCACACCAACCCCGTGCTCGATCCCACCTCCCCCGAGGCCCGTGCGGTCGTGGCCGCGGGGATGTCCGTCGCTTGGGAAGGCGAACGGTTCGAGCTGTAATCGTCACCGCACGCCCCACCCCGCAAGCCCAGCTCCCCGCACAACCTCGTGCGCCCGCATAGAAGGTCGGCATGCACACCGACTCCCCCCGGCTCGCCGTCCTCGGCCGCGACACCCTCGCCGGGCTCCTGAACCAAGGCTTCGCCCGCAGCTCCCGCGCCGCGCGTCTCCTGCCGGTCGCCCGGCCGGACCGTCACGGCGTGGCCCTCGAGAGCAACGTCGCGTGGCGCGCCCCCCTCCCCGGCGAGCCCGACGCCCACCTCCTCGACGTGTACCGCCCCGTCGGCACCGCCGGTCCGCTCCCGGTCGTGCTCTACCTCCACGGCGGCGGCTTTCGCGGCCTCGACAAGGACACCCACTGGGTCATGGGCCTCGGGTTCGCCCGCGCCGGCTACCTCGTCTTCAACGTCAACTACCGCCTCGCGCCGCGCCACCGGTTCCCGGCCGCCGCCGAGGACGCCTGCGAGGCCTGGATCTGGGCCGTACGGAACGCCGCGCGCTACGGCGGCGACCCCGCGCGGATCGTGGTGGCGGGCGAGTCCGCGGGTGCCAACCTCGCGGCGGTGGTGGGCGTGGCGACCGCCTGGCGCCGCGACGAACCCTGGGCCCGCGCCGCCTACGACGAGGGCGTGGTCCCCTGCGCGCTCGCTCCGGCGTGCGGCATCCTCCAGGTGAGCGACCCCGGCCGCTTCGTGCGGCGCCGGCCGATCGGGCGCATCGCCAACGCGGTCATCGAGGGGTGCTTCTACGGCTACGTGGGCGACCGCGAAGACCCCCACGGCGACCACGGCCTCGCCGACCCGCTGGTGGTGGTCGAGCGCGCCCCGCCGCCGGACCGCGCGGTGGCGCCCACTTTTTTGAGCGTCGGCACCCGCGATCCGCTCCTCGACGACACCCGTCGCTTCGCCGCCGCGTTGACCGGGCACGGCGCCTCCGTCGAGGCCCGCTACTATCCGGGCATGGAGCACGCCTTCCACGCCTGGCTCGTCCGGCCCCAGGCCCGCCAATGCTGGGCGGACCAGCTTGGGTTTCTCGGCCGTTACTCGGGTGCCCAGGCGCGCCCACGATGACGGAGCGAGCGGCGTCGCGTCGGGACGGGGGCTGACGCCGCGGGCACGGGGCACTACTATACAGGCGTTCACCATGCCCGAACCCCTCCCCCCACTCGCCCCCATCCTCGAGCGGCTCACGAGCCAGCTCGACAACGCGCCCGGCGCGGGCCGGCTCTCGCGCGTCGACATCCTGGTCCTCGCCATCCTGGCCATGGAATACGACGCCACCCAGCCCTTCCTGGTGCACCCCGCCACGTGCTCGATCCACGAGCGGGCCACCTGGCTGCGGCGGTGCACGTGCGGCCTGGAGGCCGCGCGAAGCCGGTCCTTCACCCTGCGGCGGCGCCTCGTGCCCCCGACCGTCGAATCGCCCCCGGACCCGCGGCGGCGCGGGAAACGCCAGGAGCGGTAGCCACGCCGGCTTGCGCAGGGCCTGTCCATCGGTATCGGGTCGGCGAAGCTCCGTTTACTTCGCGCCTCCGTGTCTGCGCCCAGCGTAAACACGGCGCCACTCGAACCGGAGCCACCTCCGGATCGCCGGTCTCCCGGGGGGTAACCAGCCAGGAAGATCGGCCCGGCCGCCCCCCTCGTGTACCATCCCGCGGTTACCCAAGAAGCCCGTGCCATCCAAGCTCGCCGCACCCAAGCTCGCCGCATCCACGCTCGCCCTCCTCCCCCTCCTCGTCGCGTGCAGCCACCTGCGCGTCGAGCCCAAGGGCGCCCTCGACGGCTTCGAGGGCGATCTCCTCGTCCTCATCGACGGGTTCGAGACCATCGGCCCGCCCAGCCTCATGGTGAACTCCAAGAAGGCCGCCGCGGCCTTCGAGCGCACCGCGACGACGGAGCACGCCTGCGCCCAGCTCGTCGCCTCGTTGGGAGCGGCCGAGCGCATCGGCCGCGTCGAGTGCCAGGCCCTTGCCGGCTCGCCGCTGGCCTTCGTCCCCGTGCCGGGGATGCAATTCCGGCTCGGCACCTTCGACGTTCCCATCCCCGCCGCGGGGGCGAAGCTGGTCCAGGGGGACTTCGCGCCCCAGTGGGCCCTGATCCTCGACTCGCTCTACGTCGGCTACGAGCAGCGCTCGGCCGGCAACAACGGAAGCTACCCGGTGATCGAGGCGTCCGCGCGGGTCGTGTGGTGGTCCAACACCGAGGGGCGGGCGTTGGCATGGGGCCAGGACCGCGGGGTGGTGCGCACGGCCGGCTGGCTTGCCCCCGAGAACGTCGGCACCTCCGTCTCGGAGTCGCTCGACTTGCTGGCGTTCCACGTCCTGCGCCACGCGGGCATCGAGTAGGCGCCCTCCCAAACCAGGAAGGCGCCTCCCCGCTCCCAACTCGGCCCGAGGGGCTACGCCAACCCCGCCATGTACCCCCGCAGCGCCGCCACCATGCGCGCATGGTCCCCGGTGCCACACATCTCGCGCGCCGAGTGCATCGACAACATCGGGTTCCCCACGTCGATCGCGCGCACGCCGAGCCGCGCCGCGACGAGCGGCCCGACGGTCGAGCCGCACGCGAGGTCCGACCGGTTGACGAACCACTGGGCGGGCACCTCGGCCTGCTCGCACAACCGGAAGAAGAACGCCGCGCCGTCCGCCTCCGTCCCGTAGCGCTGGGCGGTGTGCTGCTTCACGACCGGGCCGGCGTTGAGCTTCGGCATGTGCTCGCCGTCGTGCTTGTCTCCGTGGGCCGGGTGCACGGCGTGGGCCATGTCCGCGCTGATCAACCAACTCTGGGTGAGGGCGCGGGAGAGGCCGCCCGCGTTGCTCCCGGCACCGTCGCGCACGATCCGCTCGAGCACGTGCTCGAACCACGCGCTCTGGGCGCCGCGCTCGCTGGTGGAGCCGATCTCCTCGTGGTCGAACAGGGCGAGGACCGCGGTGGAAGCGGGCAGATTGGCGTCGTCGGAGGCGAGCAGGGCCTCGAGCCCCGCGTGGCAACTCGCGAGGTTGTCGAGGCGCGCAGAGTGGAGGAACTCGCCATTGACACCGCTGACCACGGCCGGCGTCAGGTCGTAGAGCCCGAGGTCCCACGCCAGCAGCGCGTCCGGTGACACCCCGGCGGCCTCCGCCAGCAGGTCGCGCAGGGGCTCCGCCGTCTTGTCATCGGAGAGCGCGAACAGCGCGGGCAGGTCCTTCTGGGCGTTGAGCTTCATCCCCTCCTCGTTCACCTGGCGGTTCAGGTGGATGGCGAGCGTGGGGATGCGACACAGGGGCCGGCGCAGGTCCACCAGCGTGGCGCGCTGTCCGGCGCCGTCGCGTACGATGACCCGGCCGGCGATGCCGAGGTCGCGGTCCATCCACGTGGCGTGGATGACGCCGCCGTAGGGCTCGACGCCGAGCCGCACGTAGCCGTGGTCGCGCAGGTGGGGGCGCGGCTTGATGCGGAGGTTGGGCGAGTCGGTGTGGGCCGCGGCGAGGCGAAAGCCACCCTCGGCGGGGTTCTGGCCGCCCACGCGGAAGGCCACGATCGAGCCCCCGCGCAGCACGTAGCGGCGGGCGCCGGCGGGGAGGGCCGAGGGCGCGGAGCGCTCGTCGAGCGCGGTGTAGCCGCGGGCCTCGAGGAGGTCGGCGGCGACGCGGGCGGCGTGGAAGGAGGTGGGGGAGGCGTCGAGGAAGGACCGGAACCGGTCGAGGAGGGCAGGCGCCATGCAGGGCTCCACGTAGTGTTCCCCGGAAGCGGGGCCCCTCCAAGTAGCGCGGCGCGGGGCCCGGCGGGCGCGACCCCGGCCCCCGAGACCACACGCGACCCCGGCCCCGAGACCGCAAGGCCCTGGCGAGCGCGACCCCCCCCGGTGTCGATCTACATCTGTCACTCAAATCGGTCACTCAAATCTGTCACTCCCGGGGCCCGCCGCTCGCGGAGCTCGCGGCCGCGTCTCCTCCGGGCTCGGCGCAAGCGCCTCGGTCGGCGGCTGCCGCCGCCGGACGCGCCGCCTGCCGGCGGCGCCCCTCCGGCCCCGCTGGGCCGGAACCCCCCGGTCCCACCCCCCGGTCTTCCACGCGCCCATCGAGCCCGCCCAGCCCGCCCGGTGCCGACCCTCACGTCGCGGCGCTCCCAGGCCGCCGCCCCGGGCGACACCTACTCGTTGTTCCGCCGCCCCACCTCGGCCAGCCGCGGCCGCGCCCACTCCGGCGCCCGCAGGTGCGCGCCGAGCATCCCCTCCTCGCCGCCCTCGGCGGCCGGGCGCGGCAGGAACGTCTCGAACACCCGCATCGTCCACGCGAAGAACCCCGGCGCCACGGCGTCCAGCGCCACGGCCAGCCGGCCCTGGAAGGCCGTCACCACGCGCGCGTCGCCCCGCCGAATGGCGCGCACGATGCGCCGCGCGGCCTGGCCCGAGCGTTGGGACACCACCGGCAGCGTGTCCATGGTCACGAACCAGCGGTACTCCTCCTCGTGGCGGCCCTTCACGAGCACGTGCGGCGGCGAGCCGGTGCGCATGAGCCACGGGCACACCGTCGTCACCGCGATGCCACGCGGCGCGAGCTCGGCGCGGAGCGTGTCGGAGAGGCCCACGAGGGCGTGCTTGCTCGCGCAGTAGGGCGCGAGGTGCGGCACCGCCACGAGCCCTCCGATGGAGCTCACGTTCGCGATGCGCCCGCCCGGCGCCATGTGGGGCAGGCACGCGCGGACGAGGTTCAACGGCGCGCGCAGGTGTACGTCGAGCGCGACCTCCCAATCCTCGTCCAGCATGTGCTCGAAGGGCCCGACCTCGATCGTGCCCGCGTTGTTCACGAGCACGTCCACGCGGCCGTAGCGCTCGACCACCCGCGCGACGGCGCCCTTCACCTGCTCGGGGTCGGTCACGTCGCAGGGCACGAGCAGCGCGGGGTGGCCGAGCAGGTTCGCCGCGCGTTCGAGCTCCCGCGGATCGCGTGCCAGGAGCGCGACCCGCGCCCCCTCGCCGAGGAACACGCGGGCGAGCTCGAGCCCAAGGCCCCGGGAGCCTCCGGTGAGGACGACGACGCGGTCGTTCAAATCGATCGTGCGGACGGGCGGGGGGACATGGCGACGCAACGCTTGCAACATCCTCGGTACGTAGGCGCCTCGCGCCGGCCGAGGGGCGGACGATGTCTCGGTCTGCCACACCCGCGCTCCCAACCCGCCACCCGCCTGCCTCCCCGTGCCTCCCCGTGCCCGCGACGCGGGGCCACCGGACCGTCGGGTGACTATCCAAGCTACATGGACATCGTCCCTGTCACCGAAGCGCACCCGCTCCCCGACGGCGAGGTGCGCCTCCTCGGCGCCGTCCGCGGCGTCACCGGCGCCATGACGCGGATCGAGATCGCCGGCGTCCGCCTGCTCGTCGACTGTGGCGTGGCGCAAGGCCGCGAGCGGGTCGATTGGCGCTTCCCGGACGCCGCCCGCGATGTCGACGCCGTGCTCCTCACGCACGGGCATCTCGACCACGTCGGCAGCCTCCCGGCGCTCCTGGCGGGCGGTTGGGAGGGCCCCATCCTCTCCACCCGGGCCACCTTCGCGATCGCGCGCATCGTCCTCCGGGACGGCCTCACCCTCGAGGGCGCCACCGAGGAGGAGGCGGACGCGCTCATCGCGCGCCTGGACGCCCTCCACCACCCGTTGAAGTACGACGCGCGCGAGATGCCGTTCGGCGGCGTGGCGGTCGCGTTCCGCGAGGCCGGGCACATCCTCGGCTCGGCCAGCATCGAGCTCGTCTCCGGAAAGAGCCGCGTCATCGTCTCCGGGGACCTCGGCCGCCCCGACACGCCCATCCTGCGCACGTACAACCAGACCTGGGACGCCGCCCGCCCCGTGGACCTCGTCGTCCTCGAGACCACCTACGGTGACCGCGAGCACGCGAGCGACCACGCCCACATCCGCCAGGAGCTCGGCCGGATCCTCTACCGCGCCATCGAGCGGGGCGGGTACGTGCTCGTGCCGGCCTTCGCCATCGGGCGCACCCAGGTGCTGCTCTACCACCTCAACGCGTTGGTGGAGTCCGGGTACCTGGCCGGCGTCCCCGTGGTGCTCGACTCGCCGATGGGGCTGGCGGTGACCGAGACCTACAGCCACTTCCGGAGCCTCTACGACAAGGCCGCGCTCGAACGCCTCGCGTATGGCGACGATCCGCTCGACTTCGAGGGGCTCTATGCGGTCATGCGGCCGCGGGACTCCGAGCGGCTCCACGACCTGGAGGCGCCGGCGATCGTCATCGCGTCGAGCGGCATGTGCACCGGCGGGCGCATCGTGGGGCACCTCGTGGAGTTGTTGCCCCACGAGGAGACGTGCGTGCTCTTCGTCGGGTACCAGGCCGAGGGCACCCCCGGCCGCGCCATCCTCGAGGCGGCCCGCGCGCGCGACGAGCGCGGTGGCGTGCCGACGGTCACCCTCGACGGCGTGGAGGTCGAGGTGCGCGCGTCGGTGGAGATGCTCTCCGGCCTCTCCGCGCACGCCGACCGCGGGGAGCTGCGGGCCTGGCTCGACGCCATCCCCGACGTGCGCCGCGTGGCGCTCCACCACGGCGAGGTCGACGCGCAGGAGGCGTTCGCGCGCTGGGTCCAGGCGCCGCGGAGCTGATCCAGCATCCCTCCGGCGATGGGGTCGAGCTACTGGCCGGGGGTGACCCGCCCGTGCGGCTGGATGTACGGCCCCTTGCCGATGTTGCGCGAGTGGATCTCGAAGTAGAGGTCGCTCGAGGACTTGTAGAAGCGTTGTCCGCGCAGGTACTCGGCGCGGGCCTTGGTCACGATGGCGGTCAGCGGCGCCACGGAGCGCTCGTCGAGCGTCTGGCTGGAGAGCGACTCGGCGAGGAGCGCGGCCTGGCGGGCCACGTTGCCCTTCTCGTAGAGGTCGAGCGCCTGGTCGAAGCTCTTGCGCTCGTGGGGCATGGACTCGGCACGCCGCCTCCCGGATTGGAAGGCCCCCTTCTCGTTGATGCGGTACTCCTTGTACGCCCACTCGTAGTTCTTCTCGCACTCCCCGCGCGCGACGGAGAGGTTGGCACATGCGCGGCGGAAGGCGATGAAGCGCGGGCCCTCCAGGCCGGTGGCGGCATTGGTAGTGGCCGCGCCGTCCCCAGTCAGCGCACGCTGCAACACCGAGTCGAGGATGGTGACATTGGAGCGGATGCGATCGTACTCCTGGCTGTAGACGCGGGCCGGGAGCTCGCCGCACTCCTCCAGGTGCCGCGCCTTCTGGCGCTGGAAGCCGATGTCCTTCCGGATCTCGCTCGCGAGGGCCGGCCCGCGCTCGCCCTTCTGGAGGCGCTGGTCCCACCCCTGGATGCGCAGCTCCAGCTCGAGCTGGCCCTTCATGCCGGTCATGAGCGGGTCACCGTCGATGGCGACGAACATCTGGGTGCCACCCGCGCCGTTCTGATCGAACTTGCCATGGCTGATCGCGTGGAGCGTCGTGAGCGCGTCGTAGCCCTCGTCCGCCACCCACCGGGCAAGCACGCGGCGCTGGGTGTCCTTGTCACCCCGCGCGCGCATGAGGCCGTTCTGCAGGTCCTCCAGGCCATCGGTGGCGTGCAAGCCCCCGTGCCAGTTGAACATCTTCGAGGCGTTGGCGGAGGTCGCCACCTGGATGAACTTGTCCATGTCCGCCTCGGAGATGGCGGATTGGAGCCGGTAGGTGCCCTTGTTGGATCCGCCGATGCCCTTCTCGGTCTCCATGGCGGACCGCGCCATGCCGGAGCGGACGTCGTCGAGGTCCGAGGCCTTGACCGTCGATTCGGTGTTGAAGAACGAGCGGCCGTCGTTCACCTGCAACATCGAGAGGCGGTGGGAGCGCGAGTAGTTGCCGAGGAGCGGCACGGACACGCTCGTGGAGTCGGTGCCGGAGTCACGCTCGTACTTGTTGCCGTCGGCGCGCTCGACGCTGCTCGCGACGGTGTGGGAGCTGCCGACCTTCACGCCGAGCAGGCCGAGGGAGTAGCTGTCCGTCTCGGCGCTGCCCTTGGCGCTCCCGACCACCTTCCACCCGCGCGCGCCGCGGGGGAGCGCGTGGAAGCGTTGGTAGTGGTTGTAGGCACGGCGGCCGTCGTCCGTGTCGAGATCGAACTCGACGGTCACGCTCTGCTGGCTCGCCCAGGACTTGCCGGCGCCGGCGGAGACCCCCGCCATGCCGACGCTGCCGTGCACCTCGTCGAGCTCCTTGTGCCCGACCTCCATGCGCACCTTGCCGCCCTTCCCCTTGGTCAGGGTCTCGTAGTCCGACGAGGAGTGGGAGCCGCCCGCGCCCACCTCGACCGCGCCGAGGCTCACGGAGCCGTCGACCCCGGCGTCGAACGAGGACTCCTTGCCGCGCTCGTCTCCCTCGCCCATGGCGCGCACGTCGCTCGCGCTGCTCGGGACGCCCTCGAGCGTGGGCGCGTCGAAGAAGGCCTGGGCCTCCTTCTCGCTCGCGAAGGACTTGCGCCCCGACTTCTTCTTGCTGCCGCCGATGTTGGCCGAGGCGCCGGCCTTCTTGCTCTTCACACCGCCGGAGATCTTGCCGGCAAGCTCGGTCTCGTACGTGATGACCCAGCGCCCGTCGACCTTCTCCGGCTTGTTGACCGTGATGGTGTACCCGCCGGAGAGCGCCACGCTCTTCTTGCCCTTGGACGCCGAGAGCTCGGCCTTCCCGCCGCGCTTGCCGTCCGCCCCGTCGAGGTCGAGCGAGCCCGACCCGCCCGCCGAGCCGAGGTCCTTGCCGTCCTTGTCGGTGTTGGAGCGCTTGAAGGACGCGGAGGCCTCGCCGCTCTCGGCGTCGTAGCCGCCGGATCCGGAGGTGCCCTTCTTGTTGCCGTTCGCATCCTCGACGGTGCGCCCGCCGGTGGCGGTCACCTTGCCCTTCTCGGAGACGGCGAGCCCGCCGTTCGTGGAGGTGCTGGAGCCGTCGCCGTTCTTGCGGGTCCGCGTCGCGTCGGCGTTCCCGCTCCAGGTGCCGTCCGCTTCCCGCCCGGCGCCGGCCCCGCCCGCGGTCGTGTTCCCGTTCGCGCCGGTGCGCGAGCCGGTGACCTTCCCCGACCCGGAGAGCGTGCTCCCGGCCTCGATGGTGCCCTCCACGCCGGCTTGGCTCCCCGAACCGTCGCGCCGCTTCGTCGTCTGCCTGGCGGCGGCCTCGCCGCCGACCTTGCCGTCCCCCGCGACGATCTTTCCCTCGGCCTCGCGCGTCGTCTGCGTGCGGTTCATGCCGCGCTCGCTCGCGTAGGACCCGCTGTCCTCCTCGCCCTTCCCGCCCGTCTTCGGCATCTTCGAGGAGTCGAAGTCCCGCCCGCCTGCCGCCTTGCCGCCAGCGCGGGTCCCCGCGGCCGTGTCGGCGCCGGGGGTGACGGCCACGATCTGGGCGGCAGGGGCGGCCGGCTCGACGGGGATGGCGGCGCCCTGGCGCACCTCGCCCGCCACCGTCCCCATCTCCGACACCATCAGGGAGACGCCGAAGAGGGTCTCGTACTGGGCGAAGTCGTCGCGACCGAGCAACCAATCGACCCGAGCCTTCGTCTCGGTCGATGCCTTGGAGTTCTTGACGGCGAGGTAGAGATACTCGAACTCGCCGCTCCCCGGCATGTAGTCGCTCATCGGGCCGGCCACGATGTCCGTGGCGATGGCGGAGGCCTGGGCGCCCTTGGCGGTCGCCGCGCCAGCGAGCAACGTACGGATCTCGGTCGCGACGTCGAGCATCGGCGCGATCGTACCGACCTGGGCTTCCACGCCCTCGGTGTAGGAGAGGTTCCCCAGGTCGATGCTCGGGATGTTCGGGAACCCCTTCCCGTGCACCGTGTGCGGTACGAGGAACGGGATGAGCAGGTTGCGCTGGCTCTTCACGATGCCGCAGAACCCCGCGACGCGGAGGAAGCCCGAACGGAACTCCTCGACCTTGGCGAGCTCCGGGTTGCCGTCAAGGTAGTCGGAGATCTGCTGGTAGACACCCATGTGGGGCATGTACCAATCGAGCTGCAACAGGATGCCGGTCTTCTCGTCCAGCATCGCGTCGACCGCGCCGTGGAAGCCGGGCACGTCCCCGCTGTCCTGCGCCGACTGGGCCTTCCCGATGAGGCCGAACGCCTTGGCGAAGGAGCTCCCGTAGTCCGGCTGGTAGCGCTCGAAGTCCGCGAAGAGGCCGGCGGCGCCCTCGTCGAGGGCGGGCGCTTTCTGTGCGAGGGCGTCCTGCATCACGCTGTTGTCGCGCCCCTTGGGCGTGCGCGTGCCCGCACCCGAGCCGGAGCCGCTCCCGCGGTTGGCCGTCTTTGTCGGCGCGCTCTTGACCTGTCCCTTGCCCATGCGGCCTCCGGCCGTTCCACGCAACATTGCCTGTCAGGCCCGAGTCATCCACCCCCGTGAAAGTCTGCTGCGAAATAGCGAGAACCAACGCTTGCGCCACCCGACCCATCACCGCCCGATCAGCACGTCCCCGCCGTCGCTGCGGCGCTTTGCCACGTCCCAAGTGAGGTGGGGGCCGAGCGGGTCGGGCTCGCCGAACCACGCGCGGAGCTGGGCCTCGAGCGCGATCACGTCGCCGCGCCCGCGCTCGAGCTCGCGGTGGAGCACCACCCAGCGGATGCCGCCGCGGTCGAACGACGCGAGGTCGAGCCGCGTGGTGGAGCCGAGCTCCGCCTTCAGCGCGGCGGCCTGGGCATCCTGGCCCGCGCTCGGGAGGAACAACAGGTTGAACCAAGGCATGCCGTACGCGCGCGCCGTGCCGCCCCGGGCGTCGGGCCGGTACGGGATGGGGAGCTCGCTGGCGGTCTGGTAGACGAGGTAGCGCGACGTCGCCATGGTGGCGCCGACCTCCGCGGGGAGGTCGAGCACGCCGCGGGCGAGGGACACCCGGGTCTCGGGGTTCCGCGCAGCCGCCGACTCCGCCCGGGCCAGCACGTCCAGGCGGGCGTGGGCGCGCAGGTCGAGCGCATCGACGCGCGCGAGCGGCCAGGGCGCGGACACGAGCAGGTCGACGAAGACGACGGCACCGAGGCCCACGAGCCAGCTCCGACGGCCCCGCGCCACGTGCTCCGCGCCGACCGCCGCGAGCGCCGCGACGGTGGCGACCACCGGCCAGACGAGGCGCTGGGCGTGGGTCGAGCCGGCGTCCGGCAAGGCTGCCACGAGCCACCCGAACGGGAGCGCGAAGCGGGTGCTCCCGACGGTGACCCACCCGTCGCCCCACCACAGGTACGCCCCGAGCGAGAGCACCGCGACGGGGAGCACCCCGGCGAGCGCGTTGCCGAGCGCCGGGCGCGCCCGGACCGCCACCGCGGCGAGCCCCAGGGCCACGAGCCCCACGTAGCTGCTGTGCAGGAAGGCCTCGCCGCCCGCGGCGAGATCGACGGACTGGAAGCCGAACGGCGCGACGAACGCGCGCACGTCCACCGCGTTGTGGGCGAGCAGGAACTCGCGGACGCCGGCGTCGACGTCCCCGCGCACGACGAGCGAGCGGGGGTCGGAGATGCTGTTGCGGACCAGCCAGAGCACCGGCGCGGCGACGACCACGCCGACGAGCCCGGCGAGCGCGACGCCGCCGCCGTACATCCGAGCGTCCCGACGGATCCGCGCGACCTCCCGCCACGCGCCCGGCCGCCACCCCCCGGGCCCGAGCGTCGCCGCCAGCGCCCACGCCCCCATCGTCACGCCCGTCGCGAGGCCGTAGTACCAGGTGCCCGCACCGGCGGCGCCGAGCCACAGCCCGGCCACGATCCAGCGCCGCACGCGGTCCGGGGCGTCCGCCGCGATGGCGCGGCGCGTGGCGGCCAGGGCGAAGGTCGACCAGCACACGCCCACCGCCTCGGTCACGCCGTTGTGCACCTCGCAGAGCAGGTACGGGCTCACCGCCACGGCGGCGGCCGCCACCCAGCTCGCGGCAGCCCCCGCGCCGAACGCCCGCGCGAGCGCACGCCCGCTCACCGCGGCAAGCGCCACGTACAGCACCACCACGAGGTTGTAGGCGCCCACCACGCCCACGATCCCCACCAGCGCCGCCCCCACCGCCGCGAGGAACGGGTCGATGAACCACAACACCCCGCCCTCGGGAGCCGCGAGCAGGGTCGTCTGCCAGGGGAGCTCGCCGCGGCCGATGGTGATCCACCACCACCACGGGCCCCAGGCGTGGTTCGTCACGTCCACGTCGGGGTGCCCGATCAGCCGGGCGAATGGCGTGGCCAACAGCGGGAAGGTCGCGACGAGCGCGAGCCCCAGCGCGCCCGCGGCGACCGGGATTCCGGCCGGGAGGCTCTCGAGGCGCCGGCGGAGGCTCATCGCGTGGGCATCGTAGCCGCCTGGAGCCGGGGTGTCGGGAGGCGTCGCACGCGCTCGGCCTGGACGCGGGCCCACCGCTCGGCCTCCGCCTCCGTGGCCTCGACCTCGGGGAGGGCCCACAGGGCGAAGCACCGGCCCACCCGCCGCGGCCCGACGAGCTCGTCGAACGTCTGGGCCGCCGCGGCGTCCGGGGCGCCCCCACACGCGTGCGTGAGGACGATCGAGCCGAAGCCGCGTTCGCGGAGGAGCCAGATGCTCTCCCGGGGGTCCTCCACCGGCGTGTCGGCCACGACCGCGCGGACTGAGAGGGGGAGCACCGCCGTCCACAAGAGCCCGTCGAGCGCCCACATCTCCTGCCGCTCGATCGGCACGGTCTGGAAGGGCCGGTCGAGCGCCATCTGGGCGCCGATCGCGCGCGTGCGCAGCTCCCCGTCGAGCCAGGAGGGCAACAACGCCCCCTCCCGCGAGGCGTAATCGGGGGAGCGCCCCAGGCCCCGGGTGATGACGGTGAGGTCGGCGACCGCCCCGGCGGGCGCGACGACGTCGGCCTCGACGGGGAGCACGGTGGTGTCGCGCGGCCAGGGGACGAGGTCGTTGGCGGCGATGTCGACCAGCGCGACCGGCACGAGCAGCGCCAGCCACCGCCACCGCGTGACCGCGAGGCCGCCGAGCACGGCGGTCGCGACCATCGTGACCGACACGAACCGCACCGGGAAGTTGAGCGGCTCCGCCACCCACGCGAGCGCCCGGTTGATCCACGTCATCGGCAGCGCGATCGGCAGCGCGAGGACCTCGCCGCCCCACCACACCACCGTCCCCATCGCGAGCACGACCGCCCCGACCGCCACGACCGCCCACGCCGCCGCCCGCCGCGGCGCCGCCGCCACCCCGAGCGCCGCCAGGATCAGCGCCACCACGCCGACGTAGCGCCCGCCCGTGTAGGCGTACACGAGCGCGTCCGCACCGCGGTCCGCCGCGCGCGACCGCACGATGTCAGGCAGATCGAGGGCCGCGCCCGGGAACGTCTCCGGCGCGAACCCCGCGGTCATCCACGCGAGGAACGACACTCCGGCGCTCGCGTCGGCCGCCCCGTAGGACACCGCGAACGTGCGCACCACCGGCACCACCACGGCCACGGCGAGCACGGCCGCCCCGAGGTACCCGAGCAGGAGCGCGCGGTCCCGCCGCAGCGACGCGAGCGCGTGCAGGCTCACCGCCGTGGCCAGGAAGAACCCGTGGTAGAAGCAGGCGAGCGTCGCGACGGCGAGGCACCCGCCCAGGGCCGCGAACCAGCGCGGCGCCCGTGTCTCCTGCGCCTTCACGAGGCACGCGAGCCCGAGCGGGATCCACCACACCTGCCGCAGCTCTCCTACCCCCACGTGCAGGGTGAACGCCACGAACGACGCCCCCTGCGCCAGCGCCGCCGTCGTGAGCGCCCCCCGCTCGCTCCCGGTCACCAGCCACCCGAGCCAGCCCGCGCACGCCCCGAGCAGCGCCACGTGCACCACCGCGAGCAGGTTCGCCAACGCGACGGGCTCCAGCGGGATCAGCAAGGCCACGAGCCCGTCGAGGGGCTCGATCGGGTAGAGCCGCATCCCGGCCGGCCAGTTCACGAGCTGCGTCAGGAGCCCCGACGCGCCCCCGCCCACCTCGGCGCGGGTCCACCAGAGGTTCCAGGCGTGCTTGGCGGCGTCCCCCTTGGGGGTCCCCAGCAGCTCGCTCCCGAACCGCGCGGGCGCCGGCCACGTGAGCACGAGCGCCAAGGCGAACGACTGGAGGAGGAGCAACCGGCGCGGCACGGCGGGAGTCTACTCCGGGGGGCCCGGGGCAGGCGGCGGGCGCGACGTCCCTACGGCGCCCTACGGCAGCTCCACGTCCGTCGACGGCTCCCACCGCCGCACGAACGCCGGGAGGTAGTGCCCCTCGCCACCCTCCGGGACGATCACCCCCACGAGCCACCGGTCCAACACCGTCCCCTCGACCTCCAGCCCCTCCCAATCGATCTCGACCTCCGCGTACCGCACCTCCCGCGGGCGGGGGGCGGGCGTGGGCGCGTCCTCGGCATCGCCGGCTTCCGCATCGCCCGTTTCCGCCGCGTTCTCCGCCGCCTCCAACGGGGCCGCCAGCCCCAACCGGGGCGGCACCGGGTGGACACACCCGGCGAGCAGCGCGATCGGCGCGACCACCCGGATCATGCGGCGCCCGGTGTCCCTGAAGACCGGTTCGCCCCCGGTGTCCACCCGCACGCGTACGCAGGGCTGCTCCCCGACCGCATAGAGCGCGAGCGCCTGTGCGCGGGTCAAAAGCGACAGGTCGGTCACGACGCGCCCGCACGCCTCGCACCCCCGCCGCGTGGGGTCGGCCCCGGGCACGAGGTCCTCCCACCGCAACGGGCACGCGTAGTCGATCCGCACCGGCATGCCCCAGCCTACCCCCGGAATGTCACAACGCCAGCACGAACCCTGCCAACGCCGCCTGCTCGTCGCTTGGGAGCTGCTCGAACGCTTCCCGCGCCGCGTCCGCCTCGCCGCCGTGCGCGGCGATCGCCTCCACGATCGAGTCTGCGCGCCCATCGTGGAGGAACGTCGCGTGGTGCGACAGCCCGATGAGCGGGGCCGTGCGCCACTCGCCGGAGAGCGCGGTGCCGTCGGCCTGGCCGTCGGCCATGGCCGTGCCGAGGTCGTGCAGCAGCAGGTCGGTGTAGACCCACGCGTCGATGTCCGCGAGCGGCTCCACGGGGTAGTCGGCGCGCGTGCGCAGCGACGGCACGTGACACTCGGCGCACCCCACCTCGGCAAAGCGGGCGTGGCCCACCGCGGCGTCGCCCTCCCCGGCCTCGATGCCCACGGGGCGCGGCGGGATCGCGAGGAGGCGCGTGAAGTCCGCCATGCGGTTCACCACCTCGAGGGTCGTGTCGACGCCGTCGTGGGAGTCGTCGTCCAGCCCGTCGGGGTTGGGCAGCTCGGTCGGACGCATCGGGCTCGTGATGGCCATGTCGCCTTGCAGGGCGTCGGCGGCAAACTCGTCGAGCGTCACGATGCGCGCCTTCACGCCGAAGCGCCCGATCAGCCCGGTGTCCCCGGCGATCCAATCGTGGAACGCGCTGTCCGCCTCGACCCCCGACCACGCCAGCCGGTTGATCCTGCCGCTCACGATGCCCGCGGCCGCCTGCTCGGCCTCCACGCGCTCGATCTCGTCGTCCGCGACGGCCTCCAGGTAGCCGCGCCCGTACACCGCGGGCCCGACGCGCTCGGTCACGAGCAGGTTCGCCACGTCGGTCGGCACGCTGATCGGCGTCTCGCCGCCGCCCGCCACGCGCGGCCGCTCGGTGGGGCCCCAGGGCAGCGCGGATTGGTCGGCGGCGGGCGCGTCGCCGTCCATCACCACCATCTTCGTCACGACGCCGGGCCCGCGCTCCGCCCCCGCGTGGCACGCGACGCACGCCATGTTGATGTACGTGGGGCCGAGCCCGCTGCCGGTCCGGAAGATGGTGTCGAACGCGTCGTAGCCGTCGTCGTAGCGCTCCGACCACGCGTCCGAGAGGCCCTCGATCGGGGCGTCCGCGGGGCCGTCCACCGGGGCCACGACGGGCGCGGGCGGGCCGGAGGCCTCGATCGCGGGGTCGGTGCACGCGAGGAGCAGGAGCACGGCGGCAAGGTAGCCGACCGGGCGTCCGACCGGGCGTCCCCCCGCGCGGACGCGGGGTCGGCGCCTTCCGGGGTCGGCCTGCGGCCTCCGTTGGCGGGCAGGTCGCCTGGCGGCGCCCCTCCCCGCCGAACCGCGCGGCCCCGGCCGCGCGCCCTCCAGGTGCCTGACGCGCGTGGCGTCGAGCGGTGGCGCGGAGCCCACCCCCGGGATTGGCAGTGGCGCGGAGTCGACCGGCGGGATTGGCGGTGGCGCGGAGCCGACCGCCGGGACTGGCGGTGGCGCGAGGCGCGCGGCCCAGGATGCTGGAGAAAGCACGGGTGCGCTCGCGTCGCGAATCGCTGACGATGGCGGAGCGAGCCCACCCCATGCGCGGGCACGTCGTGGACGACCTTCTCGTCGCCGCGCCGAGCACACGGCCGACCGACAGGTCTTGTCGCCGCGCGGAGCACCGGCCACGCGAGGGCATCGGTCGACCGACAGTTTCTGTCGCCGCGGGGGGCGCACGCCGGCCCGCGCCACAGCACGCGGTCGACCGACCGTTCTTGTCGCCGCGCGGAGCACCGGCCACGGCAGGGCATCGGTCGACCGACGGTTCTCGTCGCCGCGCGGGGCGCATGCCACGCCCGGACACAGGGTCGACCGACGGTCCTTGTCACCGCGCGGGGCGCTCCCACCCAGGCTCGAACGCCACAGGCTCGACCGACAGTTCTTGTCGCCGCGCGGGGCAACACGCCACGCCGAGCACACGGTCGACCGACAGTTCTTGTCGCCGCGCCGGTGGCGCCGGGGCGAGCGACAGTTCCTGTCGCCCGCGGGGCACGTCCGCCGCGACCGACGGGCAACTGGCGAGGCGGGGCCGAGGAGGTTGGCCGAGCCGCGGACGCCGAGTCGACGCAAGATCGCGCGGTAGGAGGTAGCGTTTCGTGGAAGAGGTGTTCATGGCCCCGTCCGTCCGGTCTGTCCAGAGCAGCAGGCGAACGCCCGGGCCGAACGCGGCCTAGGACCAACAGCCGCAGACCGCGTTCGGGCTGAACGACCCCCTTCAGCGCCTCGCGTTGCGGGACCCGCTCGGGGGCCGTGACCTGTCCGACCCCCTTCGGTCGGGCGGCGTCGTACAGCGGACGACGTGGTCAGGGGTGGAAGGCGCGTGGGCGGCGCAGGATCGGGACGAGCCGGTGACAGCGCAGCCCGCTCGCGATGGGGCTTACAACTGGGAGACCGTCGACACCGGGGTCGCGGAGGAAGAAGAGGCCGAGCCGGAAGTGGTCTTGAGCATCACCTACGGCGCCGCCCACGGCGATCGCCACTTCGGCGGCGCGCCAACGGCGAACAAGTCAAAGTGGTCGATCTCGAAGGACGGTGCGAAGACCTTGATGGAGGCCGAGATCTCAGCCCGAATGGCGGACATCGTGGCGGCAGCCGGCGCCGACCGAACCCGGCGTATCGCATGGATTCTGGTGGCCGATTCCGACGACGCCATCGGGGACGCGGTCGGAACGACCGACATCACTCGCTTCCAGATCCAACTGCAGGCCAACCTTGCGACCGGAGACATCAGCTACCACGGCTTCCCGGACGAGCAGGCGCTGCGGTCGGTCGCGCGCGTACCGCGCTGGGTGGCAGGAACCGCCGGTCGAGGTGGGTTTGCGCGGCGCCCAGGACGGTCGACCCGGGGGGCGACAGGAACTGTCGGTGGCGTGTGGCTCAGAGCCCCTGCGTCGTCCGCTCGTAGAGGTGCACGAGGTAGAAGCCCGCCCCGTCGACGCCGATGATGACTCCCAACTTCGAAGCCGATGGCGCCGAGCATCACCAGCGCGATGGGGAGGAAGGCCAGTTGAGCGGGTGCCTCGGTGGCGACAGGAACTGTCGGTCGGGGCGGGCGGGCGCCGCGCGAGGGATCCGGCGGGCGCGCGGCC
>JAUXTN010000166.1 GCA_030684355.1 Pseudomonadota bacterium
GCCGCCTTCGTCGCGAGCCGCCGCGCGCCCGACGCCGTGCCCGGGCTCCTCGCCGAGGCCGCCGCCGCGCTCGACGCCGTGGGTGCCGCCGACGCCGACGAGGACGTGCCGTGCTGGCGGGCGCGGCTCGTCGGCCTCGCCTGGAGCGCGTGGAAGCTGGGGCGCGCCGACGAAGCCTTCGCGCATGCCCGCGAGAGCATCGAGGTCGCGGGCGACGCCGGCTCCCTGCGCCTCCGCGCGATGGCGCTCAACACCCTGGCCCACTTCCTCGCCGGCACCGACGCCGGCACGAAGGCCCGAGCGCGGGCGGCGGCGATCGCGGCGCGGCTGGACGACCAGGAGTTGGGGTGGAGGACGGGGAGGGGGTGAACCGGTCGTCGGCGGGGTCGTCGGCATCCGCAACCGGCCGACCATCCCGGGACCGCGCGAGGGACGTGGAGGGCGGCCGGCTCGGCGGCCGGTCCGGGGGCGCGTCCGCGCGCACCCGACCGAGGGCCTCTGGCCCGAAGCCCGCAGCGGCCCGGCCCCCGCGCTCGGGCGGGGGGACGCGCCCAGGGCCCCTCGATGGCCGCCCCGCGGTCATGGCCGGGGAACCTGGGCGGCAGGGGGGCCTTCCATGGCCGCCCCGCGGTCATGGCCGGGGGACCTGGGCGACAGGGGGGCGTTCCATGGCCGCCACGCGGTCATGGCCGGGGGACCTTGGCGACAGGGGGGCCTTCCATGGCCGCCCCGCGGTCATGGCCGGGGGACCTTGGCGGCAGGGGGGCCTTCCATGGCCGCGGGGCCCACGGGATGCGGATCCGCGTTGCACAGGTTCTACGACCACGTTCCCGTTGCTTGCTCGGGGGAGAGCCCGTGGTTCGGACGTCGTGCGTTCGCACGACGCGGATGCGTCGCAAGCGCAGTCCGCTCGAAAGACCGCTCCCTGAAGCGCAACCCACTCGAAAGACCGAGCCGGCCCCGATCTTGCCTCCTCCCAGGATTGCGACCAGCGCTCGGGGCGCTTCACCCGTGAAAAACAGGCGTTTGTCCGTCACCCCAGGCGCCGTATGCGGCCCTCCGACGCTTCGGCCTCGGAGACCGCGGTCTTTCGAGGGGGCTGCGCCGCACCGAGCGGTCTTTCGACTCGACTCCGCAGGACCGGGCGTCGGCGTGGTCGTCGGCATCCGCAGCCGCTCCGAGGTGACCGGGACCGCCGACCATCACCGGGACCGCGCGAGGGACGTGGAGGGCGGCCGGCTCGGCGGCCGGTCCGGGGGCGCGTCCGCGCGCACCCGACCGAGGGCCTTCGGCCCGAAGCCCGTAGCGGCCCGGCCCCCCGCGCTCGGGCGGGGGGACGCGCCCGGATGCGGTCGTGGACCTTGGCGCAGGGAGGTCTCCCGACGGCCCCCCGCCCCCAACCCCTCCCCATTTGACATCCCCCGCCCCCCCCCACTACCATCCGGGCCCTTTGGCCCGGAGTGCCCAGATGCCCCCCTCCCGTCGTCTCCGGCCCCGTCTCGTGCTGCTCGCCGCGCTCGTCGGCCTCGGCGCCGCGCCCCTCGTGGGCGATGCCGCGCTCGTCGGCGTTGTCGGGCTCGTGCCCGCCGCGGGGGCCGCGACCGCCCCGCTCTTCGAGGGGCAGGGGCTCATCGAGCTCGTTCGCCCGACGGATCTCGTGGGGGACGGCGGATCGGCCGCCGACATGGCGATCCTGGCGCTCGGGCCGGACGGGGCGCCGCTGACCGGGTGGAAGGTCAAGCTGACCGCGACCGGCGGCACGGTGAGCGAGCCGGTCGAGGCCGGCGGGGGGCTGTACCGGTTCACGTTCACGCCGGCGCTCGTCGCGGCGCCCGGCACGGCCACGCTGGAGCTCAAGGGCAAGCTCGCGAACAAGCAGCCGCTGACGCGCGCGTGGAGCATGCCCGTGGCGCCGTCGCGCAGCCGCCAGCTCACGGTGGTGGCGAACCCGGCGCAGCTCACGCTCGGCGTCGACAAGACGGCCAACCTCGCGTTCACGCTCGTCGGCGCGGAGCCCGCGGCGGTGGCGGCCGTGAAGCTCGCGTGGAGCGTCTCGGCGGGGACCGTCGCGAACGTGACCAACCTCGGCGACGGCCAGTTCAACGGCCTCTACACGGTGCCGACCACGCCCGGGGCGCAGGTGGCGCTGCTCACCGCCGTCGACAGCGCGGACCCGATGCGCACCTACGGCGGCGTCGCCGTGCCGCTCACGATGAAGGTCGACCAGGCGGTGACGGTGGTGCCGAACGGGCGCGTCATCCTGAAGGTCGGCGGGCGCGAGTTCGGGCCGGTGACGGCGGACTCGAAGGGCCGCGCCAAGGTGCCCATCGTCGTGCCGCCGGGCGCGAGCAACGCCGTGCGCGTGCAGATCGCGCCCGACGGCACGGTCACCGAGGCGCCGCTCGACCTCAAGGTGCCCGAGGCGCGCCGCATCGCCCTGTTCCCGACCGCGGCCTCGATCCCGTCGGACGGGCGCCTGCAGATCCCGGTGCGCGCGATGGTGGTGACCGCCGAAGGGCGACCCGACGAGAGCGCCCAGGTCCTGTTCGCCGCGAGCGCCGGCCTGATGGGCCCGACGAAGCACGAGGGCGGCGGCGTCTACGTCGCGACGTTCACGCCCCCCAACGGCAACGCGGTGCTGAAGACGACGCTCACCGCGAAGCTCGCCGACCGCCCGCCGATCCACACCGACACCCGCGCGGTGAACCTCGTGCCGGTGCGCGCGACCCGCGTGGACCTCTCCGCCACCCCGCCGACGCTGCCCGCGGGCGCGACGAGCCTGACGGTGCTCGCGAAGGTCTCCGGGCCCGACGGCAGCGCCCTCGCCGGCCGCGCGCTGAGCTTCTCGGTGGACGGCGCCAAGCTCCAGGAAGTGAAGGATCTGAAGACCGGCGAGTACGCCGCCACCTTCGCCACCACCGGCCGCGGCCCCGTCGAAGTGAGCGCGTCCGTCGCCGCCCCGGCCACCGGCAACGCGCTGGCGCACGTCCTCGTGGTGCCCTCCCGCGAGCGCCTCCCCCCGGACGGCCTCTCCAGTGCGATGCTCACCGTCGCGACGCTCGACGAGTTCGGCTACCCCGTCCCCAACGTCTCCGTCGACCTCCGCGTGCTCTCCGGCGACGGCTCGCTGCCCGCCACGGCGACGACGAACGCGGACGGCTTCGCGCGGGTCTACTACACGGCGGGCCGCAAGAGCGGCTTCGTCGGCATCGAGGTGACGGCGGGCGAGCGCAACGGCGCGGTCTCGCTGGTCCAGGCGCCGCCCGCGCTGGCGCTCCCGGACCTACCCGTGGCGGGGAGCGCGACGGTCCGCGCGCTGACGGACGAGTGGGCGGGTGCGATCCCGGCGCTCCGGGTCGAGCGGGCGGAGTAGGAACCGGAAGGCGAAGGGGCTCGAGCACGCTTGCGCCGCGGTGCCTCGGCGCCCGGACGCTCGGGTGGGGGTGAAGCGCGACGCGGCGCCGACCGCGGCGCGGAAACGTCGGCGCCCGTGTCCGCGTTTGTGGCGTTTCGTGGCGTGCTTGCCCTCCCAGGCCTCGGCGCGGTCCGATAGAGCCGCCCGCCCCCCCTGGAAACCGCGATGCAGCCCGTGCCCCCGCCGCCTGCCAGCCCCCGAAACGGAGGCGTACGGAGAGCGACCGATCCGCTGGAATGCGCGCGCAAACCCCACGCAGGAGCCGCGGGTTGGCGACTACATTGAGGCAGGGCGGCCATCCGGGAGCGCCCCGGACCATGTCCTTCGTACGCACGCTCACTCACGATCGGCGCACGGCGCGCGCCAACACCCTCCTCGGCGTCATCCTCGCGTTCGTGGCCGGGGCCGCGAACGCCGGTGGGTTCCTCGCCGTCGGGCAGTACACCTCCCACATGACCGGGATGGTGTCGTCCATCGCGGACCACCTCGTCCTCGGACAGGTAGGCCTCGCGGTCGGCGCCGCCCTGAGCGTGCTGATGTTCCTCGCGGGAGCGGTCACGACGTCGATGATCGTGAGCTTCTGCGAGCGCCGGCACCTCCACAGCCGGTACGCGCTGCCGCTGCTCCTGGAGTCCGTGCTGCTGCTGCTCTTCGGGGTCCTCGGCCCGAAGGTCCACCTGAGCATGTTCGCCCTGCCGGCGACCGTCGCGCTCCTCTGCTTCATCATGGGTCTGCAGAACGCGGTCATCACGAAGATCTCGAACGCGGTCATCCGCACGACCCACATCACCGGCCTGCTCACCGACCTCGGGATCGAGCTGGGGAAGGTCCTCTACCTGAACCGGACGCTGGAGGAGCCCCGCGTGCGCGCGGACCTGGAACGGCTGCAGCTCCACGCGACGCTCATCATCGCGTTCGGGACCGGTGGGGGGTTCGGCGCCCTCGGCTTCAAGGCCGTGGGCTTCTCGATCACGAGCGTGCTCGCGGTGGCGCTGCTCGCGGTGTGCTGGCGCCCGGTGCTCGACGACGTCCGGCTCTGGCGGCGGTTCGCCACGCGCCCCCGGCCCGGCGCGGCGCCCCTCGACAGCACCCCGGCGACCGCGGCGACCGCGGCGACGACCGTGACGACTGCGCCCACGCGGGCGACCGCGGCGCACGCCGCCACGACCACCGCGGCGCACGCCGCGACGACCTCCGCCACGACCTCCGCTACGAAGTAGCGCCCCCGCAGCTCGACCCCGCCCCCGCCGTGCACCCGAAGCAGTGCCGGGCGGTCGCCACGCGGCGCTCGGCCAGGGCATCGAGGTCGAGGTCCCGCACGTTGGCCCCGGGCACCGCGGCGGGGATCTCCAGCATCTGGTTGAAGTCGCAGTCGTGCAGCGTGCCGTCCCACGAGACGGACAGCGTGTTGCGGCACATCAGCCCCCCCACCGCCGCGGGGTTGAAGGCGCTCACGAGCTTCTCCATGTAGGCCTGGAGGTTGCCGGTGGACTCCAGCCACTCGAGGTAGCGCGCGATCGGCATGTTGTTGAGCGCGATGAGGCGGTCGAACGTGACGCCGTGGTTCTTCGCGAGCGCGGCCTTCCATTCGCGCTCCATGGACGACTGGCTGCCCGGCAGGAACGCGCCCGCGGGGTTGTGCATCAACGTGAGCACCCGGCGCGGATCGCCCTGGCCGTAGCCGGCGGCGTTGAGGCGCCCCAGGGCCTCGACGGACCGCTCGAACGTGCCGTCGCCGCGCTGGGCGTCGGTGTTGAGCTTGCGGTAGTGCGGCAGGGAGCACACGACCTCGACCCCGCGCTCGGCGAACCACCGGGGGAGGTCCGCGTACTTGGGGAGCAGGAGGACGGTGAGGTTGCACCGGTCCATCACGTGCTTGCCGCGCTTGACGCACTCGTCCACGAGGTAGCGGAAGTGCGGGTTGAGCTCGGGGGCGCCGCCGGTGAGGTCGACGGTGTGGGCATCGGTGGCGTCGAGCGCGCGGAGGCAGGCGTCGATCGTCGCGCGGTCCATGTTCTCGACGATGCGGTCGGGCCCGGCGTCCACGTGGCAGTGGCGGCAGGTCATGTTGCAGAGCCGGCCGACGTTGATCTGGAAGACCTCGAGCTTCCCGGGGCGCAGCCCTTCGGGGAACCCGGCGGCGAGGACGGCCCGGTCGAAGTCTCCGCCGGCGAGCGGCACGGCGTCGAGGCGCGCGAGCTGGGCGGCGGCGGGGGCGAGGGCGTCGCCCCGGGCGCGGAGGCTGGAGGTGCGCTTCGGCCCGGCGGCGAGGCTGTCGAGACCCAGGTCGAGCCGCACCGCCTGCGCGGAGTGCGCCGCGGACGAGGCGGGGGCGCCCTTCACATGCCCGCCTTCTTCGCGTGCTCGATCATCTGCATCCCGTGCACCATCGCCGCGCCGCCGCGGATGGCCACGGCCACGTGCAGGGCCTCGGTCATCTGCTCCAGATCCGCGCCCTTGGAGAGCGACTCCTTCGTGTAGGCCTCGATGCAGTAGGGGCACTGCACCGTGTGCGCGACCGCGAGCGCGATGAGGCACTTCTCCCGCTCGGAGAGGGCGCCCTCCTGGAACACCGCGCCGTACCACTCGAAGAACTTCTTCCCGAGGTCGGGCGCGGCGTCGCTGACGTGGCCGAAGTGCGCGAGGTGATCGGGCTTGTAGTAGTCGGACACGGAGCTCTCCCGGTTTCTGCGTACGCACCGGACGCGCTCGTGGCCCATCGTGGCGCGATGTCGCACGCGTTACTTCGGTCCACCGCTAACGGACCGGACGTATGCCCCGCCACGAGCCTGTCTCCCCCGAGGAGGATCTCGCCTCCTTCTATGGCGGCCCACCTCCCGGCGCTCCGGCGGCAGACGTCGCGAAGCCAGGTGTGTTGGCCGCCCCAGGATCCGCATCGGAGCAGGCCGCCGAGGGCGCCCTCCCGGTCGCGGAGAACGCTGCCCAGGCCGCGGAGAACGCTGCCCAGGCCGCCAAGGCGGTGGCCCAGGCCGCCGCCGCCGCCCGCCTCGCCGCCGCGAAGTCCGCGTGGCCGGCGGACGGGTTCGACCACGACCCCGCCGCGGACCCCGACCCCGCCCGGGCGCCGCGCCTCGCGCCCGTCCAGCGCCCCGTCCCCTCCTTCGAGCACGTGCCCGTCGTGGTCGCGGTGGCCCCGCCCAACCCCGTCCTGGCCGCGCTCATCAGCGCCATCCTCCCGGGCGCCGGCCAGATCTACGCGGGCCAGACGGTCAAGGGCGTCCTCCTGCTCGTCGTCGCGTTCTTCACGTGCTTCGGCGGCGGCCTGTTCAACGTCCTCGCGGCGGTCGACGCCCTGCTCATCGCGCAGCGCAAGGCCCGCGGCGAGGTCGTCGGCGACTGGCAGTTCTTCTAAGCCCGGCCCTCCAAGCCCAGCGCCCCCCCCGCCTCCCCGCCCTCCGGAGCCCCCGTGCAGCACCGCATCCTCTACCGGCCGTCCTTCGCCATGGCTCACGTCGAGCTCGCCGCCGGCGAGTCGCTCCGCACCGAGTCCGGCGCGATGGTCGGCATGTCGGCGCACCTCCGGCTCGAGTCCAAGATGCAGGGCGGCCTGCTCGCCTCGCTCGGCCGCGCGATGCTCGCCGGCGAGTCGATGTTCCAGAGCACCTACACGGCCGACGGCGCCCCGGGCGAGATCCTCCTCGCGCCCGCGACCCCCGGCGACATCCTCGGCGTCGAGCTCGTCAACCAGGCCTTCCTCGTGCAGGCGGGGAGCTGGCTCGCCGGCAGCACGACCCTCGCGTTGGAGACCAAGTTCGCGGGCATGCAGATGCTCGGCGGCGAGGGGGCGTTCCTCATCAAGGTGAGCGGCTCCGGCACGCTGCTCCTGTCGAGCTACGGCGCGATCCACAAGGTCGTGCTCGCGGCGGGCGAGTCCTACGTCGTCGACACCGGGCACATCGTCGCGTTCGACGCCGGCGTGAAGTACGAGATGACGAAGGCCGCGAAGGGCCTGTTCAACTCGGTGGCCTCGGGCGAGGGCCTCGTCTTCAAGTACACGGGCCCGGGCGAGATCTACCTCCAGAGCCGGAACCTGAAGGGCTTCGTCGACGCGATCACCCCGATGCTGCCGAAGCCGACGAACTTCGGAGGGTAGCCGGCCCGAGGGCGCCGGCGTCACGCCACCGCGACCCCCGTGAGCTTGCGCACCGCCGCCACGAGCAGCTCCGGCTTGAACGGCTTGACGATCCAGCCCTTGGCGCCCGCCTTCTTCGCGCGGTCGACCAGCGCGGGTGCGGCCTCGGTGGTGAGCATCAGCACGTGCACGTCCACCCGCTTGCCCCCGGCCTTCATCGCCTCGAGCATCTCGATGCCGTTCATATAGGGCATGTTCACGTCGCAGAGCACCATCGCGAGGTCGGCCGTGCGCTCGATCTGCGCGAGGCCCTCGACGCCGTCGGCGGCCTCGGAGACGAGGAAGCCGGCGCCAGTGAGCGCGTGGCTCACCTGGTGGCGGACGGTCGCGGAGTCGTCGATGACCAGGATCTTCTTGTCCATGGCGGCCTCGGTCGGGATCGGGTTCGGGGGGTCGGGCGGTCAGAAGAGGAGGGCATCGCCCGCGGCGAGGGTGCCGTCGGTGTCCGTGTGGAGGTCCGGGCCGAGCAGGAGCTCGCGGTCGTAGTCGACCTCCAGCCACGCGCGCACCTCGCCGGCGGGGCTCGCGAAGTCCCACGCCCGGGTGCGGGCGGGGTGCACCGCGCCGAGCCGGACGTGCTGCCCGGTGAAGGCGACCGGCGTGGAGAGGCCCATCGTCACGCCGCGGCGCGACAGCGCGATCTTCACACGGCCGAGCACGAGGTTCGAGAGCTCGCCGACCCAGTCGCGGGCACGGTCCTCGAGCCGCACGCGGCTGGAGCGCCCGGGTGGGCAGTGGGCGCTCACGAGCGGCATGCACGTCGCGATCACGAGCGTGCCCCGGAGGGCCTCGCCGGCGAACCCGATGACGCCGATCGAGTAGTGCGACGCGACGCGTAGCGCCGGGCTCGGCCCCACGAGGGTGAGCGGCACATCGTAATGCGCAAACGTTGCGATCGTGGCCTCGGTGAGGGCCGCGTCGAGCACCTGGTCGTTCCGGGACTTCTTCCATGCACGGATCCGCGCGGACGTCCGCTCGACGGGCGGTTGAAGGGCAGGTTCCATCGGGACTCCAACGGGGGATGGGCTCATCGGGCGGCCACGCGCGCCCGGTCGACCGGCGCGGAGAGGAGCTCGAGGGTGGGGACGGGCTCGACCTCGACGCGGTTGCGACCCGCGGCCTTCGCCGCGTACATCGCGCGGTCCGCGCGCTCGACGACCGAATCCAGGGTGTCGCCGGGCCGGAACGCGGCGACGCCGATCGACGCGGTCAGCGGCACCGGGCGGCCGTCCGTGCCGCGCACGTCCAGGGCCGCGATGGCCTTGCGGACCTCCTCCGCACGCAGGGCCGCCGGGCCGAGGAGCGAGCCGGTGAGCGCCACGACGAACTCCTCGCCGCCCCACCGGCCGACGAGATCGTTCGCCCGCACCGTCCGGGGAAGGAGCGCGCCCACCGCCGCGAGCACGGTGTCGCCCGTGGCGTGACCACGGGTGTCGTTCACCTGCTTGAAGTGGTCCACGTCGATGAGGAAGACGCTCAGCGGCTCGCCCGTGCGCTCCATGCGCGCGAGCTCGCGGTGCGCGGACATGGCGAAGGCGCGGCGGTTCAAGAGCCCGGTCAGGGGGTCGACCATCGCGAGGCGCTCGGACTCCTCCATCAGCGTCGCGATGCGGATGGGCCCGCCGAGCTCCTGGGCGATGACCCGCGCCAGCGCCTGGTCCTGGCGGTCGGAGGGGTGCCGTGCCGCCAGGGCGAGCCGGCCGAGCGACTCGGCCCCGAGGCGGACCTCTTCCACCAACGCGGGCGGGCCCTCCAGGCCTTCCCAGGCGTCCTCGTCCTCGACGCACACGACGGGCACGTGATCGGGGACGCCCAGCACCTGGCGGGCCTCCGCTTCGGCCTGGGGGCGGACCGCGGGGTGGGCGTGCAGGCCGAGGCGCGCGGGGCGCGCGGTGTAGACGGCGAGCCACCGGTAGCTCGTCACCTGCGCGACGAGCTGCGAGAGGAGGTCGAAGAGCCGCGCGAAGGTGCCGCACACCGAGAGGGCGCGGACCTCCGAGGCGATGACGGACTCGAAGAGCGCGGTGTCGAGGTGCGACGCGATGCGGTCGCGCAGGTCGAGCTCGCCGCCCGAGAGCTGGGTGAAGAACGTGTCGGCCGGCGGGGGGCTCTCCGCGAGCGCGCGGGTGAGGGCCCGGACGAGGTCCCCCATGCGCCCGCTCGCGACGTAGGCGGCGGCGCCGGCGCGCTCGGCCCAGAACCGGTCTCGCTGCCGCTGCTCGGGGCCGCGGAGAATGATGGGGACGGACTCGGTGGCCGGCTCGGAGCGGAGGAGGCGGCAGAGCTGGACGCCGGAGATGCCGGGCATCCACAGGTCGGCGATGACGATCGCGGGCGGATCGGAGAGGGCGAGGTGGGCGCCGGTCGCGGCGTCGGGGGCGGCCGTCACCGCGAACCCCTGCATCCGGATGCGCTCGGCGAGCACGTCGCGGAGGGGGGAGGGGTCGACGAGGAGGACGTGGGGGGCGGCCAAGGGTGCACCAGCGCTGTAGGTCTCCTTCGGAGGGAGACCCGGGGTCTTGAGGGGAATCAGGCGAGGAGCGGGATCAACGTGCGCAACCGGCGACCGCGACGGTGTCAGCACACGTCCAGGGCGTCGAAGGACTCGACGGGGGGCGGCATCGCGATGGCGAAGGGGAACGTGACGCGCACGAGCGTGCCGACACCGCGCTCGGAGTGGACCTCGACCAGCCCGCCGAGCTCCACCGCCGCCGCGCGGAACGCGCCCATCCCCACGCCGCGTCCGCTCACGCTGCTCACCTCGGTGCGCGCGGAGAGGCCGTCCATGAAGAGCGCCTCCCGCACGTCGGCCGGGGTGGTGCAGGGCAGGTCGAGGGCCCGGGCGCGGCGGGCGATGGCCTCCCAGTCGACGCCGCCGCCGTTGTCCGCGATCTGGATGACGACCCCCGCGCCGGAGCGCTCCGCCGAGAGGCGCAGCACCCCGGCGGGCGGCTTGCCCGCGGCGAGCCGGCGCTCCGGGGCCTCCAGGCCATGGTCCACGGCGTTGCGGACCACGTGCACGAACGCGGCCCAGAAGCCGTGCCAGATGTGCGGGTCGAGGAGCACGCCACCGTCGAAGATCTGCACGTCTGGCACGGGCTTCGAGAGGCTGCGGGCGAGCGAGGCGGCGTAGGCGCCGGCGCGGCGGAGCGGCACGCCGGCCGGCTCGAGGGTGAGGGCGGCGACCATCCGGTCGAGCTCGCCGTGCGTCCGCAGGGCGCGCACGGCGTCCCTGAGCGCCGCGATGCGGGCGGGCTCGAGCTCCAGGACGTTCGCGCGGTCGCCGATGACGGGGAGGACGCGCTCGCAGTAGGTCGTCCACGCGCGGCGCAGGGCGGCGACGGCGTCGCGGGTCAGCGGGCTGCCCTCCACCGCGAGGCGCGTCTCCAGCGCCTGGGCCCGCCCGGCGAGGCCATCGGCCCCGAACATCGCGCAGTTGCCCTTCATCGTGTGGAGGAGGCGCATCGGGTCGCCGAGGCCGGTCTCCAGCCCGTCGAGGATGCCGTCGATCTCGGCGCAGAACTGGTGGAAGCCCGCGCGGTCGGTGAACGCGTGGTCGAGCGCCGCGGCGAAGGCGCGCTGCTCGGCCTCGGCCGCCTCGGTAGCGGTGAGGGTGGTGATGTCGGTGACCACGAGGATCAGCCGCTCGACGGCCCCGGCCTCCCCGTAGACCGGGCGGTAGTCGACGCGGTACAGGCGCCCGTCCCACCCGAAGCGCTTGGGGAGCTGCTCCAGGTAGAGCTCCATCGGGAGCACGTCGTCGAGGAGCGCGCGCCAGCCGAGCTCGGCGGCGACGGCGAACGCCGTGTCCTCGGCGCCGAGGTACGCCCAGAACCGCGCCCCGGGGCGGGGACAGCCGAACCACGCGTCCGTCGCGGCGGAGCGGTCCCCGACGAGCCGGCCGTCCCGGTCCGCGCAGAGGAACGCCTCGCCGACGTTCTCGAGCACGTCGCGCAGCTCGGCGTTCCGCTCCTCGAGCGTGCGGTGCACCCGTGCGTTCGCCGCGACGAACACCGAGACGAGGCCGAACGTGCCCGCCGCCAGGATCGCGATGGTCATGCCCGCGCCGACGGCATCGTCAGGATTCCCCAGGTACGGAAAGCGCACGCCGCCGAGATCGGCCGCGACGAAGGCGGCGACGAGGAGGAACTGCAGTCCGAGGTGCACGAGGGCCCCGCGCGTCCCGGACAGGAGCAGCGTCACCACGACGAGCAGCGGGGACCAGTAGAGCGCCGTGCCGTGGATGCCGCCGAGCTGGGCGGCGAACACCGCGAGCGAGGCCGACGCGACCAGGCCCGGCGCCATGCCGGCGAGGCGGACGGAGCCGAGCCTCCACAGGAGCGCGAGGGTGCCGAGGTGGAGCGCCCCGGTCAACACCATAAAGGCCGCGAGGACGGGCTGCCCCTGGGCCCAGCCGAGCGGCGCGAACACGACGCCCATCCCTGCGAGGAGCACGGAGAACAGCACCACGCCCTGGCGGAGCGTCCTCGGGCGCGCCCCGTGGAGCTTGGGGGGCAGGAGCACGTCGAAGCGGTCGATCGAGACGAGGGGGCGCGGCATGCCCCGGTGTCGGCGGGGGCGACGCGCCCTTGAGCGATTCGTCCCCCGCGGCGCCGCGCTTTCGCCTGGATGCGCCTACTCCTCCGGCTCGTCCATGTCGTCGAAGCGGCTCGAGTCCTTCGGCCTGGCCCCGAACAGGCGGATCTGGAGGCCGGCCGTCACCCCCGCGCTCACGACGCCCGCGCTCGCCGGCGCGGTGGCGTCGACCTCCTCCGCGATGCCGTCCCGGAAGGTCGAGAGCACCTGGCCCGCGAGGCGCACCTGGACCGGCACGCGCACGAACACGTCGACCCGCTTGGAGATGCGGGCCTCGCCGCCGATGAAGGCCTCGCCCGCCACGAGCACCGCGGGCTCGAACACGATGCCTTCGGGCGTGCTCTCGGGGTCCATCGTCGTGCGGCCGCGCATCACGAGGACCGAGCCGCCGAAGGAGGGCCGGATGGGCAGGACCGGGAACAACGTGGCGGTGATCCGCGGCCCCACCACGAGCGTCGTCTGGCCCGTGCTCTGGGGCTGCGGCGGGGAGGCGGGCTGCCCGACGGTCTCCTGGGCGATGTCGATCGTCCACGTGCCGGTGGTGACCCCGACCGTGGCGCCCACGTCGATCACCGGGGTGAGGCCATAGGCCACGTCCGCGCTGAAGTAGCCGCCGCTGCCGGTCTGCACGGCCTGCGCGGCGTAGACGTCCACCACGTCGAGGCTGCCGCTCACGACGTCGTAGGCGCGCCGCCCGTAGTAGGTGCCCGCGTACGGGCCGCTCGCGAAGCCGACCGTGGGCCGCACGAGGAGCTGCCCCTGGCGGCCGATCGCGCGCTCGCGCCACTGGAAGAGCTCCAGCCCCGAGTTCTTGTAGCGGAGGTACTCCGCCGGCTTCATGTCGAGCCGCTCCCAGGGCTTGGTGCCCTCTCCTTCCATCTTCTTGGCGAGGTCCTCGAGCGTGTAGGTCGGCCGCTCGATCGCGTGGTCGCTGCGGGTGATGACCGCGGTGACGCTGCCCATCTCGCGTTGGAGCTGCGCGAGCTGCTCGCGCACGGCGGCGTCGTCCATCGGCTCGGGCGCGTCCTCGCCGTCGTTGCGGATGTCGTGCTCCTTGCCGATCTCGCCGTCGATCGCCGCCACGAGCACCTTCGCCACGCCCTCCGCGAAGGCCTCGTCCGCCCCCGACTCCAGCTCCGACTCGAACCGGATGAGCGAGCGCCCGCTGCGGATGTCGAGGATCTCGATCTGGATCTTCGTGCCGCCGACGAGCGCCCGGACCGTGCCGGTCACCGCGAACTGGGCGTCGCCGCGCTCGCCGATGATCTGGGTGCACCCGGCGACCTCGCCCGGGGGGCAGCCCTCCATGTAGGTGCGGGCCGGGTAGTCCTGGAACGCGGGCGTGTCCTCCACGCGCAGCACGGCGAAGCCGGGATGGCGCTCGAGCTCCTGCGCGAGGAAGTTCTCCACCAGCGACGCGAGGCCGGTGGCCTCGGGGTTGCGCGGCTGGAGGCTGGAGACGAGGATCGTCGTCTCCGGTTCGTCGGCGAGGGCGGGGGCGACCGCGCCCGAGAGCGCAGCGTGGAGGGCGAGGAGGGTCAGCACCGGGGAAGCGTACATCAGGCGCGAGGGAACGGGCGCCCGGGGGCGGTCACTCGCGGCAGATGCGGTGGGCGAAGTGCCGGCTCGCGCCGCGCCGAGGGAGCGCGCCCGCCGATCGCGGGTTCTCTTGCCGAGAGCGGAGGCGCCGTGGGCGACATCGGGCGGCTGTTGATCGGGCTCGGCATCCTCCTCGCCCTCGCGGGCGGCGCGCTGCTCCTCGCCGAGCGCCTGGGCGTGCCGCGCCTCCCCGGCGACATCGTGGTGCACCGGGGGCCGGTCACCCTCGTGTTCCCGATCGTGACCTGCGTCGTGATCAGCGTGGTGCTGACGCTGCTGCTGAACCTGTTCCTCCGCCGGGCGTAGGGCGCGGCGGGAAGCGCCGTGGCATCGGCACCGCCCACGAGGTAGAGGCGGTACCAGCCCGGATCTCATGTGAGCATGGCAACTTGGAAGCTCGGTTTGCTCCTCGGGACGACCGCCTGGATCGTCGGCTGCGCCGGCTTGTTCGGGACCCAGGAGGACGGCTCGCCCGGCCTCTTCGCGGACCACGACGCCGACGACGACGGGTTCTTGTGGGCGGACGATTGCGATGACACGGATCCCGCCGTGAACCCCGGCGCCACCGAGATGTGCGATCCCGCGGACGTTGACGAGGACTGCAACGGCGTCGCGGACAACGCCGACGACGGGGTGGCCGACGGAATCATGGCGTGGCACGACGCGGACGCCGACGGGTTCGGGGACCCGAGCGACAGCGTTCAGCTCTGCGAGGCGTCCGGCGTCTACGTCACCGACGCCACGGATTGCGACGACGGGAACGCCGCCGTCAACCCCCTCGCGACCGAGGTTTGCGACGCGGCCGCCACGGACGAGGACTGCGATGGGCTGGCCGACGACGCCGACGACAGCGTCGCGGATTCAGGGCGGATGGACGTGTGGGCGGACGCGGACGGCGACGGGTACGGCGACGAGGCGGACCCGCTACGGGCGTGCGCGGTGGGCGCGGGCCAGGCCGCCCAGGTCGGGGATTGCGACGATGCGGACGCGACGGTCAACCCCGCCGCGTACGAGGTGTGCGGGGGCGGGGACGAGGACTGTGACGGCGCGGTGGACACGAACGCCATCGACAGCACGACCTGGTATGCGGACGGCGACGGCGACGCCTACGGCGACCCGTACGCGACGACGGAGAGCTGCGACGCGCCTGCCGGATACGGCCTCGACGCGACGGACTGCGACGACGAGGACGACACGATCTCCCCCGACGGAACCGAGCAGTGCAACGGCGCCGACGACGATTGCGATGGTTCCATCGACGAGGACGAGGCCGTGGACGTCGCGACCTGGTACCGTGACTCGGACGGCGACGGCTACGGCGACCCCTCCCTGACGGAAGCCGACTGCGACGAGCCGTCCGGCTACGCGGACAACGCCACCGACTGCGATGACACCTCCGCGAGCATCTCGCCGGGAGACACGGAGGTGTGTGACACCTCCGACACCGACGAGGACTGCGACGGCCTCGCCGACGACGCGGACAGCAGCGCGTCGTCGGCAGGGAAGAGCGCCTACTTCGTCGATTCCGACGGGGACGGATATGGCGCCGGCGCCGCCTCGTTGCGCTGCGACCCCGCGAGCGGCTTCGCCTCGAACGTGACGGATTGCGACGACACGAGCGCGAGCATCCATCCGGGCGGCACCGAGGTGTGTGACAGCGGAAGCGCCGACGAGGACTGCGATCTGCTGGTGGACGACCGGGACTCGTCCGTCTCCGCCGCGACGCGCACGACCTGGTACGTCGACGCCGACGGCGACAGCTACGGTGTCGCCACGCTGACCCGCTCCCAATGCGACCTGCCGTCGGGCTACAGCGCCACGGACGACGACTGCGACGACGCCGCCTCCGCGGTCAACCCCGGCGAAACGGAGGTGTGCGACGACACCGACGTGGACGAAGACTGCGACAGCGGCGCGGACGACCTCGACCCGGACATGGCGTCGACCGACAAGATCGCCTGGAGCCTCGACGCCGACGCCGACAACTGGGGCACGGGTGGGGTCGCTCTCTACAGTTGCGCCACCCCCGCCGGGTACGCGGTGGACGGCGACTGCGATGACACCGAGGCCTCGATCTACCCCGGCGCGCTCGACAGTTGCCTCGACGACGTCGACTCCGACTGCGACGGCGGGACCACCTGCAGCAGCTTCGCCGCAGACGACGCCCGCCTGATCATCGAGGGGCCGGCCGCGTCGGCCAGCGTCGGCATGTGGGTGGCCACCACCGGAGACATGGACGGCGACGGCGTGGACGACGTCGTCGGCCTGCGCGACACCTACCGGGCCTACGCCGGAGAGGTCCAGGTCGTGAGCGGAGGCGATGCGGGGACCACCGCGTGGACCGATTACCTCCTGCGGACAGAGGGGGTGGACTCCTACGACTACCTCGGCCGGGGCATGTCACGGATGCCCGACATCGACGGCGACGGCGAAGACGACTTCGTGGTCGGAGCGACCTCCGCCGGCACTGGGAACGACGGTGCGGTCTACGTCCTCGCCTCGTCCACCGCGCTCGGCACCACGGGGTACGCCGACGACGTCGCCACCACCACCGTCTATGGTGCCAACTCGAGCGCGGGCCTGGCGTACAACCTGGTGGCCGGCCTCGACTGGGACGGCGACGGCGACGGCGAGGTGTTCGCCATCGGCGACGGAACCCGGGTCAGCGGGGACACGCCGGAGATCGGCTACGTGCTCGACGTCGAGGGGACGGGCACCACCTACGCCGACACCGACAGCATCTTCACCATCACCGATCCCGATGGCGGCAGGCTCCTGCAGTGGGGTTGCACGGGGGACGTGACGGGGGATGGCATGGCGGACATCTTCGTTCGCTACTACCTCGAGGGTCGCAGCTACGACTATTCATCGCTCGCGATGTACGAGAGCACGGGGGTCGCGGGCGGCGCGGTCGCCATGTCGGCCTACGACGCGATCTGGACGGGCCGAGGCATGAGCAGCAGCTACTCCACCGACGCCTTCGGCACGGCGTGCGCGGCGGACGGCGACTTCGACGGGGATGGGCTGAACGACCTCGTCGCGGGGGCGTGGTACGACGTGACCGCGTACGTGTTCGAGGACACCGCCACCGGCGGCGCCTACACCGACGCGGTCCTCACGATCACGGGACACGAGTACACGGGGTGGGCCACGGCCTACCTGCCCGACGTCGGCGGAGACGGACGGGACGAGGTGGCGGTCGGGGCGCCTTCCAGCTCCACGTACGCCGGCCAGGTGGCCGTCTACGCCGGGGGGGCCACGGGGAGCGTCACGGACACCGACGCGGATGCGTTGCTCATCGGGCGGTCGGTGGCGGACTACTTCGGCAGGGCGTTGGCGGGGGCAGACCTCGATCACGACGGGCGCGGCGACCTCGTCGTCGGCGCATACGGGGATGACGAGGGCGGCGCCGGTGCCGGCGCGATCTTCGTGTTCGACGGCTTGGATCTCCTGGAGCCATGAGCGGCGGGCGGGGCCGCCGGGAGGGCGAGCCACTTCCGCTCGCCGCGCCAGGGCCTGTCGCTCGGCGTGTTCTTCCGCCGGGCGTGTAGGGGCGCGGTCGGCGGAGACATCGGCGGCCCTGCCAGGAAAATCGCAACGATTCGATTGACACTTGCGCGGTCGCGGGAGTAGCTTGGCCCCATGCTGCGCGTGTCCATGAATTCGAACCCCTCGTACCTCAGCGACATCGTCGCAAGCGGTACGCGTACGTTCGGCGTGGAACCCGCCACGGGAACGCAGCGCCCCTCCGCCAAGCGCCACCTCTCCACCGACGACCGGATTGCTCCGGCCGGAGGCTTCCCGCGGTAGATCCTCACCAGGAGCTACGGCCACGGAGCCCCGGCCCCCCACAAGGGAGTCGGGGCTTCGTCGTTTCCGGCCCACGGAATCGTGCACGCGCCCGGCCTGACTGCCTCCCAACTTCACCCCCCCCACGCCGCCACACCCGACCCCGATCCGACCCACCCAACCGAGGCGCGCCGGCCCCGTGTCACCGGCCCGCGGCCGCGCACGCCACACGTGTGTCTCGCGGGCCGCGATCGAAGTCCTCTCGCTCTTGAGCCCAACGGAGGGCGCAGGCTGGCATGCCTTGCTTTGTCGGTTCGAATCCGGCCGGGGGCGCCCCTTCCACTCACTCGCCCACTCGCTCGCCCAGTCACTTGGGCGCCCCGCTCGTTGAAAAGGAGCAGGGCGCCCGCGCCGCCGTCCTGTGCCTGTAACCAAGGCAGGGGTTCGGCGGCGCCCACCCTTCCAACCTCCCCCTCCCCACCTTCCAACCCCACCTGCCCGCTGCCGCCGCGCCCCGAGGCTCCCGTGCACACCCTCCAGCTCAACGCCGACTACACACCCATCAAGGTCCTCCCGTGGGAGCGCGCCATCGAGCTCGTCCTCTCGGGCAAGGTGGTCACCGTCGCGGCCTACCCAAGCCGGTTCGTGCGCTCCGCGAGCCTGGCGCTGCCGTGGCCCGCGGTCGTGACGCTCCGGCGCTATGCCCGGGCCCGCGGGCGCGTGGGGTACAGCTCGCGCGGCGTGTTTGCGCGCGACGGGTACACCTGCGCCTACTGCGGCCTCCAGCCGCGGGGCGGGCGCCGGCCCGACCGCGAGCAGCTCACCCTCGACCACGTCGTGCCGCGCGCCCACGCGAAGGACGGCGCCGTCTACCTGCCCTGGTCCAGGAAGTGGGTGCGGGTGTCGTGTTGGGAGAACGCCGTGACGGCTTGCCGCGCGTGCAACATGCGCAAGGCCGACCGCACGCCCTCCCAAGCCGGCATGCCGCTCCGCACCGTGCCGCGCGTCCCGACCCCGTCGGACGTGCTCCGCATCACGTTGGGTCGGCTCACCGTGCCCGCCGAGTGGACACCCTGGCTGCCCGAGAAGTGGCAGGTCACGCGGGCGGAGGCCACCGGGGTGGCACGCGGCGCGGGGTGAACACCCACGTGGGACGAGCGCCCAACTCGCTCCACGTGGCGTCCGGCCAAACGGAGCGCGGGTCTCGAGGGGCGCCCCCCGCGGTGCCCGCCGCCCCGAGCGGCGTCGACCGCGGGGCCGGGACCGTGTCGCTTCGAACACCGTGGGGCCGCGCGGGGGGTGGGCGCGGGCTGCCGGGCCGCGCCGC
>JAUXTN010000170.1 GCA_030684355.1 Pseudomonadota bacterium
CGCCGCGCCACGAGCGCCCACGCCCACGCGGCGGCCTCGGGGGGCGGCGGCTTCCCGGCGGCCTCCCACGCCGCGAGCGCACCCTCCAAAGTCTCGTCGGGCGCGTGCTCGAGGAGCCGGAAGGCGCCATGGACCGCGGCGGGATCGGGGTCGGCGAGGCGCCGCGCCAGGTCGGCGGCCACGACGGGCTCCCGGGCGCGCCACACCGCGGGGAGCGCGGCGACCGGCACGTCCCCGGCGGCCAGGGCCTCGATGAGCGCGGCGGGGTGCACGTGGTTGAGGCCCACCGGCTCGTCGTTCCAGGACCGGATCAGCGCGCGCCACACGGGGACGAGGACGAAGGGCGTCGAGTCCGCGGACCCGGGCCGGCGGCGGAGCAGGAGGCGGAGCGGGGCCAGGGCGTCGGGGTCCGCCCAGACGGCCTCCGGCACGGCGTTCGCGACGAGGGACGCCCCGAACCGGTGACGGCCGAGCTCGTCCGCGATCCAGGCCCCGGGCTCGTCGCCCTCGACCACGCGCCGCTGCCACTGCGCCCACACCGCCCCCGCGAGCCGTCCGCCGGCCGCGTACGCCCCGGGATGCACCCCGAGCATCAGCACCGCGGTGCAGGCGTCGGCCACGCGGAGCGCCCGGGCCGCCTCGGGGCTCACCTCCCCCTCCCGGGCCTGCCGCGACACGATGGCCGGCGCCGTCACCGCCAGGATCGGCGCGCCGGGCACCCGCTCCACGAGCGCGACGAGGAGGGCGTCCGCGGGGGTCGGCGCGAGGTGGGCGTCGGCGTCCCCGCGCTCCTCGGGCAGGCCCGTCACGAGGCGGGTGAGGGCGGGGGTCCACGGGCGGCCCCAGGGGGCGAGCGCGCCCATCGGCCCCGCGGGGTCCGGCCCCGAGGGGTCCGGCGTGTCCGGCGTCGCGGTGTCGGCGAGGGTGCGGGAGATGGCGAGCGCCGCGAGGGTCCATCGGCCGACCGACGCGGCGTCGCCGCCGAGGCGCGGGCGCGGCAGCCCGTCGACCGGGACGGCAAGCGCGGCTTGCGCGGCCCAGGCACGCGCCAGGAGCCCGGTCGGCGCCGCCGCGGGGGTCGCGGCGCCGCGGACGAACGGCTGCCCGTTGAGCAGCTTGCGCCCGACGACGCGGAAGAGGGTCTCCACGGTGGCCACGCCCTCGGGCGTCGGCACCGGCGCGGGCGGGAGGGCGCCCTCGATCTCGGGCCAGGAGAGGGTGAGGAGGCGCTGCTCGAGGGCATCGGGCGAGGCGAGCGCGAGGTCGCCGAGGGCGGGGCCGGCCACGGCCTCCTTCAGCGCCACCCACGTGGCGTAGGTGCCGATCCACGCGGGGCGCAGGCCGTACCGGGGCGGGCGCCCGACCGGCGTGTCGCGCACCTCGAGCAGGCCGAGCGCTTCGAGGTGCCCGACGGTCTCGACGCCCGCGACCCGCAGCCACTCGTCCCGCGGCCGCGGGCCGCTGCTCGGCTCCCGGAGCGCGGCGGTGGCGATGCGCTTCAGATCGACCCACCCCCGCTTGCGGGCCCAGTGCCGCGCGGCCTCCGACCGGTCGCCACGCTCGGACACGCGCTTGAACCACTCCTCGCAGAAGCGGTCGTGATCGGCGCCCACGGACTCCCCGAACACGGCGACGAGGCCGCAGAAGGCCATGACGTCGCCGGGGTGGACGAACACGCGCTGGGCCTGGAGCCGGGTCCACGCGGCCTCGGCCCGCGCGGGCGTGAAGCCGCCGTCGGGCTCGTGGAAGCGCGCGGCCCACGCGAGCAGGTCCTTCCACCACGTCGCGACCGGCGGGGAGCGCACGATGGTCCACGGGCCGGTCGGCACGACGCCGGCGAACATGCGGGGCTGCGGCGGATCGGGCGGCGCGAAGGGGGCGGCGACGCAGATCGGCCAGGACTCCAGCCCGTCGGCGCGGAGGAGCGGCTCGGCGCCCTCGGGGTCGGAGAGCTCGACGAAGTGGGCACGCCCCGGCCGCAGCGCCGCCTGGGCGCGCGCCCACGTGGTCTCGCGGATGAAGACGACGTCGTGCTGGACGTGCAGCCACCGCCCGACGAGCGAGCGCCCGGCGCCGCCCCAGGCATGCCACCACAAGCGCCGCCAGCGTGCGGGCGAGCGCACCTCGTCGGGCACGCCGGGGAAGAGGGGGTCGTGGCGGAGGTCCCAGCGGCGGTCGGAGCCGAGCTCCGCGAGGTCGACGGTGAGCCCGTCGAGGTCGTCGTGGCGGCCGGAGAGGCGCTCGAGGAACGCCGCCTCGGACCAGCCGAGCCCACGCGCCACCGCCGCGACCACCTCGGGGCGCCGCTCGAACCAGCCGGGCGCCGTCGGGTCCCCGCGATCCGCCAGCGACAGGTGCTGGAGCAGGTTCTCGGCCGTCGGCGCGTTGGGGAAGCCGACCGCACCCTTCGCGAACTGCCGCAGGCTCTTGTGCCCGCGGCCCTGGATCGCCTCGCTCAACCACGCCATCGTCACCTCGGGGCCCAAGCTACCGTTCGACCCGCCGGGACACTACCGCCGGATTTATACAAATACGCCCGTAATCGTTGTGTAAATGCGCCTCCCCTCCAGGGCCCGGGCCCGCGTGATGTTCGCGGTGTCCGACCGCGACCGCGGCCGGCGTCACCCCCCTGGAGTCCCCCATGTCCGCCTGCCTCCTCGTCGTCCCCCCCTTGCTGAAGTGCACCACCGGCCCCCTGCTCGGGCCCGCGATGCTGGCCGGCGCCGCCGCCGCCGCGGGCCACGACGTCGACGTCCTGGACCTCAACGCGCTCCACCTCACCGGTGCGCTCGGCCACGGCCTGCCGCCCGGGCGCATGGTGGGCGACCACGACCGCCCGGTGGGCCTCCTGCGCGACGTGCAGCGCGCCTACGTGGCGCAGATGGCCGCCCACCTGCCCGCGGATCCGGGCCTCCTCGACGAGGCGCCCGCGCTGACCCTCCCCTACGCGCACGCCGCGATCGCCGCGGCCGCCGACACGTTGACCGCGACGCCCTGGGCCGACCGGCTCGACGCCCTCCTGGCCGGCGAGCGGCGCCCCGATCTCGTGGGGATCTCCCTGCTCTACGCGGGGCAGGTGCTCGGCGCGGCGGTCGTCACGCGGCTGGTCCGTCGGCGCTGGCCCGGGGTGCCCGTCGTGTGGGGCGGGCCGCACGTGACCGCGCTGCGCGACGAGATCGCGCGGGACGCCCGGTACGGCGCGGCCGCCGACGGGTTCGTGTTCGGGTACGCCGAGCGCACGTTCGTGGCGCTCCTCGATGCCGTGGGAGCGGGCGCCCCGTGGCCGCAAGCGGTCGTCCGCGCCGGCGCCGGCGTGGCCCTCGACGCCGAGGAGGACGCGGCGGTCCTCCCCCGCTTCGATCGCCTCGGGGTCTACGCCTCCGCGCGGCGCACCCTCCCGGCGCAGGCCTCGCGCGGGTGCGCCTACGGGCGCTGCCGGTTCTGCACCTACCCCGCGGTGGAGGGCGCGTACCGGGCCCTCGGCCTCGACGGCCTCGAGCCCATCGTGCGCCAGGCCCACGCCCTCGGCGGGACGATCGCCTTCAAGGACAGCCTCGTCCTGCCCGCCCGCCTCGACGCGCTCGCACAGCAGGTCGCGGGGCGGGTCCCGTGGGCCGCGTGTACGAAGCTCCACGCCAGCCTCGACGCCGCCCGGCTCCGCAGCCTCGCCGCGGGCGGCTGCGCCACGCTCGAGGTCGGCCTCGAGACGCTGACCGCCGAGGGCCAGCTCCTCATCGACAAGCGGCAGCCGCTCGGGCTCCTCCTCGGGGTGCTCGACGCCGCCGAGTCGGCCGGCGTCGGCATGGTCGTCAACTACATGACGGGCTTCCCCGGCGCCGATCCGGGCGCGGAGGCCGACGCGCTCGCCCAGCTCCGGGCGGAGCTCGCCCGCCGGCCGGGGCTCCTCTCCGTCATCGAGCACAACCGGTTCCAGCTCGAGCGCCGCTCGCCGCTCGGCCGGGAGCCGGAGCGGTGGGGGCTGCGCGTGCGCGGCGCCTGGCCGTGGGCCACCGTCCTCGCGTGGGAGGCGGCGGAGGCCCGGGCGGCGGCGTGATCCGCGGCCGCGATCCGGTGCCCCCCGAAGCTCGCTACCCGACCGCCTGTCCCCGCGGCGCCAGGCCGAGGAGGAGGTCCTCCTGGAGCCGCGCCGTGTAGCGGACGAGCGCGGCGGTGGCTTCGTCCGGGATGGCGTCGAAGAACATCGCGATCCGATGCGTGGCCTGCGCGTTCTGGCGCCGCTCCCGCGCCGGGATCTCCGACACGCGCACGACGCGCCCGCCCCAGCGCCACGGCCCCCCCTCGCCCGGGATCGAGAGCGTCCCGAGGAGGCGGTCGCCGTCCGAGACGCACGGGCCGTGCTCGAAGCCGAGGCCGGTCGCGCTCACGTCCATCCGCGCGTCGGGGGTGTGTTGAGGGCCGTCCACGTCCTCGCCCCGCATCCACGCATGGACGATCTCGGCGTCCGCGCTGCGATAGCGGAGGTCGACGATGCCCCAGAGGCGCGGGTACTCGCGCCGATCCACCGTCGGCAGGCGGAGGACGCGGGTGGTCAGGACGTTGCCGGACCGGCCGACCACCATCGCGACCGCGCGCGGGGGCGCGGGGGAAGGGAGCTCGACGATGAGGCGGGCGCCCATCGGGATGTCCTCGGCGTCGGTGAGCTGAAGGTCGAGCTGATCGCGCTCGGCGCGGAGCACCTCGGCCCCGACCATGACGGCCGAGCCGCCGGAGTAGACGAGGCGCACGGGGGTCCCCCGGGGGACCGAGAGGGAGACGGCCCCGACCGGCGGCGTGTCGAGGTGACTCGTGACAAGGCGTTCTCCGCTATCCATTCGCGTCCGCTCCCAACACCCGCTGCAGCCGCCGGACGGCCTGCGCGTGAATCTGACACACCCGAGATTCCGTGACACCGAGGCGAACCCCGATCTGCTTCAACGATTGGCCGCTCTGGTAGTAGGAGGTCACCACGTCCGCCTCGCGCTCGGGGAGCGTGGTGATCGCCGCGTGCAGGGCGGCGTTCCGCTCGGCGGCCTCCCACCGATCGAGCGGCGTGGCGCCCTCGCCCGCGAGCTGATCGAGCAGCGACGAGCCCGGGGCGTCGTCCGAGGTCGGCGCGTCGATCGAGACGAGCCGGCGGATCTCGTTGTCCGCGCGGAGCCGGTCGTACTCCGCGGGTGCCACCTCGAGCGCCTCGGCCATCTCCTCCCGGGCCGGTTCGCGGCCCAGGCGGCGGCGCAGGTGGGCGCGCACGTCGTCGAGGCGGGCGGTGTTGCGCCGCACCGCGCGGGGCGTCCAGTCCGCCTCTCGGAGGCCGTCCACGATGGCGCCCCGGATGCGGATCTCCGCGTAGGCACCCAACGGAACGCCACGGGAGGCGTCGTACCGGTCGACCGCGTCGATGAGGCCCAACGTCCCCATGTGTGTCAATTCGTCGAGGTCCACGTTCCCAGGGAGGCGCTGGGCCATGCGCGAGGCGATGGTCCGCACGAGCGGGTAGTGCTCGGCGATCCGCTGCTCGCGGGTGCCCTCCCGCGAGGGAGGCGGAGCGGGACGCGCCGACGCGACGACGCGCCGACGCGGGAGAACGTGCTCGGTTTCCATGTGGTTTATCCGCAGGTCTCGGTGAGCGTGAGGGCGTCGTAGTCGTCCGCGGGGATGCTCTGGGGGCCCTCCGGGGCGTCCATCGTGAGGTCCCACCCGGCGCGCGCGTCGAGCTGCTGGAGCGCGAGCGCGTGGGGGAGGTCGTAGGCGTAGGCGTACCAGGTGACGGACACCGCGTTGGTGCCGAAGCAGGCCTCGCCGAGGATGCTCTCGTCGGTGCGCGTGTTGTCGTCGCCGGAGTCGGCGTAGGCGTAGACCGCCAGGATCGAGCCCTCGACGGGGTCGCTCTCGGTCAGGGCCTCCAACAGCGGCGCGCCGGGGACGGTGAACGACCAATCGGGCGAGATCGGCAGGTCGTAGGCGGACACCGCGTCGACACCCGTGCCCGTGGCGAGCGCGAGGTGGGTGCCGGCCGCAACGTCGACCACGGAGCCGCCGCCGAGGGTGATCGTGTCGCCGCCGGTGAGGTTCTCGTCGAGGGTGAGGCCGTCCTCCATCGCGAGCCAGGCCGCGGTGTCGCCGTCGTAGTCGCTGACGAGGTTCCAGCCCTCGGACGCGCCTTCGGGGGGCTCGCTGCCGATGTAGACCACGCGGGTCCGGGAGAGGCCGGTGTACACGCCCGGATCGCCGTCGGCGTCCTCGGCGCGCAGGGCGATCGCGTAGACGACGGCGTCGTCCGGGTTGGACCCGCGGTCGCGCAGGGGGACCGCCGCGGGGAGCGTGACGGTGGCGGTGTCGGCGGTGATCGCCTCGATGCTCAGCGCGGTGCCGACCCAGCTGACGGCCCCGTCCTCGTCGAGTCGGTAGCTGCGCACCTCGTAGAACCCGCCCACGTCGGCCGGGAAGGTGAGCGTCAACGACGATTCCGCCGCCGACACGGCCGAGCGTGGCGACGAATCGGTAGGCTCGGCGGCCGCGTTGGCATCGGTCTGGACGGACAGGACGGGCATCGTGGTACAGGCGGTGAGAAGCAGGACGATTGACATTTGGACCCTCGGAGTTGCGAGTCCAAGTTCGGTCGGATTCGGGGCGTTCTTGAGTGATTTGGGGGCCCCGAGGCGATGGTGACGCCCTGACACGATTGGATGACATTCTCCGACGAGCGCATCCCGGTGGGTCAGATGAGCCCGGAACCCAAAAACGCAGACACGGCGAGCCGGGGGCCCACGGGGGACCTCCGGCTCGCCATCAGTGTGTGTAGCTTGGCGTCTGCCTACCGGTCCGGCGGGCACGACACCGCGGCGCGGGTCACACAGCTCTCCTGGCAGCGGATGCGGCTCTCCTCCATGTCGCGGTACGCGAGCCGCACGAGGCGGGCGTCCACCGCCTCGCACATCGCCTGGCGACCGTCGATGACCGCCCGCCAGCCCTCGTTCTCCATGGTGAGGACCTCGCCGTCCGGCCAGCAGGACGGATCGTCGAACGTCACGAAGCAGAGGCCGCCGTCCATCGAGGACTGTTGGCCGGCGCACTCCACGTCGGCCACCTCGAGCGTCCGCTCGGTGCAGAGGACGTACTCCGCGTTGTAGCGGTCGCCCGAGCGCTCGACGAGCTCGTCGGCGGTCAGCTCCAGGACCCTTGCGAGCTGCCGGCGCGCGGCGCGCTCCGCCGTCGTCTCCGAGCCCCGGGTGGCGGACGCGACGAGGTCACCGGCGATCGGGCAGCCGGGCACCGGCCCGCGCCAGGTCGCGACACATCGGGCTCCCTCGGCGTAGGCGAGGGTTGCAAGCAGCAGGATCATCGGACACCTTCCGTTCCATGGGAGTGAGAGGAGAGCTCGAGCGCGCCCACACGTTGGGCGAGCTCGACGAGGTACGCGGCGAGGCGGAGCCGGTCGCGGATGGCGATGGCGGAGATGCGCGTGCCGACGACCAGGCGGCCGCGCCGCAAGCCCAGATGGCGGACCTCCAGACACGAACGGAACGGCGGCTCTCCGGGGAGGAGCAGCGCGCCGGACAGGGTGTCACCGACCTGGAGAGCGAGGTCGACCGGATCGACGAACGCGGCGCCGCCCACCGAGACATCGACCAAGGGAAACAGCGGGGTGTCGGGCCGGTCACCCCAACGGAAGGCGTAGCCCTCCCCGGGGGGGACGATGACACGCTCGGCGAGGCGCCGCCGGCCGGTGCACTCGATCGCGAAGGGGAACGCCGCGACCAGCCGGCCAGGGCCCACGGAGAGCGCCTCGGTGTAGAAGCGGTAGCTGTCCGCGGGGCCGGTGTATTCGACGCAGATGGGGGTCCCCGGCTCGAACACCGGCGTGGGCCCCGCGAACGTGATGACCACCCCGCTGCCTTCGGGGTAGGTCAGCGCGCCGACGAGGTCACCGTCCGCGGAGGTCACGATGACCTCCTGGGTGTTCCCCGCGGCATAGAACAGGTGGGCGACGATGTCCGTCAAGCCCGGCGATCGATCCGCGAGTCTCACCATTTGACCGTCCTCCGCTTCGATGTGCCATCTCTGGCACATTCTCTACTTCGGCAGGGCGGTCGGAGACTTGAGCCCTACGCGGCCAATGCCACGAGGAAACGCGCGAGCTGCCCGCGGTCCACCAGGGAGATCGAGACGAAGCGCGCGCCCACGTGGCGCCGCCCGTCCTGCACGCGCAGGTGCCGCACTTCGAGGCTCACGCGGAGGGGCCCGCCGCCGGGCAGGTGCAGGCTACCGGTGAGGGTGTCCCCCACGCGCAGCCGCGCGCCCTCGGCGTTGAGGAAGCCGACACCGCCGTCGGAGAGGTCGAGGACGGCGAAGGTCTGCTCGGCACCCGCGCCGTCCACCACGAACCAGTACCCGGCGTCGGCGGCGACGCCCACGCGTTGGGTGAGCCGCCGATCCGAGCACTCGACGGCCTGCGGCAGGCGCACCTGGACCCGCTCGGCATCGCAGGTGACCACCTCGCTGTGGAAGCGGTAGCTGTCACCGGGGCCCTCGTACTCCACGTAGAGCGTCATGCCGGGCGCGAGGGCCGGGGCGGCGCCGTGGAATTGGATGAACACCTCGTCACCCTCGGGGTACACGAACGTGCCGACGAAGGCGCCGCCCGGCGAGGTCACGCGGACCTCGTCGGTGGTGCCGACGGCGAAGAAGATGTGCGCCACGATGTCCATGACATCGAACAGATATTCGCCCTGGTCCACGAGTTCCTCCTGGTTTGGTCCCTGCGGGCTAGCCGGCCCGGTTCGGGAGGACGAGGCGGAAGATGGATCCGCCCCCCTCCCGGCCCAGGACCGTGACCGCGCCGCCGTGCGCTTGAGCCACGAGCTGCACGAGGAAGAGCCCGAGCCCGTGCCCGGACGGCCCCCGCGCCTCCCGCGGGCCGAGGCCCACGTACTTCTCGAACAGTCGCTCCCGCTGATCCTCGGCGACCCCGGGCCCCCGATCATGGATCTCGAACTCCACGCCCGTGGGGGTCTGCCGCCCGAAGACCTCGACCTCGCCATCCCGCCGGCTGTACTTCACGGCGTTCTGGACGAGGTTGAAGACGCTCCGCCGCAACAACACGGCATCCCCCACGATGCTCGCGCGGCGGTCGACCCGGGGGCGGATCACGACGCCGCGTGCCCGCGCCGCGGGCTCGACGAGTGTCAGCGCGCCCTCGAGGATGTCCACGAGCGTCACCGGCTCGAGGTTCAGCACCAGCGCGCCGTCCTCGAGCTGCTTGATGCGGAGCATGTCGGCGAGGGTCTCGCGCATGCGCCCGCTGGCGGCCAGGAGCGTGGTGAGCTCCGAATCGGAGCACGGGGCGCCCTTGTACTGGATGCCCTCCATCATCACGAGGATGCCCGACAACGCGTTGAGCAGGTCATGGGTGACCAGCGCGACGAGATCCTCCTTCAACTGGTCGAGCCGTCGCAATTCGACGAGCTGCTTTCGGATGGTGCGGTCCTGCTGGGAGATGAGCTGGAACGACCGGAGCCGCAACATCAGCTCCCGGCGGTCGACCGGCTTGGAAAGGAAGTCGTCCGCGCCGGCCTCCAACCCGGCGTTCCGGCTGTCCTGCTCGCCCAATGCAGTGAGCAGGATGACAGGGAGGTAGCCCACGTTCGGGCGGGCCTTGATCCGCCGGCACACCTCGATGCCGTCGAGCCCGGGCATGAGCACGTCGAGGATGACGACGTCGGGGTTGGCGGACTCGAGCACCGCGAGCGCCTCGTGGCCGTCACAGGCCTCGACGACGTTGTACGTGCGGCCCAGCCAGGCGGAGAGCAACATGCGGTTGTTCGAGTCGTCATCGACCACCAGGATCGTCGGGCGTACCGGCGCCACCAAAGCTTCCGTGTCCATTTTCACTCCCTGTACGGCCCCTGCCGTCCTGCGCCATATACCACGTTCACGGACACGAACCCCACACGACGATCAGGGGGATGCTTCTCCTTGTTCGATCCCCGGAAACTCCGCCCGCACGCCGGGCTCCACGCCGGGCTCCACTACCCACGAGACGATCGGTGCCGGCGCGACGTCCACGTGGCAGACCCGGGACCGATCGCCGTCCCGACGCAGCGCAATTCCGCCGCCCGCACGTTGGACGGTGAGGCTCTCCCGAATCATCCGGCCATCCCGGCGGAGCTCCCGCACCTCGGCCGTGTCACCCGGGGCGAGCAGCACCAACGCGCCGAGCCACGGGTTTGCGTCCACCAGCACGACACTCGCGGTGCCGGGGTCCGACGTCCCGAGCGCCGCGGCCTCGACCCGCAGCCCGGCCCCGCCGGTCCAGTCGACGTTGTCGACGTCCGCGCAGGCGGACGTTCCACGGACGCCGCGCGACGCGGTGACCTCCGCATCCCCCAGGTTCACCCGTTTGATTCGGAGGCGTGGCCCGGCGTCGCCGGTGCCGAGGGCCGACGCCGGTCGCGCCCGGATGTCCGCGGACACCAGGGAGGCCTGCCCGGCGGTGACCTCGTAGGAGACGAGCTCGGCCTCGGCCCAGAGCGCGTCGGGCACGGCCCCCATGCCGCCGTCGACGATCCACGCGCCTCCGGTGACGACGTCTCCCGCGGGCGCCACGACCCGATCCGTGCCGAGGCACGTCTCGACCGTGTTCACGGTGACGACGGGAACATAGGGCATGACCAGACTCCTTGCCTAGCAGAACAGCGAAGCGTCGACAGTTGGGAGACCGGGGCCCGGCCGCGCGAACAGATACCCCTGGAGCAGATCGCACCCAAGCGACACGATCGTGTCGCGCTCCGCGCGGGTCTCGACCCCCTCCGCGATGACGAGGATGCCGAGCTGGCCGCAAAGATCGACCATCGCCCGCACGAGCGTGGAGCGCATGTGGTCCCGATCGATGCCACGAATGAGCGACATGTCCAACTTGACGACGTCGGGCGACAACGTGGCGAGGCTCGTGAGGCCCGCGTAGCCACACCCCAGGTCGTCCAACGCGATCTGGAAGCCGGCGTCGCGCAGGTTCTGGATGGCGGGGACGACCCCCGGCACGCCGTCGAGCCGCGCACGCTCCGTGACCTCGAACGTGAGGCGGTCGGCGAACGGCATCAGGGGGGCCCCGGGGTGACACAGCTCGGCGTCGAGGATCTCGGCGGGGTGCAGGTTGACGAAGAGGCGCTGGCCGTCGGAGAGCAGCGCGGCGCGCTCGGCGGCGGCGGCCCGCACGCGGCGCCCGAGCTCGGAGACGCGGTGATGGCGCTCCGCGGCGCCGATGATGGCGAGCGGGTTGGTGAGCTGGGTGCTGGTCGTGCGGAGCAGGATCTCGTAGGCATAGACCGAGCGGGTCGACATCCGCACGATGGGCTGGGCGGCAAGCCACATCTTGTCGAGCGCATCGTCGAGGGGCTCCTCCGGGGGCGCGGCCGGCATGAAGGAGGGTGCCGCGGCTTCGACCTGTACCCGTCGACGCATCCGTTGGATCGAGCAGACGTGGGCGGCCTCGCGCACCTCGGAGACGAAGCGGTCGTTGGTGACGGGCTTGCACAGGTAGCGGTGGACCCGGCGCTCGATGGCGCCGATGGCGGTCTCGACGGTCGGCGCCGCGGTGATGAGCACGAAGGGTACGTCGGGATCTTCATCCTGGACGATGCTGACCAGGTCGAGGCCGGTCTGGTCGTCGGGCAGCCACAAGTCGCTGACCACGGCGCTGTAAGTGCGCCCGTTCACGACGAGCGCCTTCGCCTCCGCGCTCGTCGCGACGGCGTCGACCGCGAAGTCCGCCTGCCGCAGGATCCGGGAGTACAGGTTGCGTAGCGGCTGGTTGTCCTCCACCAGGAGGACGAGGGGAAGCTCCGGCCCTGCGCCGCGGGGCGCGCCGCCGACGCGATGTTCATGCGGGCTCAACATTTGCCAACCCTGGGTGCGAACCCCGGTATCGGCGAGACTTCTCCGAACTGTACAACGAAGTGTCGAAGCTCTGTCACGGCCCGCGACATGGACGCGCGCAGGTCTGGTAGCCTCCGGGCATGATCCTGCCGGACGATCCCATCCTGACCGAACTGCTGCCCAGCTTCTGCGACGATTGGGAGCGGCAGCTGGACGTGGACCGCTGGCCGGACCTCGTCGTGACGCGGAGCCGGCAGGACCTCCGTCTCTTCGGACACACGGTGATGGGCTCGTTCGCCCAGTTCGGCCTGCCCGAAGGCGCGCACCTCGGGAAGGCGCTGATGGCCTGCGCCCGCGACGACGACTGGGAGAGGGCCGCGGGCCACGTCGACGCCCTGCGGTGCCTCCTGTCGGCGGTGCGCCGGGCGCTCGCGGGCCTCCCGTCGGCGTGACGGGACGGCGGCGCCCGGGCAACAAGTCGAGCCTCGACTGTCCATCTCCGCCAGGCCTCCCGGTTGGGGGCGACCTCTACCCCGGCCGCCCTTCCCGGCACCGTCCAGGGCGCGTCGTCACGCGGCCCCACTCATCGAGCGACTCCCAAACGATCGAACCCCACTGTCCGGCTCATGCCCGATCGGTGGGTGACATCCGATGACACGCATAGTGAAGGCTTGACCTCCTCCGGCGCGGACGGGCCCGGGACGCTTTGACTTCGGGCGGACCCTGAGGTAGCGTCGCGACCGCGGGGACGAGACGATGACGGCTGCTGACGAATCGTTACTCACCCATCGCTGGGGTGCGACCGAACGAGCGGCACGCCAGGATGTCACCTACATGCGCTCTTCCCGCGACCACGCCCGCCCGCAAGACTCCACCCCCGCCTCCGCCGAGGTGGTCGATGGCATGTTCCAGCGCCCTCCGCCCGCGCGGAACAACCGGGTCGACGTGCTCGCCATCCGTGTCCTCGGCGAAGCCCTCGCCCTCCGCGCGGATCGGATCGGCGGGGTGATGGCGCTCGGGGACGCCTCCCGGCTCGTGCGCCTGCCGGCGGCGGACCCCTCCTTGCTGGGGCTCTTGTCCGTGCGCGGGATCGTGATGCCCATCTTCAGCCTCGCGGCGCTGCTCGGCCTCCAGGGAGCCCGCCTCCAGGAAGCCCGCCTCCAGGATGTCGCGGTGCACGCGCTCCACGAGCCCCGCTGGATCGCGTGGATCGACGGTCCGAAGCCCGCCGGGTACGCGTTCGACTGCGTCGACGGTCGGGCCTGGCTCGCCCCCGAGCACCTCCTCGCGGCCGAAGGAGAGAACCCCCTGTTCGACGGCGCGGCCGTGATGGCGGACGCCGTTCGTCCGCTCGTCCGCCTCCGCTCCGCTCCCGCGGTGTGCCGGATCCTGCCATTTCCAATGCCCTGGCGCTCCGAGGCCTCGGTCGCGTGACGTTCTTCGTGGCAACCAACAACGCGACAGCGCGCGCCACGGCGGCGCTCGCATCGCTCGGGGCGTGACGCTTGCAATACAACGCCCTCCACTACTTCCGCATCGAAGCCCAGGAGCTGGTCGGCCAGCTCGCACAGGGCATGATGGAGCTCGACCGCGGCCCCGGCGATCGGGCCGTCATCCGGCGGCTGTTCCGCCTCGCGCACACGTTGAAGGGCGCCGCGCAGGTGGTGTGTCAGACCCGCCTCGCCGGGCTCTCCCACGCCATCGAAGAGCTCCTCTGTCCGTTCCAGGACGGCGTGGACCCCGTCCCCACCACGGTCCTGCGCGACGCCCTGCGCCTCGTCGACGAGATGGACGGCGAGGTCGCGCTGCTGGAGAAGCCCGTCCCCGGCACCGAGCCGGCCCCGATCGGCCAGCGGCCCACGGCGGTCCCCTACGAGACGATGCGGATCGAGCTCAAGGAGCTCGACGGGCTGCTCGCGGCGCTGTCTGAGCTCGAGGTCCAGATCGCCAGCTTCAAGCACCCCGAGGACTGCCTCGTCAACGCCCGGCGCCTCGTCGACACCCTCGGCGCCCACCTCGCCGCGCGGGCGCCCGGCGAGCCGGCGGAGGGTGACCGCTCGCTCCAGATCCTCGATGACCTCGCCCGCTCGCTCGACCGCTGCCACTTCAGCCTCCGCTCCGCCCGGGACCGCACCGAGACCGAGGTCTCGCTCCTGCACGACCGCGCGCAGCGCATGCGCCTCATCCCCACGAGCGTGCTCCTCACGACGCTCGAGCGCGCCGCGCGCGACGCCGGCCAGATGCTCGGGAAGCCCGTCGCCGTCACGTCCAACGGCGGACACCTCCACCTCGACTCGCACGTCCTGGAGACCCTGAAGGACGCCATGCTCCAGCTCGTGCGGAACGCCGTCGTCCACGGGATCGAGTCCGCCGCGGGCCGCTCGGCGATGGGCAAGGCGGCGACCGGCCAGATCCGCCTCGGGATGGAGCGCCGCGAGGGCGGCGTCGCGATCGTCTGCTCCGACGACGGCGCGGGGATCGACATCGAGAGCATCGGCCTCGCCGCCGTCCGCAAGGGGTTCGTCACCCCCGCCGCGGGCATGATGCTGACGCTCCCCCGCGTCGTCGACCTCCTGCGCGCCGGCGGCATCTCCACGCGGGGCGCCGCGGACATGCTCTCGGGCCGCGGGGTCGGCTTCAACGTCGTCAACGCCGCGGTCGAACGCCTCCGGGGCACGCTCACGGTGCGGAGCGAGCGCGGCAAGGGCACGACGGTCGAGCTCCTCATCCCCGTGGCGCTCACGGCGATCCGGTCGCTGAAGGTCGAGGCCGGCGGTGTCGCCGCGTGGATCCCCATCGACGCCATCGCGCGCGCCGTGCGGGTGCCGGCGGGCGAGGTCGTGCACGGGCCGCCCGGGCGCGTCGTCACCGACACCGGGGAGACCCTCCCGTTCCTCGCCCTGCACGAGGTGCTGGAGTCCCCCTTCCCGATGTGCGCGGGGGGCACCGAGACGATGCTCCTCCTCCAGGCGGGCGGTCGACGCATCGCGCTGGGCATCGACCGCATCGTCGGCGTGCGCGACATCCTCGCCCGCCCGATCGAGCCGCACCTCACCGCGACCGGCCTGGTCGGCGCCACCACGCTCGACGCGTCCGGCCTCCCCGAGCTGGTACTGGAGCCGCGGGTGATCGTCGGCATGGCCCCGACGTTCGAGGTGGCAGCGGAGCCCGAGGAGCGGCTTCCCATCCTCATCGTAGACGACTGCCGCACCTCCCGCACCATCGAGCAGGACCTGCTCCAGGAGGCGGGCTACGAGGTCGACCTCGCGGAGACCGGCGAGGAGGGCCTGCGCCGCGCGAAGCAGCGGGCCTACGCCGCGTTCATCGTCGACGTGGAGATGCCCGGGATGGACGGCTTCGAGTTCGTGACCAACGTGCACGCGCTGCCCCTCTTCTCGCACACGCCCTGCTTCCTCGTGACATCGGGCTCCTCCGCGAGCTACCGACGCCGTGGTGAGGAGGTCGGCGTGGCCGGGTACGTACTGAAGGAGCACATCGCGCGGGGGGACCTGCTCGAGCAGCTCCGCCGGCACACGGGCTAGCCGATGCGACCACACGTGCTCGTGGTGGACGACAGCCTGACCGTCCGCATGGACCTCGGGGACACGCTGCAGAACGCCGGCTTCGCCGTCACGTTGTGCGCGACCCTGGACGAGGCCCGCCGCGCCCTGGCCCGGGTGCGCTTCGCGCTGGTCGTGCTCGACGTGTTGCTGCCCGACGGCGACGGCATCGATCTCCTCGCGGAGCTCAAGCGCGACGCCACGCACGCCACCCTGCCGGTGATGCTGCTCACCTCGGAGGTCGTCGTGCGCGACCGCATCCGGGGCTGGTCGGTGGGGGCGGACGACTACGTCGGGAAGCCCTACGATCGCGGCTACGTGGTCGCGCGCGCGCACCAGCTCGTGCGCTCGCCGATCCAGTCCGGCGCCGCCCCCGGCATCCTCGTCGTCGAGCGGGTACCCGACGCCGGCCTCCGCGCCGCCCTCGAGGACGCCGGCTACGTCGTGTACGCCGCCACCACCGGCGAGGAGGGGCTCCGGCTCGCCCTCGCGCGGCGCCCCGCCGCGGTCATCGTCGACACCGCCCTCCCCGGCATCGACGGCGCCACCGTGGTTCGCCACATGCGGCTCGACGGCACGCTCCGCCGCATGCCCGCCCTGCTCCTCACCGCCTCGGCCGAGGTCGGGGACGAGCTGCGCGCGCTCGACGCCGGTGCCGACGCCTTCGTCCGCAAGGGCGCCGACCCCGCGCTGGTCCTCGCGCGCCTCGCCGCGCTCGTCCGCATCGGCCGCGAGCCGCCCCCCGCCGACGAGCCCGTCTCCGCGCTCGGCCCGAAGCGGATCCTGCTCGCCGACGCCGACATCGCCTACCGCCAGGCCCTCGCCGACCAGCTCCGCGGGGAGGGCTACGACGTCGCGCTCGCCGACACCGCCGCCGCCGCGATGCAGCTCCTCGCGGTGCAGCCGGTGGACTGCCTCCTCTTCGAGCACGTGGTGGACGGCCACCGCGACCACGACGCCCTGCGCACGATCAAGAGCACCCAGACCCTCCGCGATCCGCCCCTGATCGTCCTCACCGCCATCGAGGACCCCCAGGAGATGCTCGCCGCGATGAACGCCGGCGCGGACGACTACCTGGCGAAGTCGAGCGGCTTCGAGGTGGTCAAGGCACGGGTGCGCGCGCGCCTCCGCCGCCGCCAGTTCGAGGACGAGCGCCAGCAGTTGCAGGAGCAGTCGCTGCGCCAGGAGCTGCACGCGGCCGAGTCCCGCGCCGTGTGGGAGCTCGCGGAGACCCGCGCCGCGCTGCTCGCCGACCTCTCCGAGAAGAACGAGGAGCTGCGGCGCACGAACGTCCTGCTCGCGGCCGCGCGGGACCAGGCCGAGCGGGAGAGCAACTTCAAGTCGTGCTTCCTCGCGAACATGTCGCACGAGCTGCGGACGCCGCTCAACGCCATCATCGGCTTCTCCGAGCTCCTGGAGCAGGAGCTGTTCGGGCCGCTGAACGAGCGCCAGAGCCTCTACGTCGGGCACGTGCACTCGAGCGGGCGGCACCTGCTCGCCCTCATCAACGAGGTGCTCGACCTCTCGCGCATCGCCGCGGGCCGGGTCGACCTCCAGCGCGAGTGGATCGACCCCCGCACGATCGCCGAGGCCGCGGCCGCCATCGTGCGCCCCATCGCCGCCAAGCACGGCGTCGCGATGAACGTGGAGATCCCGACCGACCTCCCGCCGCTGTACGCGGACCCCGTGCGCCTGCGGCAGGTGCTCTACAACCTGCTCTCCAACGGCATCAAGTTCACCCCGAAGGGCGGCTCGGTCGATCTCCGGGTCCAGGCCTCGGGGAACCGGCTCCGGTTCGACGTGATCGACACCGGCATCGGCATCCGGCAGGAGGACCTCCCGCGGCTCTTCCGCGAATTCGAGCAGATCGAGGGGCCGAACGGCTTGAAGCCGCAGGGCACGGGGCTCGGCCTCGTGCTGTCGCGCCGCCTCGTGGAGCTCCAGGGCGGAAACCTCTCGGTGCGCAGCACCGCGGGCGCGGGCTCGACCTTCACGGTCACCCTGCCGCTGTTCCGCACCGAGGCCGAGTCCGCCGCGACCATCGAGCCGTGGGCCGGGCCCCTCGTGCTCATCGTGAAGGACGACCCCACCTGGACCGAGGCCATCACCGAGCACCTGAGCGTGTCCGGGTTCTCGACGGCGTGGGCGCACACGGCGGACGAGGGGCTGCGCATGAACCGCGTGCTGCAGCCCGCCGCCATCGTGGTGGACCTCTCCCCGCAGACGGAGGACGCCTGGACCGTCCTCGCCCGCCTCCGCGAGGACCCCGCGACCGCCGCCACCCCCACCGTGGTCGTCTACCCCTTCGAGCGCCCCGGGCCGTCCCTGGTGCTCGACGCCGACGACTGCCTGCTCAAGCCCGTCGATCGCGCCGCCCTCCTCCGGCGCGTCGAGGCCGTGGCGCTGCCCGCGGACCAGCCCCGCCGCGTGCTGCTCGTGGGGGAGCGCTCGGAGGACTACGAGCGCGTCGAGCACCACCTCGCGAGCGCGGGCCACGTGGTCCGCCACGCCGCCGACCGGACCCAGGTGCTCGCGCACCTCCCCGAGGTCGACGTGCTGATCCTCGACCTCACGGGGCCCTCCGACCTCGTCGCCGCCCACCTCGTCGCCGCCCGCGAGAGCGGCGGTGGGGCCACGCTCCTCGCGCTGGCCGGCCCGATCGCCCAGCCGGCGAGCCCCCGGGGCACCCCGCGCTGGACCGACCCCGGCGACGGCCCCCGCCTCGTCCGGGCCGTGCGCGCCGGGCTCTCCCACGCCACCTCCGTGAGCGGCGCCGCGCCGGCACCCGCCGAGCCCCGCCCCCAGGAGGCGCTCCTGGCCCACCTCCGCGGCGCGATCCGGCGCGCGGAGCGCGATCTCCAGCAGGTCGCGGTGATCGCCGCGCGCATCCCCGCCATCAGCCACGAGGTCCGCATCCGCGCGGAGTCCCTCGGCGCCCGCGTGCGCGCCAACGACTACGTCACCTTCACCGACGAGGGCGTGCTGTTCATCGTGGTCGACGCCGTGCCGGAGAACGTGAACACGTCCATCGAGGCCCGGTTCCAGGCGCTCCTGCGCGACGTGTTCGGCGCCCCGATCGAGACCCGCACCGGCTGGTTCCCCCAGGACGGCAACCAGGGCGAGGCCCTCGTGGCCCACGTGGTCGCGCGCCTGGGGGCGACCGGGTGGTGAACCCCACCACGCTCGTCGTCGAGGACCACCCCATCAACCGCCGCCTCCTGCGCGACCTCCTGGAGTGGCGCGGGCACGACGTCGTCGAGGCCGTGGGCGTGGACGACGCCTGGGACGCCCTCGTGGCCCGCGCCCCCGACCTCGTGCTGCTCGACATCCAGATCCCGGGCGGCGGCGGGGACCACCTGCTCACGCGGATGCGGGCCGATCCGCGGATGATGGGGCTGCCGGTGGTCGCGGTGACCGCCCAGAGCATGCCGGGCGATCGCGAGCGCCTCCTGGCGAGGGGCTTCGACGCCTACGTGAGCAAGCCGATCGACACCCGGGCGTTCATCCAGCTGGTCGACGGGCTGGTCGGGCGGTCGTAGCCAGGCCGCAGGCCTGACACCGGGACGACGGTGCTGCGTCGTCACGCAGAAAGTTTCGTATCGGCCAGCATGTCGATGGCAGCGAAGCGGGAGCGGGGCCGCGTCGGGACCGGACCGCAAAAGTGTTTGCCAGCGAATGCTGTCACGTTTACAGTATCAGCATGCCCCCGCTGATCCTCGACCGATATCGCCCTACCGAGCACGGACTCTCGTCGCTCGTCGTCGCCGTGCGCGAGATCCTCGCGGCCTCGGGCAGCGCCGTGGGGGACGAACGCGTATCGAGCTCGCCGGACGCGCGCACCATCCGCTACTACCAATCGCTCGGCGTGCTCGATCGGCCCGCCCGGCACGACGGGCGCGAGGCCGTCTATGGGTATCGGCACCTGCTCCAGGCCGTCGTCACGAAGCTCCTCCAGGCCCAGGGCTACAGCCTCGCGCAGGTGCAGCGGGCGCTGCTCGGCCGCACGACCGAGGCGCTGGAGCAGGCCGTCGCCGAGGCCCTGGCCGGCGCTCCCGGCACCGTGCCACCGCCGCGCTTCGCGGAGGCACCACCGCCGTTCCCGGAGGCGCTCCCGGCCCCCGAGGCGCCGCCGCCCGCCGCCCACGCGGCCCCCCAACCCGCCGCCCACGCCGCCCCCCAACCCGCCGCCCCCTGCGCCCTGTTGACGCACGAGGTGGCGCCCGGCGTGCTCGTCACGCTCGATCCCCGCATCGTCTCCGACCCCGCCTCGCTCTTCGCCCGAATTACCCACGCCCTCACCATCCCGACCGGAGGTTCCCGATGACCCCTGCCCTCGCCGCCCTCGCCACCCCTGATCCCCGCGGCCTCGGCGGCCTCGTCGCCCTCGTCGGCGGTCAGGAGCGCCCCCTGCCCCTCCGGGACGTGAAGGTCCGCGCCCGGGTCGTCGGCGACTGCGCCCGCATCGAGGTCAACCAGCGCTACGCGAACCCCTACGACACGGCGCTCGAGGCCATCCACCTCTTCCCGCTACCGGAGGACGGCGCGGTGACCGAGATGGAGCTCCGCGCCGGTGACCTCGTGGTCCGCGCGGACTGCCGCGAGCGCAAGGAGGCCGAGGCCACCTTCGCCGCCGCCCGGGACGCCGGCCACCGCGCCGCGCTCCTCACCGCCGAGCGCGCCGACATCCACACGCTCCGGGTCACCAACCTGCCGCCGCGCACCGAGGTCGTCGTGCGCATGGTGATCGTCCAGCGCCTCGACACCGTCGACGGGCGCACCCAGCTCCGCTTCCCGACCACCATCGCGCCCCGATACCTGCCGGGCACCGCGACCGGGCACGAGGGGCCGGGCATCCTCCCCGACACCGACCACGTGCCCGACGCCTCCCGGCTCCAGCCGCCGGTGCTCGTCGGCGCCGGCGCGAAGCTCGACCTCGAGGTCCACATCCTCGGCGCCGTGCGCACCGTGGAGTCGTCGCTCCACGTCGCCAAGGTCACCCTCGACGACCACAGCGTGCGCGTGGCCCCGAAGGGCGGCGCCACGGTCGACCGTGACTTCATCCTCACCTGGACCACCGCCGCCGCCGACCGCACGGACACGCGCGCCTTCACCGACGGCGCCTACACGCTCGTCGTCGTGCAGCCCCCGGGCAGCGTGGTCCCCGCGGCCCTCCCGCGCGACGCCGTCTTCGTCGTCGACATCTCCGGCTCCATGGACGGCGGCAAGATGGAGGCCGCCAAGCGCGCGCTCGTCGGTGCGCTGCACGGGCTCCTCCCCGGCGACCGCTTCCGCATCGTGGCGTTCGACGACAAGGTCGAGCACTTCCGGTCCGGGTTCGCCACCTACGACGACGCCTCGCTCGTCGCCGCGGACGCCTGGGTCGCCCGGCTAGCGCCCCGCGGCGGCACGGAGATGCTCCCCGCGATCCAGTCCGCGCTCGAGGGCGACACCCCGCAGGGCCGCCTGCGCACGGTCCTGTTCATCACGGACGGCCAGGCCCACAACGAGCAGGAGCTCGTGGCGGCGGTCGCCAACCGGCGCGGACAGGCCCGGTTCTTCAGCCTCGGGATCGACACGGCGGTGAACGGCGCGCTGCTCGGCCGGCTCGCCCGCGTCGGCGGCGGGACGTGCGAGCTCTGCGCCCCCACCGACGACATCGAGGCCGTCATCGCCCGCATCGAGGCGCGCTTCGGGATGCCGCTCGCCGAGGGCGTGCGGGTGGAGGGCGGCGAGGCCGCCGGGCCCGCGGAGCACGTGCTGTTCGCCGGCCGCCCCGTCACCGTGCTGCTCCGCGGCGCGCCCGACAAGGTGCGGATCTCCGGGCGCACCACCGGCGCGGCCCTCGCCGCCGAGGTGGCGCCCGCCCCCGTCGACTTCCCCCTCGGCGCCCTGTGGGGCCGCGAGCGGGTGGCCGACCTGGAGGATCGCATCGCCCTGCGCCCCTTCGAGGAGGAGGCCCTCCGCGGCGAGATCCTGCGGGTGGCGCTCGAGCACCACATCGCGTCGCGGTTCACCGCGTTCGTGGCGGTCGAGACCTCGCTGCGCACCACCGGCGAGCGCGTCGAGGTCGTGCAGCCCGCGATGGTGCCCCAGGGCTGGGGCCCCGGGTTCGGGGGCAGTGGCGGCGGGGCCGGTGGCGGCGGCGCGCCCGGCGGGATGCCGATGGCCGCTCCGTCGGCGCCGGTCATGTTCTCCGCCATGCCGTCGAGCATGGCCCGCGACGACGACGAGTCGGACGGTGGCGCCATGGACGCCATGGCCTCCCCGCGCCCGCCCGCGCCGAAGTCCGCGAACACGCTCAAGCGCGCGATCGGCAAGGTCCTCGACACGGTCCGCGGTGCCCCGGCGGCCCCCGCGCGGTCGTCGTCCTCCCCCGTCCCGCCGCCCCCGCCGGCCAGCTCGGCCCCGTCGTCGCCCGCGCCGGCCCGTCGGGAGGCCGCCGCCAAGGAGTCCGCGAAGGTGGAGACCGACCCCGGCGCGGAGCTCGCGCGCACCCAGTCCGCCGATGGCAGCTACGGCGGGGATGTCCACCGCACCGCGTCGGCGCTCCTCGCGCTTGTCCTGCTCGGCAACACCCGGCTGGTCGGCCTGCGCAAGCGCGCCGTCATCAAGGCGGCGGCGTGGCTCAACAGCCGCGCGGCCGATCCCCACGCCTCGGTGGCCCTCGCGGCCCTCTCCCGGGTGGAGCGGAGCGACGACGCCGGCCGCAAGGTCGAGCTGCGCATGCTCGTCGAGGACACGCCGGAGGGGCGGATCCTCGGCGCGGTGCTCGGGGCGGCGTAGCGCTCGCGTAGTCGAGCTTCCCGCCGGGCCGGCCGGGAACGGCTTTCCGGAGGCGGTGCCGGGCGCCCACCGGCCAACGAGCGTGTGCCCGTCCCGGATGACTCCGGGGCGGGCACACGGCGTTTGGGGCCCTTGTCCGGCCCGACGGCTTCAGTGCTCCTTCGGCACCCCCGCCGCCGTCGTCGTCGGGTACACCCCCGTGTCGCGGGGCGCGCCGAGCGAGCCGCCGAAGGCCGCCGCGCAGAACCCGATCACCATCGCCAGGAAGCTCCAGAACATCAGGCTGCCGAGCGCGCCGCTCACGTCTTCGGTGACCTGCGCGGCGGTCTCGCCCACCTGCTGCGTCGTGGTCCCGATGGTGGCGCGCACCTGGTTCCACTGCTGCTCCCAGTTCGCGACGACCCGGGCCGCCTCTTCGCGGTTGAGGTCCGTCCGCGCGACGAGGACGTTGATCGCGTCCTGCCGATCGACCTCGTTCACCACGTCACCGGCCGCGAGCCGCGAGAACGCCGCCTGCACCGCGTCGAGCGCGTTGGCACCCGGCTGCTGTGCCGCCTCGCCCGCGGCCTCCCCGGCCGCTTCGACCCGCTGCTGGAGCGCCCCGGGCTGGAGCTGCGGATCCCCGGTCTGCTCCAGGAAGCGCCGCACTTCATCGGCGACATTGGCCCCGCCGAGCTGTCCGCTCACCGCCTCGCCCACCGCGGGCGCCATGGCGCTGACGCCCTGGCCCACCAGGCCGAGCGTGGAGCCCACGACCCCGAACGCCCCGGAAACCACGTTGCCGACGAACGTGGTCAGCATCCACGCGGAGAACAGGGTGACCAGGCCCCAGGACACGACCCCGTGCAGCACGGCATCCGTGCGCCGGGGCAGCCCCGCGAGCCGCGCGGCGGTCCACCCGCCCGCGAACAGCGCCAGGAGCGTCGTGACCACGAGCCAGATGCCCGTGCCGACCCCGAGCCCCTCGAAGGTGCCCTGCGGCTCGGTCGCCGGGTTGATGGTCCCCAGCGCGACGGCCAGCCCCAATGTCCCGAGCACCAGCTCGACGACCAGGGCCACGACCGCTCCCGCGAAGATCGCCCCCCACGAGACCCGCCGCGCCGCCGCCGGCGCGATCCCCACCCCGCCGGGGTAGCTCGTTCGCCAGGCTGCGTCGTAATCACTTCGGGGAGGGGCCGTCCCCCCCGGGCCCGTCACCGGGATGTCCTCTGCCATGCTCCACCTCCGCGTTGTCAGAAAGTGTGACAGCCAGAACGTAGGGCGAGCGTCCCCTGCGGCGAGCGTGCGGGCGCCATTGGAACAAATAGTGTACCTGGAACGCCAATGTCATCGGTGACACGAACCAAGCCGACCTGGACATCGGGCCCAAGCGGCCCCCGAGGCGCCGCCCGAACGCGCGGGGTCGGGCCGGCGACACCGGATGACCTCGACGCAGCTCGGCACGAGGAACGGCTCGCTGTCCAGGTGGCTGTCGACGAGCCGCCTCGCCCGGTGGTGGTGGCGCTCGGCGGGCGAGATTGCCGCAACAAATACGGATACGCCCAGGACCGGGCTCATTCTTGTTTTCCGCTGACCAATCTTACGGTGTTGAACTCCGAGGTCGGGCGCTGGATCCGGCTTGGGCTCGCCATGAGGGCACGCACCGACGCTCCACCGTCCGAACTCCCGGGGTTGTGCATCATCCCCCGAGTTCGGCCGCTATATCCGTCCGAACTCCCGCGCCCACCCTGTCGCTCGGCGGCAGCACCGCCGAATGATTGGGCCGCCGCCCTGGCGAGGCACGCCCTGCCCGACAGCACGCGGATCCACCTCAATCACGAGTGCACCTGCGGTTTCTCGCCTCGCCTCCGCAGAAGGGGCGGTCGCTCGCCCGCCCCGCCCGCGGCCACCCCTCGCGCCCACCCCGCCCGCGCCCACCCCCGCACCTCGCCCCAGCCACCGCTGCCCCCCGCCCCCTGCCCCGCCTGTCACCCCCCGTGACGCGCGGTCTCCCCGCGCGCCGCGCGGATCATCTCGGCGGCGGCGCGGCGCGTGGCCTCGCCCACGTGGATGCCGCCCACCATGCGCGCGATCTCGTCGTCGCGCTCCGTCGGGGAGAGGAGGCGCACCGCGCTGCGGGTGCGGTCCTCCACGACCTCCTTGCGGACCTGGAAGTGGGTGTCCGCGTAAACCGCGATCTGCGCGAGGTGGGTGATGCACAGGACCTGGTGGTGCTGCGACACCTCGTGCAGCTTCTGCCCGATGACCTCGGCCACCGCGCCGCCGACGCCGGTGTCGACCTCGTCGAACACGTAGAGCCCCACGGGCCCCTGCGCCGCCAGCACCCGCTTCAGCGCCAGGAGCGCGCGCGACAGCTCGCCGCCGCTCGCCACCTTCCGCAGCGGCCGCGGCGCCTCGCCCCGGTTGGTGGCGATGAGGAACTCCACGCGATCGAAGCCCGTCGCGCCGAGCCGCCCGCCGTCCACGAGCACCTCTCCCGGGCGCTCCTCCAGCGCCACCGCGACCTCCACCCGCGCCTCGCCCATCCCGAGCGACGCGAGCTCCTCCGTGATCGCCGCCCCCAGCCGCGCCGCCTCCGCGCGCCGCCGCGCCGACATCGCCCGCGCCAGGGCCGTCACCTCCGCCAGCGCCGCCCCCGCCGCCGCGCGCAGGGCGCCCGCGCGCTCCTCCGCCCCGCCGAGCGCCGAGAGCTCGGCAGCCGCTGTCTCGCGGTACACGAGCGCCTCCGCGAGGGTCCCGCCGAACTTCCGCGCGAGCCGACGAAGCTGGTGCTGACGTTCCTCCAGCTCCGCGAGCCGCTGGGGATCGGCGCGCAGCGTGCGCCCGTAGCGGCCGAGCTCCCTGCCCACGTCCTCCACCTCGGCGCGGGCCCCGTCGAGCTGCTGGGCCAGGGGCGCCAACGCGGGGTCGACCCGGGCGCCGCTCTGGAGGTCGGCCACCACGCGGGTGAGCTGCCCGACGATGTCGGCCTCGCCGCTGTAGAGCGCTTCTTCCCCGCGCGTCGTGAGCCCGGCGAGCTGCGCCCCGTGGCGCAGGCGGCCGATCTGCTCGCCGAGCGCCTCCTCCTCGCCCGGCTTGGGCGCGAGCTTGTCGATCTCGCCGACCTGGAACCGCAGCAGGTCCTCGCGGTCACCCCGGGCGCGCGCCGCCGCGTCGGCCTCGTCCGCCACGTTCCGCGCCGCCACCCACGCCCGCCACCGCTCCGCGAGCTCCGTGCGCTCCCGCCCCAACCCGGCGAACCCGTCCAGGAACCCGAGGTGTGTCCCCGAGTCCGCCAGCGTGTGGTGCTGGTGTTGCGACGAGATGTCGACCAGCCCCGCGGCGAGCTCCGCGAGCTGCGCCGCCGTCGCGAGCTTCCCGTTCACGTACGCCCGCGTGCGCCCCTCGGCCTCGACCACGCGCCGCACCACGAGCTCCTCGTCCTCGATCCCCATCGCCGCGAGCCGGGTGCGCGCGGAGGCGTCGTCCCGGATGTCGAAGAGCGCCTCGACCTCGGCCCGCTCGGCGCCCGTCCGCACCATCTCGGGGCGCGCCTTGGCCCCGAGCACGAGCTGGAGCGCGCTCACGAGGATGGACTTGCCCGCGCCGGTCTCGCCGGTCACGACGTTCAACCCGGGGCCGAAGCCCACCTCGAGCTGGTCGATGATGGCAAAGCGGCGGACGCGGAGGTGGGTGAGCATGGCGGTCCTCTGGTAGCACGGGCGAGGCTGAACGTGAACAGGCTACCCGGGGGGACGACCAACGGATGTCCGGGGGGTCAACCTGGCGCGCCCCCGCCGAGCCGGGGCCGGGCCCCTTCGGGCTCGCGGCAAAGCCGCTCGGTTGGCGCGCCGAGCCGCGCCGAACCGCGCGGGCAGGGCCCGCGCGCCCTCCGGTACCCTGCGCGCGGGGAGGGTTTTCGGGTTTGGGGTTCGGTCCGTTGGTCGGGTGGAAGCGGCGAACGGCGCACGGCGAGCGGCAACGGGCGTGGGCGCCGGCGTCGCGTCGGGCGTCGGGCGTCCGGCGTCGGCAACGGGCGTCAGCGAGGGGCGTCAGGGAGGGGCGTCAGCGAGGGGCGTCGGGCGTCGGCGTCCGCAACGGGCGTCGGCAACGGGCGTCGGCGCCCGACGCCGAGCACCGGCACCCGCACCGGGCGTCGGCGCCCGACGCCGAGCACCGGCACCGGCACCGGCCCCGGCACCGGCACCGGCATGCCGCTGGGGGCCTCGGGATGGACGCGGACGCGGGCACCGGCATGGACATGGGCCTCCGGGCCGCGCGAGGCGCCCGGAGCGCGGCCGAGCGGAGCGAGGCCGGTCCGTCGTGACGGCGGCCCGGCAGGGACGCCGCCACGACGACCGAGCCCGAAGGGCGAGCGCGCAGGGCACCGACCCCGATCCGCCGCCGGCAGGCGGCGGGCCGGGGACGCGCCCAATCCTGCCGGCCGGCAAGCGGCGGGCCGGGGACGCGCCCGACACGGGGTTGGACCGGTCGCAAGATCGCTCGGTCCGACCCTTCGGGCGGTGCACGGCCGCCCGGTTTTCAACTGCGCGTCGACAACTCGGAGGTCGACAACTCGGAGTTCGAACCCCCGAAACCTGCCGCCCTACCCGCCCCCGCTCTCCCAATACGCCATCTCCCCCTCCCTCCCGAACCCAAGCCGCGCCACGATCGGCGCCGAGGTGGTGGCCTTGGCGTAGAGGCCGACTTCGCGGAGGCCGAGGGCCCGGGCGCGCTCGATGCGGGCGGCGAGCACGGCGGTGTAGGCGCCGCGGCCGCGCGCGGTGGGGACGACGCCACCGGCCCAGAGGAGGCCGAAGCCCACGTCGGGGAACGCGGTGAGGCCGCCCGACGCGATCGGCGTCCCGTCCGTGTCGTAGGCGACGAAGCGGTGGACGCGCCTGCCCTCGGTGCAGGCGCGGAGGTCGAGGGCCAGCTCGGCGTCGGTGGTGGTCACGGGGCGGCCGAACGCCGTGCCGGTCACGTCGGCGGTGTCGCGGAGGCGCGCGAGGGAGTCCACGGCGTGGACCGTCACCGACGAGGGCGGCCGCCGCCACGCGTCGACGGGGAGGACGCGCACCTCGAGCTGCTCGGTGAGCGCCCAGCCGCGCGCGGCCAGGGTGCGCTCCAACGGGGCGCGGTCGATCGTGTCGGGTACGAGCCAGCGCGCCCGGCGCCCGGCCATGTGCCCCTCGACCTCGGCGACGAGGGCGGGCAGGGCGTCGGCAGGCGCGCGCGTACGAAGCACCGTGTTGAGGTACGGGGCGGGGCGCGGGCACGTGACGAGGAGGAGGTCGGGGCGGTCCACGACGGTGACGTCGGGCGGCACCCAGAAGAGATCCCACTGCGTCCGCTCGATGCGCGCCGCGGGGGTGGTCACCGGACCTCGAGCGCGTACATCCCCACGCGAACGCCGCCGTTGCTGAAGAAGAGGAGCCGCTCGGCGTCGCGATGCACCTTCGCTGCCAACGCCGAGTCCGGCGCGAGGAACAGGACGCGCCACCCTTCGAAGCGCCCCCGGAGCGTCTCGCCGAACTCGGCGTAGGCGCGGCCCTCGGAGCCCTCGCCGAGGCGCTTGCCGTACGGCGGGTTCGCGATCACGAGGCCACCCGGGCCCGGCGGCCCCAGGTCGATGACCTCGCGCTGCGCGAACGCCACCGACACCCCGGCACGCCGCGCGTTGGCCGTGGCCGCGGCGAGCACGCGCGAATCGCGGTCGTAGCCGAGGATCGGCACGGTCACCGGCCGCGCCACGCCCGGCGTCAGCTTCAGCTTCTTGAGCGTGGGCCACTCGTTGAGCGCGAACGTCCGCCGCACGAACGGCGACCGCCCGGACGCCAGGAGCGCCGCCTCGATGGGGATCGTGCCCGAGCCGCAGAACGGGTCGACCAGGGGCTCGTCGCCGTTCCAGCCCGCCGCGTAGAGCATGGCCGCCGCGAGGTTCTCCCGCAGCGACGCCGGCCCCTGCTCGGTGCGCCACCCGCGGAAGTGCAACAGGTCGCCACCGCCCGCGTCGAGCGAGAGCGTGGCCTTGTCGTCCTCGATGCGGAGCGCGATCCGCTGCGTCACCGTCGGGCGCCGCTCCCGGTCCACGACGCGCGGCCCCTTCAACGACTCGCGGACGTGGTGGAGGACCTTCTTCTCGGCCGCCTCGCGGAAGTGGATGCGCGAGGTCTTCACCGACGCCTGCACCTCGACCTGCGCGTCGGGAGGCAGGTACAATTTCCACTGCACCCGCCGCGTCAGCGAGACGAGCTGGTCCGACGCCGCCGCCGGCCCTTCGACCAGCTCCAGCAGCACCCGCGACGGCGTCCGCAACATCGGCAACAACGCCGCGCCCGCCTCCAGCGTGGCCTCGAACCGCACGCCCCCGGGGTGGAGCGTGCCCGTGACGCCGAGGGACGAGAGCTCGCGCGCCACGACGGGCTCGAGACCAGGGTGAGCGACGGCGTACCACTTCATGCGGCGGCGGTTATCGCATCGGGGGCGGGCGCGGGGGTTCTCACGGGCTCGGCGAGGGGATGGGGCGGGAGGATCGGGGCGGTGGCGACGGGATGAGGCCGGCCACGACCGCCCCGCGGCCATGGAAGGCACCCCTTACCGCAAGGTCCCCCGCCCATGACCGGCACCCGGCCACGGAAGGCACCCCTGAGCGCGAGGTCCCCCTTCCATGACCGCCCCGCGGCCACGGAAGGCACCCCTGAGCGCGAGGTCCCCCGCCCATGACCGCCCGGCGGCCACGGAAGGCACCCCTTACCGCAAGGTCCCCCGCCCATGACCGCCGAGTGCCCCCCGAGCGCCCCCCTCACCGCAAGGTCCCCCGGGCCCCCTACCTCCCCAGCTCGAACCGCAACGCCGCCTCCAGGTCCTCCCGCACGAACCGGTACCCGCTCTCCAACAGCCGCCGCGCCGCGACGCGCTGGCCGTCGAGGAGGATGCCCTGGCCCATCTCGCCGAAGAGGGCGCGGACGGCGAACGCCGGGAGCGGCAGGATCGCGGGGCGCCCGAGCACCTTGCCGAGCACCTTTGCGAACTCGGCCTGGCGCACCGACGCGGGCGCGACGAGGTTGACGGGGCCCTCGAGCCCGGCGGCCATGAGGTGATGGAGGGCGCCGACGGCGTCGTCCATCGCGATCCAGGGGAACCACTGGCGGCCGTCGCCGATGGGGCCGCCCACGCCGAGCAGGAAGGGCGCCTTCATCTGGGCGAGCGCGCCGCCCGCGCCGGAGAGGACCACGCCGAGCCGCGGGTGGACGACCCGCACCCCCGCCGCCCGCGCCGGGTCGGCCGACGCCTCCCACGCCTTGCACACCTCCGCGAGGAAGCCGGTGCCGTTCGGGGTGGTCTCGTCGGCGACGCTGTCGCCGGTGTTTCCGTAGTACCCGACCGCGGACGCCGAGATCAGCAGCGGCTTCTTGTCCAGGCTCGCGACGGCCGTGGCGATGGTGTGCGTGCCGTCCACGCGGCTCTTCATCACCTCGGACTTGCGGGCGACGGTCCACCGGCCCCCGCCCACGTTCTCCCCGGCGAGGTGCACGACGACGTCGACCCCTTCGAGCGCCCTGGCGTCGAGGGTGCGGCGCGCGGGGTCCCACTTGATCTCGCCGGGGCCGGCGTCGCGGCGCACGAGGCGGTCGACCGTGTGGCCGCCGGTGGTGAGGAACGAGCAGAGCTGCGTACCGATGAGACCGGAGGCGCCGGTGACGGCCACCCGGAGGGACTTCATGGGGAATCCTGTGTGCCGCGCGAGGTCTTCGCGGGTGCGCTGGTGACGGAACTGGAACATGCGCTCGATGCGGGCGCGCGCGAACGCCCCGCCGAAGGTCTGGCCGAGGACGCCGAGCGGGAGGGCGTACTCGATACGGTCGAGCAGCTCGCTCCCGCCGGGGGCCGGCAGGAATTCGTGGGTGTGCTCCCACCTCGCGAAGGGGCCCTGCTCCTGCCCGTCCTGGAAGCGCACGCCGGGCACGGCGAGGCGGTGCCGGGCGATGAGCGTCTGCCAGACGGGGCCGAGCACGTTGATGCGCATGACGACGCGGCGGTCCGCGAAGGAGCCGCTCGTCTCGACGACCTGCGCGTTGTCGAACGGGGGGAGGAGCCGCTGCAGCGCGCCCTCGCGCTCGTGCCAGGCGTAGAGCTCCTCGGGGGAGACCGGCATCGGGGTGCGCCGCTCGAAGTTCTGGCTCGGCAGTGGCATGGGCCTCGTTATCTCTCCGGGATGAACGTGCGCACCGTCCCCTGCCTCACCGACAACTACGCGTATCTGCTCGTACAGGACGGTCACGCGGTCGTGGTCGACCCCTCCGAGGCCGCGCCGGTGCTCGCGGCGCTCGACGGGCTCGTGCTCGACGCCATCTGGTGCACCCACCACCATTGGGACCACGTCGGCGGCATCCCCGCGCTCCTGGCCCACCGCGCGGTGCCCGTGGTCGGGAGCCGCTACGATCTCGAGCACGGGCGGATCGACGGCCAGACGGCGGGCGTCGGGGCCGGCGACACCGTGCGGTTCGGCAGTCACGTCGCGCGGGTCCACACGATCCCGGGGCACACGCTCGGGGCCATCGCGTTCGAGATCGACGGCGGCCTCTACCCCGGCGACACCCTCTTCGTCGGCGGTTGCGGCCGGGTCTTCGAGGGTACGATGGCGCAGATGCGCGGCTCGCTCGCGACGCTCCGGGCCCTCGACCCGGCGCTCCGGGTGTGGTGCGGCCACGAGTACACGGTCAAGAACCTCGAATTCGCCGAGTCCCTGGCACCGGAGCCCGAGGTCGTCGAGCGTCTCGCGGACATGCGCGCGGTGCGGGCCCGCGGCGAGCCCACCGTGGGCCGCCCCCTCGCGGCCGAGCTCGCCACCAACCCGTTCGTCCGCTGGGACGCGCCCCCCGTCGCCGCCGCCGCCGCCCGCCTCGGCGCCGATCCCGCCGACCCCGACGCCGTCTTCGCCGCCCTCCGCGAGGCCAAGGATCGCTGGTAGCACCGCCCCCAGGAGGGGTCAGACCCTGCAGTTTGACACCTCCCGCCGCCCCCGCCGGGGCCCCCAGAGCCGCCCGCAGAGGGGTCAGACCCTGCAGTTTGACACCGCCCGCCGCCGCCCGCCGCCGCCCCCGCCGCCCCCCCGACCCCGCCCCGACCTCGGAGCCCCCCATGGCCCACCTCGAAGCCATCTTCCTCTTCCCGGTCCGCGGCGGCGCCCCGGTGCGCCGCCCGTCGGCACGCGCGGTCGCTGGTCGCGGCCTCGACGGAGACCACCACCAGGCCGACCTCACGCTCTTCGGTGACAACAAGCCCGAGAACCAGCTCACCCTCATCGAGGCCGAGGCGCTCGACGCCCTCGCGCGCCGCCAGGGCACCCCGCTTCCGCCCGGCACGTCGCGACGCAACCTCGTCACCCGCGGCATCGGCCTCAACGCGCTCGTCGGCCGCACCTTCCGCATCGGCGAGCTGCGCGCCCGCGGCCTCGAGCGCTGCGACCCGTGCAGCCACCTCGAAGCGCTCACGCGCCCCGGCGTCCTGCGCGCGCTCGTGAACCGCGGCGGGCTGCGCGCGGAGGTGCTCACCGACGGCGTCCTCCGCGAAGGGGACCCGATCGTGGTCGAGTGATCCCCGAGGGCGCGTCCCCCCCGCCGAGCCGGGGGGGCCGGGCCGCTACCGGGCTCGCGGCGGAGCCGCTCGGTCCGCCGTTCCAGCGCGGACGCTGGCCCGGCGGGACCGGCCGCCCCGAGCGGCGGCCGCCCGTCCGCGTCCCTCGCGCGCCCCGATGTGGACGGTGCCGCAGGCGGTGACCCGCCTCGGGCCCGCCTCCCCCGCAGCCCTACCCCACCGCGTCCGAAACCCCGCGAAACCACGCCCCCGCCACGATCTCCACCCGCGACCGCGCCGGGGCCGGGAGGAGGGCGAGGCCGCGGGCGAGGTTCGACAGGAGGGCCTCGATCCGGCACTCGTCGGCCATCGCCGTGGCGTCGGGCGTGCCCGCCTCGATCCAGGCGCGCTCGGTGGCGTTGGCGAAGCGCCAGAGGCCCTCGGGGGCGTGGACGGCGGCGGGGGCGCCCACGTCGGCGAACAGGCGCCGGGCGCGGGGGACGTGGTAGCGCGCGGTCACGACGAGGCCGCGCCGGACGCCGCGCGAGCGGAAGAGGGCCGCGCCCTCGACGGCCTCCTCGCGGGTCGACCGGGTCCGGTCCATGCGCACGATGGCGGTGACGGGCACGCCGAGCTCCGCGAGGTAGTCCGCCACGATGGCGCTGCCCGAGTCGTCCTGGCCGCGCAGCTTCGCCTCGAGGGTCGCGATGAACCCGGCGCCCGCGCGCCACGCGGCGGACGCGGCGGCGGCGCGGGCGCGCAGCTCGCGACGAGCACGGTCGGGGTCGCGACGAAGCTCCTTGCCCAGGATGAGGACGGCGTCGAACGGGGGGCGCATGGCGCGGAAGGATGGCACCAACGCCGCCGCGACGAAAGGGGGTGCGCACGCGAGAATGCGCCAGCCCGCCCGCCCAGTGGATACGTCGGCGGGATGGCCACCTCCTCGAACCCGTCTCCCGCCGCCGCTCGTGCCGCGTTCGCCGGCTGGCGCGCGTCCCTCACCTCGTGGTGGGACGACGATCCGCACCTCGCCTCGCTCCTCCGGCACCACGTCCCCGACGCGGGCACCCAGGCCGGCGCCGTGGACGCGCTGCGCGCGTTTGCCGCCGAGTGCGCGGGCCCGCTGGACCGCATGATCGTCGAGACCAACCGCGACGAGCACCTCCCCCAGCTCCGCCGGTGGGACGGGCACGGGAACCGCATCGAGGAGGTCGTCTTCCACCCCGACTACCACGCGATCGGGCGGGCGGTGTACCGCACCGGGGTGATGAGCCGGTACGCCACGCCGGGTCGCGAGCTGGAGACGCTCGGCCTCACCTACGTCCTCGCGCAGGGCGGCGAAGGCGGCCACTGCTGCCCGCTCGCCTGCACCGCCGGGATGATCAAGATCCTCCAGGCCGCGGGCACCGCGCCGGAGTGGCTCGAGCGCCTCTACGATCCCGACTACGACACGCACTTCCACGCCAGCCAGTTCCTCACCGAGGTGCAGGGCGGCTCCGACGTGGGCGCCAACGCGCTCGTCGCGCGCGAGGCGGACGGCGGCTGGACGGTCACCGGCGAGAAGTGGTTCTGCTCGGTCATCGACGCCCACCTGTTCCTCGTGACGGCGCGCCCCGAGGGCGCCGACGGCCGCGCCACCCCGGGCACCGCGGGCCTCGCGACGTTCGTGGTCCCGCGCCGCCTGCCCGCCCCTGACGGAGGCGTCGGCACGCTCAACCACTTCGAGATCCGCCGCCTCAAGTACAAGCTCGGCACCCGCTCGATGGCCTCCGCGGAGGTCGACTTCCGCGGCGCCGTGGCGGTGCCCGTCGGCGACTTCCGCCGCGCCGTCGAGATCGTGCTGAACACGTCGCGGGTCTACAACGCGATCAGCGCGTCGGGCCTGCTCCAGCGCGCCTGGCGCGAGGCCGACGGCTACGCCCGTGCCCGCACCGCCTTCGGCAGCCCGATCCTCGCGTTCCCCTCCATCGCCCGCACGGTGGCGCGGCTGAAGGTCGAGGCCTACGCCGCCCGGAGCGTCAGCTTCCTCCTCGCGGCGACCATCCCCGCCACCGGCGCGGCCCCGGATCCCGCGTGGCGCATGCTGGTGAACCTCAACAAGATCTGGACCGCGCAGACCTGCCCCGCCGGCATGCGCGACGCCATCGAGGTCCTCGGCGGCAACGGCGCGATCGAGGACTTCTCGGTGCTCCCGCGGCTCTTGCGCGACAGCCTCGTGCTGGAGGCCTGGGAGGGCGGCCACGGCGTCCTGTGCGCCCAGATCCTCCGCGACGCGCGGAAGCTCCAGCTCCACGAGCCGATGTTCGCGTGGCTGGAGGCCCTCGGCGGCGCCACCCCGCAGCTCGCCGAGGCCCGTGCGCGCTGGGCCCGCCTGCTCGCGCTCCCCGAGGCCAGCGCCGCCGCCCACGTCCGCGACCTCGTCGAGGAGCTCCGCCCCATCGCCCAGGCTGCGGCGCTCGCCGCCGAGGCGCGCACCCCCGGCAGCGACCCCCTCCTCCCCGTCGTGATCGAGCACCTGCTCGTCACCACCCGCCGCGGGTGGGACCCCCTCGACGACCTCGCGCTCTCCGAGCGGATCGCGGCGCTCGTCGCCCCCGTCGGCGCGCACGCACGGCCGTAGCGCCGCCCACCGGCGCGCCCCAATCCGCTCGCCGCCGCCGCCGCCGCCCTCACGACAAGGGGGCGACCGCGCGTCGCAGGAGGCCCGCGTGACCACCGACCAGATCCCGACCAACGCCGCGATGATGCTCTTCCTCATGGCGACCCTGCTGCTGCTCATGGGGGTCATCTGGATGGGGCACCTGCGCTACATGCTCGGCGCGCTGTGAGCCGGCTCGGCCGGCCCGACGCTGGCGCCGCCCGGAATGGGCGGTCGCGAAGCTGACCCTGGCGCAGGCCCGCTTCACGCCGAACGACAAACTCCTGACAGGCGCCGACCGGTCGCGCGCCATCAAGGGCGGGCCGAATTGGACGGGGACGGGCTACACTGGCCCTCGCCTCCAAGGACGCGATGACGTTGCTTATGCTCGCGCTCGCGTGCGTGGACCCCGTGGATACCGGCGAGCCCCCCGCCGCGGCGAAGGGCGACTTCGACGCCGTGGCCGTCCTCGAGGACGACATCCCGACCGTCGCCTGGGTCACCTGGGAGACCGATTCGCCCGGCACGTCCTGGGTCGAGTACGGCCCGACGCGCGACCTCGGGCGGTCCACCGTCGCGAGCCCCACCGAGACCACGGAGCACGCGGTCCTGCTCGCCGGCATGTCGGCGCGGAGCACCTGGTATTGGCGCGCGGTCTCCGAGGTCGCCGGCGAGCGGCTGGAGAGCCGCCTCCAGGAGCTCGAGACGGGCGTGGCCCCGCGGGACCTCCCGTCGGTCACCGCCGGCAGCTACGACGCCAGGCTCGCCCAGTCTGGCTACACGCTCACGACCTCCCTCGGGGACCCGTCCTGGGTCATCGTGTTCGACACCGACGGCTCGCCCGTGTGGTGGGAGCAGGCCCCCGAAGAGAGCGTGATCGCGCAGGTGCGGCTCTCGCCCGACGGCACCTCGGTGCTCTACAACGTGGCCAGCCTCAACTTCGGCATCGACATCGGCGTCATCCGCAAGGTCCGGCTCGACGGCGAGCTCCTCTCGGAGACCCGCACCGAGTGGGGGCACCACGACTTCGTGGGCCTGCCCGAAGGCGGCTACGCCTACATCGCGGCGGACATCCGCCCATGGACGGACGCCGAGGGGTTCCCCCGCCACGTCGTGGGGGATGCCATCGTGGAGGTGCCGGAGGGCGCGGTGGACAGCTCCGGCTCCACCACCGTCTGGAGCACGTGGGACCACTTCGCGGTCGACGTCGACCCCGCCGTGGACAACGACTTCTACCCCCAGGGCCTCGACTGGACGCATAGCAACAGCCTGAAGTTCGAAGACGGGGCCTACGCGTTGTCCGTCCGCAAGGAGAACGCCTTCGTCAAGATCGACCGCGCGAGCGGCGAGACCCTCTGGCAGATCGGCGGCGTCGGCGCGGACTGGACCCTGACCGAGGGGCGGGCCTTCGTGGGGCAGCACTCGCCCGAGCTCGTGGGGGACGACAAGTTCATCCTCTTCGACAACGGGGACATCGACATCGAGGACGCCTACTCGGAGGCCGTCGAGTACACCCTCGACGAGGCCGGCCGCACCTACACGCGCAGCTGGGCCTACGACTACAACCAGCGCATCTCGTCCTACCTGCTGGGCGACGTGGAGCGCCTGGACAACGGCAATACGCTCATCGCGTGGGGCAGCGGCGGCACCATCACCGAGGTCACGCCGTCCGGCGAGATGGCGTTCCAGGTGAGCCTCGCGATCGGCTCGGCGATCGGCTTCACCCACCACATCGACGCGCTGGGAGGCGTGACCCCATGACGTTCCGGATCGCCCCCCTGCTCCTTCTGCTCGCGTGCACCGGCGACAAGGACGACACGGGCACCGTCCCGTTCGACGGCCAGTTCACCTTCGTGGACGCCAACAACTACAGCTACACCAGCGCGGTCGAGATCAGCGCGCAGGAGGTCCAGCTCGCCCACGAGGTGACCTTCGACTGGTCCGGCCTGACCACGGATCTCCTCGGCCACCAGATGGACCCCGCCACCGACGTCGACCTCGTGTGGGTGGTGCAGTTCCCGTTGCTGACGGAGGACGAGGTCAAGGACGCCATCGTCGCGGAGACCCTCCTCCAGGAGAGCGTGGGGCCGTACATCCAGTTCGACAACGACCCCGCGGACCGCACGAGCGCGCTCCTCTCCGAATTCGTCTTCCCGCCGGACAACGTGATCGACCCGGCCACCGACTTCACCGACGGCAGCGGGACCTGGCTCGTCCGCGCGACCACCGGCCCGCTCGAGAACCGGATGCTCGGGTTCATGCGCCCGACCGAGACGAGCTCGAACCACGACTTCGCGCTCGGCAGCGACAGCGCCACGCTCGACTTCGCGGCCGATCTCCAGTCGCTCACGCCGTACACCGTCGACAGCGCGCTCCCCACCTACACCGCGAATTGGGCGGCGCTCGACACCCACGCCAACGGCGCGGACATCTCCCTGGACACGCTCGACCAGCTCATGATCGCCCGGTACGACGGGATGACCCTGGACGACCTCGAGGCCGACTTCATCGACGTGGAGATCATCGCGACCGAGCTCTACACGGCGGACGTGTACGAGGCCGTCGACTACACCGCGGACCTCTCCCTGGCGACCAACGCCGCCGGCGAGGCCTTCTCGGGCTTCGGCGCAGACGGCCTCTGGCTCATCGCGCTCCGCTGCACGCTCTGCACGAACCCGGCGCCCCCCTTCCTCACCGTCGTGAACGTGAGCGCGGACGGTGCCGGCGGATGAACCTGCCTTCGGTCTGGTTGGCACCGCCCGCGGTGCGGCTCCCCGAGATCGTCCGCACGAACGACGACCTGCTCCGCCTCGTGCACGCGGAGTTCCGCGGCACCGAGGAGGAGTGGGCTCCGGTGAACCGGCGCATCCGGTCGCTCCTCCGCGCGTGCGGCACGAACCTCCGCCACTGGGAGCCCGCGCCGCTCCCCCTCGCGGGCCACGCCGCGGCCGCGTCCGCCACCGCGCTCGCGGCCGCGGGCCTCACCGCGGACGCCCTCGATCTCGTCCTCTACGGCTCGCTCGCCCGCGAGTACTTCGAGCCCGCCACTGCCTCCGAGGTCGCCCTCCTCCTGGGCGCCGACAGGGCCCTCGCGCTCGACCTGACCGCGGCCTGCGCGGGCAGCCTGCTCGCCGTGCAGGACTTCGTCGCGCGCGCGGCCGTCGACGACAGCATCCGCACCGGCCTCGTGTGCACCTCCACGATGACCCCCCCGGGGTTCGTGAAGTACGGCATCCAGACCGCGGACGAGGTCGCGCTGCTCGGGGCCGGCCTCACCCTCGGCAACGCCGCGTCCGCCACCGTCCTCACCACCACCCGGCCGACCGGCGGCGGGGGCCGCGTGCGCGCCTTCCTCGCCGACGGCATGTCCGCCCACCACGCGCTCTGCCGCGCGGAGATCCACGGGCACTTCGTCAGCGACGGCCCCGCCATCTTCGCGCTCGCGCAGCACATGCCCGGGCACGTGCGCCGCCTGTGCGACCGCGCCGGCTGGTCCGTGGGCGAGGTCGACCTCTTCGTGACCCACCAGCCCAGCAACAGCGTGCTGCGCGCCATCGCCGGGGCGCTCGAGGTCAGCCCGGACATCATGCCCGCGCTGCACGGCCTCTACGGCAACTGCGCCGAGAGCTCGGTGCCCCTCGCGCTCCGCCACGCGCTCGACAACGGCCGCATCCGGCCCGGCAGCAAGCTCGTGCTGGCCGCCGCCGCGAGCGGGTTCGTGATGGCCAGCCTCGCGGTGGAGTGGGACGGCTGATCCGCCCCCCGGCGGCCCGGCCCCCGGCGCGTGGCTTACGCGTTCAGCTCCCCGTCGCGCGGTCCGCCGGGGGGAGCGGGAGCGCCTTCTGCTCGTCCGGGAGCGCCTGGTCGAACGCCGCGTAGACCTGCGCGACCTTCTCGTCGAGGTTCTCGAGCGTCCAGTCGTCCGTGGAGATCGCCGGGAGCGCGCGCAGGCCCAGCGTGGTCGGCCGGATGGTCAGCGAGTTCTTCTGCATCGCCTTGTGCGCGCCGGTGACGACCACCGGCACGATGGGCAGGCGCGTGGCGATGGCGAGGTGCGCGAACCCCTTCTTGAAGGGGCGCAGGCGCCCGTCCTTCGCGCGCGTCCCCTCAGGCCACATCCACACGCCGATTCCGTACTTCCGGATGATCTCGGCGGTCTCCTTCAGGGCGTCCACCGCGGAGGCGTGGTTCGACCGGTCGAGCAGGATGTGCCCGGAGATCGCGTACAGTTGCCCGAAGAAGGGGTAGTAGACGACCTGCTTCTTGGCCACGCCCACCGTGCCGATCGGGGCGAGCCAGATCCCCACGAAGATGTCGAGCATCGACGTGTGGTTCGAGATGTAGATGGCCGGGTGGGTCGCCCGCACCTGCTCGGCGATGCCGTCCGGCACGCTGGCGCCCGAGAGCCAGAGGCAGACCCGGCCGGTGACGTGCCCGAAGACGTTGCAGGTCCGGATGCGCAGGCTCCGGCTCGGCAGGAACACGAGCACGAGAACCGCGAAGATCGCCACCGCGAACGCCATGTAGATGGCACCCACGGTGAGGCGGAGAACACTGGAGAGGCGAGCGAGCATTCGTCGTCAGACCCGGATGGACAAGATCGTAGTCCTCCGCTGTCATGGCGAGGTCACCGCCGCTGCGACGACCTCGCCCGACGGCCGGTCTACTTGCCCTTCTTGGCCTCTTCCTTCTTCCGCTTCTCCTCGGCCTTGAGCACGTCCTTCAAGTTGTTCTTCGCGGCGTAGTCGAGCTTCGCCTGCTTCCAGTCGAACACCTCGAAGGGGAGCCCGGACTTCTCGAAGAGGGGCTTGATGACCTCGATCGGGCCGACCGCGGAGACGACCTCGTGGCCGACGCAGCGGTCCATCAGCGGCTTGATGTCCTCGATGGTGACGTTCGCGAGCTGCTTCCCGTAGGTCTTGAAGTAGTCGACGCCCCAGCCCATGGTGAAGGTGCCGGCGATCCGGTTCATCATCTGGGACGTGGACTGGTGGCCGGCCACGTAGCCCTGGGCGCGGTTGTACTTCACGACCGAGAGCGTGTGCGGCGAGATGTTGCCGGCCTTCGCCTTCTCACCGAGCTCGAGGAACACCTTGGCCGCGAGGGGCGCGGCGTCGTTCTGCACGAGGCTCGCCATGTTCAGGAACGCGACCCCGCCGCGCAGGTAGCTGCTCGACGCGTAGGCGCCGTAGGACGCGCCGGTCTGCTCGCGGAGCGCCATCCAGGTGTCCTCGGAGAGCGCGTCGCCGAGGATCTGGGCGGCGGCGACGTTCTTGTCGTCCACCTTTCCGAGCTGACAGACGTAGGACACGTTGGTCTGGCTGGAGTTGTCCTTGTTGAAGAGCAGGATCTGGCGGGTCGGCGGCTCGCTGGCCGGCGGGTAGGACGTGAGGATCGTCTTGGCCTCGGCCGGGGCCTTGCCCCACCCGTCCCACGCACCGAAGTAGGTGGTGGCGGCCTTGCTCGACTCCTCCTGCGAGGCGTTCCCGACGATGTAGAGCGTGGCGTTCTGCGAGCGCAGGACGCGGGAGAACACGTCCGACGTGACCGAGGTGGTCCACTTGTTCATCGTGTCGTAGTCGGCGTGGGTGAACCAGCGCGAGTACGGGTGGTTCGGGAGCACGCGCTCGAGCGTCGTGCGCTGCGCCCACTGCTCGGGATCCTTCATCCAGGAGAGGATCCCGCCCTGGCGGTCCTTCACCCAGTCCATGCGGCCGTCGGTGTAGGGCTTGAGGTGGTCGAGGCGGTCACGCAGGACGTAGAGGGCATCCTCCAGGTTGCCGGCGGACGCCGCGATCTCGAACTGGGTGGTGAGGCCGTCCATCGAGAAGGCGTCGAAGCCGACGATCCGGAGGGGGTCGACGACGCTCTCGGAGAGCCACATCTGGGAGGCGAAGGCGGCGGAGCCGTCCGCGGTGCTGTCCTGGCCGCCGCCGAACACGAGGCGGACCTCGACGAGGGGCGCGTTGGAGTGCGCCATCGAGACGAGCTTGACGCCGCTCGGGAGGGTGGACTCGCGGAGCTTGGACACGTCCGGCGGGATGACCGCGCTCTCGATGAACGCCGGCGTGAGCTGGGTGTCCGTCATCATCGTGTCGAGGACGTCCTCGCGCCGCGCGCCGCGGTACTGCGCGTCGGCGCTGTCCATCGCGAGGTCGCCTTCCTCGTAGGGGAGCATCAGCACCGCCGCCGCGCGGTTGCGGTTGAGGTACTTCTCGGCGAGCTTGCGGGCCTGGTCGGCGGAGATCTTGTTGATCCACTCGAACTGGCGCGAATAGTAGAGGGGGTCACCGGTGTAGTGCACGAAGTTCGCGGTGTCCGCGGCGCGCCCGTTCCCGATGGAGGAGACGAGGTCGACGCTCTGGAACACGCCCGCGAGCTGCTGGGTCTTGGAGTAGCTGAACAGGTACTCCTGGAAGGCGCGGTAGTACTCGTCGGCGCTCCACACGCGGTAGAGGCCGTCGAGCGCCTTCTCGGCGAGGCGCGGGGCGTCCTTCTCGTCGCCGATCTCGATGAAGCACCACGCCATCGACGCTTCCTTCTGCGGCTGCACGAAGCAGCCCAGGCTGTCGATCTCCGAGTGGTCCTGCTTGTAGTCCCAGCTCGGGTTCATCTCCTGGCGGATGGCGATCTGCAGCTGGATGGCCGCCATCTGCATCATCGGCTCGTAGTCGCGGTAGCCGCCGGGGAGGGTCCAGCCGAGGACGATCGTGGGCTTCTCGACCGCGCCGTGCTCGGTGGTGAGGCCCGCGATGTCGCCCTTGATGAGGAGCGGGGCGGGCGGCGCGGGGGGCTCGGCGGAGGTCGCGGCGACGCGCGCCTTCGGCTCGACGAGCTTGATCTCGTCCTTCGGGTGGGCGGGATCGACGAGCTGGTCGAGCGAGAACTCGTCCAGGAACTTCGGGGCGTCTTCCAGCTTGAAGTCACCGACGACGACGATCGTGGTGTTCGCCGGGCCGTAGTTGTCGACGAAGAACTTCTTCACGTCGGGCATCGTGATGGCGTTGAGCGAGTCGTTGTTGCCGATGCCCGCGTACGCCTTGCGGCCATACACGTGGTTCGACGGGAACAACTTGACCATCATGTAGCCGAACGCCGCGCCCGCCGCGTTCTCGTAGCGCATGCGGAGCTCGTTGCGGACGACCTCGCGCTCGGTGAGGAGCACCTCGTTCTCGATGCCCTCCCACGCGCTCTTCATGCGGATGGACTCGAGGCGGAGCAGCGGCACGATCTTGTCGACCGGCGCGACCGTCATGTAGTTGGTCCAGTCGTCCGCGGTGGAGGCGTTGAGGTTCGCCCCCATCTCGCGGAGGAGGTCCCACACCTTCGGCAGGGGCTTGCCGTTCTCGTCCTTCTGCTTGGAGCGGAACCACATGTGCTCGCACACGTGGGCGATGCCCTCGAGCCCTTCGGGGTCGGACGTGCTGCCGCGGTCGATGACGGACGTGATCGACACGATGGGCTGGCTGTGGTCTTCCTGGAAGATGATGCGGAGCCCGGACGGGAAGTTGAAGTCGCGCATCTTCACGTCGTACGGCTTGTACTTGACCTCCATCTTCGCGCGCGGCGGACTGTCAGCCGAGGCCATGAACGGGAGGACGGCGAGCGTCAACAAGAGGGGGAGGCGGCGCATGTACACTCCGTTTGCAGGCACGAGCCCGGACTGCGGGCAGGCGAAGGCGCACCATTGTAGCCCATACGTCTCGACCGGTCGATTCGAGTCCGTGGGCTCCCTTCCGCGGGTCCTCGCGTCGCCGTTTGCCTCCTCGGCGGCCCTGTGGCACATTGGCGGCATGGGAAGTGGCCGCCTGCGAAAGCCCCTGCTCTTCGGACTCGGCCTGGCCGCGGTCGTCGGGTCCAGCGCCTTCGCGTACGTGCAGCTTCGTCCCGAGCCTCCGGTCGTGCCGGCCGTCGAGCAGAAGTACGAGGACATCGCCCGCAGCGACTACGAGAAGTGGATGCAGGACCTCGGCTACTACGACTAGCGTGCGATCCCTCCCGTTCACGCTGCTCGTGTTCTCCTGCCTCGTGCTGCTCCTCGGGGCGCGCTTCGGGTTGGAGTTCTTCGTGGGCCCGGCGGACGCCGCGGTCGAGGCCGGTGGCACGCCCGACGCCGTCATGGCGCTCCCCCCGAAGCCCGAAGGGGCCGAGCGCCCGCCGGCCGAGGATGGGACAGGCAGCGGCTCGGCGCTCCTCACGCTGGAGGCGTGCCAGGCCATGGCGGTGGACGTGCGGGATGTCTGCCTGCAGGCGCTCGCGCGCCAGTCCGCGGAGCGGGACCCCGAGGGCGCCCTCCAGGTCTGTACGCGCATCGTGGACGTGGAGCTGCGCCTCGAGTGCGAGGCCGACGTCGCCGAGGCCATCGCGCCCATCGACCGCGCGGTCGGAGAGCGCATCTGCGACGCCATCGCGTCCGTGAAGTGGCGCGGGCAGTGCCACTTCGGCATGGGGCTCGCGACCGCCGAGATCGACCCCGCCTACGCGCTCGGGCGGTGCGAGCACGCCGAGGCCTTCAAGGACTTCTGCAAGCACGACGTCGTGGGCGAGGTCGCCCTGGAGACCCTCGAGCCCGCCATCGCCTTCTGCGCGAAGGAGGACGGCGACGAGATCACGCGCCGGACCTGCTGGCACGGCATCGGCAAGTACCTCGCGCGGCGCGACTTCGCGGAGGCCGCCGCCGCGTGCGTGCGCGCCAGCGAGTCGGGCCGGGGCATCTGCTTCCACGGCATCGGCTGGGGCGCCGCCGAGCGCGATGCCGACGCCACGCTCGCGGCCTGCTCGGCGCTACCGGAGTACGCGGACAACTGCCGCCAGGGCGTGGCCCACCAGCTCAAGCGCTTCGACCCCACGCGCGGCATCGCGATCTGCGAGAGCCTCGCCACCGCCTCCATCCGCGACCGCTGCCTCGCGTTCCTGAAGAGATGACCCCATGCTGACCTACCTCTTGACGGCGTTCTCCGGCCCCGCGGCGTTCTTCATGTACGCCCTGCTCGCGGTCATGGCGTTCGCGGTGGCGGTCGTCATCGAGCGCACCATCACGCTCACCCGCTTCCGGTGCGACCCCGACCCCCTCATCGCGAAGGTCGACGCCGCGATCCGGGCCGGCGGCACCCCGGCGCTCGCCCTCGGCGAGACCCCCATGGAGGAGGTCGTGCGCGCCGGGCTCGCGTGGCACGATCCGGAGCTCGCCTGGGAGGCGATGGCCGCCGCCTCGGTGGACGCCGAGCTCCGCGTCCGCCGCCGCATCGCCTACCTCTCCACCGTCGCCTCGGTCGCGACGATGGTCGGTCTCTTCGGCACGGTGTACGGCCTCATCCTCGCGTTCGGCGCCCTGGGGGATGTCGCCGCCGCCGAGCGCGCCGCGCAGCTCTCCGAGGGCAGCTCGACCGCCATGGCCACGACCGCCTTCGGCCTGCTCGTGGCGATCCCGGCGCTCGCCGCGCACGCCGTCGCGGAGGCCAACGCCCGCGAACTGCTCGGGAACATCGAGCGCGTCGCCACCCGCCTCGTCCTCTCGATGAAGGCGGCGCGGCAGTCGTGAACCGGCGCCGGTTCTTCAGGGCGGGCCCCGACGCGGAGGCCGACGTGCGCCCCACCCTGCTCGGGGTGGTCACGCTCATGTTCCTCCTGCTCTTCTTCCTGCTCACCACCTCGTCGGGCCAGCGCCTCGGCGTGCTCGACCTGCGTCTCGGCTCCCCGTCCGACCTCGCGCCGCTCCCCCACGCCGGCCTCGTGAAGGACATCGCCGTCACGCTCCGGGGGCCCGCGCTCACCGTCACCTACACGGTGCAGTCGACCGACATCGCCGCCGCGTCCACGTCGGTGGAGCAGCGCGTGAAGGAGCTGCCCGCGCGGGAGGGCCGGCCGGACCTCGCGGCGCTGCTCGCGGCGCTCGAGGAGGTCCACGACGTCGATCCCTCCCAGGAGCGTGCCCGCTTCGACCCCGACGACGCCACCTCCGCCGAGACCGTCATCGCGGTGATGGACGTGATCCACGGCCCCCAGGGCTCGCCGCTCTTCCCGAAGATCGCGTTGTCCGGGAGCGCGGGATGAGGCGCCGCCTGTTCAAGCCGAGGCCGGCTGCGCTCTCCGACGGGCTCGACGTGGGCGCCCTCGCCCCGCTCGTCGACATGATGACGTTGCTCCTCGTCTTCCTCCTGCGCTCCTACTCCACGGAGGCCGCGCCGGCCCCGCCGGAGGGCCGCTTCGAGCTGGCCGGGACCGTCTCCGAGGAGGCCCGCAAGAACGGCGCGGTCGTGGTGCTCGTGTCGGCGGAGGCCGTCTACATCGACGGCCGGCGGGTCATCGCGGTGGCGTACCTGCCGCCGGAGCTGCTGGTGCGCGAGGTCTACGACCGGCTCCTCCTCACGCGGGACAAGAAGCGCATCGAGGTCCATGCCGACCGCGCGATCCCCTGGGGCGTGCTCAAACGGGTGCTCCACACCGCCCGCGCCGCGGGCTTCGAGGAGCTCTCGCTGGTCGCGGCGAACACGTCGAGCCTGTAGCCGGCGTGCCGCAGCGGCTGGGGCACGCGCGCCCCACGCGCGGGGGACCGCCGAGAAACGAGCGCCTCCGGCCGCGATCGCACGCGAGGGGGACGGCGGCACGCCCCTTGCTGTACGCTCGACCTGGAGGTCTCCCCCATGCTGCTCGTCGGCCTGCTCGCCTGCTCGGACTACGAGCTCGACAAGCGTGAGACGGAGCCCAACGTGGCCTCCCCGGACATCCTCGTCGAGCCGTCCTCGCTCGAGTGGCCCACCATCGGCGTGAACTGCGTCGAGGAGCAGCTCGTCACGGTGTCGAACGTCGGCCCGGGGCCCCTCACCCTCGCCGCGACCTACGCCGAGGGGGACGCCCTGTCCGCCGAGATGCGCACCGACACGCTGGCCTCCGGCGAGAGCCTCACCTTCACCGTCCGCTTCTCCCCGACGGTCGCCGGCGAGTCCCTCGGCGACATCATCGTCCAGTCGGACGACCCCGACCAGCCCGAAGTGGCCGTCGAGTCCGAGGGCCGCGCCGCCTCGGAGGGCCTCATCTCCGACCGCTTCACCCAGTCCGCCGCGCCGGTCGACGTGTTGTGGGTCATCGACAACTCGGGCTCGATGGCGCAGGAGCAGACCCGCGTCGCGAGCGCGATCACCTCGTTCTTCTCGTGGTTCACCACCCTGAACCTCGACTACCACATGGGGGTGATCACCACCGACGTCGTGAACCCGCTCTACTCGGGTCGGCTCGTCGGGCTCCCCGCCTACATCGACGAGAACACCGTGGGCGCCGAGAGCGAGCTCGCCGAGGCGATCGCGGTCGGCACCGAGGACATGGGAGACGAGTCCGGGCTCGCCGCGGTGGAGCTCGCGCTCTCGGCGCCGGTGGTCTCCACCGAGAACGCCGGCTTCCTGCGGCCGGACGCGCACCTCGCGATCATCTTCCTCTCGGACGAGCCCGAATTCTCCGTGCCGGACAGCGCGCACTACATCGAGTTCCTGAAGACCTTGAAGGCGGACCCCGCCGACATCCTCGTCTCGGCCATCGTCGGCGACCAGGCCACCGGCTGCAGCAACACCTGCGCCGAGGGCCCCCAGGACGCCCAGCCGGGCGACAAGTACCTCGAGGTGGTCTCCGCGTTCTCCGGGGTCTTCGGCAGCATCTGCACCTGCGACCTGGCGCCCACCCTCGACGAGATCGGCCTGGAGACCACGCGCTACGTGCGCAGCTTCCGCCTCTCCGAGGTGCCGACGGACCCCGCGGCGATCGCCGTGTACGTCGAGGGGGAGCCGAACCTCGACTGGAGCTGGATCGAGGCGACAAACGAGATCGTCTTCACGACGCCGCCGCTGAACGGGAGCGAGATCATCGTGCGCTACCCGTCGACCTTGAGCTGCGAGTAGGCGGGCATCGGCCCCACGAGGGCCCGGGAGGCCGAACAAGCAGGTTCGGGGGTGCTTATTTCAGTGGCGACCAAGACGACCGCCGGGGGGCGGTTCAACGGGGGGCCACGTCATGTTCCTTCTCTGGGTGGTGGGCTGTTCGGACCACGGCTTCACGCTCATCCGACCCGATCCGCTGCGTTCCGAGCCCGACATCCGGGTCCAGCCAGGTGAGGTGGCCTTCGATCCGCTCGCCGTGGGGTGCGACGCGTTGTCGCCCATCACCATCACCAACATCGGGGAGGGCCCGCTCGATGTGACCGGCACCTGGCTCCGGGACAGCGACGAGAGCTCCGGCGACTACTCGGTCGAGTTCCTCGAAGCCACGCTGCTCCCCGGGGCCAGCGAGACCATCCAGCTCCAGTTCGAGCCCTCGTTCGTCTGGGACGCCGTCGCGGAGCTGGTCGTGGACTCGGACGACCCCGACGAGCCCCAGGTGCGCCTGCCAATCGCGGGCGCGAGCTACGACCCGACCTGGACCCTCGACGTCTTCGAGCAGGAGCCCGACAGCATCGACGTGCTGTGGGTCATCGACAACTCCGGGTCGATGTACCAGGAGCGGGATCGCGTCATGGCCGAGATCGAGACGTTCTTCCAGTGGTTCGTGGACCTCGAGCTCGACTACCACATGGGCGTCATCACCACCGACGTGGTGAACCCGGTGTTCGCCGGAAACCTCGTCGGGACGCCCACTTACGTCACCCCCGAGACCGTCGATCCGCAGGGCAGCCTCGCCCGCGCCATCGACGTGGGGCACCTGGAGATGGGCGACGAGTCCGGCCTCCAGGCGATGCACATGGCGCTCACCGAGCCCCTCCTGTCAGGCCACAACGAGGGCTTCTACCGGGAGGGCGCGCGGCTCGCCGTCATCTTCCTCTCCGACGAGCCCGACAATTCACTGTACACGCCGTCCTGGTACGTCGACTTCCTCGACGGGCTCAAGGACGATCACGAGAGCGTGTTCGTGGCCTCCATCGTCGGGGACCGGGTCGACGGCTGCCAGAACGACTGCGGCTCCGAGGAGGCCTCCGCCGACCAGGGCGACCGCTACCTCGACGTGGCCGAGGCGTTCGACGGCTTCGAGGAGAGCATCTGCACGTGCGACCTCGCGCCGGCGATGGAGCGGATCGGCTTCCTGAGCACGCTCTACGTCCGGGCGTTTCCGCTCACGAGCGTGCCCGGCCGGCCCGACCTGCTGAAGGTGTGGGTCGACGGCATGGAGGCCGGCGGCTGGCACTACGACCCCATCCCCAACACGATCGTCTTCACGGCCGCGCCGCCGATCGGGAGCGAGATCGTGGCGCGCTACCCGGTCGAGAACCCGTGCATCGGTCCCGCGAGCGCGGAGTAGCGCGCCCGGGCCGGGCTAGCCGAGGGCGGTCCCGAGCCGCAGCAGCGCGTCGTGGAGCTGGGCGGGGGACACCGCCCCCACGCTCATCCGGAACCACCCGCTCTCGCCCGCGAGATCGAAGGCCTGGAACGGCACGACCGCCACGCCCGCCCGGTGAAGCAGGAAGCGGCGGATGTCCTCGTTGGTCGTCATCGCCGTGCCGTCCATCCCGGGCCGGCCGAGGAGGCCGTCGAAGCAGACGGACAGGTAGATGGCGCCCTGCGGCACGAGGTGCTGGATGCCGAGGCGGGTGAGGCCGGCGTCGAGGATGCCGAGCCGCTCGGCGAGGGCCTCCCGGAACGTGGCGCCGAAGCGGGCCATCGCGGCGTCGTCGTCGAGGAGCGCGGCCGTGCCGACCTGCTCGGGCTTCGGCGCCCACGCGCCCACGTGGCCGATGAACGCCTTCATGCGCTCGGCCAGCACGGGCGGCAGGACCGCCCAGCCGACCCGCAGGCCCGTCGCCGCGAAGGCCTTCGAGATGGCGTCGACCGTGACGAGGTAGGGCGTCACTTCGGGCACCAGCGCCGCCGGGTGCGCGTGGGCCGCCCCGCCGAACGTGAGGCGCCAGTACACCTGGTCCCACATCCACATCAGCGGCTTCTCGCCCGTGCCGATCCGGCGGGTGTTCTCCGCGACGATCGCGCGCGCCAGGGCCTCGAGGCGCTCCGGCGGGATCACCGTGCCGGTGGGGTTGAGCGGCGAGTTGAGGGTGAACAGGCGCGCGGTGGGGAGGTGGGGCGCGAGCTGTTCGACGGTCGGGAAGAAGTCGTCCTCGGCGCGGGTGACGATCGCCACGGCCTTCGCGCCGGTGAGCTGCCCGTAGTAGCCGTTGTTCCAGCTCGGAACCGCGAAGAGGAGGGTGTCGCCCGGCTCGAGGAAGAGCCGGTACGTCGCGTACATGACCGGCCGCGCGCCGCTCGCGACGACGACCCAGTCCGGCGAGAACTCGATACCCAGCTCCCGCTTGTACCAGGCGCACACCGCCTTGCGCAGCTCCGGGATGCCCTCGGAAGGCGGGTAGTTCGTCTGGAACCCGTCCATCGCCCCGACCGTCGCGTCCCGGAGCTCGAGCGGCACGGGGAACTGCCGCGGGTCGAAGTCTCCCACGGTGAGGTTGCACACGGGCAGGCCCGAAGCGGCGAGCGCCCGGACCTCCGCCGCGATGCCGAGGATGAGCGACCCCTGCATCTCGCGCGCGGTCCGGGTGAGCGCGGTGGCGCCGAAGTCGGCGGAGGCGGGAGGGAGGTGGGCGGAGAGGGAAATCATGGGCGGCGGTCTAACGCCTGCCTGGGGGGGCGGGCACGTCTGGGGAAGGGCATCACGTGCGAACGTGCCAGGCCCTCTCCCTGCCCCCGATCCAGAGCCCCCCCGCCACGGCGGCGAGGCTCCACGGGCGCTCCAGCGCCACGTCGACGGGCTGGAGGGTGCCGGCGACGAGGAGGTGGAGGCGGCCTTCGGCGAGGGCCCAGAGGCGGCCTTCGGGGTCGACGGCGAGGGCGGTGGGCTCCGGGCCGTGGGCGGACCAGGCGGCGCCGTCGAACCGGTGGAGGGTGCCGAGCGCCGCGACCCAGAGGGAGCCCTCGGCCCAGGCGAGGTGGCGGACGGGGCGGGGCTTCTGGTCGGCGAAGCGGCGGATGGGGCCGCCGCCGTCGACGACGTGGAGCTCGCCGTCGCGTGTGCCGGCGTACACGACGCCCGTGGGGTCGGCCGCCATCGCGATGGCGTCGGGGGGGCCGACGCCGCCCTCGAAGCGGGTGCGGTAGGCGGCGTAGAGGCGGTCGCCGGCGGAGAGCAGGGCGTTGAGGTCGTCGAAGCCGTCCTCCTCGTCGGGGCCGTGGCGCCGCGAGGTGACCTTGGCGGCGAAGTCCCACACGTAGAGCGTCTGCGTCGTGGCGATGTGCAGGTGGCCGCGGTGCACGGCCATCGACTCGACGCGGCGGGCCTCGCGCCGGGAGCCGAGGGGCCACGGGAAGGGGCTGAAGGTCCCGTTCTTCCAGATGGTGAGGCCGTAGTCGGAGCCGAGCGCCACGGCGCCGCCCGGCAGCGGCTGGACGCAGCGGATCGTCGCGACCTCGGTGTCGCCGATCTCGGCGGCGGTCCACGATTGGACCTCGCCCACCCGCGCGGGGCGCGTCGGCCGGAACTGCCAACGGAGCCAGGAGCGGCGGGCGTCATCAACGGGGACGGCACGGGCGCACGGGCCCGGCGGCCGGCCCGCGAAGAGCCCGGCGAGGGCAGGGTCGGGATCCGTGCCGCGCACCACGTCGGCCGCGAGCAGCACGGCGTCGGCGGCGTCGGGGGTCAGCGCGACGCCGACGGTCCCGGTGACGGGCTGGGTCTCCGTCGTGAGCGCCACGCGCACGTGGAAGGGGTCGGGATCCCCAAGGCGCGCGGCGATGCGGGCCCGCGCGAGGCCGAGCCCCGCGTCGTCCAGCGCCTCCAGCACGCGCTCGGCCGGCCCCGACGGCACCGCGAAGCGGGTGGCCAGGCTCGTCGCGCCGACCCCCACCGCGCCGTTCACGCGCCGCCCGAGTCCGCGCCGCCGGAGTCCGCACCGGTGTCCTCGGGGGGGACGTAGCCCTCGGGCCAGGCGTGGAGCGGGAGGATGAAGTTCGGGGCGTCGGGATCGCTGGTGCGGATGCGGAGCTCGCCGTCGGCCGGTTCGGGGGCCGCGAGATCGGCGACGACCGTGTAGCTGTAGGTCTGGGTGGGCGCGAGCTCGAGGTCCTCGATCTCCTCGGAGAAGAACACGTCCGAGACGTCGGCCACGATGCGGATCTCGTAGATCTGCAGGTTGCCGTCGCCGATGCTCGAGATGACGAACGACTCGCTCCGCGAGTAGTCGACCTGGATGTCCGCGATGACGAGCTCTTCGCGGTCGACCGACATCTTGCCGGTGCCGGTGACGATGTCGACGTCCTTGGGGCCGTTGGTGAGCCCGGTCTGCGGCGAGCCGCAGCCGATCAGGAGCGTCAGCGCGAGAAGTTTCATTCGGCCTCCAGCGGCGCAGTGTAGATGATCCGGGGAGCGAGCGCATGTCGATGGATGGGCCCTCTGGCGGGGCCGCCCCGCCGGGAGACGCGATCCCCGCCCGCGTGCGGGTCACGATCGAGGTCCCTCGGGGCAGCTTCCTGAAGCGTGACGGCGCGCGCGTCGAGTACCTCTCGCCGGTCCCCTGCCCGTTCAACTACGGGTGCGTGCCGGATCGCCCGGCGCCCGACGGAGACCCCCTCGACGCCCTGGTGCTGGGCCCGCGCCTCGCCTTCGGCGCCGAGGTGGACGTCCCGGTGCACGCCGTGGTCCGCTTCCGGGACGACGGCGCAGTCGACGACAAGCTGGTGTGCGGGCCCGCGCCCACCCCGCGCGCGCTCGCGGCCATCGCGGCGTTCTTCCGTGTCTATGCGGTGGCCCGCCGGTGGATGAACCGCGCCCGTGGGCGTCGGGGGGACACGCGCTTTCTCGGCGTGGAGCGGCTCGACACCCGCCACGCGGACGCGCCCCCGCCCGACCACGGGTAGAATCGGCCTTTCCTCCGGGTCTCGCATGCGTGCGCTCGCGCTCTCCCTCGCCATCGCCGGTTGCGCCGGAACGAGCGACGACGGCCCCGTCGGGGTCGACACCGACACCGGCGGTGTGGAGGACAGCGCGCCCCCCGTCGAGAAGGTCGACACCGGGCTGGCCCTGGTCTACACGGAGGGCCGCGCGTCGCTGACCGCCAAGGGCTGGCTCGGCGAGGAGGCCTACGTCGCCACCTCGATCGACGGCGCCGTCGAGCATTGTCGCGTCACGAACCCCGCGGAGGGGGTGCCGTCGGCCGAGCTGTGCCCGGGATGCACCTTCGCGTTCGACATCGTGCTCGGCGCGGGGTCGCTGGCCGGCGCGGCCTGCGAGAACATGCGGGTCGGGGCCGACCTGTTCGACGGGGACCGGTGGACCTACGCGTTCGCCCCGACCTACGCCTACGGCGGCAGCGGCTACACCTACGACGACGTGCTGCTGTTCGGGTACGCCTACGACGACACGTTCGTCTGGACGCCCTGGGCCTTCGCGGAGGTCTCCGACGAGGGGGCCGAGATCGACTACGAGTCGATCTTCGCCTACACCGCCTACTACTACGAACTGTAAGCGACGCGTCCGGGACGCGGGGGGCCCCACTCCGATACGCTTGCCCTCTTGCTCGACCGCCTCACAACGCTGCTCCGCGCGCCGGCCACGTGGATCGCGTTGGCGCTGGCCGCGCTCGTCGGCTGGGTCCACCTGCCGCTGCTGCGCGCGGGGGGCATCCTCGGCGCGCCCGGCACCGACGTGATCCGCGGCGCCTGGGGCCTCGACCACCAGGCGAGCGCGCTCCCCGGCCTGCCCTTCTGGACCGACCGGGTCGGGTTCCCCGAGGGCGTGAAGATCATCGTCCTCCCGATGGTGTCGAGCCTCCTCGGCGCGCCGCTCCACGCGCTCTTCGGCCCCATCGCCGGCTACGACCTGTGGGTGCTCGCGCTCCTGTGGGCCTCCGGCTTCGCCGCCGCCCTCCTGGTGCGCGCCGTGAGTGGCTCGGCGGCCGCGGGGCTCCTGGCGGGCGCGGTGATCGTCGTCCAGCCGATGCTGCTGCTCGCCGTGACCGACGGCACCCCCGAGTACGTCGCCCTCTGGCCGCTCCCGACCGCGCTCCTCGCGACGTGGGCGGCCGCCCACCCCGCCCCGCGCCTCGCCGAGGGTGCGTCCGCGCCGCCCCGCTGGCTCCCCGTCGTGGCGGGCCTGCTCTGGGGCCTGGTCGCGCTCGACAGCCCGTACCACGTCGTCTTCGGGCTCCCCTTCCTGCCCGTGGTGGCGTGGGGCATGTCGCGTCGGGACCTCCTCCTGTTTGCCCTCGCCGGCGTGGTCGGTGGCGCCGTGCTCCTCGCGGCCTACTACGGCCTGCCCGTCGGCGATGTCGAGGACCAGCGCCGCGGCGGCAACGCCGTGCAGCTCTCCGTGTGGCAGCAGTGGGAGTCCGGCACCACGAACAAGCCGTGGGACTACACCCTCGCACCCGGCTTCGTCCCGCTCTACACCATGGTGGGCGCCCTCGCGCTCGCGACGCTCCGACCGCTCCGCTCGCTCCCCTGGGTCCTCGTCGCGCTGCTCTGCTTCGTGCTCGCCATCGGCCCCAACCTCGACAACGCCAACTGGCTCGCGCGGACCCACGGCGAGACCGCCGGCGCCGTGGGGCGTGCCGTCGCCGCGCTCAACGAGGCCCTGCCGGTGCCCGTCGTCCGGTTCCCTCGCCGCTGGCTCGTCCCCGGGGCGCTGGCGCTCACCGTCGCCGCGGGCATCGGGCTCTCCCGCATCCGGTGGGCCGGGGCGCAGGCCGCCATCGCGATCCCGCTCGCCGTCGCGGCGGTCCACCACACCCTCACACTGACCGGTTACCGCACCGCCCTCCCGATGTTCCCGGCGCCCACGGCGGCCTTCGCCGACTTCATCCGCGACCACGAGGCCGACGGCGCGCTCCTCGCGCTCCCCACCGTCCGCGGCGCCAGCACCATCGCGACCCGACGCGAGGACATCCCCATCTGGGCGAGCCTCGATCCCGCGATCCGCTCCGCGGACCAGCTCTGGATCCAGCTCGCCACGGGCAGGGCGACGGTCTACGTCCCCGAGGGCATGCGCACGATGGAGCGCCGCACCGCGCGGGAGCGCGAGACCGAGAAGCTCCTCCGCGACCTCGACGACCTCACCGTTCCCCACTCCCAGGGCCGCCCGATCCCCCCCTCCGCCACGCAGGAGCCGCCCCGGCGCGCGGCCGCCGCGGCGAAGCTCGTCGAGCGCGGGCTGCGCTTCGTGGCCATCGACGAGGCGCTCTACGGCGAAGAAGGCCTCGCGTACGCGCGCTTGCCGTTCGCTTCGAGGATCGTCGAGGAGCGGCGGTTCGGGGATGGAACGGGGGTGACGGTCTGGGTGGTGGAATAGGCAACCTGCCCGCATCGAGCTTGCGGGCCCGATGCCGTCGACCGCCGCCGCCGAGAGCGAGACCGTGCCGAGGCGGACCACGGCACGGGGCAGAAGGCTACTTCACCTTCGGCGCGTCGAAATTCCGCCGGTTCATCCACTCCTGGAAGCCGTCCCCCATCCCGGTCCCGGCCCAGTTCTTCGAGATCCGCGCCACGAACATCCGGTCCTTCCCGGTGTCGAGGTGGGGCTTCAAGAGGTCGCGGATCTGGGCGGCGCTGAAGCGGCTCTCGACGATCCACTGGCCGCGGACGCGGTTGGACCAGTTGCCGAGGGCCTTCACGGCGCGCTCGAGGTCGCCGTACTGGTCGGCGGGGCGGCCGTTGAGCTCGAGAAGGACGAGGAACATCATGGCGTACGATCTCCGGGGCGCCCTTTATGGGGTGCCGCGCGTGCGCACAACCACGCGGGCGTCGGCCCTGGGATACGCCGCCCGGCGTGACCCGCAAGATCGCCGTCGCCGGCGCCATCTGGACCGTCGCCCTGCTCGCGTCGCGCCTCATGGGCCTCGTGCGTGACGCCGCGATCGGCAGCGTCATGGGCGTGGGCGCCGACGCCGACGCGTACGCCGCCGCGTTCCGCGTCCCGGACATGTTGTCCAACGTCGTCTCCGGCGGTGCGCTCTCCATCGTGTTCATCCCGATGTTCACGAGCTTCCTGGCGAGGGGAGAAGACGACCGCGCGTGGCAGGCGTTCAGCCGGGTGGCGAACTTCATCGTCGTCATCACCTCCGTGCTCACGCCGATCATCTGGTGGTTCACGCCGGAGCTGGTCGGATATTTCGTGCCCGGCTTCGACGCCGAGCGCACCGCGCTGGTCGTGCACCTCTCCCGCATCATGCTGCCCGCGCAGGTCTTCCACCTCCTCTCCGGGCTGCTCTCCGCCGCGCTCCTCGCCAGGGACAAGCACACGATTCCCGCCATCGCGCCCCTCGTCTACAACGGCGCCATCATCGCGGGCGGCCTGCTCATGGGCAGCGCCGAGGGCTTCGCGTGGGGCGTGCTCGTCGGCGCAGTCCTCGGCCCCTTCCTGCTCCCCCTCGTCGCCGCGGTGCAATCGGGGCTGCGCTGGCGGCTCACGTTCTCGCTCCGCGACGCCGACTTCCGCACCTACCTCGCGCGCGCCCTGCCGATCATGCTCGCGTTCAGCATCGTCGGCTTCGACGACTACGCCTGGACCTGGTTCGGGTCCGGCCTCCCCGAGGGCTCCGTCTCCACACTCCAGTACGCCAAGCGCCTCGCGATGGTGCCGATCGGGGTGTTCGGGGCGGCCGCCGGCTACGCGGCCTACCCGACGCTCGCGCGCCTCTGCGCCGAGGGGAACACCGCCGAGGCGTGGCGGACGATCCTCCGCGCCACCCGGCTGACGTTGTTCCTCGCGTTCGGCTCGCAGGTCGTGCTGACCGTCGCGGGCCCCGACGTGGGCGCCGCGGTGTTCGGCACCGCTCGGATCTCGCCCGAGCAGCAGATTGCGCTCGGTGCCTGCCTTGGATGCTTCTCCATCGGCCTCGGCGCCTGGAGCGCGCAGACCTTGCTCTCCCGCGGCTTCTACGCCCGCGCCAAGACGTGGCTCCCGACATGGCTGGGCGTCGCGGTGCTCGTCGCGGCGCTGCCATTCTACTGGCTCGGCGCCCAACTTTGGGGCGCCCCCGGCCTCGCCGTCGCCTCGAGCAGCGCCATCACCGTCTACGCCGTGATCCTGGCGACGCTCCTGAAGCGCGAGATCGGCAGCGGCCCCGGCCTCGGCGACTTCCTCCTGCGCGTCCTCCCCGCCGTGGGCGTCGGAATCGTGGTCGGGCTCGCGCTCCGCCCGTCGCTCGGCGCCCCCGAATGGACCCGGGTCGACGCCCTGTTCCGCGTGATTGTCCTCGGCGGGGTCGGCGGCACCGCGTTCCTCGCCGCGGCGTGGGGCTTCGGCGTCGCCGAGGTCCGCGAGATAGGAGCGATGGTCCGGCAGAGGCTCACCTCCCGGAAGGGGCTCGGGCGATGAACATCCTGATCACGGGCGGATCGCGCGGCATCGGCGCGGCCATCGCGCGCACGCTCGCCATGCCGGGCAACCGCGTGGTGCTCAACTACCTCCAGAACGAGGCTGCCGCGGCGGCCGTCGCGGCCGAGGTCGTCGAGCGCGGCGGCGAGGCCCTCATCGTGCAGGGGGACGTGCGGAGCGAGCCCGATCTGAAGCGCCTCGCCGAGGCCGCGGGCCCGGTCGACGCCCTGATCCACAACGCCGCCGTCGGCGTGATGAAGCCGTGGGACAAGATCCGCACCTCGCAGTGGGATCTCACGCTCGAGAGCTCGCTCCGGCCGTTCTGGCTGCTCACGAAGCTCGCGACCCTGAACGACGGCGCGAGCGTCATCGGGATCTCCAGCCTCGGCAGCCGGCAGTACACGCCCGGTTACGCCGCGATCGGCACGTCGAAGGCCGGCATGGAAGCCCTGACGCGCCAGCTCGCGGTCGAGCTTGCGCCGCGCGTGCGCGTGAACACGGTCTGTGGTGGGCTCGTGAGGACCGACGCGCTGCGCTATTTCCCGGAGGGCGAGCAGATGCTGGCCTTCGCCGCGGCGCACACTCCGCTTGGCCGCGTCGGCGAGCCCGACGACATCGCGCGCGTGGTGTCGCTCCTGCTCGACCCGCGCGCGGCGTGGATCACCGGCCAGGTGATCGTCGCGGACGGCGGCCTCTCGCTCCTGTAGCCCCCGGATGTAGCCCATGGCCCAAGACAGTTTCCGCTGGGAGATCGACCCCGAGGCGATCGACGAGTCCATCAAGCAGCTCCGCGAGCGGCTGAAGAAGCTGTTCGACCAGGGGCGCTACACGAAGGTGCGGTTCTCGTACAAGGGCAAGCCGCTCCTCCCGGACGTGCCGCTCGCCGCGATCGTCGCCGCGGAGGGGCTCAGCCTCGCGCTCGCCGGGCCGCTGCGCTTCCTGCTCGTCAACCTGGGGATGCGCTCCTTCATCGAGGTCGAGTTCATCCACGAGGCGACCGAGCGCGTGCGCGAGGGCCAGGACCTCTTCGCGGCGGGCGAGGTCGACGGCGCGGAGGCGAAGTACCGCGAGGCCCTCACCATGAAGCCCGACGACACCGCGGCGCTCTACCACCTCGGCATCCTCCTCCGGGTCACCGGCCGGCGGGAGGAGGCGATGGAGGTCCTCGGCCGGGCCGCGAAGGACGCCGACCACCCGGACGCCGCCAAGGCCGGCGAGGCGCTGGAGCGCATGAAGCGGGGCGGCAAGACGCTCTAGTGCCGCTGCCCCGAAGTCTCTCGCCAGGGCGCGAAAGACTTCGAGGGGACGCGTTGCGCCCGGCCGCTGGCGCGGCCCAGCGGCTTTCTGGAGGGGGAGGCGGACCTCCCCCTTGCGCCTTCGGCGCCCTCTCACGCCAGCCCCTTGCGGGCTGGCTCCGAGGGCGGGGTCCGGTCGCTCGGCGCCTTGCCGGCGCCGTGGCTCGCAGTGCTCGCCAACGCTCCCTCCCCGACGGCTTCGCCGTCCCCCCTCCCCGGCCGCTCCGCGTCCGACGTGTCCGTGCGCGGGCTCTCGAGAGGTGACGAGGAACTTGGGGGCACGGACACTACGCGCGGCCCTCCCGCCGCCCCCTCGGTAGCCCCCGCGACGTGACCGGGGCGTTGACCAGATGCGACACGGAACAACGGAGCCCGTGCGTATGTTGAAGGCCCATCCGGGCCCGCATGTTCGCCTTCGCGCTCGCCTGCTCCGCAGCCACCCTCCTCCTCACCGTCGTCGTGGGCCTCCGCTACGGTCCGCGGGGTGCTGTGCCCGCCGCCGTCGCGCTCGGCCTCCAGGCGCTCCTCGCCATCGGGGCCTACCGGCTCGCGGGCCCGTGGACCCCCGCGGCCTGGTACTTCCAGGCCACGGTCTACGCGATGGTCATCTCCCTCGCGCGTGCCCAGCCGCAGCCCCGCGGCTGGCGCCTCGTCGTGAGCTGGCCCGCCGCGTGGTTCGTCGTGGGGAGCTTCCTGGCGCTGCCCTGGGCCGTGACCGGCGTGACGCTCGGCGCGTGGGTCCCGTTCGCCCTCGCCGCGCTCGGCGTCCTCTGGAGCCTCACCGCCCGCCAGGAGACCGTCACCATCGACCTCTCCGCGCCCACCCCCTCCGAATTGGGGCGGATCCCGCAGATGATCCGGCGCCGCCGCGGCCTCTCCCGGCCCGGCCACGCGGGGCTCCGCGTCGTCCAGATCTCGGACCCCCACCTGGGCGCCTTCATGAGCGAGGCCCGCCTGCGCCGCATCTGCGCGCGCGCGGTGGCCGCCCAGCCGGACCTCATCCTGCTCACCGGCGACTACTTCACCCGCGAGACCCACGCGGACGCCGCCATGCTCACGCGTGCGCTGGGGCCGCTCCGCGCGCACCCCCACGTCTATGCCTGCCGCGGCAACCACGATCTCGAGTGCCCCGACGCCGTGGCCGAGGGCCTCGCCGGGGCGGGGGTGCGCCTCCTCATCGACGAGTCGACCACGGTGACGACGCGCGCCGGCCGCGTCCAGATCGTCGGGATGGACTTCCACTGGCGGGATCGCCCGCGCTCGATGCGCGGCGTCCTCGTGGACCTCGTGCGGCCCCACGACGGCCTCCGTATCGTGCTCCTCCACGATCCGGGCGCGTTCAGGCACCTCCCCGACGGCGCGGCGGACCTCGTGCTCTCCGGCCACACCCACGGCGGCCACGTAGGCCTCGTCTCGCTGGGGCTCGACTGGACCGCGGTGCGGGCGCTCGCCGGCCTCCCGGACCACGGCGCGTGGGGCCAGCGCGACAACCGCATGTACGTGCACCGCGCGAACGGCCACTACGGCTTCCCGCTCCGCATCGGCGTGCCCGCGGAGGAGAGCGTGCTGGAGCTGGTGCGGCACCAGGTGCTGCGCGATCGCGTGTAGAGTGTCGCCCCCGGGGACTCCTCCATGCTGTTCATCGCCTTGCTCGCCTGTCAATCACCCCTCGACTGCGCCGCCGCCTTCACCCTCGGTGACGACGGGATGTGCTACGGCGACGCCCCCGTCGACACCGGCGAGGCGGACACCGGCACCGGCGAGGACGAGCCGCCGACCGTCGACGACCTCCTCGACACGCTCCCGGCCTGCGAGCCCCTCACCGGAGACGGGCGGCTGGACCTCTACGCCGGCTGTGCCGACGGCGCGTGCGCGGGGATGACCTACGTGGAGATGGTGGACGCGATCGGGAACGACGGCTCGTGCGCGCCCCAGTACTTCGAGTTCGACGGGTACACGAGCAGCAGCGCCTCGTGCGACTGGAACAACGGCGTGAGCGCCACCTTCTCGGACGACGACCGCGACGGCGTCCCCGACGACTTCGACACCGCCTACAGCGTCTACGTCACGTCCGCCTACGACGGCACCACCGAAGACGGCCTCGGCATCGGCGCGAGCATGAGCTGCTTCATCGACGGCATCGGCGTCCCCGACGAGGTGGGCTTCAGCCTGGTGGACACGGACTGGGTCCTCTCGTACGCGTACTGGTCCGCCGGCGGCGTGTCGCTCTCCGACAACTACGACCGCCGGGGCAACTACGCCCCGGACGGGTTGGCGGACAGCCTCTCGCTCTACGGGTCGACCGAGGAGTTCTAAAGCGAGGCATCGGCAGCCCGCGGCCGGTCAGCCTCGCGCCGCCCGGAGCTTCCGGAAGATCTCGGCGACCTGCGCCGAGCGATCCGCCGCCGGCATCGTGCGGCGCACGAACTCCTCGATCTCCAGGGGCTGCGCGGGGCCGGAGCCGTACGCGCACTCCGAGCCGACGGTGGCCTCGTCGAGGTCCCACGCGGGGAGCGCGATCGGCGCGGCGGCCTCGGCGCGCGCCATGCGGTCGGTGTCGAGCGCCACGCCGATGGAGTTGGCGGCGCGGAGCCGGGCGTTCCAGGGGTCGATGCCGTGCCGCTCGCAGACGTACTTGATCCAGCTCGTGTGGTCGAACGTGGTGTGCTCGACGCCCGGCCGCACGTAGGGGCCGATCAGCAGGGTGGGCACCCGGAAGCCCATCTGGTCGAAGCCGTCCGCGGCGAGGTCGTCGGCCGTGGTGGGCGGCGCGACGTGATCGTAGAAGCCCCCATGCTCGTCGTAGGTGATGACGAGCAGGCAGCGCCCCCACTGCGGGGAGCGTGCGAGCGCCTCGTACACCATCGCGATGAACTCCTGCCCGAGCCCGGGGTGGTGGGGCGGGTGGTCGTCGTTGTACGTGAAGCCGGGGTCGATCCACACCACCGCCGGGAGCGTGCCGCGCTCGGCGTCCTGGAGGAAGTCCTCGATGAAGCCGGAGGTGTCGTCGCGGAAGTGGTTCGCGAAGAGCCCGATGTAGGGCACGTCGGTGTAGTAGTAGCGCCACGCGACGCCGGCCTCGTCGAGCTTCGTCCATACGGTCGGGAACGTGAAGGCGCCGCCGGAGGGCAGGTCGTTGTTCTTCTGGCCGTCGCTCGTGGCGGCGTGGCCATAGAAGCGGTTCGGCCAGGTCGGCCCCATGACCGAGCAGAACCAGCGATCGCACACGGTGAAGCTGTCGGCCAGCGCGTAGTGGATCGGGAGCGTGGCGCGGGTCTGGTAGCCCATCACCTCGGCGAGGACGGCGGCGTCGGCGCGGTCCTCGTACTCCCGCACGAAGCCGTCGTTGGCGCCGTCGTTGAACTGGGAGTGGGAGTCCCCCCAGCCGTGCGCGGGGTCGGCGACACAGTCGACCGTCGCGGGCGCAACCGGGTACTCGTCGCCCGCCGAGCCGGGGTTCGACATGGTGGCGTCGAGGCCGTCCACGTCGTCGCGACCCTCCGCGAGGCGGAGCGACCCCAGGTAGTGGTCGAAGCTGCGGTTCTCCATCATGACCACCACGATCGTGTCGATCGTGGCGGCCTCGGGGGCCACCGCGGCCCCCGTGTCGTCCTTGGGGCCGGTGCACGCGGCGACCGAAGCCGCGGCCCCCACGAGGGCCTCCCGGCGGCTGGGAGAGAGCTTGCCGATGCGGGACATGCGGGCTCCGGGGCCGGGGTTCCACCACTACTGACTTCGGGGCGTTGCGGGGGGGACCCCCGCCCCACGAATCAGGGCACGAGATCCGAAGCGTCGCGCGGCTCGAGCTTCCACTCGGAGAACGAGTAGTAGAGCACGCCCGTAACCGTCGAGAAGGTGTCGCCGTTCGCGGCGTCGTGCGCGTAGTACAGGTCATCGATCGCGATGACGTAGTTGGTCTGGACCTCCCCGAACTCCTCCTCGCTCGTGACCGTCACGTCGGCGAGCGTGAGCAGCATGCCCTCGTAGGGCTCCCAGTCGGTCGGGGGCTCCGACAGCGACTCGCTCACCGGGGTGCCGGTGCCCGTGAGGGTCATGTCCACCGCGGTGTCCGTGACGCGGAGCTGGGTGAAGTCGAAGAACTGCTCGACCGAGCCCGACAGCGTGTACACGTCGCCCACGTTCGGGGTCACGATCGCGTCGGGCGTGTACACGGCGAGGCCCGAGGCCGCGCCGCCGCCCGCGTCCTGCACGAAGAAGGTGGTCGACCCCTCGTCTTCCGCTCCCGGTGCGGTCACGACCACGCCCTCGAAGTTGACGGGCCCGCACGCGACGCCCGTCCGGAGGTCGGCGATCGTGGCGTTGACCCGCTCGGGCGCGGTGTAGGCGCCGAGATCGGTGTCCGTGCGCGGGTTGAGCGAGTGGGCCTCGTACGAGTAGAAGACGACGCCGGTGATCGACTCGAACGCGCCGCGGCACTCGTAGTCCAGGTACTGGAACCCGTCATCGAGCAGGATGCCGGCCGAGAGGGTGCCGTTGTAGCTGCCCATCGAGGCGACGGTCTGCGACTGGAGCGAGACGACGACGCTCTCGTACTCCTCCCAGTCCACGCCCGCGCCGTCCCCGAGGTCCACGGGGGGGGGCTGCGTGGCCTCGCCGGTGACCTCGACGTCCTCCACGGTGCCGATGACGAACTCCATCCAGTCGTAGTACTCGTCGGGGGTGCCGGTGATGCGCACCTCGTCCCCCTGGGCGACCTCGAGGCCGTCCATTCCGAGCTGGCGCCAGACGAAGAGGCCGCTGTTCGGGCCACCCGCGGGGTCGGCGACGAAGAAGCCGTCGCCATCGCGGTTGACGGGGGAGGTGACGACGAGGCCCTCGAGGGTGACGGGGGATCCCTCCGGGGCGGTGCCGTCGTTCACGTCGAACACCGTGACGCCGTCGCCACCGGTGGAGCCCGTGTCATCCGTACCGGCGGTGTCGTCGAGGACCTTGGGATTCAGGCAGGCTGCGAGCAGGAACAGCGGGAGGAGGGCCGGCTTCGGGGTGGGCATGTCGCCTCCGAGAATGTAGAAGGTCGCGCCGTGCCTCCGAAACGGGAAGCGGGCGGGCTGCCGCTCATTACACGGCGGAGGAACGGGTGACAAGCGACGATTCTGCGCTCCGCGTCCGCGGGCTCGCACGCCGATACGGTAGCCGTGCGGCCGTAGACAACCTGGATCTCGACGTACGTCCCGGGGACCTCTACGGATTCCTCGGCCCGAACGGCGCAGGAAAGACGACGGCGATCCGCTGCATTCTCGGGCTGATCCGTCGTGATGCCGGATCGGTCGAGATCTTCGGCGACGCGGACTCGGTGACCCAACGAACCGGCGTCGGTGCGATGGTGGAGACGCCGCGGTTCCACGAGTGGCTCTCGGGGCGGGCAAACCTCGAGGTGGCCGCGGCCTACGCCGGCCGGGGGGACGCCGCGGAGATCGATCGCGCGCTCGACCGCGTGGGCCTCACCGCGCGCAAGGGCGACAAGGTGAAGGGCTACTCCCTCGGGATGAAGCAGCGGCTCGGGATCGCGCGGGCGCTGGTCGGGCAGCCGCGGCTCCTCGTGCTCGACGAGCCGACGAACGGCCTCGACCCGCGCGGCATGCGCGAGGTCCGCGACCTCCTCGTGGAGCTCGCGCGCCGCGACAACCTCACCGTGTTCGTGTCGAGCCACCTCCTCTCGGAGGTGGAGGCCATGTGCAACCGCGTCGGCATCATCGACAAGGGCGTCCTGAAGGCCGAGGGCCGGATGGACGAGCTGCTCGCGCGGGCCTCGGGCCGCCGCGAGGTCGAGATCGAGGTCGATGACCGCGCGAACGCCGTGCGCGCGCTCGCCGGCATCCCCGGGGCCGAGATCGTCGCGGACGGCGCGGACGGCCGCATCTGCGTCGCGCTCGAACAGATGGACGCCGCCGGGCTCAACCGCGCCCTGGTGCTCGCGGGCGTGGGCGTGGGTGGGCTCATCCCCCGTACGGGCTCCCTGGAGGAGCTCTTCCTCTCCGTCACCTCCGCCGAGCCCGGCGTCGAGGAGCGCGCATGATCCCCCGCCAGTTCCCCCGCATGGTCGCCGCCGAGGCCCGCAAGGTCTTCACCCAGGGCAGCGCCCTGGCCGCGCTGGTCATCGCGCTCGTCGTCGGCCTCGGGGCGGTCGCCGGCTACGCCTACGTGCAGTCCCTCGGCGAGGGCGGGCCCTCCTTCAACGGCACGCCCGTCTCGCAGATCGTGGCCGTCTCCGGCATCGAGACCGCGGGCAAGGCGCTCTGGGCGCGCAACTTCTTCGTGCTGCCGCTGTTCCTGCTCCTCGCCTCGGCCTCCTCGGTCGGCGGGGAGGTCTCCGAGCGCACGCTGCGGGAGCTCGTCGTGCGGCCGGTGCCGCGCTGGAGCATCCTCGTCGCCAAGCTCCTCGCGCTCTCCGCGCTCTCGGCGGCCACGCTCCTCGTGACGCTCGTGCCGAGCCTCGGCATCGGCACCGCGCTCTTCGGCCTCGCGGCCGAGGGCACCCCCCTCGGCGCGCCGACCGCCGGTGCGCTCCTAGGTGGCTACGCCGCCAGCTTCCTCTCGGACGTGGGGCTCATCGCCATCGGGATCGCAGCCTCGCTCGTCGTGCCCTCCGTGGGCGGCACGGTCGTCGGCGTGGCGCTCCTGCTCATGGCGGATCTCGCGCTCCTCGGCCTCTTGAAGCTCCTCGGGATGCTCGGGGTGGCCGAGGCCGCGGCGGTCATCCCCTGGACCATCGGGAACGCGCTCGGCGCCTGGGAGGGCTGGCAGGAGGGCTGGAACCCGGCGCAGTTCGGGGCGCTCGCGGTGGTCGTCGGCGTGTCGTTCACGTTTGCCATTGCGCGATTCCATAGGATGGATGTACCCTGATCCTCATGGGTGAGCCTGCTTCGCACGACACGTTCCTCTCCGCCTTCGCCGCGCCCGCGGCGTGGTGCGACGCCTCGGGCGTGCTGCTCGCGTGCAACGCCCTGTTCGAGGCCTGGGCCGGCCCCGTCCTCGGCGAGCTGGTGGAGATCCACGGGGCGCGCGGCGCGCTCGTGCGGCCCGGACAACCCCCGCGCCACCTCACCATGAGCCCCCTGGTCGACGGGAGCTGGCTCGCGCTCGGCTCCTTCGGTGACGGGCAGGGCGTCGTGAACGTGGTCACCGCCGCGGTGGCGCAGCGCCTGGAGCGCGTGCAGGTGTCGCTCGAGGCCAACGCGCAGTTCGGGCTCCTCGAGGGCCCCACGGAGTCCGTGGCGCGCTGCCTGAGGGAGACCCTCGCCACCGCCGAGGAGCTCCGCGGCCTGCGCCTCCAGGTGGCGGCCCTCGGGGTCACCGGGGTCAGCCAGCGCCTGCCCGTCTGCATGCGCCTGCTGGTGCGGGACGCCGTGGCGGCGCTGCGCCCGCTCCCCATCCGCGTCGAGGCGAGCGACGCCGATTACACCGTCGAGGTCGACCGCGCCCACCTCTTCCCTCTCCTGGTGGGGCTCCTCGAGGACCTCGCCGCGGAGGCCTCCGTCGACGCGCCGTTGCGGGTGGAGCTGCGCGGGGGCGACTGCGTCCGGATGCGCGTTCACGCGACCGGGCTCTCCGGCGCGGACACCGGCTCCATCGCCGCGACGCGCCGGTTCGTGCTCGCGGCGGGCGGCCGCATGCTGATCGAGCCCGATGCCGCGGTCACCGTCGAGCTGCCCGCGTTCGCGCGCGGGCTCGGCGCGGGCGGAGGCTACGGCACGGTCCTCATCGTGGACGATGACGAGTCCGCCCTCGCCATGATGGGCGCGGTGCTGCGGCGCGCGGGCTTCCGGGTCCTCTCCGCGGAGGACGGCGTCGCCGCCTCGGCGCTCCTCCGCCAGCACATCCACGAGATCGTCGCCATCGTGGCCGACGCCGTGCTGCCCGGCTGCAGCGGCGTCGAGCTCGCGGCCGAGGCCCGGCGCAGCGTGCCCCACCTGCCCGTGCTCCTCGTCAGCGGGCACTCCAGCGACCTGCTCGGCGCCTCGGACTTCGACGATCTGCCGATCCTGCCCAAGCCGTTCGGCGCGCGCGTGCTGACCGACCGGGTCCGCGCGTTGCTGGAGCTGGGCGAGGCCCCGGGATAGGCCTCCTCCCGAGCCGAGCACCGTCCATGGACCTCGACGATTTCCGCCAGCGGCTCAACGAGCGCCTCACCCAGGTCCTCGTCCGGAACGAGCAGGCGAACCCCCACCTCCGCCGCCTGCTGGAGATGCCGGCCGACTGGGGCGAGCGCGAGGTCATCCTCGCCGACCGTGCCCTGCTCGACGGGCTCGACACCGAGGCCCGCGCCGAGCTCGCCGCGATCCGCACCGCGCTGGAGCGCGTCGAAGACGGCACGTACGGCACCTGCGCGGGCTGCGGCGCGCCCGTCGGCGACACCCGCCTGCACTTCCTTCCCTTCGCGATCACGTGCTTGCGGTGCGCGCAGCGGTGACGCGGAGGGTGACGCGGAGGGTGACGCGGAGGTCGCGCTGGGTTCACCCCGGCGCGCCCGGTGTCAGGTCGGAGCGCCCGTGAGGAACGACGCCCGCCACGCCAGGAGCGCGAAGAACAGCAGGATCGAGACCGGGATGGTCGCCGCGAGGGCCTGGCGCGCGGCGGGCCCGGGCCTCGTCCGGTAGCGGAACCACACGGCGTACCCGAGCATCGGGGTCAGCACGATGTTGGCGAGGGCGAGCGCGGCGAGCTGGCCCGCGGTGAACCGCGCCAGGACCGTTTCGCGCCCGGACAGGATCGCCCGGGCCCGCGCGCGCAGGGCCTCGGTGGGCCGCACGGCCTCGCCGCGCCGGATGCGCTCCTGCGCGGCCTGCAGCGCGGCGGCATCGAGGACCCGGGTCGAGCACACGATCGCGAGCTCGCGCTCCTCCATGGCGGGGACGTGGGCGCACGCCGGGCACCGACCGAGGGGGAGATCCTTGCGGGTCCCGCAGCGGGCGCACACGGCGAACGCCTCATCCAAGGTGCCGGCCCCCGGGGGTCCCGATGAGGATCACCTGCTCGAGCGGCGATCCGTCGGCTTCGGCCTGCTGCGCCAGCCACTCGACCCACGCGGGCGGCGGCCGGTTCACCAGCAGAATCTCGGCCCCGGAGAGGTGCACCGCGCCGACCAGGCCGGCGGCCTCCTCCGCGTCCGGGCCGAGGTGGCGGAGGGCGACGAGGTCGTCCCCCTGGTAGACGGCGGGCCCGTCGGGCAGCGCCACGGCGTCCCCGAGGGCGGCGGGCGGCACGCTGAGGGCGTCCAGCGCGCGTCGCAGGGCTCGCTGGTCCTCCGCGCGGTAGGAGCGGGCCTTGTCCCCCCAGGCCGGCCCGGGGATGGGCCCCCGCCACAACCGCCCGCGCAGGCCCTGGAGGAAGGGCGTCATCCACACGGGGCGGTCCGCGCCCGCGATCGGGAACGCCTCCGCCCCGAGCACGAAGCCGAGCGGATCGAGCGCGAGGGCGTCCAGCGCGGGGCTGAAGCGGGCGCCGATGCGCACGGTGAGCCGGGCGCCTTCGGCGAGGGCGTCGATGAGGCGGTTGTCCCGGGCGGCGAGGCGGCGGAGCTTCCCGAACTGGGGGGGATCGAGCATGATCGTCAGGCCCACGATCAGGAGCCCGTCCGCGCCGCGCTCCAGGACCGCCCCGAGGCCGGGGGCGGCCTCCCAGTGGGCGCCCTCGGGGAGCCCCGTGCCCTCGACCACGGGGTTCACGCAGCCCCAGCGCGCGAGGAGCGCGCGCAAGGCGTCGGCGTCCCACGCGGCGAAGGCGAGCTGCACGGCGTCCTCGAGCGCGACGAGCGCCCGCGGCGAGCCGTCGAACCGGGCCGTGCGGTCGAGCGGCTCGTCGAACCTTGGCAATCCCCCGAAGCCCACCACCTCGATCCGCTCGATGTACATCTCCCTGACCTAACCCCTCCGGCGCGCGCGGCGGCCGGCATCCGCGCGCACGACAGGCCCGGGAGAACAGAGATAGGCTCCCGCGTGCTCCTCTTCCTCGTCGGCTCCGCGCGCGCTGCCGTCCTGTTCGGCGGCGCCTGGTCTCCCGCCGGAATCGGCATGTTCGCGTGGGACGACGCGGACAAGTTCTCCGGCACCCTCGCCGGCGAGTTCGACGGCCTCCTCCGCCCGCCGCTCACGGCGCACGGCGGCTGGGTCGGCTCGCGGGACGCCGTGCTGGGGAACCTCTCCCTCGTCCAGCTCAACACCACGCGCTTCGCCGCGAGCAACGCCGTGTCCGCGGTGGGCGGCGTCCGCCTCGGGGTGGACTACCGCCGCTACCTCTGGTCGCGGGAGGGCGGCGCGGTCAACTTCTACGGCGATCTCGGCGGCTTCGGCATCGTCCCCAACGCCGCCGAGACCGACGGCGCCTACACGACGGACGAGCAGGCCGACGCGGACGAGGGCGCGGCCGAGAACCGTGCGCGTGTCGGGGGCTTCGGCGCCCAGGGCGGGCTCGGCGCCGAGTACCTCTTCGCCGACGCGAAGGGCCGCCCCGCCGTCGCGGTGGGCGTGCGCTGGCTCGTGCGCGGCTACCGGGGCCAGGAGGGCGACGAGGACGAGGGCTTCCGCGTCTCCACCGTCGTGATGAGCGAGGCCGCGCTGGTCGTGGAGCTCTGCCGGTAAGGCCAGAGCCGACGGCCGCTAAGGCGCCGGCTCGTCCTTCGCCGCGTTCTCCTTCGCCTTCTTCATCATCTCCTCCATCGTCATCGGCCGGCCGAGCGGCGCGGCTTCGACGGGGGGCGTGGTGCCTTCGCCCGCGCCTTCGGTCCCCGGATCGCCCTCGGCGCCCGGCTCGCCCGCGGCGTTGGCCTTGGCCTTCCGCATCATCTCTTCCATCGTCAGCGGACGGCCCGCGGGAGCCTCCTCCACCGGCGGCGCGTCCGTCGGCGGGGCCTCTACGAGCGGGGCGGCCTCGACCTTCCCGTCCCACGGGAACGGCTCGTACATCGCGCGGCCCTCCCGGAGGTTCAGGGGCCCCTTCGAGATCGTCGGCACGTACATGATGACGACCAGCGCCGCGCAGATGATCGAGAGGGTCGGCACGATGGACTTGGCCACCTCGATGAACGGCTGGCGGAAGATCGCCGCCGCCACGAACAGGTTGGTCGCGACCGGCGGCGCGATGTACCCGATCTCCATGTTCACCACGAAGACGATGCCGAAGTGGATGGGGTCCATCCCGTAGTGGTTGATGGCGACGGGCGCGAGGATCGGAGCGAACACGAGCGTGGCGGAGATGCTGTCCATCAGGGCGCCGAGCACGATGAGCACGACATTGACCAGCAGCATGAACTGCCAGGCGTTCAGATCCGCGGTCTGGACCCAGTTGCGGATCACGCCGGGGGCGTCGACCTCCGCGAGGAAGTCGTTGAGCCCGAAGGCGAGCACCACGATGAGGATGAGGCTGCCGATGAGCGTGGCGGCCTCGACCAGGATCGCCGGCACCTTGGTCCAGGGCACGTCCGCGTAGATGCCGCAGGTCACGAGCAGGCTCGCCGCGAACGCGACCGCGCCGGCCTCGGTGGGGGTGAACACGCCGCCGTAGATGCCGCCGAGCACGAGCGCCGGGAGGGTGAGGGCCCAGCCGGCGGCCTTCAGCGCGATCCAGAGCTTCGCGCCGTCGAACGGCTCGCGGGAGCCGGGCACCTTCAGGCCGGTCCACACCGCGTAGGCCGCGAGGGAGCCCGCGATGAACAAGGCGGGCACGATGCCGGCGAAGAAGAGCTCGGAGGGGTCGACCGCCGCGGAGCCCTGGACGCTGATCGCGTAGATCAGCATCGAGATGGCCGGCGGGATCATGCACCCGAGGCTGCCGGCGCTGGTGAGCAGGCCGACGGAGAACATCTTCGGGTAGCCGCTCTTCACGAGCGCGGGGAACATCACGCTGCCGACCGCCACGAGGGTGACCGGCGAGGAGCCGCTGATGGCGGCGAACACGATGCACGCCACGACGGCGGCGACGGCGAGGCCGCCGGGCAGCCACCCCACGGAGGCGCGGGCGAGATCGGTCAGGCGGCCGGCGATGCCGCCGCGGGTCATGATCGAGCCGGACGCGATGAAGAACGGGATCGACAGGAACACGTTCTTCGTGGTCAGCGACTCCATCTTCGTGACGATGCGGTCGAGCTGGAGGAGGGCGTCCGTCGCCGCGTGCACGTCCGTGAACAGGAGGAAGCACATGGCGGTCGCGACGCCGACCACGACGAAGAGGCGTGCGCCGATGAGCGCGAGGCCGAGCATCACAATGATGAGGAGAATCCAGCTCACGACGACGCCTCCTCGGTGATGCCGAGCTGGTGCAGGGTGTCATCCCCGCCGATCGCCACCCGGCCGGTCCACGTGCGCACGGCCTCGAGCGAGAAGCGGAACGCGAGCACGGTCATGCCGTAGGGGATGGACACGAACGCCATCCACTTGGGGAGGCCGGTGCCGGAGAGCGTGCCGGCCGCGCCCGAGCTGTCCCGCCAGATGTCGAGGTGCCCGGGGACGTGCGAGCCCGAGATGTCGAACCCGAAGAGGGAGCGGCCCGCGAGGAAGATGAGGCCGACGCAGAACACCGCGGTGCACAGGTGCCCGACGGCGGCCACCTTGGGCGCGATCGCGGGCGGCCAGAGCTTGCTGCCGATGTCGAGCGCGAGGTGGCGCCGGGCGTGGGCGGCCAGCGAGGCCCCCATCGTGCCGAGCCAGAGCGTCAGGGCGAGCGCGAGGGTCTGGGACCAGACGAGGCCGTTCGGCAGGGCCTTCACGAACGCGATCTGCGCGATGGCGAGGCTCACCCCGAGGGCGATCCCCTTCGGGACGGCGTGGCTCGACCCGCGCGTGCGGAACGCGAGGATCGCGACGATGCCCCCGACGATCGTGACGACCACGGGGTTGGCCAGCGGGCTGCCGACGCGCGTGCTCACGCGGTGGACCACGTCGAGGAACACGACGAGGCCCATCACCGAGAGGAGCGCGGCCACGACGAAGCGTTCGCCGCGGACGAGGAGGTCGTCCAGCTTCTCCAGCGAGCCGATCACCGGGCGCCGCCGCGGTAGGCCTCGATGCCCTTCGTGATCTGCGCGAGGAGCGCCTTCTCGCCAGCCGACGCCTTCGCCATGTAGGCGTCCCGCGCGGCCTTGGCCGGCACCTCGAACGCCGCGAGCTCGGCGGCGGTCGGCTTGTAGACCGTCACCTTCATCTCGGAGAGGTTCTGGATGAGGATCGGGTTGAGCGCCCGGATCTCCTTGCGCATCTTCGGGGCGAGCCCGGTGCGGGCCTTCAGCGCGATGGCCTGGAGATCGGCCGGGAGGGCGTCGAACCACGCCTTGTTGAAGGCGATCGCGGCCGGCTGGTAGATGTGGTTGGTGAGCGTCAGGTACTTCGTGGCGCTGGTCCACTGGGCCGCGAACGCGAAGAGCGGCGTGTTGTCCCAGCCGTCGATGACGCCGGTCTGCATCGAGGTGAGCACCTCGGTCACCGGGATCGGCACCGGGGAGGCGCCGAAGGAGCGGTACATCTGGAGGTGGAGCTCGTGCTCCTGGGACCGCATCTTGTGGCCCTTCAGATCCGCGGGCGACTTGACCGGGCCCCAGTTGCTGCCGAAGGCGCGGTAGCCGTTCTCGCTCCAGAAGCCGAGGACCAGCCCGCGGTCGCGGAAGGCCTTCTCGACGGTCGGGAGGATGACCTTGTCGAGGACGTAGTCGGCCTCCTCGGCGCTGCGGAAGAGGTAGGGCAGCTCGAGCACCGCGAGCTCGGGGACGATCGAGGCGATGGCGCCCGTGGACGCGCCGACGCCCTGGATCTGCCCGCGCTGGCAGGCCTGCACGGACTCGTTCTCGTCGCCCAGGACGCCGCCGAGGAAGGGGCGGACCATGAGGCGCTTGCCCGAGTCGGCCTCGATCTGGGCCTTGAGCTGCGTGAGGCCGTCGGCCCAGGGGGTCCCCTCGGGGGCGACCGTGGCGATTTTCAGGGTGGCGACTTCCTGGGCTTCCGCGGCGGGGAGCACGAACAGGAAAGCGGCGGCGGCGGCGAGCGGGAAGAACGTTCGGAGCAGGCGCATGGAGACCTCGGGCGCCCTTCTACCACGAACCGGGCTGGGCTTTCATTCAGCCCACGACCGTCGGGGACGCGGAGGTGTCGCGTCTAGCCTCCGGCGTCCCCTTGCCCCGACGCGTGCGCTGCGATAGTCGGGCGCCCCTTTAGGGTCGAGGCGATGAACATCATCCCGGATCTGGTGCTGGTCGGCACGTTGATGGTGCCCTTCCTGGTCCTCGTGGCCGGGCTGCACTTCATCCTTTACAAGCCCATGCTCGCGTACCTCGAAGCCCGCGCGAACGCGACGGTGGGAGCTCGCAAGGAAGCCGAGGCCCTCCAGGGCAAGGCTGCCGCGCGGCTCGCCGAGTGGGACGCCGCGCTCGCCGCGGCGCGCCTCGAGGTGACCGACTTCCGCGCCCAGCGCCGTGCCGGCGCCCAGGCGCTGCACGCCCGCGTGGTCGCGGAGGCTCGCGGCGCCGCGGAGGCCCACCTCTCGCAGGCGATCGCGGGCATCCGTGCCGAGGCGGACGCCGCCCGTAACGAGCTCGACGCGACCTCCCGCGCCCTGTCCCGCGAAGTGGCGGCCCAGGTGCTCGGCCGTCCGCTCCCCCAGCTGGAGGCATGATGAACCTCTTCCTCCTCCGTGCCGCCGCCTGGGCCTCCGAGGGTGCGGCGCCCGGCGAAGGCGCCCATGGCGCGGCCGCCGCCGGCCACGAGGCCCACGGGATCCCCTGGGATCTCATCACCCTTCAGGCCGCCAACGTGGTGCTCTTCGGCATCGCGCTGGTCTGGCTCGCGCGCGGCCCGGTCCGCGACGCCCTGAAGAACCGCTCCCTCGCCGTGAGCAAGCAGCTCGACGAGTCCGCCCGCCTCAAGGCGGAGGCCGCCGCGACTGCCGCCGAGATCGAGGCCCGCCTCGCGTCGCTCGACCGCCGGGTCGACGAGATGAAGGCCGAGGCCGCCGTCGAGGCCGACCTCGAGGCCCTGCGGATCGCCGAGCGCGCCCAGGCCGACGCGGCCCGCATCAAGGACACGGCGGAGCGCACCATCCGCGAGGAGTCCGCCCGGGCCCGCAACGAGCTTCGTGGGGAGGCCGCCCGCCTCGCCGTCGCGCTCGCCCGCGAGACCCTCAAGCGCTCCGTGACCGCCGATGACCAGGATCGGCTCGCCCGCGAGTTCCTCGCGGCGGTCGAGAAGGAGACGCCCAATGGTTGAGGGATCCCTCGCACGCCGGTACGCCAAGGCGCTCCTCGAGATCGGCCGGGAAGAAGGCCAGGTGGACCGCTTCGGCGACGACCTGCAGCGCTTCGGCCGTCTCCTCGACGGGACGCCCGAGCTCCGCAACGTCATGTCGAACCCGGTGTTCACCCACACCGAGCGGCGCGCCGTGCTCGACCGGTTCATCCCCGGCCTCGCGCTGCACCCGCACTCGATCAACTTCCTGCGGCTCCTCCTCGACAAGGAGCGGTTCGCCGCCCTCCCGGAGATCGCCCGCGAGTACCGCGCCCTCGCCGACCTCGAGGCCGGCCGCGTCCGCGCGACCGTCACGACCGCCGCGGAGCTCTCCCCGACCATGCGCGAGGCCGTGACCCGCGCGCTCGCGCAGACCACCGGCAAGAAGGTGGTGCTCGAGTCCCGCGTCGATCCTTCCCTGCTCGGGGGCCTGGTGGCCCAGGTCAGCGGCCGCGTCTACGACGCGTCCCTCCGCACCCGCCTCGAGCGCCTCCAGCTCACCCTCGTCAACCCTTCCCAGGCCTGACCCTGTTCGCGGGGGGCACGCCCCCCGACCGAGGACCCCATGGACATCCGCGCCGAAGAGATCAGCCAGATCCTCAAGCAGCAGATCAAGAATTACGACGCCCGGGTCGCCATCAGCGAGACCGGCACCGTGCTCCGCGTGGGCGACGGTATCGCCCGCATCTACGGCCTCGAGAACGCCCTCGCGGGCGAGCTCCTCGAGTTCCCGGGCGGCCTCAAGGGCATGGTGCTCAACCTCGAAGAGGACAACGTCGGTGTCGCCATCCTCGGTGACGACCGCTCCATCAAGGAGGGCGACGTCGTCAGCCGTACCGGCCAGATCGTGTCCGTGGCCGTCGGCCCCGCGACCCTCGGCCGCGTCCTCGACGCCCTCGGCAACCCCATCGACGGCGGCCCGCCGATCCCGCAGGACTTCATCAAGCCCGTCGAGATCAAGGCGCCCGGCATCGTCAAGCGCAAGTCGGTGCACGAGCCCGTCGAGACCGGCATCAAGGCCATCGACGGCATGATCCCCGTCGGCCGCGGCCAGCGCGAGCTCATCATCGGCGACCGTCAGACCGGCAAGACCGCGGTCGCGATCGACGCCATCATCAACCAGAAGCAGTTCCTGAACGATCCCAAGCGCAAGATGCACTGCATCTACGTCGCGATCGGCCAGAAGCAGTCGACGGTGGCCCAGGTCGTCGAGAAGCTGAAGCAGTACGGCGCGATGGAGTACACCACCGTCATCAGCGCCCCCGCCTCCGCCCCGGCGCCGCTCCAGTTCCTCGCGCCGTACACCGGCGCGACGATCGGCGAGTACTACCGCGACAACGGCATGCACTGCCTGATCGTGTACGACGATCTCTCCAAGCAGGCCGCCGCCTACCGCCAGCTCTCGCTGCTGCTCCGCCGCCCGCCGGGCCGCGAAGCCTACCCCGGCGACGTCTTCTACCTGCACTCCCGCCTCCTCGAGCGCTCCGCCAAGATGTCGGACGACGTCGGTGCGGGCTCGCTCACTGCGCTCCCGATCATCGAGACGCAGGCCGGTGACGTGTCGGCCTACATCCCGACGAACGTCATCTCCATCACCGACGGACAGATCTACCTCGAGGCCGACCTGTTCTACTCCGGCGTCCGCCCCGCGGTGAACGTCGGCTTGTCGGTCTCCCGCGTCGGCGGCAACGCGCAGATCAAGGCGATGAAGCAGGTCGCCGGACGCCTGCGCCTCGAGCTGGCGCAATACCGCGAGATGGCGGCCTTCGCCCAGTTCGGCTCCGACCTCGACAAGACCACCCAGATGCAGCTCGCCCGCGGCGCGCGGTTGGTCGAGATCCTCAAGCAGGCCCAGTACCAGCCGCAGACGGTCGAGCAGCAGGTCGTGACGATCTTCGCCGCGACGAACGGGTTCGCCGACGGGTGCGAGATCGGCTCCCTCGCGAAGTTCGAGACGGAGCTTTTCTCCTTCATGAAGGACAGGCACGGGGCGCTCCTCACCGAGATCCGGGAGAAGAAACAGATTAACGACGAGATCAAGGCGAAGCTTTCGGCGGCGCTGGACGAGTTCAAAGGGATTTTCAAGGAAGTATAAGCCCATGGCGAACCTCCGCGCGATCCGGAAGCGGATCAGCAGCGTAAAAAGCACCCAGCAGATCACCCGGGCGATGAAGATGGTCTCCGCCGCGAAGCTGCGGCGCGCCCAGGACGGCATCAACGCCGCGCGGCCCTACGCCCGCAAGATGCGCGAGGTGGTCACGGCGGTCGCCGGCCGGGCGGGGTCCGACGCGCACCCCCTGCTGACGGCGCGGGAAGCGAAAAAGCTCGCCCTGCTGGTCGTCACCTCCG
>JAUXTN010000174.1 GCA_030684355.1 Pseudomonadota bacterium
CGCCCCGCCGCTCCGCACCCCCGCCCCCGCGCGCACCACCGCCCCCCCGCCCAACGCCGGCGCGGCGACCAACACCGCCAGGAACGCGACGAGACCAAAGCGAACCACGGAACCTCCTGACGTGGGCGCCTGCACCCGTGAACCTGTTCGTGACCGTGGAGGGAGCCGGCCGCGGGCGGCCGGCGCTCGTCCGGAGGGGGGCGTTGCGGGGGGCGGCTGCCCCCTGCCCCATGAACACCCAACCCGAGTCGGGCGGCGCGCTAGCGCGTGGCGAGGAAGTCCGCCGCGGCCTTCTTCGCGTCCTCGACCTTGACGTTCACCGCCTTGGCGACGCGCTCGCCGTACGTCTTGTCCGCTTCCAGCAGGTACCCCACGATGCGCGCCTTGACGGTGGGATCCTTGACCTGGCCGAGGTCCCCCGCGAAGTTGGACACGAGGTGCTCCTGGTCGGTCTTTCCGAGCGCCCGGTAGAACCCGCCGGCCTGCGCGAAGTCGTTACGCTTGGCGATGGCGGCCTGCTGGGAGGTGCCGGAGATCGGCGTCGTGGCGTAGCGGTGCGCCGGAACCTGCTCCAGCGGCTTCTGGATGCTCGGCTCGTAGTTGGTGTGGGGCGACGCGTCCGGGTGGACCGCGAAGTTGAGCGAGCCATCCTGGCTGTTGTTCGTGACCGGCACCTTGGCCCGGTTGATGGGCAGGTCGAGGTAGTTGGCACCGAGGCGGTAGCGCTGGGTGTCCGCGTAGGAGAAGAGCCGGCCCTGGAGCAGGCGATCCTCGGAGGCCTCGACCCCCGGGGGCACCACCGCGGGGGAGAAGGCGCTCTGCTCGGTCTCGTTGAAGAAGTTGACGGGCAGGCGGTCGAGCGTGAAGGAGCCGAGCAACGTCGACGGCACCGCCGCCTCGGGCCAGACCTTGGTGGCATCGAGCGGGTAGAAGTCGAAGCTGTCGAGCTTGTCGGCGGGGATGACCTGCGCGTAGAGGTCCCACGAGGGGTTCTCCTTGCGGCCGATGGCGTCGTAGAGGTCCTTGGTGGCGTGGCTGAAGGCCTGGCCCTGGAGCGCGGCGGCCTCCTGCGGGGTCATCGTCTTGACGCCCTGCCGGGTCTTCCAGGTGAACTTGACATAGCGGGTTTCGCCCTTCGCGTTCACGAACTTGTACGCGTGGACGGACGAGCCGTCCATGTGGCGGTAGTTCGCGGGGATCCCGAGGTCGGAGTAGAGCTGGGTGAGCATGTGCGTCGATTCGGGCACGTGGCTGAAGAAGTCGAAGAAGCGGTTGGGATCCTGCTGGTTGGTGACCGGATCCGGCTTGAGCGAGTGCACCATGTCGGGGAACTTCATCGCGTCGCGGATGAAGAAGACCGGGAGGTTGTTCCCCACGAGATCCCAGTTGCCCTCGTCGGTGTAGAACTTGAGCGCGAATCCGCGGGGGTCGCGGAGGGTCTCCGGGGAGTCCTTGCTGTGGATGACGGTGGAGAACCGCACGAACATGGGCGTGGTCTTGCCCTTGGCGCCAAAGAGCGAGGCCTTGGTGATGTCCGAGAAATCGCCGGCGCTGGTGAACGTTCCATACGCCCCGGCGCCGCGGGCGTGGACGACCCGCTCGGGGATGCGCTCGCGGTCGAACCGCGCGAGCTTCTGGAGGAGATCGAAGTCCTGGAGGAGCACGCCGCCCGTGGGGCCGGCGGTCTGGGAATTCTGGTTGTCGCCGACGGGGGCGCCGGCGTCCGTCGTGAGCGGAGCCGCGGAGGCGGTGGTGACACTGCCGAGGAGGAGGGCGAGCAAGGTAGAGGTAAGTTTCATGTCGGCGTCCTGGGTGAGCGGATCTGCGGCTCTCGATTGCATGCCGCGTGCCAAAGGGGCGATCGCCGTAGAATGGGCCTTTCCGGTCGGGTCGCCCGCGTAGACACGGAATGTCGTTGTGGAGGCGCAACGGTATCTCGTTATGTCAACGGGATATCGCTGCCCAGTGGGAGCATCCGAGACCGTTTAGGACGAATCGAACCCCTCCGGTGTCGTACAACGCCGGTAGCGCTGGAGGTGGACTCCGGTGTCCGGAGATCCAGATGCGCGTCCCTGCTGCCCTGCTCACCCCTGTTCCGGGCGCGCACACCGGAGCCCCCCATGTCCGCTGAGCGCACCTGGAACGGCGAGGGGGCGGAGCATCGCACCCTGGTCGTGGCGCCCGGGACGATCGTGCCGGAGGAGATCGTGGAGCCCGGCGCGCCTCCACGCGTGCCGACGCACCTGGCGACGCGCGGGCGGGCACCGGGGGTGCGCATCGGGCCGTTCGAGCTCGTGCGGCGGCTCGGCGAGGGGGGCAGCGGCGAGGTGTGGGAGGCGATCGACCGCCGGGTGGACGCGCCGGTGGCGCTGAAGCTCTTCACCGCGCGCGGCATGGACCCCATGGGCCGCGTGATGGCGGAGGCGCGGGCGGCGTCGCGCGTGGTGAGCGACCACGTCGTCTACGTGCGCGAGGCCGGGCGCGTGGACGGCGAGGCCTTCATCGCGATGGCGCTCTGCCGCGAGGAGACCGCCACCGACGCGGCGCCCAAGGTGGCGCGCAACCTCCTGGAGGACCCGCCCCAGTCGCTCACCGAGGCCGTGCGGTGGGGCGAGCAGATCGCGCGCGGGGTCGCCGCGGCGCACGCGGTCGGGGTGTACCACCGCGACTTGAAGCCCGAGAACGTGCTGTGCCTGCCCCGGAGCCGCGCGGTGCGCATCGTGGACTTCGGGCTGGCGCCGCTCACCCGCGCCGGCGCGTCGGCGTCCGCGACCGTCCCCGGCGACGCCACGGACCCCGCCGCCGGGCCGCTCATGGTCGGCCCCGGGGAGAGCGCCCGCTACATCGCCGGCTCGCCCGCCTACATGCCGCCGGAGCAGGCGCGGGGCTTCCACCGTGCGCCCCAGGCCGGCCACGACGACAAAGCACTCGCGGCCCTCGATGTGTACGGCGTCGGCGCCACCCTGTGGGCGCTGCTCGCGGGCCGCCCGCCCCACGTGGAGCCCGCGCAGGACGAGGGCCCTGAGGTCGTGCGCCTCCGCGCCGCCAGCCAGCCGCCCCCCGACCTGCGCACCCTGGCGCCCGCCGTCCCGCGCCGCCTCGCCGCGATCCTGGCCCGCGCCATGGCCGAGGACCCCGACGATCGCTACCCGTCCGCCGCCGCGCTCGCGGTCGACCTGGCGCGGTTCCGCGCGCACCTGCCGACCTCGCTCGACCCCGCGTGGTCGCCGGTGCGCACCACCCTCTACCTCCGGCGCCACCCCGCGCTGGTCGCGGCCGCCGCGTGGCTCATCGTCGTCGGGCTCGGCCTGGGCGCGATCGGCGCGGTGTACGCGCGGTGGGCGGTCGCGACGGAGGCGCTCGCCGCGGTGGAGGGCCAGCGCGTGGCGGCCGAGACCGAGGCGCGCGAGGTGACGGTGCTTGCGGAGGCCGAGGCGCGCCGTGCGGACCGCGCTGCCAACGCCGCCGACAGCTCGGAGGCGCGGGCGGAGACCGCCGAGGACCACGCCGAGCACCTGCGTCGCTACGCGGCCCGCGAGGCCCTGCACGCCCAGGACGCCGACCTCGCGCGGGCGGCCGCCGAGGCCGAAGCCGCGCGCCAGGCGGAGTTGGCGGCGGTGTCGCACGCGGAGGCGGTCGAGGCGGCCCTGGCGGCCGCGCAGGCCGATGTGCGCGCGAGCGAGGCGGGGCGGCGCACGGCGGAGGCGGAGGCGCGGGCGGGCGAGGCGGC
>JAUXTN010000178.1 GCA_030684355.1 Pseudomonadota bacterium
CCGAGGCGCGCCTCGACCTCGCCGTCGCCACCGCCCGCACCGCGCACCGGAGCGGCCATCCCCGCGAGGCGGAGGCCGCGCTCCGGGGCGCCCACGCCGAGAGCGCCGCGTCGTCCGTCCGCCTCGCCGGCGCGTGGCTCGAGGTCGACCGCCCCCAGGAGGCGCTCGGCGCCTACTCGGCCGTCCTGCGCGACGCCCCCGACGACGTCGACGCCCTGCTCGGCCGGGCCGGCGCGTGGGTCGCGCTCGGGCGCCTGGACCTCGCCGCCGCGCGGCTCACGGACGACTTCGACCGGCTCGGGGATGCGCGCCTCGGCCTCGCGCTCGCGGACGTGCAGGCCCGCCGCGGCGCCCACGCCGCCGCCGCCCGGACCCTCACCCGCGTCGAGGCCCTCCCCGACGCCCTCCCCGGCGTCCTCGCCGGCGACACCGCGCCGCGCCCGGCCCGCGCGGGAGGCCGCCTCCCCGCCCTGCCGCTCCCCTCGGGCCGGGAGGTCCCGGCGTCGACGGCGCCGCTCCCCCCCGCCGACCCGCATGCCACCGCGATCGCGGAGGCGCGTACCACCCTCGCCGCCGACCGTGCCGCGCGCGCGTCCGCCGGCGTCCTCTCCATCGCGCGCGGCGGGCTCCCCGGGTCCTCGCGCATCGGCGCCGTCGGCCTTCCCGTCGAGGCCACCACCCCGCCGCTCGGCCCGGTCCGCGTCCGCGTGCAGGCCGCGCCCCTCCACCTCTACGCGGACACCGGCACCGACGACGGCGTCGCCGCCTCGATCGGCGTCCTCGGCCCCGAGGGCGGGCGCGTCTCCGCCGCCGCCAACGTCGGGACCAGCCCGGTCGGCTTCGACGGTGGCGTCTACCCGACCTGGAGCGCGCGGCTCGCCATGCGGCTCCTGCCGAGGCTCTCCCTCGTGGTCGACACCGTGCGGGCGCCGCGGTCGGACTCGCGCGCAAGCTGGGCCAGCGAGGTCCATGCGCCCACCGGCCAGCGCTACGGCCGCGCGTCGGAGCTCTCGATCGGCGCCTCGATGAGCTGGACCACGCCCACGGTCAACCTCGGGCTCTCCGGGCGCACGGGCTGGGTCGAGGGCATCGGCGTGGCCCCCAACGCTCTTGGCGAGGGCGTGTTCTGGGCCGAGCGCCGCGTCGACACCGATGCGCTCGGCGCCTCGATCGCCGCGTCGGGGGTCGCGCAGACCTACGCGCGGCGCGACGACGCCTTCCTCCCCGGGCAGGGCGCCTACTTCAGCCCGCCCCTGCACGTCGCCGGCCTCCTCCAGCTCGGCGGCCACGTCCGCGTCGGCCCCGCGCGCGTCTGCGCCGGCGTGGGCGGCGGCCCGCGCTACCTCGGCGGCGAGCCCACCGCATTCGCCACCGCGGGCCTCGGGGCCGTCGGCACCGCGCGTCTCGGCGCGGGGGTGCGCCTCGGCGAGCACCTCGCCCTCTCCGTCGATGCCCGGGGCCAGCTCGTCAGCGACGGGTGGCACCAGTTCGGCGCGTTCGGGCTCCTCTCCTGGGGCACCCCCGCCATGCCGGGCGACCTCCCCTCCTCCGCCACCCTCTCCGCCGCGGGGCTCGCCCTCCCCTCGGCCGGCGACGCCTGCCCCGTCCCCTGAGGTCCCGATGTCCCTCCTCGTCCTCCTGCTCGCCTGCGGCACCCCGCTCGATCCGGCGCTCGACGACACCGCTGCGGCCGACGACACGGCGGCGGCCGACGACACGGCGGCGGCCGACACGGACACCGACGACACCGGGCCGGTGGACCCCGGCGACGACGAGGACTTCCTCTTCGCCGACGACATCCTCGCGTTCGCCTTGACCCTCGACGAGGCTGCCCTCACCGCCCTCGCCGCGGACCCGAAGACCGACGTGCACGCGACGCTGACCTACGCGGGCGAGTCCTACGAGGTCGGGCTCCACCTCAAGGGCAACAACGGCTCGTTCCGCGACATGAGCGAGAAGGCCGCGTTCAAGATCGACTTCCACCAGTGGGACGATGCGCAGCGCTTCCACGGCCTCAAACGCCTGACGTTCAACAACATGGTGCAGGACGCCTCGATGTCGTCCGAGCACGCCGCGTATCGCCTCTACGGCGAGCTCGGCCTGGTCACGCCCCGGCACGGCTACGCGCAGATCACCGTCAATGGCGAGCTCTACGGGCTCTACGGGGTGGTCGAGACGCTGGACATCGAGTTCATCGAGCGCTGGTTCGAAGGCGACGACGGCGGCAACCTCTACGAAGGCGGCTACGGCGCCGACATCATGGACGGGCGGGACGACAACTTCGAGCTGAAGGTGGACGGCGAGCCGACCGACCGCTCCGACATCGTCGCGCTCATCAATGCGACCGACGCCTCGACCACGGCCGACCACCTCGACGTCCTCGACGCCCGGTTCACCGGCGCGGACGCCCTGCTCGACCTCTGGGCCGCCGAGCTCGCCACGGGCAACGACGACGCCTACTCGACCTTGGCCAACAACTTCCTCGTCTACCACGCGCCCGGGGCCGACCGGTGGACGATGATCCCGTGGGGGCCGGACCAGGCCTTCCGCACCCGGTACGACGGCACCGAGCCGTCCGTCCGCGAGGACCTCTACGGCGAGCTCGCGATCCGCTGCCGGGCGGCCCCCGCGTGCGCGGCGCGGTTCGACGAGCGCCTGGAGCACGTGCTCGCCGTGTGGGAGTCGAGCGACCTCGCCGGCTACGTCGACACGGAGACCGCCCGCATCGAGGACGCCTGCCGCGAGGATCCGCGCAGCCCCTGGGGCGACTACGGCTGTCGCGACGCGTTGGCGGCGATCCGGACGTGGGCGCGGGCGCGGCCGGATGCGGTGCGGGCGCAGATCGCGGGGGAGTAGGCGCGCGAGCTCCGAAATGTGCGGCGGTGTTTCTGGTAGCCTCCGGCGCCATGAACCTCGCCCTCTCCCTTGCCTCCCTCCTGGTGCTCGGTGGAACCGATGCGCGCGCGGCGGACTCCCACTACACGGTCGTGGTCAGCGACCTGCACCTGGGCGGAGATCCGCCCGAAGCCGGTGAGACGTGGTCCGCGTTCGAGGATTTTCGGTGGAAGGCAGACCTCGAGGCATTTCTCGACCACATCGGCACGCGCGCGGACAAGGCGAACTGGCCGATCGACCTCGTGATCGCGGGTGACATGTTCGAGCTCTGGCAATCCTCCGAGAGCGGGAGCTGCCCCGCGTTGGACCCCGGCCTCGGCTGCTCGGACTCGGAGGCCACCATACGCCTCGCCCGCATCCTGGCGCTCCACCAGGCGGAGCTGGCGCTCCTTGGGAACTTCGCCGCGAAGCCGGGTCACCGGCTGGTGATCCTGCCCGGCAACCACGACGTGGCACTGCTCCTCCCCGGCCCGCGCGCCACGTTGCTGTCGGCGTTCCAGGCCATTCCGGGGGCAAACGTCATCGTCGACGATGACGGCGCGTGGCTGAACGCCGATGGTGCGATGCTGGTGGAGCACGGTCACCAATCGGACCCGGCCAACCGCTTTCCCACCTGGCCCAAGCCGTGGCAGAGCGACACCAACGGCGTCGTCCGCCTCGAGCGGCCCTGGGGGGAGTGGTTCGTGCTGGATCTGTTCGACGGGCTCGAGAAGCGCTGGCCGACCGTGGACAACACGACCGACGACGTGGCCGTGGCGAAGTGGCTCTGGGGCGAGGTGACGTGGAGCGAACGCGCCGCGACCGCCTGGACCCTGCTCGGGATCGGGAAGACCACCGAGCAGAAGAGGGACATCGCGAACATCCAGGGCTCGGGGATCCCCTGGGACTTCGCCGCGATCCGGAGCGCCGGCGATCCGCTCCTGTGGAAACTCGCCGATCCGACCGCGCGGCCGCCCACGCCCCCTTCCGGCGACACCCTGACCCGGACCCTCACCGACGGGGACCTCGCGGCCCTCTGCGGCCGTGCGCTCGAGCGCGCACCGGACCAACCGCCGATTTGCCCGGTCGTCAGCGGATCGGTTGCCTCCAAGCTCTCGGACACCGTGACCGGCGCTTCCGCGCGCCGCATGGGGGAGTACCTCACCCGGCGGGCCAAGGACCTCTCTCTCACCTCGCCCTACGCATACGTGTACGGGCACACCCACGCGGCACTCGACAAGATCGCCGCCATCGACGCCCCCTTCCAGCTTGTCATCAACGACGGCGCCTTCCAACGGGTCGTGTCCGTGGAGGAGCTCCGGGCGCGGGCGGGCGATGGTTCGCCTCCCATCGGGCTCGGGACGATGACGCCGGAGGCGCTCCCCACCTGCTACTCGTTCGTCGAGACGCTCCCATACGCCTCCGGTACGCCGTCACCCAAGGGGCGGTACTGGCACCGGGACGCGGCGGGCAACTGGAAACAATCATCCTACGCTTCGCGCCCGGCGGGGTGTCCCCGTGGCTGATGTGGGTGCCCCCGTGGCGGACGTGATGGTCTCGGCCGCAACCCGGACCGTCCTCTTCTTGATGCTCGCCGGGCTGGCAAGCGGCGTGGGGTGCGGTGGAGGAAGCCCCGAGACCGTCGCCTCCGCGCCCCCGGGTCCCGGGAAAGGCCCCACCGACACCGGGCTGCCCCCGCCTCCCGCTCCCGACGGGGATCCGGCGCTCCTGTGGAGCCTCACGATGCGCGACGCAAACGGGGTGGCGGTGAACCGCCTCGAGGTCGGCGAGCCCGCGCGACTGAAGGTCCAGCTCGGCGCGAGCGCCTTGAAGTCGGTGAGCAGCCACCCCGCGTCCGCGAAGCTGCTGCGGCAGTGGACGACCCTCAAGCGGCTGCGCGTGCGCGCCTACCTCGACGCCGCGATCTTCCAGGAGCTGACCGACCTGCCGCCATGCACGATCACGCTGTCGGCGGGGGACGCTGGCGGGAGCTGCGCCGAGTGGGAGGTCGAGGCCGCCCACGCGGGAGCGACCGGCATCGACCTGGTCGTGTGGCGGGAGCAACCGGGGCCGCCGGTACCGATCGACCACATCCAGCTCCCCTTCACCGTGGGAGACGGGCCCCTCGGGAGCGACCAGGGCACGGCCGCATCCCTCTCCACGCCCCGACGGGACCCGGACGTGTCACTCCAGCTCGCGAGCCTCAACGCCTCCGGAACCATCTACGCGGGGTTCTGGGCGGCCAACTCGACGCTGGACGATTCGCGGAAGCTCGGCAACCTCCGGCGCGCGGCGAAGCAGGCCACCACCACGCTCGATGGGGGCGAGACAGCCGCGTGGACCGGCCTCCCCAACCTGCTCTTGGCGATCGACACCGTCGGCCACGCCACCGCGGACATGCTGTTCGGCGAGAGCGGATCGTTCCGGACGGGGGTCGGCAAATTGCTCTCCGCCGTGCTGGACAACGCCTCGAAGACGGGAAAGCGACCCCGGATCTACGTGCACCTGTCGGGGGTGGAGGCCCGTGCGCTGCCGATCGAATCCATCCTCGCGGCCGAGTTGCTCCCCGCGAGCCACCCCGTCGCTCCCGATACCACCCTGGGCGACTTGTTCGACTTCGAATTGCCTCTGCCCAGCCGGGCCCACTCCAACGCGTGTGTGTCCGCCTACCGGAGCGCGGTGCCGACCGCGCCCACGGAGACCGACTTCTGGGAGGAGCTGAAGGAGGAAGGGGCAGAGCGCCCGACCAACGCGACCGCGGGTGCCTCGCAACGCCCGACACCGGGTTCGATCAACCCCATCACCTGGTGGACGAAGAACGCGACGAACGCCGGCCCCGGCTCGCCGTTCACCAAGGTCCAGGAGCCGACGGTGTTCACGCTGCTCGGGCACTTCGGGGTGGACGGCGCCGGGAGATGGCGCTTCGGCTTCCGTGAGACGGGGGCGGGCGTTCCCCTCGACGACGCGACACTGCCCGCGTCCTTCCCGGCTCCCAGCGTGGCCTTCCTGAACGGGTGCTCCACGACGCCCCTCGGCGAGGACGCGCTCGCCCGCACGCTGAACCGGCGGGGGATCGTCGCCCTCATCGGCACGACGGCGGCGCTCCCCATCCCGCTCATGGTCGACGCGCATCGGTGTTGGACGGCGCAGGTGGCCGGGCTGGACGAGGCAACCGCGCTACGCACCGTCTACGACAACATGCTCAACTGTGTCGCCCGCGCGCATCCCGGAGACGAGAGCGAGGCGACCGACCAGACGCTCCGGTGGGGCCGTGCCGTGCGCCTCTACCGCCTGCACGGGGACGGCGACGTCCAACTGTGTGGCAGGCGGGAGGACAGTCCTGCCAACTGACGGCCGTGGCGCCCCCCCTCACAACCCCTTCCGCGCCGCCCCCCGGATCGACTCCAGCGTCTTGTCCCCGATGAACGGCGTCTCCGCGAGCGCGGCCACGTCGGAGAACGGGCGCCGCTCCAGGATGATCGACACCTGCCGCGGCGCGATACCCGCGCCGAGCAATTCGCCGTGGGTGGCGGTGTTGATGAAGCGCCCGGCGGCCGCGGCCTCGGGGCCGGTGAAGCGCACGCCGTCCGCGACGATGGCGGTGAGCGTGGGGGCGCCGCCGTCCGCCGCGGGGGCGACCTTGGCGCCCTTCGTCGTCCTGGGCGCCGGGACCCGCTGGAGGTGCACGTCCGCGGTGGCCTGCTCGGCGGAGAGGTCGATGTCCACGGGCTGGTCGACGTAGCCCTCCCGGCGCACGACGAACGCGCGGGTGGTCGTCTCGAGCCCCACGTCGAGGCGGCGCGCCAGCGGGGTGACCCCGAGCACCGCGCCGTCGAACACGACCTCGGCGCCGGCGGGATCGCTGGAGACGAGGAGCCACACGTCGCGGGAGGTGGGCGCGGGCTCGGCGGGCGGCGGGGGGGCCGGCAGCGGCGCGACCGGGACGGCGACGACGGCGGCG
>JAUXTN010000180.1 GCA_030684355.1 Pseudomonadota bacterium
ATCGTCGACGACACTTGACGCGTCAACAACCTCGTGCCCGAAAGTCAAGGGACGCGGGCGCGCGCGGTACCGCCGGAGGTCGCCGATCCCCACCCGGGTGACCCACGACGCCAGAGTTTGCATTGTGTTCGGGGCGTCGTAATGCACCATCCCCCGAGTTCGGACGCTATATCCGTCCGAACTCCTGGGGTAACCGACCATCCCCCGAGTTCGGACGCTATTTCCGTCCGAACTCCCGGGGTAATGCACCATCCCCCGAGTTCGGACGCTCTACCGTCCGAACGCGCGAGTAACCGAACTCCTCGCGGTCGCTCGGCGGTCGCTCGGCGGTCGCTCGGCGGCCGCACCGCCGATTGGCCGTACAGATTGGCCCGGGCCAAGCATTTGGCGCGGCACGCCCTTCCCGACGGCAGGCGGATCAACCGCTACGGGGATGGTGCTCCGGCGTGGGATCGACCCGATACCCTCCCCGTGGAGGTCTCCCATGCACGATCTGAAGTCCCGCGTCGCCCTCGTCGCGGGCGCCACCCGCGGCGCCGGCCGTGGCATCGCCACCGCGCTCGGCGAGCGCGGCGCCACCGTCTACTGCACCGGCCGCAGCACCCGCGGCAGCCCCTCCCCGATGGGCCGCCCCGAGACCATCGAGGAGACCGCCGAGCGGGTTACCGCCGCGGGCGGCGTCGGCATCCCCGTCCGTTGCGACCACGCCGACGAGGCCGACGTCGCCGCCCTCTGCACGCGCATCCGCGCCGATCACGGCGGCCTCGACCTGCTCGTGAACGACGTGTGGGGCGGCGAGAAGCTCGTCGAGTTCGGCGTCCCCGTCTGGAAGATGTCCATCGACAAGGGCCGGCGGATGTTCGACTCCGCGCTGTTCACCCACCTCGTGACCGCGAAGCACGCCGTCCCCCTGCTGATCGGCCGCGAACGCCCCCTCCTCGTCGAGGTCACTGACGGCGACCACTTCGGCTACCGCGGCGCGCTGATGTACGACCTCGCGAAGATGTCCGTCCTCCGCCTCGCGTTCGGCCTCTCCCGCGAGCTGCGCGCCCACGGCGTCACCGCGCTCGCCGTCACGCCCGGCTTCCTCCGCTCCGAGGAGATGCTCGCCCATTTCGGTGTCACCGAGGCCACCTGGCGCGAGGCCGCCGATCCCCACTTCGTCGCGTGCTCGGAGACCCCGCTCTTCGTCGGCCGCGCCGTCGCCGCGCTCGCCGCCGAGCCCGAGGTGGCCCGTCGTAACGGCAGGGTGTTCGCCTCCTGGACCCTCGCCCGGGAGTACGGCTTCACCGACGCGGACGGCACGCGGCCGGACTGGGGCGCGTACTTCGGGACGGCGTTCGGGAAGCCGTGGCTCGCGGCGGACGAGGCGGCGTACGCGACGTGGATGGACGGCCCGCTCGACGGCGTCCCGATGCCGCCACCGCCGGAGGAGTAGCACCGCAGGTCGGGGGCGGGCCCGGGCGCAAGCGCCCGAGCCCTCGTGCGGGGGGCTGGCCGCCCCCCGCAACGCCCCCGCGGATCCAACGCACGCCTGGTTTGGGACCCGGAACGCGCTCCGCGCAACCACCCCCGCCTCCGCAGCGGCGGCCGTCCTCGGCCGTCCGTCTGCCCCGTTTCTCGGGCTCCGACGTCCCGGTCGATGGCTCGATACCCGAGGTGTCGATACGTCGCCCACCCACCGGAGCCCCGATGCCCCCTCCCGTCCGCACGGGGCTCCACCCCGCGATCCCCGGTGGCCTCGCGGCGGTCCTCTTCCTGCTCGCGTCGATCCCCCTGGCATTGGCGTGGACCCAGATGGCCGCCGATGCGCGCGCCGAGTCGTGGCAGGCCACCCAAGCCACGATCAGCACCAGCCAGACGTACGACGCCTCGTACCGCGACCAGCGCGACGGACTCACGCGGACGAAGGAGGAGTACGAGCTGGTGTTCGAGTACGCGGTCGACGGGCGCGTCTACCAGGGCACCGCGCTCGACCCGGGGGGGTTTGTGTCCTGGAGCCCGCAGGATGTCGTGACGAGGTGGCCGGTCGGCGCGCACGTCCAGGCCTGGTACGACCCCGAGGACCCGTCCGTCGCGGCGCTCACGCGCGAACGCAGCGCCTCGCGGTTCATCCTCCTGGGTGCAACCCTCCTGGTGGTGCTGCTGGGCGCGCTGTTCGGCGTCGTGTCGCTCAAGCTGCTCTTCAGGTAGACGCGAGGGGCGGCTCCCGCCCCGCGTTCACGCGCGCATCGCGTCGATCTTCGCCTTCCACGCATCCGGATCCGGCAGCCGCCAGGCGATGGCGTCGTCGCTGCCTTCGCGCGTGAACAGCACGTGCAGGAGCTTCGCGCCCCCCGACTTGCCGAGGTGGCTCCGCACGATCGAGACCGCCTTCACCGACCCGAGCGGGATGTGCAGCTCACGCTCGGGCACGTAGAGCAGGAAGAAGAGCTCGCCGCTCGTGAGGGCCAGCGCGCCGCTGCCCCGCGCCTGGGTGACGCCCCGCGACTGCTGCCCGTAGGACTGCGCCAGCGTCTCTGCGAGGAGCACCTCCGCGGCCGGAAAGCGCCTGGCGATCCGGGTCCGTCCCCGCGCCCGCAGCCCTCTCGACAGGTACCAGAGCGCGACGGTCACGGCGAGGACGACGGCGCTGCCAGTGAAGAGGACGGAGATCATCGGACGCAGTGTAGTGCAAGCGGGGACTCGACGGGTCGAGCACCGCCCTGCCTTCCGCACCCACCCTGCACCTCTACGCACAAACGACCGCTTCGCAGGGATAGTCGGAGAGACGCTCACGCCTCGCCCCGGAGTACGAATGAAAGTCCCGAACGCCCGTGCCGCCCCCGGCCCGACCGTGGCCCCGGCATGACGGTCGTCGACAGCCTCGCCCCCGCCCCCGCCCGCGGCCTGACCGCCGCCGACGCCGCCGCGCGGCTCGCCGAGCGCGGCCCCAACGAGATCCGCCGCGAGGCCGGCACCCCCGTCTGGCGCATCCTCGCCCGGCAGTTCGCCAGCCCCATGATCGGGTTGTTGGCCGTCGCCGCCGTCGTCGCGTTCGTGCTCGGCGAGACGGTGGACGCCGTCGCCATCGTCGTCATCGTCGCGCTCAACGGCCTGGTCGGGTTCTTCCAGGAGCACCGCGCCGAGAACGCCGTCCTGGCGCTGCGGGCGATGACCGCCCCCCGAGCCCGCGTGCTGCGCGACGGGCACGCCGTCGTCCTCCCCGCGCGCGAGATCGTCGTCGGGGATCTCCTCCTCCTCGAAGCCGGAGACCTCGTGGCCGCCGACGCGCGGCTCGTGGAAGCGCACGCGCTCGCCGTCACCGAGGCCGCGCTCACCGGCGAGAGCATGCCCGTGCAGAAGGATCCGCGGCCGCTCTCGGACGCCACGCCGCTCGCGGACCGCACGGACCGCGTCCACTCGGGCACCGCGGTGGTCGCGGGCACGGGCCTCGCCGAGGTGTACGCGACCGGGATGGGCACCGAGCTCGGGCACATCGCGCACCTCATCGAGAGCGCGCAGGAGCAGGTGACCCCGCTCCAGGCGCGCCTCGAGGGCGTCTCCCGCACGCTCATCAAGCTCTGCCTCGCGGTCGTCGCGCTCGTCGCCGTCCTGGGCTTCGCGCGCGGGCACACCTGGCTCGAGGTGCTCCTCTCCGCGGTCTCCCTCGCCGTCGCGGCCGTCCCCGAGGGGCTCCCGGCGGTGGTGACGATCGCGCTCGCGGTGGGCGTGCAGCGGATGGCCGCGCGCAACGTGCTCGTGCGCCGCCTCCCCGCCGTCGAGACGCTCGGCTCGGCCACCGTGGTGTGCACCGACAAGACCGGGACGCTCACCACCGGGCGCATGACGGTGCGGGAGCTCTGGGGCGAGGACCACCACGCGCTCCTGTACGCCGCGGCCGCCAACAACGACGCCGACCTCGCCGTCGCCAGCGGCGACCCCACGGAGCTCGCCCTGCTCGAGGCGGCGCACGAGCGCGGGATCGAGCGCGAGGACATCGAGCGCGAGCGGCCCCGCGTGAAGACGAACCCCTTCGACTCCGAGCGCAAGCGCATGTCGATCCGGCGGTCCGACGGGGTCCTCTACGTGAAGGGGGCGCCGGACCTCACCATCCCGCTCTGCACCGACGGCGCGACGGGCTCGCTCGAGGCGAACGCGGAGATGGCCGAGCGCGGGCTGCGCGTGCTCGCCGTGGCGACCGGCACCGGCGACACCGAGGCGGGCCTCACGCTCCTCGGGCTCGTGGGGATCGCGGACCCGCCCCGCACCGAGGCCATCGAGGCCGTGGCCCACGCGCGCGCCGCCGGCATCACGACGGTGATGATCACGGGCGACCACCCGGCCACCGCCCGCGCGATCGCGCGCGAGCTCGGGATCCTCCTCGTGGGCGAGCCCGCCGACGAGCGCGTCCACGCGCGGGTGACCCCCGAGGAGAAGCTCCACATCGTGCGCCGGTGGAAGGCGAAGGGCGAGATCGTCGCGATGACGGGGGACGGCGTGAACGACGCCCCCGCGCTGCGCGAGGCGCACATCGGCATCGCGATGGGGAAGGCCGGCACCGAGGTGTCCCGCGAGGCCGCGGACATGGTGCTGGCGGACGACAACTTCGCGAGCATCATCGCGGCGGTGCGCGAGGGGCGCGGCATCTTCGACAACATCCAGAAGACGCTCGTGTACCTGCTGTCCGGGAACGCGGCCGAGCTGCTGGTGATGCTCGGCGCCGCCATCGTGGGGCTCCCCCTCCCCCTGCTCCCCGTCCAGCTCCTCTGGATCAACCTCGTGACCGACGGCCTCCCCGCGCTCGCGCTCGTCGTCGACCCCGTAGATGCCGACGTCCTCACCCGCCCGCCGCGGAAGCCCGAGGAGCCGATGTTGGGGCGCTCGGAGTGGGCCACCGTCGTCTTCACCGGCCTGCTCCAGGCGGGGGTCGCCCTCGGCGTGTTCGCCTGGGTCCTCCGTGAAGAGGGGCTGGGAGAGGCGCAGAACATGGCGTTCACCACGCTGGTGTTCGGCGAGCTCTTCCGCGCCTTCGCGGCGCGGAGCCCGACGAAGCTCTTCTGGGAGGTCGGCGCCTTCAGCAACCTCCGCCTGCTCGGGGTCGTGGTGCTCTCCGTGGCACTCCAACTCGCCCTGCACCACGTGCCCGTGGCGCAGGAGATCTTCCGGCTGACGCCGCTTAGCCTCGCGGACTGCCTGCTCTCGCTGGCGCTCGGCCTCGTGCCGGTGACGGTCCTCGAGCTGGCCAAGCTCTACCGCCGGGGCATGAGCCGGCTCAAAGCGTGAGACCGCGCTCCACGAGCGCGCGCTGCGCCAGGTCCACGCGGTCGACGGGCGTCCGGCCCGCCAGCCAGGTCCCCAGCTCCGCGACCCCCTCCTCCAGCTCGATCCGAGGGGAGAATCCGAGGATCTCCTGCGTCTTGCGCGTGTCCGCGAAGCAGTGGCGGATGTCCCCCACGCGGAACTTGCCGCTGATCTCGGGGGCGATGTGCTCGCACCCGAGCGCCGTCGCGATCCGCTCGGCCACTTCGCGGACGGAGGCGGAGCGGCCGAAGCCGACGTTCATCACCTGCCCGCGCGCCCCGTCGGCCTCCAGGGCGAGCCGGAAGGCCCGCGCGACGTCCCGCACGTTCACGAAGTCGCGGCGCTGTTCGCCGTCTTCGAAGACGAACGGGGCGCGTCCGTTGAGCAGGCGCGACGCGAAGATCGAGAGCACGCCCGTGTAGGGGTTGGAGAGCGACTGGCGCGGCCCGTAGACGTTGAACAGGCGCAGGGCGACCGTCGGGATCCCGTAGGCCTGCCCCACGAGCAGGCACATGCGCTCCTGGTCATACTTCGACAGCGCGTACACGCTGGTCGCACCCGGCGGCTTCTCCTCCGGGGTCGGGACCGGCCGGAGCGGCACGCCGTTCGCGAGGGGGCTCCACTCCCGGCGGCGCAAGTCGGCCGCGACGCGTGTCACCGAGTCATGGGCGCGCCCCTGGGCGTCCTCGTAGCGGCCCTCGCCGTAGATGCTCATGCTGGATGCCACGACCAACCGGGCCACGGGGCGCTCGACGAGGGCCTCGAGCAGCACGGCGGTGCCGACGTTGTTCGTGCTCGTGTAGTCGACCAGCCGATACATGCTCTGTCCGACGCCCACCGCCGCGGCGAGGTGCACCACGGCGTCCATCCCGTCGAGGGCGGCGCGAACGTCCCCGGGGTCGCGCACGTCCCCGACGACGAGCTCCACGCGATCGTCGAGCCAGGCCGGACGACACCGCTCCTCGTGCACCTGCGGGTGGAGGTTGTCGAGGGCGCGGACGCGGTAGCCCGCCGCGAGGAGCTCGTCGCTCACGTGGGAACCGATGAACCCGGCTCCACCGGTGATGAGAACGGAAACAGCCAACGGGGGCCCCCAGTGTGCAGAGAGGTAGGGTGGAGGCTCGTCCAGCCCCCAAGCCAAGCTCGGCACCTGCCCCGGGGGGTCAATGTCTACCTATCCAAGGTCCGACCCGTCCAACTCCATCGTCTCGAGCCGGCCGGCGACCTCCCGGATCTGGTGCAGGCGCCCCTCCTGGGTGAGGCGATCGGTCCGGATCCAGGGATCTCCCAACCAACGGAACGACCAGTAGAGCCGCGCGAGCTCGAGCACGCGGTCGAAGCCGTGCGGCGTGCCCTCCGGCCACCGCGCGCGGGTGTAACGTCGGATGGCGTCGGCCTGCTCGGTGGCCTCCCACCCCTCGGTGATCGCGGCCACGTCGATCTCGCCGACGGCCACCGCGGCGGACTCCCAATCCACCGGCCGGATCCGCCCGCGCCGGAGCAGCACGTTGTGCACGGTGAACTCGCCGTGGATGAGCACCTGCGGCCACGCCAGGAGCGTGCGGATCTCCGCTTGGAAGCGCGCGCACACCGGGGCGAGCCACTCCGCCGCGTCGGCCGGCGCGCGGGCCAATGCCCGCTCGGACCATGCCTTGTACCAGGCGGCGTCGTACGCCTGGATCTTCGCCACGCGGAGGGCGTCGAGCGGGGGTGTCATACCAACTGACCTTAAAGCCGATCGAAAATCGCCTAGACAAGCAGGGGGCTGCCGCATAGATTCAAACGCATCGAGGTCACGATGCCGAAGACCCTGCGCGTCACTCCCCACCTGACCCCCGACGAGCTGGTCGCGAGCTTCTTGAAGTGCGACTCCAAGGACGAGAAGCTACGGTGGCAGGCCGTGATGCTGAAGGCAGAAGGTCGGGGGGCGAAGGACATCGCCGACATCTGCAAGCGGCGGGAGGACTGGGTGCGTCGGACCGTCCGCCGCTACAACCAGATGGGGCCGGACGGCGTCACGGACCAGCGGCAGAGCAATGGCCGCGCGCCCTACCTCAACGACGAGCAGCAGACCGACCTGTGGGAAGCCATCCAGGGCCCGGCACCCGATGGCGGCCTGTGGACGGCTCCGAAGGTCGCGAAGTGGATCGACGCGCATGCGGGCCACAAGGTTGACGACCACACAGGCTGGCTCTACCTCCGGCGGCTCGGCTACACCCGACATTCGCCTCGCCCGACACACCCCGAATCGGATGAGAAGGCCCAGGAGGCCTTCAAAAAAGGGGGCTTCAAGAAGCTGTTGATCAGGTCGTTCGAGAACATCCCGACGCCGACGTCCAGGTCTGGGCAGAGGACGAAGCTCGCTTTGGGCTGATCCCATCGTACCGACGCGTATGGGCGCTGAAGGGCTGGCGCCCGCGGGCCTCGTCGCGACGCCGCTATCAATGGGGCTACCTCTACGGCTTCGTCCGGCCGGCGACCGGCGCGACCTACAGCATCGTCGGCACCTTCGTGTCGGCGGCCGCGATGAGCGCCGTGCTCAAGCAGTTCGCCGCCGACGTCGGGGCCGGTCCCAAGAGGCGCGTCGTGGTCGTGATCGACGGCGCCGGCTGGCACAAGGCGAAGGACCTCGAGATCCCGGAGGGCGTCCACCTCGTGTTCCTCCCGCCCTACTCGCCCGAGCTCCAGCCCGCTGAACGCCTCTGGCCGCTGATCAACGAGGTCGTCGCGAACCGCACCTTCACGACCCTCTCGGACCTGATCGAGACCGTGGGGCGGCGATGCGTCTACCTGGAGGAAAACCCCGACCAGGTGCGCGCCCTCACCCGCTACCACTGGTGGCCGGCCGAGCACCTCGCGAATGGGGGCGAGTCTTGATCAGTTGGTATCAGGGAGTGGAAGCCCCCGACCCAGGTGGCCGCCCGGCCCAACGCCCGCGGATCGGCGGTCAGGTCGAGGCGATGGGCCTCGTCGAGGTACTCCAGCACGATCCACGTGCCGCCGGGCTCGGTGTAGGAGCCGTAGAACGCGGGGGCGCCGGCCCCCAGCGGCTCGAGGAGCTCGCGGTACACCGCGGACTCGTACCCGATCCCGCCCCGGTGTCCGAAGCCGGTGCGTTCGCGCCCCGCGCCGTACTTGCACAGGAGGTTGGCCGTGAGCCCCCCGCCGGCCCGGCACGTGACGACCTCGCTCGGGAACGAGCTCTGGTAGAGGTTGCGCTCCCGGTGCACGATCTCCACCGGTGCGCGCAGCACCGCGGCGAGCCCCGCCTCGAGCGCGTCGAGGCTCGGATGTCCTGAACTCGGCTGTTCCATCCCCCGGATCTAGTCACCGGCTGTGTTGGAGGCAGACCGACCCACGGGGCTCGGGGTGGGCAGGCGCTCGTCCGCCTCGGGCGGCGGGGCGCGATCCCCGGGGTGCGACACGTAGAGCCGGCCGTCCTCGAGCCGGAGCTCGATGTCGCAGTGCGCCCGCGCGGTCTCCCGGTGCGTGATGAGGAAGCTCGTCCGCCCCTCCAGGAGGGTGTCGAGTGCGGCGAGGATGCCGGCCTCCGTGGCGGCGTCGACGGCGCTCGTCGGCTCGTCCAGCACGAGGATCGGCGCGTCGCAGAGGAACGCCCGCGCGAGCGCGATGCGCTGCCGCTCGCCCCCGGAGAGCCGCGCGCCACGCTCCCCGACGAGGGTCGCGTACCCCTGCGGCAGCCGCTCGATGAACGCGTGGGCGTTGGCCGCCTGGGCCGCGGCGACGATCTCCGCGATTGTCGCGCCCGGGCGTCCGTAGGCGATGTTCTCTGCGATGGTCGTGGAGAAGAGGAGCGGATCCTGGGACACGAAGGCGAGCTGGCGGCGGAGGTCGGCGAGGTCGTAGTCGCGCACGTCCACCCCGTCGAGGAGCACCTCGCCGGCGTCGGGGTCGTAGAACCGCGTGAGGAGCCCCACGAGCGTCGTCTTTCCGGCGCCGGAGGCCCCGATGACACACACGCGGCTCCCCGCCGGGACATCGAACGACGCGCCGTCGAGCACGATCCGCTCCCCCTGCGAGACGGTGACCCCGACGAAGCGGATCGCCCCGTGGGCCCGTCCGAGCGGACGCCCGGACCGGCTGCCCTCCGGGGCCTCGTCCAACAACGCAAAGGAGCGCTCCGCGCCCGCGAGGTGCGACTGCACCGCCGCCATCTTCCGGCTGATCGTGCGCACCGGCTGCTGGAGCTGGCCCAGGTACCCCATGACGAGGAGGAGCTCCCCCAGCGTGAGGACGCCGCCGATGACGTGGTGCACGCCCAGGTAGAGCACGGTCGCCCCCCCGGCCGCTGTGATGAGGCCGACGGTGAGGCCGAGCGCCCCCTCCAGCCCGGCGAGGCGGAGGCGGGATTCCAGGCTACGCAGCGCGAGCGCGAGGAACCGGGACTCTTCCCGCTCGTGCTGCCCGAAGGCCTTCACCACGCGGAGCCCGCCGAGCACCTCCTGCACCACCGCCATGGCCGTACTGTCGATCGCCCGCGTCTCGCGCGAGCGCTGGCGGAGCGGGCGACGCTCCAGGCGGGTCGCGATGTAGAGCGGCGCCGACACCGCCACGGCGACCACCGCCAGCACCCAGTCGAGGCTCACGACCACGCACACCATGGCGATGACCGTCACCGTGGAGGTGACGAACGGGATGACACTGTCGATGACGATGAATTGGATCGCCGGCGCGTCGTATTGGATGCGGTAGGCCGTGTCGGCAGTGTCCGTGCGCTCGTGCCACCGGATCGGCAGCCGCTGGACGTGCCGGAAGAGGCGCGTCCGGAGGTCCAGCACGAGGTGCTCGCCGGCGTGGGTGCGCAGGAGCGTGATCACGAGGTTCTGGATCTCGCCGAGGAGCGCCACCGAGACGAGGAGGCAGATGGCGGCGACGAGGACGGCCGACTGGGACGCGAGCGCCCCCTCGGGGAGGAGCGCCGCGAGGAAGCGAGGTACCGGCTTCGTGCCGGCGCCCGTCAGGCTGTCGACGGCCATCTGCAACGGTACGGGCGTGAGCAGCGCGAGGGGCGCCGAGAGGAGGCTGAGCGCGAGCACCCCCACCACGTGCGCCGTGTAGGGGCGCGCCTGGTGGAGGAGCCGAAGCCCGAGCGGGACGTGCTCCGGGGCCGCCATCAGCCCTCGACCCGCAGCGCGCTGCGGAGCGCGTGCAGCCCGGCGCCGACCTCTCCCGCGGCCCGCACCGCCACGACGAGGCCCGCCCAGCCCAGCGCGACTGCCGCGACCCACGCGCCGTCCGCCAGCGCGGCGGCGGCGCCGAGGCCCAGGAGGACCGGGACGCAGAGGGCTGCCCAGGCGAGCGTCGGCGACGCCCGAAAGCGCGCGAGCTGCTTCCCCGCGCCGTGATCCTCCAACCCCAGGAGCATCCGGGCGCCACCCAACGTGCCCCCCTGCACCTCGAGGTCCCACCGGTCGAACGCGCCGCCGGCCCGCACGACGACCCCGCCCGCGCGGAGCCGCGCCTCGACGGCGGCGAGCCAGGCCTCCGGCGGCCGCGCCTGCTCCGTCCACAGCGTCAGCGTCAAAGCGGGCCCCGGCCACGCGCCCGCGGGGATCGGCTTCCGCCACGGGGTGAGACCGTAGAGGAGCCGACCGCGGAGGCGGGCCATCGGCTGGAGGAGGTGGAGCAGGGCCGTGAGTGCGTGAACGGCCACGCGCTCGAGCCAGGTCCGTGGCCGCGGCGGGAACCGGGCCCGCGCGCCGGCGCGCGCGGCCTGGGCGACGGGGGCGGCGATCGCGGCGACGGCGAGCGGCGCGGCGAGGAGGAGCGGCGGCCAGGAGAAGCCGAGCAGCGCGAGCGCGCAGAGTCCCGACACGAGCAACCACCACTCCGGCGTCTGTGGCAACGACGTGAACGCACCGGCGGCGGGAGTGTAGACCGATTGGTAGGGCGCCGTGCCCCAGATCCCCTGGTAGATGCTGCCGCGGGCGAGCGGCGGCGCACCGTGCCCGTAGAGCCGTCCGGCCCACGTGAGGTGGCCCGCCGCGTTGTAACGTTCGGGCCACTTGCCCTCGAGGAGCGCCTCGGCGGCCCCGTACCCCCGCTGCTGCTTCCAGTAGGTGCGGACCGACCCGCGGCGGTGATGCCAGACCACCGCCGCCGGGTTGAACCCGAGCGTCCAGCCGCGCGCTTGGAGGCGCCAGCACACGTCCACGTCGTCGCCGGCGGTGCGGTAGCGGATGTCGAAGCCCCCGATGGCGCGCAGGTGTTCGACGCGGAAGGCCATGTTGCAGCCGGGGATGTGCTCGGCGAGCTCGTCCGTGAGCAGGACGTGGACCGGGCCGCCCGGCGCGTTGGCGACACAGTCCGCGATCGCGCCATCTTCCGGCGGGGGCAGGTTGGGCCCGCCCACGGCGGCGTGGTCCGTCTCCCGGAACGTGGCGGCGAGGTAGGTGAGCCAGTGCGGGTCGGGGCGCGCGTCGTCGTCGGTGTAGGCGACGATCGTGCCCGTCGCCGCGGCCAGGCCGGTGTTCCGCGCGCTGCTCAGGCCGTGGTTGGTCGTGCGGATGAGGCGGAAGGGGTAGCCGGCGGCGATGGCGGCCGTATGGTCCGTGGAGCCGTCGTCGACGACGATGACCTCGTGGTCGGGGTAGTCGAGCGCCAGGAGGCCGTCGAGGCAGTCCTTCAGCGTGCGCGCGCCGTTGTAGGTGCAGACCACCACGGAGATCCGTGGCACCGGCACGTCCGGACCGAATGGCAGCTCCGCGTACACCTGGCGGATGGCAGCGAGCGCCGGCTTCGGTTGCCGGTCCCGCGTCGTGAGCCCGAAGTCCCAATCGTCCACGTCGTGGCCGCCCCGGTGCCACTCGTCTGTCCAACCGAACACGAACGTGCCGGCGGCCCCGCGGGCGAACGTGGTGCGGAGCTGGCCCGCGAGGGTGTCGGCCTGGGCCTCCACGCCATTGCGGCGGCTGTCGAGCCCGATCTCCGCGAGGATCAGCGGGCGGTCCCCCGCGAGGTTCTGGAGCCGCGCGAGGTACCGCTGGAGCGGCCCGTCCGCCTCCAGGTAGACGTTGAACGCGAGCAGGTCGAAGGCGTCGAGCCGGAGGTACTCCGTCGACGGGTAGTTGACGTAGGTGACGAGCGCGCCCGGGTCGGCCTCCTTGGCGGCCGCGTACAGCCGCTCGAGGAACGCTTCGACCCGCGCGGCCCCGAGCCACCGCACCATCGCGGTGGGGATCTCGTTGCCCACGGCGTAGCAGAGGACGGCCGGGTGGTCCGCGCACGCCCGCACCCCCTCCCCGACGCGCTCGACGATCGCCCGCGCCCGGCCCGTGTCGGCCAGGAAGTCGACGTGCTGCTCCCACGGTAGGCCCACCATGACGCGAAGGCCGTGCGCGGCGGCCGCGTCGAGGAGCCACAGCGGCGGCACCGTGTAGAGCCGCACCGCGTTGATGCCATGCGCCGCCATCGTGGCGAAGTCGCGCCCGACGACGGCGGGGTGGTGCTCGTTTCCATCGGCGCCGGGGCGGAACGTGCCATACGACACCCCGCGTACGAACAGCTTCTCCCCGCCCGCGAACAGGAACTTTCCCGCCGCCGACACGCGGGCGTACTTCGCGCTGGGCACCGGGTATGCCGGACGTAGCTCCGCCCTGGCAGCATCTGACCTCGAATCCAAGGGATCCCCAAGCGAGCCGCTCGCCCGGGACGGTGGATCCCGGGCGCCGCGGCCAGCGGGGGGACCGTAGATCCCAGGGCGCCGGGGTCAACCGGGGGTGGAGGCGTCAATGCCCCCGCCCGCCCGAGCTACGCCTCCGACCTACGCCGCGGCGCTCCCCCGCGGCGCCCGCCCCCGCGGCGCCCGCCCCCGCGCCGCCAGGAACGCCCCCGCGCCCTCGGGGCCCATGAACTTCGCGAGCCGCGCGGGCTCCACGGCGTCGAGGTCGACGAGCAACAGGGCGTCCACGACGTCGGCGAACGCCGCATCGACGCTGGTGGCGAGCACCTCGGCCCCCAACTTCAGGTATTGCCGCAGCAGCACGGGGATGGACCGACCTTCCGGCTCGGCGGCCTCCACCGCTCTCCAAAGCGAGGGCAGATCGGGCAGGAACGCGCCCTCGGCGCACGCGCGGGCCGCCTCCGTCGAGGGCGGGCACCAGGGCACGTGCGGGCGGACGCTCCCGGAGAGCCGCGCCCCGCCGTGGCGCCCGTGGAGGTAGCCGACCATCCGGGCGACGGAGACCGGCGTGTAGCGCGCGTCGATGCCGACGGGCCCCATGAGGCGCCGCAGGTGCGGCCGCCGGGTCAGCCAGCGCCCGATCCCCCGCCACAGGAGCGGGAGCGCCACCGGCGAGCGCCGCACGTCGAGCCGGACGAAGGAGCGGCCCAGCTCGACCGTGTCGACGAGGCTGCGGAGCAGCGCGGGGTCGAACTGGAAGAGGGTCGCCGTGTAGAGCCCGGCGTCCCCGTGCGCCGGCAGGATCGTGTCGAGCCGGCCGAGGCGGGAGGCGCCGACGATGCTCCCGGTGTCGCGGTGCCAGCAGACAAGGTGCTCGTACCAGCCGTCGAACACGTCGAGGTCGAGCGCGTGGCCCGTCCCCTCCCCCGCCGCCCGGAACGTGAGCTCGCGCAGCCGGCCGATCTCCGTGAGGGTGTCCGGGATCTGCTCGGCACGGGCGACGAACACCGAGAGGCCGCTCTGCTCGCACAACAGCGCGTCGGGTGGGAGCGCCCCGACCTCGCGCTCGATGCGCTCGCGGGCGAGGGGGGGGACGATCGGGTCGGGGGTCTTCCGCATGGTGCCTTCCAGTCCACCCGTCGGGTGGCGCTCCCGATAGCCGCGCGGGGCCCGGCCGGGCGTGACCGGGGTGCGAAGATCCCGGGCCGATCGCGTGCGTGGCGTCCTGTGGCGCGCCGGGCCGCGAGCCACGGGAGCGTGCGCTCCCTACCGCCCGTAGAAGAACGCGAGGTCGGTGCCGCTCTTGGTCCACCCCCCGATCACGACGTCGTCGTGCCCGTCGCCGTCGAGGTCATCGCCCCCGGCGAACGCCCAGCCGGCGCGGTGGGTGGCGTCCCCGTGGAAGACGGCGCTGCGGTCGGTGAGGAGCAGCGTGCCGGAGGTGAGGCCGTAGTAGAGGTAGACACCGCCGAGGGCGTCCTCGCCGTCCGCGGTCGGGCTTAGGCTGGGGGCCCCGAGGAGCACGTCGGCGCGGCCGTCCCCGTCCACGTCGCCGGCGGCGCGGACGTTGGTCCCGGCCGGAACCGCGTCGTTGACGAGCGTGGCCCAGGCGAGGTCGACGGGGTCGTCCGTGCTCGCGAGGGGGCCGCGGAACACCAGCCCGCCCGAGGTGACATCGCGGCGGTGGAAGGCCACGAGGAGGTCGCCGTAGCCGTCCCCGTCGACATCCCCGAGGGCGTCCATCGCGAGCGCGAAATCGCCCGGCGCTTCGTTCCGCACGACCGCGTCGGCGCTGTCCGGCACGTCGACGATACCGGTGACGGGCAGGTGCACGACGTAGAGGGCGCCCTGTGGGTAGTCCACCTCGGGGTAGTTGGGGTCCCCGATGATGAGGTCGGAGATGCCGTCGCCGTCCAGATCCTCCGCGGCGAGCGTCTCGCCGCTCAAGGACGGGGCGACCACGCGCGCCGCGGCGTCCGCCACCTGGAGCGTGCCACGAGCCGCCCCGCTCACGACGTAGGTCATGCCACCCAACTCGTGCTGGGGCGCGGTGACTGCGTAGTCGGGGACGCCGTCCCCATCGACATCGCCCAGGGCCGCCAGGGCCGCGCCAGTCGCGTCCCACCGCCCCTCGCCGACGATCGTGAGGGCGGCAACGTCGGCGGCGACCTGGATCCCGGCCTTGGGGCCGAGGATCAGGTGACACCCAGCCCGAAGCTCGCCGCTGTCGGGGTCCTCCACCTCGTCGTGGCCGATGAGCAGGTCGGGGAGCCCGTCCGCGTCGACATCGCCGACAGAGGCCACCGACGCCACGGACAAGCTCCCCCGGCTGGTGAACGTGGCAAAGGGCTCGTAGTTCCAGACGCCGGCGGGGACTGAAGACACCACGTGGATCTGGTCAGGACCGCCGACGAACGCGACCTCTCCCACCCCGTCCCCATCGACATCTCCGGCGAACACGAGACCTTCGGCGCCGGGCGCCGCGTCGAGGCGGGCGTCGGCCTCGACGAAGGTGTCCACGTCGCCGAACCAGGAGCACAGGGCGAGGCTGTCCGTGTCACCGTCGCAGTCGTCGTCGACGGCCGTGTCCGGATGGGGTGGATCGGGCGGGTGGGAGCCGCCGGTGGTGCAGGCCGTGGCGATTGCCATCCAGGACAGGCCGACGAAGTGGAGGGGGATCCTCATGGGTGGGGCCTGCCAAGGGAATCGTCGTGGCGTGGATCGCGAACGAGCCCCAGTCCACCTTTCAACACCGCCGCCGCAAGACCTCCCGCCCCCGCTCATGCGCCGCCGGTGAAGCGAACCCCTTTCCCAGCGAGTGCGCCCAAGCCTTCTCCATTGACGCGGCGGCATCCGGCGTCTTGCACTCTGTGTCGCCGTGGTCGACGTGCACCGGGCCGATCCGCGCCGCGCCGGCGAGCGCGGCCGCGCGCAGGGCCGGGTTGCGCAGCCCGATCTGGATGAGCGTGGCGTTCATGTTCCCGCGCTCCGCGTTCGCCACCGAGCGGATCGTCCGCTCGATCTGGGCGAGCCGAGTTTCGAAGTACGTGTCCGGCAGCGCCTCATCGAGCTGTGCGAGCTGCCCGAGCACGGCCCAGCCGACGCAGCGCTCGCGCACGCTGGCCGAGCCGAGCCACTGCTCGGCCTTCTCCACCCCGTACGGCCCCTCCGCGGCGATCATCGCCACGTAGGCGCCGGACATCGGGGCGTCGGCCTGCTCGACGGCCCACCGGTCGAGGTCGGCGGGGGCCATTCGCGCCGGGTCGACGACCTTCACCGCCAGGTTACGCGCGTCGTAGTTGCCGGTGTCCCACAGGGCGTGGGCGAGCTCGTGATCGACGCCGATGCGCTTCATGAGCGTCTTGAGCGCGGCGAAGCTCACGCCGAACATCGGCTCGGGGCAGCCGTGGCGGAGCCAGGTCTTGCGGGTCTGCGCCGAGCCGGCCGCCTCCAGGGCGCCCATGCTCTCGACAAGGGACATGCGGGGCTTCGGTTCGCGCGACATGCCCGACGTCTATCGCCCTCCAGGGGGCCGGCACGCCGCCCGGCGTGTACGTCGTGTACGTCGTGTACGCGCTCAAGGCGGCGCTATTCGTTGCCGCAGGGTGGGTCGACCGGAAGCGCGCGTGGATCACGGCGGGCGAGGGGCGCGGCGAGTGCGCTGGATGACGCGTGCAAGCCAAGGGATGTCGAACCGACCTCCCGCCAGGGCAGGGTGAAGCCGAGCCCGAGCTGTCAGCGCAGCGAGCTCCGAACCGAGCATTGCGCGATTCGTGTAGACGAGACGACGGTGGCGGAACGGGTTGGCGTCATGCGGGAGCTCGCCGAACCGGGCTGGGCGCTGCGTGGGGCGCCACTCCCGAGCTACACGCGGGCCGACATGCCCGGGCAGGTGATCCGACCGCGCGGGTCCGGATGACCGCGCCGACGCTGAACGAGGATTTCCTCGACCTCCTCACCGCGTTCGTGGAGGAGGTCGATGAGTTTCTCCAAGGATCTCCTTGACATCGAACTGCTGCGGGAGGCGGGTGCGTCGGTTGCGACGACTACTTGGGCGTGGGCTGTGTTTGCATACCATCAAGGGACCTGGCCCACCGTGTTGGTGCCAAGGTGGGCTCCCAAGGGACGATCACGAAGAGGTTGAGACGCCGTCCCCGGCGCGCGCGTGAGGCGAGCGCGCCACGCCCTCGAGGCCGCGGAGAGGCCGAGTGCATCAGCGCCTGTAGAGCAGGAGGGCGAACCCGAGATGGTCGCGGCCTCCACCCCAATAGCGGTCACGAACGGCGCGGAACTGTACACGCATCTCTACGTAGTCGGGATCGTCGGGATGCTCTCGAAGCCAGGCTTCGATCGATTGGTGGTACAGGCCTTCGTAGGCGTCCCACTCGCCTTCCGAACTCGTCTGTCCGCGGACGAACGTGAAGCCGCCCCGCTCGCCGCTCCAAGCGGTGGAGGCGAGGTCAACGAATGCATCTTTCGGCGCTCCCAGGCGCTCCAGGAAGGCCTGTGTAGGCGGCGACTTCCAGAACAGTTCGCCGAGGAGGACGTGACCACCGGGGGCGACCAGGTCGGCAAGGCGATCCAGCGTCGGTCCCATGCCGCCCCATACGTGGGTGGAGCCGATGCACATCGCAAGTGCGAAGCCGGGGGCGAGTACGGCCTCTTGGGCGTCTCCAGCAGCGACTTCCATGGGTGCCCCCGCATCGATCCGCCGCCGGATCTCCGGGATCAGGAAGGAGCTGCGCTCCAGGCCTATCCCTCGCGCGCCGGCTGCTCGCGTCACGTGTGCGAGCATCTCGCCGTTGCCGCAGCCCACATCGAGGACCCTATCGCCCGCGCCGAGAGGGACGTGAGCGAGCAGTTCGTCGAGTCGCGAGGGATCGATGGGGGAGTAGAAGCGATGAAACCGATGTGCGATCCAAGAAAATCTGGCTTGGTCCAAATCTGTGTCTCCCTCGCGCACCTGCTAACCCGTCCTCGGGCTCCTTTGCCGGAGCGGAGCGCCGCGAGGATCCTGGGGGCCGCGGTGCCGGGCTCTGGCAGCGACGTTGCAACCGCCCGGGATCCCGCGGACGATGACGAGGAGGTCGAGACGCCATCTATGGCGCGCGCGTGAGGCGAGAGCGCCCACTCCGGCGATGCCGAGCGAAACCGTGTCCCTGTTCCAACACCACGAGCGATGCCAAGAGCAAATGCGCCCTTTCTGTGAACGCCCCGATACCCCCCTCTCCCTCCCGCGCGCCTCCGGCCCCCCCGCGAACGCCTCGTCAGCGACAGATCGGCGGCCGTTCCAGCGCCGCGCGATCCCAGCCCGCGAGGTTGGCGGACGTCTCCCAGGCGCTCTGGAAGAAGGCGTAGATCGCCTCGGCCGGGTTGTCCGAGCGTCGCACCCGCTCGTACGGGAGGATGTGTTGGGACAGCTCGCGGTTGAACCGGGCGCCCTCGGGGCGGAGCTGCGCCGTCTCGAACCCCGGTGGCGACGGGTACATGTAGGCGTAGAAGGCCGGCTCACCCAGGGTTACACCCGAGGCGGAGGGGTTCCCCGGCCAGAAGCCGCACGCGAAGTTCTCCTGGTCCTCGGCGAGCCGCACGAAGCAAGGGCCCTCCATCGGAGGTGCCGGCCGGCCGGAGTAGCGCGCCGCGTTCAGGTCGAAGGACCCCCAGAAGAAGTGCACCGGGCTGCTCTTGCCCACGAAGGGGGTGCGCCAACGCTCCAGGATGGCCGCCGTCTGGAGCAGGATGGTGTACCAACGGCGCACGGGGCCCGGGTCGTAGCTCGCGTGCACGGTGTCGCGCTCGAACGGGATCGGGTTGGGGAGCTCGACCGGCAGGGTCGAGAACCTGGTGTCCACCCCCAGGTCTCGCAAGCTTGCCATGACCTCGCGATGGAAGTCCGCCACCGTCCGCGGCCGGAGCGCCACACTGCGGCGGTCACCCCGGCTCGTCGCGATCACGAGCTGGTGGTCCACGAAGTCGAAGTCCATGCCGAAGCTGATGTTCCCCGACGGGACGGCGTTGGTCGTGAGGCCGCGCGGGCCGAGTTGGAGCGCGACCTGCCACCACTCGTTGAGGAAGGGGCGCTTCGCGAGCAGCACCTTCCCGACGATCTGCGTCCAGAGGTGCAGCGTGGCGCACGTCTCCTTCCAGTCCGCCCAATCGAGCGCCGGCCAAGGCTCGGCCGCCAGCACCACGTGCCCTTCTTCCGCGTCCATTGGTCTCCCCCCGGGCAGTGTAGTCGCGTGGGCGGGGTTGGATCCGTGAAACTGCGTGCGGAGCCTGCGTCTACGATGTCGACTGTGAGTCGGACGGCGAGCGAGTAGCGCACCGTTGCGCTTTGGCCAGCCGGCAGCCGGGTAGGCTGCGCGCGTACGGGCGCCTATCCCAACAGCCGATCCACCAGATGATCGCGGAACGCAAGCAATCCCACCGCCTCGTAGCCATCGGCTTTTGCAAGCGCCGACACGTTCATCTTCCGAAGCACCCAGGCCAGATCGGGAGGCGAGAATCCTCCGTCCTTCCTGCTGACTAGCCCGATGGCGGCATCGAGATCCTCGCCTGCGTCCACGAGCGCCTTCACGTCTACCAGGTCACGGATCTCGGAACGCGAGTACAGGGCCCCCAGCTTGTTCAGAAGGCGGGCGCGCGCTGCAGGAAGTCGACTGACATCCCCTCTGCCCGCAAGGCCGCTGCCGCGTCCTCCGGCAGGCGTTCCAAGGCGGCAAACTCCATGGAAGAAGAGGTCCGCGTCCTTCGTCCGCCGATGCGCCAAGTGGAAACCGGCGAGGGCACCGCCTCCGGTGAGCGTCCAACGAGGATTCAGGCCTGCGAGCGCCCGCAGGACGCGCACTTGCAGCGCTGACAAGCTACCCGGCACGCCGCTCAAGCTCAGGAAGTAGCCACGCCCAAAACGCGCGCCGGTTCCCGAGGTAGGGGAGCAACCGTTCCCACTCTTCGCGGATCTGCGCCAGCGGCACCAGGACGAGGGCGTCGTCGGGGCGGGCTGTCAAGGGGCGCCTCGAGGGTGGCGTCGAGCGGATCGAGCGTGGCGCTGGCGATGAGCTCCGCGGTGTCGCCGCCCGTGTCGCCGCCGGTGTCCCCACCCGTGTCGCCACCGAGGAAGCCCTCGAGCGAGACGGGCACGAGCGGCGTCTCCGGATCGTTGCTCACGATGTCGAGCCAGCCGGTGGTGTCGGCGCCGGGCGCCCACGCGGCGAGCCCACCTACCGCTCCCCGGGGGGCGGGCGGCCGCCGACGAGCCGCACGAGGCGCGGGAGCAGAGTCATCCGGAGATCGCGCGCACGGGGAGCGTCCCCGGCCTCGGACTGCGGCGGCGAAGGCGTGAGGGGGACGGCTCGCGGAGGACGTGGCGACGTCGGAGAAGGCGTCGCCCTGTCCGTAGCGGCCGGGGCGCGCCCGGGCGAGGATACGCCGAGCGGTCGCCGAAGATCGCGTATGCTCCGTCGTATGAACAGATCCTTGGCGGTCACCTCGAAGCGACGCACGACTCACGCGCTCCCGCGGCCCAGGCCCGGCGCTGTCCCGGATGCGCTGCACGACCCGCTCTCGAGATACGCGCTCGTCGATCCGCTCGGCGTGCCCAGGTCGGGCGCGGGCGGTGGGGCGGCGGCGCCGGTCCAACGCATCCTGACGATTGGCAAGGAGCGCTACACCAAGAACGACGACTTCTTTGATCTGGCATTCAACGCGGGCGCGACCGCGCTGGCGATCCAGAACCTGACAAAGCTCGCGGCGGCGGAGGAGGAGACCACGTTCAACGACTGGGAGGAAGCCGCGGAGAAGACGGACTACTCGAAGGATCCCCTCGCGCTGATCCACGACCCGGAGGACTTCGAAGACGACGTCGAGCGCTTCGGCATGCCGCCACAAATCACCGAGACGGTCTCGTTCCGCCACCTCCGGAGCGCCACCTTCGGACAGACGCTCTCGGCCTGGATGGTGGCGGAGCGCCGATCCACGTTGGCCGAGGTGAGCGACGAGAAGGTCAAGAAGGCGCTGCTCGAGGCGCAGGAGGGCCTGCTGAAGGCCTGGAAGGCCCGCGAGAAGGCGCCGAAGGCCGTCGGTGAGGCCGCCATGCAGCTCCAGGACCTGCTGACCAAGCTCCACCTGATGATGTTCACGCTCCAGGACCGCGAATCCACGATGAAGGACGGGAAGGGCGGGAACAAGGCGATGTACGGCTACCACATGACCAAGCTCCACAACATCCCCAGCATCCGATCGACGGGGCTGGACCCCCGGATGGGCGCGACGGACCGGGGCTCGGTGGGGATGAGCACCGAAGGGCAGAAGAAAGGCTCCATCCAGACCTCCAAGTGCGTCGTGGCGTTCGCGAGCCTCCCGAGCACCTTCCGCCCGTACATCAACCAGGCCGAGGATCGACGGCAGATGATCGACGGCGTACCCATCGAGCTGAAGCCCCTCATGCTGCGCTTCCACATCGACGCCGCGATCGGCAGGGACAACGTCATCGAGGGCATGGACTACATGGACGGAAACGCCCTCAACACCGCGAAGGCGATCCAACCCAAGTACATCGAAGTGCTGACACTCAAAGGCTGGGTCCCCATCCAGCAGTACGACACGCGCACCCAGCTCGCCCAGCTCCGCTCCGGCAACGACGACGCCCGGACCGGCAAGAAGTGGGACGGGACCAAGGTGGTCCTCGACTGGGGGGAGGTCAACAACCTCGGGCTCTTCCAGGACCTCGTCAAGAAGCACTCCGAAGCGGCGACCGCCGCGACCTCCGATCTGGAGAAGCTCAGGGACAAGGAGCTCTACAACAAGAACGGTCTCAAGCTCACCTTCCGCGGGGCCACGATGCAGACCTCCGGCTCGCCCCAGAGCTGGGAGTACGCCTTCACCGCGACGGCGAACGAGCTCCCGAGTTGGTTGGAGAAGGCGGCGGGCCGATACGTCAAGGACTACAAGAACAAGGTGGACGACCAACTCCTGGAGTACGAGAAGCTGAAAGACCAGTAGCGCCTCCCTCCCCCTACCAAACCACCACCCTCCCCCCCTCCCCATCCGTCGAAGCCGTGGCCGGCCAGACCCCCGGCACCCCACCCGCCCCCGCGGTCCCATCCCACATCACGCTCGTGGCCCCGCCCGGCGTCGCGCCTCCGCCCGTCTCCAACGTCCCGGAGGCGCTCCACCCCGACCCGCCGCCGCCGCCACCGCCGAAGTAGGTGTAGACCGCGCCGCCGCCGCCACCGCCGTACCAACCCGAGCCGCCGCCGCCGCCCGCGCCGTTGCTGCTGCCCGTGCCCGCGCTGTCCAGGGTCGCGGGGGTGCTGTAGGAGCACGAGGACGACCCCATCGCGCCGGCGCCGCCCGCGGAGGAGCCGCCC
>JAUXTN010000184.1 GCA_030684355.1 Pseudomonadota bacterium
GCCCCTGCCGGCCCCGCGCCCCGCGCCCGCCGGCCCCGTGCCCCGAAGAAGGCGGCCGAGCCCGCGGTCGAGGCCCCGGTCGAGGCCGCGCCCGCCGTCGCCGCGGAGGATGCCGCGGAGGCGCCCGGGGACGGAGATGACGCCGCCGAGGGCGACGAGACCACGCCCGACGGTGAGCGCAAGCGCCGTCGTCGCGGAGGTCGCCGTGGCCGTCGCAGCACGAGCGGCGGCGGCGAGAGCGCGCCGCCCGCGTAGCGCGAGCGGCCGCCGTGGCCCGTAGCGGCGGCCGGGACCCTGTCTGAACGCCCGGCCCGCCGGGCCCCAATCGCCGAAGGAGTTGCGATGACCACCGAGCTCAAGATGGAAGATGTCACCCTCGGCCAAGGCACCGAGGCCACCAAGGGCAAGACCGTGCACGTGCACTACGTCGGCACCCTCGAGGACGGCAAGAAGTTCGACTCCTCCCGCGATCGCGGCGAGCCGTTCTCCTTCAAGCTCGGCGCCGGCATGGTCATCCAGGGCTGGGACCAGGGCGTGGCCGGCATGAAGGTCGGCGGCACCCGCAAGCTCACGATCCCCGGCCACCTCGCCTACGGCAGCCGCGGCTACCCGGGGCTCATCCCCCCGAACGCCACGCTCCTCTTCGAGGTCGAGCTCCTGAAGGTCTCGTAGCGGCCGCAGTCGGCGCGGCTGGCTCGCGGGGCACCACGCCCGCGGTCAGCCGCCCAGCAGCTTCCCGCCCCCGCCCGTCTCGCCGCTGACCGGCTTGTGGAGCACGATCTCCCGGCCGGCCGCGCGCCCCTGCTCCCAGGCCTCGGTCCGCGCGTTCCCGCCGTACCGCACGTGGCGCACCCTCGGGTGGCGCTTCTCCTGGTACTCCGTGAGCTTGGGATCCCCCACCCAGACGAGCCCCTCCTCGCGGCTCTCCCGGGCGCCCTCGGCGAGCTTCTCGTGGAACCCGCGCATCACGCCGGACACGTAGCGCTGGCGCTCCTTGTCGCCGCGAATGCCGCTCTCCCGCTTGTGCGCCCGCCAGAGCCGCTCGGCGGTCTCCCGCAGGAAGCCGTACACGTAGGTGGCGAGCTCGAGGTTCGGCACCGTGCCCGAGATCTCCAGGACGCGCCCGGTCTTCCCCGTGGTCGCATCGAACGAGGGCACCCAGATGACGGCGACGAAGAAGTGCTGGCCGAGCACCGACGCCAGCCAACGGTCGGACTCCTGGAGCCGGCCCGTCGGCGTGCCGAGGTGGCGGAAGGTGTGGCCGGTCGGCAGGGTGTCGATGTTGTAGCGGAGCATCAGCTTCCGCGCGGCGTTCATCGCCGACTGGGACTCGTTCGCGTTCGGGCTCTCCGCGAGTGCGAGCAGCCGCGTGATGCGACGCAGGGCCTTCTCCTGCTCGGGATCCACGACCGCGGCCGCGGGCAGCCCCGAGCCGCTCGCGTCGATGCCGAGCCGCTCGCACACCTTCCGGAACGCGGGACCGTGCGCGGTCTCGTCGATCGCCCGGAGCACCTCGTGCGCGTACTGGTGCGCCATCTCGTGCTTGAGCACCTCGGTCACGATGCCCCACGGCTGGGTCCGGACGAACGTCCGCGACATCGCGATGACGCGGTGCCCGCGCCGCCACTCGCCGAGATGCCCCTCGTGCTCCATGAGCTCGAAGCGCGGCGGCGTCAGGACCGACTTGAAGTGGGTGAAGTTGATCGCCCGCCACTCCGCGACGAGCGCGCGGACGATGGCCGCTTCGATCTCCGCCTCGAGCGCCGGGTTCATGCGAGCGTCACCTGGCGGATGCTGCGGATGGAGCCGGCCTCGCCGGTGAGGTCCGCGGCGTGGGAGAGCACGTAGCGGAGCTGGTCTTCGTCCAGCGGGCGGTCGATCGCCGAGAGGTCGAACGCCATGCCGTAGTCCTCGAAGTCCTGGTGCACGGTCGAGAGGTTGGAGGCGCCGGCCTCGAAGATCGCGTCCTGCAGCGCCTTGCGGGAGCCGCGGCGCGTGGAGTGCACCACCGCGAGCAACGTGCTGCCGGGCGCGATCTCGCCGAGCCCCAGCAGCAGGCGGGGGCGGTAGACGCAGTCCCGCAGGGCGCCGTAGCGATTGTAGGAGCGGAACGTCTGCGCGACACGACGTGCGATGCGGGGCTGGGCGTCGACCGTGGCGGCGCCGAGATGGGGAGTCGTCGCGACGCGGGGCTGCCGGGCGTAGGGGTTCGTCCACGGGGCGCTGCCCCGCGGCTCCTCGGGGTACACGTCCACCGCGGCGCGGCCCACGTTCCCCTCGTCGATGGCGCGGAGCAGATCCTCGGGGTCGTAGAGGAACCCGCGCGCGAGGTTCAGGAAGATCCGCGGCGACACGCCGGGACGGTCCGCCGCGAGCTGGCTGAAGTGCTCGTAGGTGAGGAGGCCGCGATTGCTGTTCCCGCGCGCGTCCTCCGCGCTCACGTGCACGGTCACGCAATCCGAGCGGCGGAACAGGGCGTCGATGGTGGCGACCTCCTCCCAGCCCATCTCGACGCCGATCTCGCGCGCCACCTCGCGGGTGTCGTGGAACACGACCTTCATCCCGAGGGCCTCGGCGGCGCGGGCCACCTGCCGCCCGATGTTGCCGAGCCCGAGGATGCCGAGGACGCGCCCCTGGATCTCGAACCGCTCGACCTGGGACTTGTCGAAGCCGCCCGCGCGCGTGTGCTCGTTCGTCTCGTAGAGGCGGCGTGCGAGCGCGATGAGGTGCGCCACGGCGAGCTCGACGACGCTGCGCCCGTTGCTGAAGGGGTCGTTGAACACGAGCACGCCATGATCGGCGCACGCGCGCTTGTCCACGCTGTCGTCCCCGATGCAGCAGAGCTGCACCGCGTGGAGCTGCGGGCAGGCCTCGAGGACGGCGCGGGTGACCGGCACGCGGCTCCGCTTGAAGAGCACCTGGTGGCCGCCGTCCCGGAGCATCCGGATGAGGCCGGCCTCGTCGGGCACCTCGGTGGCGCGGTCGACCTGGAGCCCATCCGCGCGGAGCAGCTCGTCGAGCACGGCGTCGGGGTGCTCGACCACGAGCGCCTTCGTGTAGAGGCCGGAGTGGATGCGGGTCATGGTGGCGTCTCCGCGCGCGGTCTATCTGCGCGCGCGCGTCGATTCCAGCCCGCCAGACCGATCGCGACGCGCTCGGCCGCCGCTACTCCGTCGGCGCGTCCAACACCGCCAGCCGCCCCTTCGCCGCGCGATGCGTGGGGTCGAGCGCGAGGATCTTCTCCAGGGCGGCGCGCTCGTCGGCGGCGTTCCCGCGGCGCTTCGCGACCTCCGCGAGCCCCTCCCAGGCCCAGCGATTCGTCGGCGCCTGCTGCACCGCGCGCGTCAGGCGCGTCTCCGCGAGGTCGAGCTGGCCGAGCAACGCGAGCGCCCAGCCCTCCATGCCGCCGCCGCGCTCGTCCGCCGTGAGGTACTGGCGCAGCAAGGCGTCGCCCGCGTCGGTCTCGCCCCGGTTTCGCGCGAGCACGCCCGCGGCGAAGAGCGGCGGGCCGTACGTGGGGTCCGCGGCGACGGCGACCGCGTGGGCGGCCGCGGCGGCATCGAGCTTTCCGCGGCGCTCCAAGGCCTTGCCGTGGGCATAGGCCACGCGCGCCCGCCCTCGCGCCGGGCCGGTCGCGCCCGCGGCGACGCCGGCGAGGGCGTCCTCGGAGAGGCGGCCGGCGATGACGAAGGCCTCCTCGGCGCGCCAGGGGTCCCGCCCGACGGCGTCCGCGAGCAGGGCGACCGCGCGAGCGTTGAACGCGTCCGGTGTGGACGAGCGCTCCCCGAGCAACACGAGGGAGCGCGCCAGGGACAGCGTGAGGCGGGGATCGCGGGGCCGGAGCGCGCGCGCGCGGCTCACGGCGAGGTCGGCGCGGAGCGCGTGGTCCTCGGGGGCCTCCCCGACCGCCCGCGCCCCGTCGATGCGCCAGGCTTCCCGCGCGAGGATGGCCTCCGCCTCGGCGAGCGCGGCGTGGGGCCAGGGATCGAGAGGACGCGCGTCGACCGCCGCCTGGGTGAGGTCGCGCCAGGCACGCAGGCCGGAGAGCGTCCCATCGGACCGGCGCGCGTCGTCCCACAACACCCCCCGCTCCGAGAGGCGGTCGTCGCGGCTGCCGGTGAAGGCGGCGTCCACCGCGGCGGCCGAGACGCAGAGGCCGATGGCGGCGAGCGCGAGGAGCAGCACCGGCCCCTTCTTGCCGGGCCGCGCGGGCATCGTCAGCGAGCCCTGGGCGAGCCCCGCCATCAGCGCCCACGGCAGCGCCACGCCGGGGATGTGGAGCGGGAAGTCGCCGATCGACTGGACGAGCACCGCGATCACCCCGACGAGCGCACCCACGCCCGCGCCGATGCCCTCGTCGTGGGGCGCGTCCCGCAGCGCCCGGACGAGCCCGCGCACGACGGCGGTGAGGAGCAGCGCCCCCGCCACGACGCCGACCGCGCCGACCTCGACGAGCAGCTCGATGAGCTCGTTGTGGGCGTGGGAGAAGGTGTAGAGGTGGTCCGGCCCCTCGTGCAGCGTGTGGGTCAGCGGCCAGCCGCCGAGCCCCGCACCGAAGAGCGGGGCGTCCCGCCACGCCACGATCGAGTCGCGCCAGAGGTCCAGGCGCGAGAGCAGGCTGGCGTCCCCGCCGGAGAACACGCCGCGGAAGCGCCCGAACGCGCCCCGGACGCCGAAGGCCGCGACGGCGAGGATCCCGCCGGCCACGGGCAACGCGAGGGCGATCCCGAGGTGGAAGTGCTCCTTTCGCCGCCACGCCATGCCGCCGCCCACGATCAGCGCCGCCACCCCGAGCCCGAGGACGGGCCCGCGTGCCTGCGACGCCACGATCGCCACCAGCAGCACCGCCACGACGAACCCGAGCAGCGCGAGGCGGGGGATGCGGTCCCCGCTGGCCTCGAACACCGACGGCGGCTGGCTCGAGCGCCGCTTGCGCTGCATGTGGAGGCGCACCTCCTCCGGCAGGAGCGGGAACAGCCCGGCCGCGAGCCCCCACGCGGCCCCCACCCCGAGCACGAGAAGCGCCGCGAAGTGCCCGCGGTTGATGAACGTGCCGGTGGCCGACCCGAGGTAGTACTGCTTCACGCCGATGCCGGTGCTCGGCCCGTCGCGGTTGGCGAGCCCGAACACGGCCTCGCCGACGCAGAACACGAGGAGGCCGATGAGCACGGTGCGGGTCGCGACGGAGCTGCGCCCGAGGCCGACGCCGACCGCCCACACGAGGCCCATCGCGAGGAGCTGCGCGAGGGTCCACCGCCACGCCTCGGGATCGATCGCGCCGGGCCGCGCCACCGTGGCGACCGCGCCCGCGAGCGGATCGTAGGCCCACTCCCCCGCGACACCCACGGCCGCGAGCACATCGTATGTCGCGACGGCGCCGAGCCAGGGGTCGAGGCTACCCGACCACTCCGGCGCGACGCGGTCGAACCACGCGGCCTGCCCCGGCGCCACGAGCGCCCGCAGGGCCTCCGGCACCGGCATCGCCTGGTAGAGCAGCACGACGGCGAAGAGCCCCAGCCCCACCTTCGCGAGCCCCGGCAGCGGATCGACGCCGCGCAGCCCGATCCAAACCGCCGCCAGCGCCGCGGCCAGGGCGTAGACGACCCCGCCGTACATCGGGACCACGCCGCCCTCGAGGCCCGCGGCCGCGAACACGACGAGCAGCATGCCGCCGGCGACGGCCCACTCCAGGCGCTCGGATGCGGGGGCGGGCCCGGGCTTCGTCACTTGCGACCCTTGCCAACGTCCTCGCGATCCGACCCGTAATACGAATAGTAGTAGTAGTACCCGTACGACTTGCGCTGGATGTCGAAGTTGTTGAGGATGACGCCGATGAGGCGGGCCTCCACGTCGACGAGTTGGCGCTTGGCCTGGAGCACGAGGTCCCGGGCGACCTTGAAGCTCTTGACCACGAGGATGACGCCGTCCACGTCATTGGCGAGCACGACCGCGTCGGTCACCGCCACGACGGGCGGGGAGTCGATGATGACGAGGTCGAACGCCTCGTTCAGGCGGTCGAGCGCGGCCTTGCACTGGGCCGACCCGAGCATCTCCGCGGGGTTGCCGGGGCGGGGGCCCGACGGGATGATGAAGAGCCCTTCCTGCGGCGTCGGCTGGGAGACCGCCGCGACGCTGGAGGTCCCCGCGATGAGCGTGGAGAAGCCCTCCTCGTTGGGGAGGCCGAACGCGTGGTGGAGGCTCGGGCGCCGAAGGTCGGCATCCACGAGGCAGACCCGCCGGCCGTTGCTCGCGAAGGTGATCGCGAGGTTGATGCTCGAGGTCGTCTTGCCTTCGCGCGGGCCTGCCGACGTGATGAGGAGCCGCCGCGGCGGCGCCCCGTCCTCCCGCGCGCTGAAGTTCACGGTGGTCCGGATGTTCCGGCAGAACTCGGCGAACGCGCTCTTCGGGTAGTTCAGCGCGTAGAGGTACCGCTGGCGCGCGACCTCCCAGCCTTCGCCTTCCAGGCCCGGGACGCTCGGGATGATGCCGAGGAACGGGATTCCGAGGGCCTCGACCTCCTCGCGGGTCTTGATCGTCGTGTCCATGTAGTCGAAGAAGAGCGCCATGGAGACGCCGACCAGGAGGCCGCCGAGGATGGCCACGCCGATGTTGCGGATGACGTTGGGCTCGACGGGCTTCTCGCCGGCCTCGCCGGGGTCGATGACGCGGACGTTGTTCTCCTTCAACGAGGAGGTCACGTCCATCTCCTGCATGCGCTCCACGAGCTGCTTGTAGAGCGTCGAGCGGGAGTCGACCTCGCGACGGAGCAGGTTGTAGTCGGCCTCCTCGCCGTTCTCCTGGAGCGCGCTCTTCGTCAGCGCGTCGATCGAGCGCTGGAGGCCCGCCTCGTGGCTCTGCGCCTGCGAGAGCATGGCCTTGCGGCGACCCACCTCGGCGTCGACCTCGGCGCGGATCTGGATCTCCACGTCCTCCAGGCGCTCCTTGTTCTGGAGCACGGCCGGCACCGGCGCGTCGGGCAGGTACCGGGTGAGCAGGGCCTCGCGATCCGCCTGCAGGGTCGTCAACTGTTCGCGGAGACCCGACATGAGCGGGCTCTCGACCAGCAGGGAGAGCCGCCGGAGGTCCTTCTGGGTGCGCGCGGAGTTCGAGATGCCCTCGAACTCGGCCTCGCGCCCGGCGCGCTCCGCCTCGGCGAGGGCCCGCTTGCGCGAGAGCTCCTCGAGCTGCTGGACGAGTAGGTTCCCCTCCTCCTGCGACGACAGCGCGATCTTGTTGTTCTGACGCCGGAACTCCAGGAGCTTCTGCTCGGCGTCCCTGAACTCCTCTTCGGCCTTCGCCACGGCGCCGGAGAGCCATCCGAGGCCGCCCTGCACCCCCTGGTTGATCTCGTCCATGTTGCGCTGGACGAAGACCTCGGCCCAGGTCTGGCAGAGCAGCGTCGCGAGATCGCGATCGTTCGCCCGCACGTAGATCCACACCAGGCGGGTGCCCTTGATGGGCACGATGTTGACCTGCGCGAGCAGCGTCTGCACGAGCTCGTCCGGCTCGAGCTCCTCGTAGTCGGGGTGGTGGGCGAGGTCGAGCCGCTCCGCGACCGCACGCGCCTGCACACGGCTCCGAAGCTTCTTGTGCTGCGTGCTGAAGTATTCCTGCTCCAGCAGGTACTGGCCCTGCCCCGTCTGCCCGTACGCCGAGAGGCTCATGTTCGCCTGCGGCTGCGAGTCGATCTGGAGCGACGCGGTCGCCTCGAACACCGGCGGCGTCAGGAGCGTCACGACGGTGACACTGCCGACGATCAGCGAGAAGGCCGTTATCAACGTCCACAACCGCTTCCGGACGGTGCGCCAGTAGTCGCGCAGGTGGAGGATCTCGGAGAGCGAGGTGTCGTCGTCGTCCCGCAGCTGCCGACGCGGCCGGTGCGGCCGGTTGGTGCTCGGGGGACTCTGGGGTGCGGCCAATCGCTCTCCTGGATGGCCACCCCTTCGGCGGCCGGGCTACAACGTACCCGGTGTAGCGGAGGGACGGCATGACCAGCAAGGCGACGAACGGTCGGAAGGCCGTCTTGATTGGGCTCGACGGAGCCTCGTGGAAGCTCTTGGACGGCTTCATCGATCGCGGCGTCATGCCGACGCTCGGGCGCCTCCGGGAGGAGGGCGCGCACGGCCCGCTCTGGTCCGTGGTCCCGCCGATGACCGCCACCGCGTGGACCGCCTTCCAGACCGGAAAGGGCCCGGGCAAGCACGGCATCTACGACTGGACCGAGCCCGTCCCCGGCTCCTACCTCTACCGGCCGATCGACTCCACCCGCATCCAGTCCCGCACGCTCTTCGAGCAGCTCTCCGAGCGTGGCGCACGCGTCGCGACGGTCAACCTGCCGCTCACCTACCCGGCGCGCCCGATCAACGGAATCGCGGTGGGCGACATGCTGACCCCCGCGAAGGACGTGCCCGGGTTCACCCACCCCGCCTCCTTCAAGGCCGAGCTCGATCGCATCGTGCCCGACTACGTCATCGACACCCACCTCACCGAGAGCGAGGACGACGTCCTGCCCTTCCTGGGGCGGCTCCACGCGATGCTCGAGGGGCGCGGCACGCTGGTGCGCACGCTCATGGAGCAGGAGCCGTGGGACGTGTTCTGCACCGTCTGGGTCGAGATGGACCGGATGCAGCACTGCCTCTGGCACATCTTCGATCCCACGCACCCGCATCACGACGCCCGGCTGGCCGCGAAGTACGAGGCCCCGATCCTCGACATCTACCGCCTCATCGACACCCGCGTCGCCGAGATGATCGAGCGCCGGCCGGCGGACTCCAACGTGATCTTCCTGTCGGATCACGGCTTTGGGCCGTGCCGCTACAAGGTGTTCCTCAACACCTGGCTCGGCCAGGAGGGCTTCCTGAAGTTCCGCGAGGGCGGGCGGGAGCGCCGCAACGGCCTCCACAAGGTGCGCGGCGTGCTGGGGCGCGCCGGCGTCGACACCCGGAAGCTCCTCGACTTCGCCAAGCGCTTCGGCGGCGACCGCGTCCTCCGCATGGGTGACGAACTCTCGCGCTTCGCGACGGACATCGACTGGGAGCACACCCAGGCGTTCTGCCACGGCACGAACTCCGTCCGCATCAACCTGAAGGGGCGCGAGCCCCGCGGCTCTGTGGACCCCAAGGACTACGATCGCGTCGTCGAGGAGGTGCGCCAGCGGCTCCTCGCCATGCGGGACCCCGAGGGCAACCGCATCATCACGCGCGTCGAGCGGCGGGACCGCCTCTACGAGGGCCCCGAGGTGCACGGAGCGGCGGACCTCCTCATCGCCGGCCACGACGACTCGGTCTGGTTCTACTACTCCGAGGGGGACGTGCCGAGCGAGGTCTTCGAGAAGAGCGGCTGGGCCAGCGGCAACCACGAGCCGGACGGCCTCTTCCTCGGCTGGGGCCCCGACTTCGCGCCGGGCACCCACATCGCGGACGCCAACATCGTCGACATCCTCCCGACCCTGTTCGCGACGCTCGGCGTCCCCATCCCCGACGACATCGACGGCCGCGTGCTCCACGAGGTCTTCGCGCGCACCACGCCCAGCCTGTGGACCGAGGCCCGCCGCTTCGCCGGCGCCGCCGGCCCCGTGCGGGACGCCGCGACCGACCGCGCGATCGAAGAGCGCCTGCGGGGGCTCGGCTACCTGCAATGAGCGCGACGATTCCCCCGAAGCACCTCGCCGATCCGGTCGACAAGCACCCCCTCACCTCCGCTCCGGGTGGCCTCGCCGGGCGCTCCGGCGACGTCTACCCCGAGGCCCTCGGCGGCTGGGACCTGCGCCCCCGCGGCAGCGGCACCCTCGACGACGGCAACAAGTCCCTCCAGGCCGACATCTACGACCAGCGCCTCGGCGCCATGAGCGACTTCGACCATCCGCACAACCTGATGCTCGTGCATCAGAAAGGCCTGCTCGAAGCGCTGCCGTTGAAGCGCGGCGACCGCGTGCTGGAGATCGGCGGCCACCGCTCCGGGCTCCTCCCCTGGCTCGAGCGCACGCGCGGCATCACCGGCTCCGGCCTCGACATCTCGCCCGTGTGGGTCGCGGCGCAGAACGCGGCCGCCCGCGCCCGCGGCAGCGACACCCTGTGGGTCCTCGGTGACGCCGAGGCGCTCCCCTTCGCGGACCAGAGCTTCGCCGCCGTCGTCGCCTTCGACGTCTTCGAGCACCTCACCCACCTCGATCGCGCCCTCGCCGAGGCCTTCCGCGTCCTCGCGCCCGGCGGTCGCCTCGTCGTCCACATGCCCGTTCAGGACATCGACGGCAGCTTCGACGGCTTCCAGCGCGCCCGCGACCCCGCCGACTACGCCGCCCGCCAGGCCAGCGTCGGCCACTTCCACGAGCGCATGCCGACGCGCCGCCAGATGCGCACCCGCATGGAAGGCGTGGGATTCCAAGTACTTGACATGCAATCCTTCAACGTCTGGATCCAGCCGCTGCATGACCACCGCCTGCTGCCGTGGCTCGGTCGCTTGAAGAACAACCGGACTCCTGGGGCGGGGGGCAAGCCCCCCGCAACGCCCCCCGTGGCCGCCGGCCCTCCCCCCACGAGCCGCTTCACGAAGATCTACGCGCGTACGGTCGTGCCCCTTGCGCAGGCGCTCTCGGTGCCCGACCGGGTGGGGAGCGCGTTGGGGATCGGGGGAAGCTGTTCGTTCGTGGCGGAGCGGCGCTGATCGGCGCACCGCTCCCGTAGGCCTCGCGGGCATCGCGCCCGCCCGAGCCTCAGCGCTTGGGCGCCATCCGATCCCAGGCCCAGATCGGCAGCCACCGCATCAGCGTCGCGACCCACCGCATCTGCCACGGGAACGTGATCTCCTTCGCGCCGCGCTCCAGCCCGTCGGCGACGATGCCCGCGGCCTGGTCGGCGGTGAGGAGGAAGGGCATCTTGAACTTGTTCTTCTGGGTCAGGGGCGTCGCGACGAAGCCGGGGTGGATGGTCGTGCACCGAACGCCGTGCGGGGCGAGGTCGACGCGCATGGCCTCCCAGAGCGTGCTGATCGCGGCCTTGCTCGCGCTGTAGGCGCCGTGGCCGGGCAGGCCACGGTTCGCGGCCACGCTCGACACGACCGCGACGTGACCGCGGCGGCGTTCGAGCATGCCGGGGAGCACGGCGCCGGCGCTGTGAACGGCGCCATCGAAGTTCAGGCGCATGGTGGAGAGGATGGTGTCGATGGGCACCTTGTGCATCGGCGCGGGCTGGCCGCTGCCGGCGTTGGCGACCATCAGGTCGCACGGGCCGAGCGCGGCCTCGAGCGCGGCGACGGCGGCGTCGAGGGCGGCGCGGTCCGTCACGTCGGCAGTGGCGGCGGCGGCCTCCCCGCCCGCGGCGCGGACCTCCGCCACGATCGAGTCGAGCAGGTCGGCCCGCCGCGCGATGACGCCCACCTTCCACTTGCGACGGCCGAGCTCGCGCGCCAGGGAGGCGCCGATGCCACTGGAGGCGCCGGTGATGATCGCGACGGACATGAGGCTCCCGAGGAACGCGCCCTCTAACCGGCAACCCGCTCCGGACGCGCCGCGGGTTCGCGGCCCCCGGGTCCGCTCGCGCGGGACCGCTCCGTCCCCGTTCCGGCGCCGCGAAGCTGGCTTCGCGCGGGAGACGGGGGGGTGTACGTGGGGATGTAGCGCGGCGTACACCCGGCCGGGCTGCCCCGCCTGGGCTCCTGCCGCCGGCGAGATCACCGCCGGGCTTGTGATACTCGGCCGGAGAGCTGGCCCCTGCGCCCCGCGGTTCCACGTCGGGTGGCGGACGGCTCCCGCGTGTGGGCCGGAAACCACGTGGTTCCGGGGGCCTCCCGTGCTAACCGTTTTCCCCTCGCGGTCCGCCGCCCTCCCCGAGCCCCGCCGTGTTCGAGCCAACGGAGCCTCCCGTGTCTGACGCGACCCCGCCGTTCTCCCCCGCGCTCCTCGCCCTCTTGAAGCGCCACCTCGGCGCCGTGGTGGGCCCGATGGAGCTCATGCCCTCGCTCGCCGACATGGTCGCCGAGAGCCGGGGCGAGGAGTGGCACGACCCCGCCGCGCACGGCATCTGGCTCATCGGCACCGCCGTCAACGGAGACGCCTGGGCGATCGACGTGAACGAGGGCGAGCAGGTCGTGGTCGTCTCGCACGACCTCGTCTGGGAAGACGAGGTGGAGACCCTGCGGGACGCCACGTGCGTCGTCGCGGCGAACCTCGCCGAGGCGCTCGAGGAGGCGCGCTCGAACACCCTCCCCGTCGACTACTTCAGCGCGATCGAAGGGGAGTCCCTCGACGAGCCCGACTCCAAGCTCACCTTTGGCCCCGGCGGCATGGACGCCGGGCTCTCCGTGCCCCCGGCGGCGCGCGCGGCGATGCTGGGCGCGCTCTTCGGGCCGGACACGGGCGTGACGTGGGACGAGCTCGAGGAAGCCTTCTTCCAGCTCGAGCCCACCGAGCGGGCCGTGCTCGCCTCGCGCTACGGGCTCTTCGGCGGCAAGCCGACCTCCGCCGAGGGCACGGCGAAGGCCCTCGGCCTCGAGGCCGACACCGTCGCCGCCGAGGAAGCACGCGGGCTCCGGTGGCTCAAGCGCCTCGTGGCGAAGGTCACGAAGGGGTAGGCCCCGGGGGGCGCGAGGCCGCCCTCGCTGACGCCGGGCGCCCGCGCTGGCGCCGGAGCGGGCCCCGTTGGGGCCGGAGCGGGGGCGCAGTCGGGTCGAAGAGGCGTTTGCGCGAGCGGCCCCCCCCGCCAGCCCCTCACTCCTCCGGCGGCTTGAACGTGAACGGGTAGGTCACGCGCACGATCCCGCCGCCCGCGGGCTCCTGGAACGTGGCGAAGCGCACCTGGTCGAGCACGCAGGCCTCGGTGGGCGGGTTCCACAACGTGGTCTTCTTCAGCATCGGCGCGATGACGTGGCCGCTCGGGAGCACCGTGAAGCTCACGACGACCTCGCCGGCCAGCCCCGGCGCGTCCGGGAGGGCGTTGACGTAGCACTGCGCCACGCCGTCCATGCGGCTGCGCACGCCGGCCTCGATGGCGTCCTTGCCGAGGGCGCCGAAGAGCGCCACGTCGCCGTCGAGCTTGGGGGCGCCCGGCGCGTTCTCGAGCACGATGGCGGCCTCGCGGCCGATCGTGAGGCGCTGGGCCTTGAACACGTCGGAGACGACCTTCTCGTGGCACGGGGCCGAGACCGGGGACGAAGCGGCGCCGGCCAACGAGAGCGTCGTGACCTTGGCGTCCGCCACGAGATCGACCTTGAACACCAGCCTGTCGCCGGGTTGGGCCTTGCACGCCGCGAGCCGCGGGAGCGCCGCGTTCATGGCGGTGGTCACGCTGGCGACGACACGATCGTAGGTGACGAGCGGCGCGGGCAGGTTCGCGGCGGACGCGGAGAGCGCAAGGGCCAGGAGCATGCCGACCTCCTACCGGCAGGGCCACGCCGGCGCCATCCGCGACCGCACGGTCGGGACCGCCCGCAACGCAGCGTGGATGGCGGAGGCAGAGTCCCGGCTCATCCGGGCGCGGTGAGCCGGCCTCGCCCCGTCACCCCGCGCATCCCCTCACCTCCACGTGCGCCGGGTCCCACCCGAGGCCGTAGGCGTCCCACGCCGAGGCGTGGCCGTGCCAGTCGCCGCCCCAGCGCAGGCCCTCCGCGCGCGCGACCTCCCCGAGGGCGCGCAGGAACGGCGCCTCGGCGGCGAGCCGCTCCGCCGCGCCCGCGACGAGCCACAGGTCGACCGGCGCGTTCCAGAGGTCGACCGCCCGCGCGGCCGGCGCCCCGGCGGCATCGACGTGGTTGTGGCAGCTCCGGCCGCCCGCGAGTTGCGTGCTCTTGCCGATGGCAAAGAGCAGGTCCTGCAGCTCCGGGCTCCGCCACGACGTGCCGACATGCGGCGTGAACCCTCGCGCCGAGAGCTTCGCCATCACGCGCTCCACGGTGCCCCGGAACGCGGGCTCCAGGTCCGCGAGGTCGGTCGACCATGGCGAGGCGGCCGCGGGGTGCGCGAGGAGCGAGACGAGGAGCAGCATGCAGCCCTGGTAGCGCTCGATTGTGGCGATCTCGTGCAAGCGGCGTGGAGCCTCCGTGCGGCGCCGCGGCCCCACCCCGGCGACAACGTCCGATCGCCCGCGGCGGCCGGGCTCGGCCGGCCGGGCACTGCGGGCGGGCGCTGCTCGAGACCCGCTCTGCCGCCCCACGGGCGGGCGCTGCTCGAGACCCCGCACTTAGCGCCCCGCGATCACCGCCCGGTACACCGCCTCGACATCGCCCACCACGTGCTCCCAGGCGTAGGTCTGCGCCTTGGTGCGCGCCGCCGCGCTCACCTCGGCCCGGCGCTCCCCGAGGTCCCGCGCGCGCAGGATCGTGGCCGCCGCGGCCGAAGGGTCGGCGTAGCGCGTGACGAAGCCGTTCTTGCCCTCGTCGATGAAGTAGCGGAAGGCCCGGATGTCGTTCAGCACGGGCACGAGGCCCGCGCCCATGGCCTCGACGACGGAGATGCCGAAGGACTCGTACTCCGACGGGAAGAGGCCGAGGTCGGCGCGATCGACGGCCGCGACGAGGTCCTCCTGGCTGACCTTGCCGCGGAACACGAGCCGCCCCTGCAGGCCCAGGGCGTCCCGCTCGCGCTCCAGCCCCGCGACGAGCCCCGGCACGACCTCGGGGCCGAGCACCTCCGCCACGAAGGGCCGGGGGTCGCGATCGCGGACGGCCGCGAGGGTCTTCACGAGGTTGGACAAACCCTTGTGCGTGTCGACGCGCCCGATGGTGACCCAGGCGCCCGGCGTCGGCGCGGCGCCGAGGTGCTCCCACGGCGCGAGGTCCACCGCGTTGCGCAGGATCACGCCCTTGTCGGTGATCGTGCGGAAGAGCTCCTCGTCCTGGTCGGACGTGTAGAGCAGGCGGTCGACACCCGAGAGCATGGCGCGGGTCGCGGTCTGGAACCAGATCTTCTTCAGCCGCGGCGCGAACGCGGTGTGGAAAAATCCGCCGTGCGTCGAGAGCACGACCGGCTTCTTGTGCCACCGCTTCGTCGCGACCATCCAGTCCGCCATGAAGTCGATCGCATGCACGTGCACGACGTCGTAGCGGGAGGCGAACCGTGCGACGCGCGGCGCCAGCGGGTAGCGGGTGCTGCCCGCGAACGGGACCCGCCAGATGTGGACGCCGTTGTGGAGGTCGTACGCGGGGTACGACGAGCCGTCCTCGAACGAGCGGTTGAGCGTGACGACATCGCACACGTGGCCGCGGCGCACGAGCTGCTCGGCGAGCCACTGGACGTGGCGCTCGATGCCCCCGATGTTCGGCCAGAAGACCCGGGCGATCTGCAGGATGCGGAGGGGCCGCTCGGGAGCGGCCGGGGGGGCCGTGGACGGGTCGACAGGAGGCATGGTGACGCCGTCGGGACTAACCGTCGGAGGTGCATCCGGGTAAGCTGCGGCGTGCACGAGGCGACGACGCAGCGCGCGGGTGGGATCTCCCCGCATGTTCCCCTGTTGCCGTGTGCGGCCGTGGGGCTGGCGTGGCCGTAGGGAGCAACAGCCCGTTCGCGGACTTCGGGTCCGACCCCTTCCGCCAGGTCATCCTGCCCGCGCTCGTGGCGATCCCGCTCGCGGCGGCGCTGGCGTTCGGCGGCGTCAACTACATGGCGGCGTTGGCGATCGTGGGCGTCGGCGGCGGGCTCTTCCTCGCGAACCCGCGCGCGTTCATCCTCGGCTTCCTGGTGCTCATCTCGCTCCGCAACTTCATCGCGGGCGGCGAGCGCATGGGCACGGAGGGGCTGAACTTCGACCTCGGCGGGCTCGCCAACGTCCTCGCGACGGGCATCGGCATCGTCTACTTCCTCGTGCTCTGGAAGAACCCGTTCAAGGGCCGTTCGCTGACGCTGCCGTACGGCGTGTTCCTGGGGCTCTTCGCGGCGTCGATGTGGTGGGCGCCGGACTTCCGCTGGGGCCTGCGGTTCGTGACCCGGCTGGCGGCGCCGTTCTTCACCTACCTCATCATCAGCGACATGATCGATCGGAAGATGGTCCGGCAGATCATCGCGGCGTTGTACGCCTCGAGCGCCATCCCCATCGTGTACGGCTTCTACCAGTGGATCACCGGCACGGGCAACGACGTGACCGAGGGGTACAACCGCGTCAATTCGAGCTTCTTCCACCCCGCCCACTTCAGCATGTACCTCACGTTCCTGTTCTGCCTCGCGTACGCGGAGTTCCTCGATCCGCGCGCGAAGAACCGGGCGGCGCGCCTCATCTACATCGTGCTCCTGGTCGCCCTGGAGATCTCGACCTACACGCGCATCTCCTGGGTCGCGATGGGGTTCTGCTTCCTCTACCTCTCGTGGGTGTACGGAAAGCGCGCGTACATCCTCGCGGCGGCGGCCGGGGGCGCGGTCGTCCTCGTCGCGTTCGGCGGCGGCATCATCGAGCGCTTCACGAGCGTCGGCGACGTCCTCGGGAGCGACAACGTCTACGATCTGAACTCCAGCGTCGGCTGGAGGCTCTACTTCTGGGACGAGATCCAGCGGCGCTTCTGGGATCGCCCGTGGTTCGGGTTCGGTGCGGGCTCGTCCGTCATGCTGGGGGTCGAGATCTTCGGCGTCGAGGCCGCGCCGCACAACGGCTACCTGCGCGTCCTCTACGAGACCGGCGCCGTCGGCTTCGTGTCGTTCCTGTGGGTGCTCGGGGTCATGTTCTGGCAGGGCTTCCGCATGATCCGGCAGCGCCTGGACAACCGCCTCACGTTCATCTCGCACGTGTACGTCACGATGACCGTCACGTACGCGCTGCTCAATCTCACCGACAACATCCTCGAATATTACGAGGTCGCCATCTACCAGTGGGCGATCCTCTCGCTGGTCGAGTTCAACAACCTCCACGCCGCGCGCGCCGGCGTCATCGCGCAGGCGAGCTTCGAAGAGGAGCTGGAGGCCGAGCCCGAGGCCATCCAGGACGTCGCCGCCGTCCTCACCGAGAGCGAAGCTCAACCCAAGGCGAGCTGAGCCCCCGGATGGCGAGCCGCCACCATCCGCCGCCGAGCCGTTGCAGCGAGACTCGCTCGACCGGCGCCCCGGTCGGATCGAGGATCCAGGCCTCGGGGCGGCCGGTCCAGCGCACGTCCACGAAACCGTCGAGCCTCTCCAGGCGCGCGGGGCCCTTGCCGTAGACGAGGGTGCCGGGGCCGCCGGTGCTGCGGAGCGTGCCGTCCCGCTCGGTGCGGCCCGCGAGGGTCAGGAGCGCGCGGCGGGTAGAGGGCCCGTCGGTGGGCGAGGCCGCGGCGAGGGGCGCGCCATCGAGCGAGGCGAGGGAGACCGACGCGAACGACGAGAGCACGACGCGGAGGGAGGCGGGGTCCGCGGCGGGGGGCTTCCCGTCGGGACCGGGCGTGAGCACGGGGTTGATCGTGCGGCCCACGATGGCCTGGTAGGCGGGCGTGTCGACGATCCACCGGCCCGCCTCCGGCCACCACCGCACGGGGGCCGACCCGGGCGCCGGCGCCGGGGTGAGCGTGGGGGGCAACGCGGCGAACGAGGTGCGGAGCACGTTGTCGAGGACCGACTGCCAGGAGACCTGCGCGTCGATCCACAAGCTCGAGGGCTCGGCGAGGTCGCGGAGGAGGCCGTCGGGGCTCCACCACCGCACGAACCGGCGGGCGGGCGGGGCCACGGCGCCGCTGCGGAAGAGCGCGGACGCCGTCGGCATCTGCACCCACGACGAGAAGCGCCCCGCGAGGTCGAGCGCGCCGGCGGGGCCGTCGGGCGCGGGGTCGAAGGCGCCGTGCGCGTAGGCGAACCACACGACGGCGTCGAGGTCCTGGCGCGCCGCGAGCGACGACCACACGAGCGGCGCCTCGTGCGCGTAGCGGTTCGGCCAGGAGTGGTTGAGCTCGCTCATCGTGCACGGCCTGCCGTCCTGGCACCACGCGAGCTTCTCCAGCACCCGCCCGTGCAACGGCCGTTCGATCATCGCCTGGTCGAAGTACACGTTCTGCTCGGCGATGGGGTCCCAGTAGACGTGCAGGTCGACCACGTCGCACGCGGCGAGCTGCGCCTCGGCCAGCGGCACCCCGAACGACGTGTTGCACACGATCGGCGCCCGGAACCCGAGCTCCTCCTTCAGGAACCGCGCCATGTCGGCGTGGTGGGCGGCCTCGAGCTCGCCGTAGAACCGCGCGAGGTCGGCCGCGCGCGCGGGCGGGAACAGCTCGGTGCGGCCCCGCGTCGAGGGCTCCCGCGCCACGGAGTCGAGCGAGAGCGTCTCCCCGAGCTGCAACCCCGCGCGGACCGGCCCCTTCCAGGCGGTGTTCAGCGCGGTGTCCGTCGTGTAGCGCGTCCGCAGCCACGCGTTCCACCGCTCGTCGAGCCGGCGCCGATGGTCGCCCGGGAGCCGCTCGAGCGCGCCGCCGCTCCACGCCACCAACAGGCTGTCCTCGTTGGCGATCTCGAAGAGCGCGACCGCGGGATCGTCCGCGTAGCGGAGCCCCGTGTAGGGGTTCACGCGGTCGTAGAGCGCGCGCACCCAGGCCTTCTTGGCCTCGGCGTACTCCGGCCAGAAGAACGGCGCGTACTTGTTGCCTACCGCGAGCCCCCGTGGCGACGGCACGCCCTCCTCGGGGAGGAAGCTCCGCAGCGTCCACGTCTCCAGGTAGACGTAGACCCCCGCGGCCTTGAGCGCCGCGTGGAAGCGGTCCATGCGGTCGAGCGCCTCCGGGAGCGCGAGGGGCTCGCCGGGCTCGCCGCGGCGGGGGTTCACGAGGGTGCCCTCGGCGTCGGCGTCCATGTGGTGCGGGCGCACGAGGTTGAAGCCGGCGCGGGCGAGGCTCGCGGCGTAGGCGTCGGCCACGTCGAGGTCCGGGAGGGCGCCGAGGCCCACGAGGTTGATGCCCCAGAATCGGGCGCGCTCCTGGCCGACCCGCTGCCCCGCCTCCGAGCCGGCCTGGGCGTACGCGAGGTGCCCGTCCTTCACGACGATGGGGCGCGCCGCCGGCCCGGTCACCGCGAGCGCGGGATCGATGGGGAGCGGCGCGTCGAGGAGCGCCGGCACGCGAAAGTCGTAGCCCTCGAAGGGCTCGCGATCGGCCTGGGGGACGACGGTCACCGGCGGCGCATCCGCCGTCGTGACCGCCAGGATCGCGAACGAGAGCGGCCCCACGCGCGACTTGACCGTGATGGATGCGATGGGCGCGTCGGGCCACGACGCGTCCACCGTGAGGAGCGAGGCCGTGAGCAGATCCCCGCTGGGGTTCCACCCGATGGCGAGCGGATCCGCGTTCCGACCCGTCGCGCCCGCCCACGCGGGCCAGATCTGCTCGCCCACCATCCACTTCAGCGGCTGGGTGCGCCCGTCGGCGTAGCGGATCTCGCCGTCGGCCGCGATGTCGCGTACGCCGAGGGGGCCCTGGCCGGCGGCGAGGACGTAGATCGTCCGGGCGGCACGGCCCACGGGGATCTCCACCTCCGCGGGCGCCTGGGGCGAGTCCGCGCTCTTGAGCAACACGACGTCGGGCGCGGCCTTCGGGTCGAACGCGAGCGGCACCGGGGGGGCCCACGGCACGGTCGCCTTCAAGCGGAACAGGGGGGCGGCGGTCCCGTCGAAGAGGTCGTGGTTGCGGAGGGGGGCGAGGTCGACCTGGGTGTACGCCCCCCGGGACGCGGGGGTGGGCGGCGGCGCCGCGGTCGCAGGCGCTGCCGCCGCGGCCGGTCCCGAGACGAGGAGGAGCCCGGCCACGAGCAGGCGGAGGGGAGCCAACATGGACGCGGATTAACGCGAGGCTACGCGGGCGGGGGCCGACGGGAGGGGGCGGGGGGCCCGGCGAGGGCGCCGCCCCCGATGGCGAAGCCGCCGCTCGATAAGGGATCATATCTGCCCTCCTGTCGCGCCCGAATCGGGATAGGAGAACAGATGTTACCCACTATGATGTCGAGTCCGGAGGAGCTCGCGCGCTCGGTGGCGCAACGGGCCCGGGCACGCCGCCTGGCGGAAAACCTCACCCAGGCCGGTCTCGCGGCCGCGGCCGGGGTCAGCGCCGGCACGCTCAAGCGCTTCGAGCGCGATGGACAGATCACTTTCGTCTCGCTGGTCCGGATCGCCGTCGCGCTCGACGCCACGGCCGAGCTCGAGACCTGGTTCGCGCCCGCGCCGTTCCGGACGCTGGACGAGGCGATCGCGCGCGCGGGCACGGGCACGGGCGTACGCCAGCGAGGACGAAAGAAGTGAGCTTCGTCCCCGTCTCGCTGCTGCACGTCAGCCTGCGCCTCGGCGCCGCGGAGCGCGCGGTCGGTCGGCTCGCGCGGGTCGACCGGCGCATCCTGTTCGAATTCGATCCCGGCTTCCTGGCCGCCCCCCTTCCGCTCTCGCCCGCGCACCTCCCCGTCGCGCCCGGTGTTCACGAAGAGAAGCGGCGGGTGTTCGACGGGCTCTTCGGCGTGTTCGACGACAGCCTGCCAGACGGCTGGGGCCGGCTCCTGCTCGACCGCGAGATGGACCGGCGGGGCGTCGGGCGCCATGCGCTGACTGCGCTCGACCGACTCGCCTTCGTCGGGGACCACGGCGCCGGCGCGCTCGTCTACAGACCGGCGTGGGAGTCCGTCGAGCGGCCCTCGGCCGTGGACGTGATGGCCCTCGCGGAGGAGGCGCGGCTCGTGCTCGAAGGCGACTCCGAGAGCGTGTTCCCCGAGCTCCTCGCGCTCGGCGGCTCCTCGGGCGGTGCGCGCCCGAAGGTCCTCGTGGCCATGCGGATCGCGGACGGCGCGATCTCGGTCGGTCGGCGGGAGCCGCCCGAAGGGTACGTGCCCGCCCTCGTGAAGTTCCGGAACCGCGCCGACCCCGCGGACACCGGCGCGATCGAGCTCGCCTACGCCCGCATGGCCGCCACGGCGGGCATCGACATGGCCCGGACCTGGCTCGTCGGGAGCACTCCGGCGGGCCCCGGCTTCTTCGCGACCGAGCGCTTCGACCGCGGCCCGCGCGTCCACCTCCACAGCGCCTGCGGCCTCCTCCACGCTGACCACCGCGTGCCGAGCCTCGACTACGAGGGGCTCCTCCGGGCCGTGCGCTGGCTCACCCGGGACCAGCGCGCCGTCGAGCAGATGTACCGGCGGATGGCCTTCAACGTGTACGCCCACAATCGCGACGACCACAGCCGTAACTTCGGGTTCCTCCTGGACCACATGGGGGCCTGGCGGCTCGCGCCGGCGTACGACCTCACCTTCTCGGGGGGCCCCGGCGGCGAGCACTGGATGACCGTCGCCGGGGAGGGCCGGGCCCCTGGCGAGGCGCACCTCCGCACGATTGCCGAACGTGTCGGCATCCCGTCGCGAGGCGCGCGCGCCATCGTGGAGGAGGTCCGGGCGGCGATCAACGATTGGAAGACTGTCGCCGCGCACGCCGGCGTCACCCCCGGCACCTCCAACCGCGTCGCCGCCACCCTCTCCCGCCTCCGCTGACCGAGCCGCCCCGGGCCAGGGACGGCGTCTCCTGGGGGCCGCGACGCAACCTCTCCCCGTCCGGCCTCGCGGCCGCGGCCGCGGTCTCCGCCCCCCCTACGCCGCCCGCCGCCGCACCTTCGCCACGATCGCATCGACCACGACGCGATCGTCGGCGTCGAGGCCGAGGGCGCGGAGCGCCGCCAGGAACACGACGCCCCCGCCGATGCCCGCGATCGCGACGGTGACCAGGGGCGGCGCATCCACCCACGCCCCCACCGCCCACGCCACCGCCGCGCAGGGCAGCCCCGCCACGAGCGGCCGGAGGAAGGCGCGATCGAAGGGGTGGATCCCGAGCGCCATCCGCACCTGCCAGAGCCCGACGCCGTTCGCGGTCATCGTCGCGATGGCGTTGGCGATGGCGGCGCCGGTGACGCCGAGCGTCGGGATGAGCGCGTAGGAGAGCGCGAGGTTCAAGGCCATGGCCGGGATGCCGTTGAGCAGCGTGGCGCGCTGGTGCCCCGCCATGATGAGGAGGTAGTTCACGCTCCCGACGCCGGTGCACAGAAGCTGGGCGGCGCACGTGATGCGGAGCGCGTCGATGGCCTCGGGGGAGCCGTTCGGCCAGAGGCCGAGGACCGCGCCGGGCAGCACCGCGCACACGACGAGCGGCGGCATCGCCAGCGCGACGGCCCAGCGCGTGACCGTGCGGTAGAGCGCCTGGAGCCCCTGCATGTCGCCCGCGAGGCGGCGCTCGGCGATGATCGGCGCGAACATCCCGTTGAGCGCCCCGAGGCCGACCCCGAAGAGCGGCGCGAGCGTCGCGACGGGGCCGTAGATGCCGGCCTCCGTCGTGCTGCGGAGGCTCGCGAGCAGCACCTGGTCGACCCACGTGTAGAGGCCCATCACGATGGTCTGGACCCACATCGGCCACGCGAAGGCCAGGAGCGCCACGAAGCCGACGGTGGCGGCGGCGCCGGTGCCGGAGCCGGAGCCGGAGCCGGAGCCGGAGCCGGCCGCCGGGCCCGCGGGCCGCACCCGCAGCACGAACGCCACGGCCATCGCCGCGCCGAGCGCCATCGCGCCGACGTACGCGATCATCACCCCGCGGATGCCGAGGCCGAGGCCGTGCGCGAGCGCCGCGATGCCCAGGAACTGCGCCACGGGCCACGCGAGGTACATGACGAGCGCGCGGTGGGTCACGACCTTCCACCCCTGGCTCGCGCTCACCGCCACCATGCGCACCGCCGCGAACGGCAGCGACAAGGCCCCGATGCGGAGCGCATCCGCGGTTGCGGGCGCGGGGTCGACCCACACCGCGAACGGGCCGGCGAGCGCGATGAGGACGGCGGTGGCGGCCCCGGAGGCGGCGAGGGTGCCGACGAGCGCGTGCCGGACGGCGCGCCGGGCGTCCTCGGGCGTGGGCGCGGTCGCGACGAAGCGGATGACGGCGTTCTCCATCCCGAGCAGCACGACGAAGCCGACGAGCTGCAGCACGCGCTTGATGGCGTTGAAGAGCCCGTAGTCGGCGTTGCCGAGCACGCCGTTGACGTACTGGTCGAGCAGGAGGAGCAGGAGGCTGCCGGCGAGCGTGGCCGGCAAGAGCAGGCCGGTGCCGCGCGCGATGGCTTTGACGTCCTGGCTCACGCCGCCGTCTTATACCGGCCGACGCCGGGTACGCCGCCAGTGGCGAAGATCGAGCCCGCGGGTGAAGGAAGGAGCAATGTCGCGCTCCCATCGCGTCTGCATCGTGTGCTCCTCCGGCGGGCACCTCGCGCAGCTCCACTGTCTGGACGCCTGGTGGAAGAAGCACGAGCGCTTCTGGGTCACGTTCGACAAGCCCGATGCCACCTCGCTCCTGGAGGGTGAGCGCGTCTACTTCGGGCACCACCCGACGAACCGCAACGTGCGCAACACGCTCCGCAACGGGCTCATGGCGCTGCGGATCCTCGCGAAGGAGCGCCCCGAGATCATCGTGTCGAACGGCGCGGGGCTCGCGGTGCCCTTCTTCTGGATCGGCAAGGTCGTGTTCGGCTGCAAGACCGTCTACATCGAGGTCTACGACCGCATCGACTCTCCCACGCTCACGGCGCGGCTCGTCGCCCCGGTGCTCGACAAGATGGTCATCCAGTGGGAGGACCAGCGCGCGTTCTACCCGGACGCCGAGAACCTCGGCGCGGTCCTTTGAACGTGGAACGGGAGCCCGGATGATCTTCTGCACCGTCGGCACGCACGAGGACCCGTTCGACCGCCTCCTCCGCGCGCTCGACGCCCTCCCGGGTGACGAGCCCGTGCAGATCCAGAGCGGCTACTCGACCTACGTGCCGACGCGGTGCACCGCCGAGGCGATGATGCCGTTCGCGCGCATCCAGGCGTCGATGAAGGCCGCGCGCATCGTGGTCACCCACGGCGGGCCCGCGTCGATCATGCAGGCGCTCGCGCACGGGAAGGTCCCGATCGTGGTGCCCCGGCAGTCCACCTTCGGCGAGCACGTGGACGACCACCAGGTCCGTTTCGCCAAGCGCATCGCCGACCGCGTGCTCGTGGTCCTCGACATCGCGGACCTCGCGCAAACCATCCAGCAATACGACGCGCGCGTAGCCGGCCTCGGCCCGGGCACCTACGGCCCGGAGCGCGCCCGGCGCTTTGCCGAGAAGCTCGACGACCTCACCGAGCGCCTGCTCGCGCGCTGATCCGTGGTAGGAAGGGCCCCGATGCCGACCGCGATGCCCGAGAGCCTGGCCGAGGGTCGATTCCGACTCCTCGAGGTCATTGGGGAGGGCGGGATGGCCACGGTCTACCGTGCGTTCGACCAGCGCCTTCAGCGGCCGCGGGCGATCAAGGTGCTCTCGCCCACGCTCGCGCTGCGGCCGGCGCTGCGCAAGCGCTTCCTCGCCGAAGCGCAGACGATGGCGGGCCTCGAGGAGAGCCGCGTCGTGCGGGTGTTCGACACCGGCGAGGATGGCGACCGCGTCTACATCGTGATGGAGCTGGTCGACGGCGGCTCGCTGCTCGATCGCGTGCGGGACTTCGGCCCCCTCCCCCCGCGCATGGCGGCCGACGCCATCATCCAGATCTGCGAGAGCCTCCAGGCCGCGCACGACGCCGGGGTCATCCACCGCGACATCAAGCCCCACAACATCCTCCTGACGCGCGCGGGCGAGATCCGCGTGACCGACTTCGGCATCGCCCAGGTCCAGACGGAGGATGGCGACGGCATGACGAAGACCGGCGCCATCATGGGGACGTGGGGCTTCATGGCGCCCGAGCAGAAGACCAACGCCAAGCAGGTCGACGTGCGGGCGGACGTCTACTCCCTCGGCGCCACGTTGTGGTCGCTCCTGCGCGCCGAGACCCCGCCCGAGCTCTTCATGGCCGAGGCCGAGCCCGGCCTGCTCGACGACGTGCCGGAGGAGCTGGCCGAGGTCATCAAGCGTGCCTGCCGCTACCGGCGCGAGGACCGTTACCTCTCCGCGCGCGCGATGGCCGAGTCGCTCCGCGCGCTCGTGCCGATGCTCCCCGAGGACCCCGAGCTCGCCGTGCCCCTCGTCGGCCACACGCTGAGCCGCGCCGGCAAGCCGCTCGACACGATGCAGCAGTTCGTGTCCGAGGTGCGCACGGGGGATGACGACGTGGTCGGCTCGCCCGGCACGATGGTCCCCTCGGTGGGCGAGCTCGACGCCGCCCCGATGCGCGCCGCGACGCCCCCGCCCCTGTCGCCCCGGCCCGGCCCGGCGATCGCGGCCTCGCCCACCTTCCCGGAGACCGTGGCCCCCCGGCGCACGTCCGTGCTCCCCTGGCTCCTCGGTGGCGCCGTGCTGCTCGGCGGGTTCGTGGTCGTCGTGGCCGTAGCGGCCTGGTTGTTCTGGCCCGTCTCCGACGGTACCCTCCCCGCGCTGGGAACGGTCGAGGCCCCGGTCGTCGCCGCGCCCGCCGAGGGTACGCCCATCGCCGCCGCGCCCGTCCCCGTGCCGCCGACGGCGCCGTCCGAGCCGGCCCCGAGCACCGGCAGCACCGCGGATTCGACCACGACGGGCGCATCGGCCGGCCGCGGTCCCGGGAAGAAGGTCGCCGCCGCGCCCGTGGCCCCCACCACCTCCCCGATCGCCGCGCCGACCGCCCCCGTCGTGACCCCCGAGGCCACCGCGCCCGTCGCCGCGGATCCCGCCCCGAAGAAGGGCGGCCTCGTCCACGACACGCCCGGCGCCGCCCGCGTCGGCGAGTCCATCACCTTCCGGGCCACGCTCCCCGACGCCGGCTGGAACGTGAAGCTCTACTACAAGCCCGCCGCCGGCGGGCCCTTCGACAACAAGCCGATGGCCGGCGCGGACGGCGCCTACACCGCCACGGTGAAGGTCACCGACGCCATGGCCGGCGGGGTCGTCTACTTCATCTCGGCGGACAAGGGCGAGACGAAGCTGAAGGCCGGCTCGGCGACGGGCCCGAAGACCGTGGCGATCGCGCCCTGATCGGCACGGCAACGCCCCCGTTGACGGCCCGGCCCCGTCCGCCGCGCCCCCCTACCGCTCCTCCGTCTGCACCACGTCCAGCTTCGCCACCTCGGTCGCGTACGCCATGAGGATCGCCATCACGACGATCGGCGTCACCACGATGCGCTCGCCCCGCAGCGCGTAGCAGACCTGCGACGCGAGCGCGCCGATCTCGACGCGCTCGAGCTGATCCGCCGCGTGCCGCGCGAGCTGGATCGTGCACTTCGCGACCACGGGGCTCACGTCGCCCCGGAGCGCCTCGCACACGCGCTTCACCACCGAATCCAGGCTCACCCAGGCATCATCCACCGTCCGGAACGTCGGCTCCGGCAGCTCCCGGATGCCTTGGATCCTCATGGCCGGACTTGGGCCCAGAGACGGACCGTGTCGTTCGCGATGGGGTCGTCCTCGAGGCGGAGCGCGTAGCCCGCGCCGATGCGTACGCGGTCCCGGCCGCGGTCGTCGAGCGCGGTGTGCCAGACGACGCCGGCGAGGAGGTTGGTGTAGCTGCCGACGGAGGAGTCGTCGTAGAGGCTCACCTTCACCGCGGGCTCGAAGGCGCCGATGCCGTAGCCGATCTGGCCGGTGACGCCGCGGCGGGTGGTCTGCGACCACACCCCCGGCACGTCGAGCGTGGTGTTCGTGGGGGAGACGTCCGAGAGCGCGCCGTCCACGAGCAGGGTGAGGCCCGCCACGCGCACGATGGCGTCCGCGCCGAGGGCCTTGGTGGCCGTCGCCACGTCGTCCGTCAGGTAGCCGCCCGCGCCGATGCCGAACGCGAGCTTCCGGGAGCCGCCCCAGGTCTCGTACACGTCGGCGTCGCCGTAGGTGTACTCCAGGCGGCCGAGCACGGTCTTCCCGAGGTTGTCGTCCCCGAAGAGGCCGCCGCCGCTGTTGTAGACGCCGAGCGTCACCTTGGCGCCCCAGCGCCGGGCCCAGACCGTCGCGCCGAGCGAGCGGTCCGGAGCGATGTGCTCGGCGACCATGCCGCGCTCGGTGAAGGTCTGCTCGGCGGACGCGATCATCCGATCGCGCGAGAACGGGACCTCGTCCTGCCCGACCTGCACGCCCAGCCCCTTCCACTCGTAGCCGACGCTCGCCTTCACGATCTCGATGGCCCCGTCCTCGTCATCGAACCCGTCGTAGGGCGCCGTCAGTCCGAGGACGAAGGCCCAGTCGAGCCCCTTCTCCTCGCCGGCGAGCCCGAGGCGGAAGCGCTTGATCTTGAAGCCGACGTCGTCCTCGGGGTCGCCGTAGCCGGTGGCGTCCGCGACGGCGTTCTCGTCCATGTCCCAGGCGGTGCCCCAGATTTGAGCGAGGCCCACCGGCCGGATGTGCGACCAGAGGCCGTGCGGCCCGTCGCCACGGGGCCCGTCTCCACGGGGCCCGTCGCCCCGCGGGCCATGCTCCCCGCGGCCCTCGCCCTCGGGCGGCGCGCCCTGGCCGCCCTGCCCGCCCTGCCCGCCACGGCCCCCCCGGCGCCCCTTGCGCTCGCGGCTCATGTCCGCGGGAGGCTCTTCGGTGACGGCAGGTTCGTCGACCACGTCGCCCTCGATCGCCACGGGCTCGGTGCCTGCGAAGGCGGAAGAAGGGGCGAGCGTCAGGGCGGCGAGGGCGAGCAGCATGGACAACCGGGTAGAGACCGGTATCCTACACCGGCCATGCAACTCCTCCTCCTCCTCGCCTGCTCCGACACCGGCTCGTGGGCGCGCGCGACGCAGATCGAATCCCTGGAAGACGGCATCGGCGGCCCGAAGGCCATGGCGCGGCCGGGCGACTACCTGCTGGAGAACGATCGCGTGCGCTTTGCCGTGCTTGGCGCGCGCTACTCGCTCGGCCCGAGCCCGTACGGCGGCACGATTGCCGACGCCGACCTCCAGCGCCCGCACCCCGAGTACGCGGGCGGCCACGGCAACGACCGCCTCGCCGAGATGTTCTCCACGGTGAACATGAACCTCGGCGCGGTGGACGATCCCACCGAGGTCACCGTCGTGAGTGACGGGAGCGACGGCGGGGCTGCCGTCATCCGCACCAGCGCGCTCGCCGAGCCCTTCCTGACCATGCTCGACCCGCTCTGGTCCGTGGTCGGGCAGCCCGAGTTCCTCGTCACCACCGACTACATCCTCGAGCCCGGCGCGGGCGCGTTGAAGATCCGCACCACCGCCACGTTCGGCGCCGCCGAGCCCGGCGAGGGCATCCTGCTCCCGGGCACGGAGGACGGCCTCGACGTGCTCGAGTTCGCCATCTCCTCGGGCGTGGCCTTCGGCGACTTCTACCTCCAGGGCGGCTCGGTCGACGTGTTCGCGCCCGGCATGGGGTTCGACGAGGACCGCGCGGTCGACGAGCTGCGCAGCGCCGGCGTCAACACGTTCCAGGAGCCCTTCCAGTTCGACTTCGTGGCCGGCGTCGCCGACGGCGTCAGCTACGGCATCGCCGCGGCGGACGGGGACCTCTACATCCCCCTCTTCACCTCCTCGCAGACCGCCGCCTTCGGCGTCGGCATCGCGGGCGACGGCAGCAACGCCCGCTTCCCGGCCGGCACCGCCTACAGCTACGAGCGCTTCCTCGCGATCGGCCAGGGCGACGTCGGCAGCGTGCTCGACGTGCTCCTCGAGGCGAAGGGCGCGCCCTACGGCGAGGTCCGCGGCTACGTCGTCGAGGAGGGCACCGGCATCGCGCTCTCCGGCGTCTCCGTGCTCGCCTACCAGGTCGGCGCCGCGCAGCCCTACAACCAGTGGCTCTCCGACGTAGGCGACGACACGCAGATCGACGGATCCTTCGGCGGGCGGCTGCCCCCGGGCGACTACGAGCTGCTCGTGCACGGCCGCGGCCGGCCCGACGGCGAGCGCATCCCCGTCACCGTCACCGACGGCGGCAGGGTCGACCTCGTGGCCTCCTCGCCGCGCGCGGGCCAGGTCACCGTCGAAGTCGTGGACGAGCTCGGCCGCGCCGCGCCCTCGAAGATCAGCTTCTTCGGCTCCTCCGACCTCAACCCCGACCTCGGCGACGACTACATCTCCGGCAGCCCCGCCGAGGTCGTGTTCACGCGCGACGGCCACGCCGACGTGATCCTCCCGCCCGGCACCTACACCGCGGTCGCGTCGCGCGGCCTCGAGTACGAGCTCGGCCTCTCGGAGCCGTTCACGGTCACCGGCACCGGCGTCTCCCGGCTGCAGCTCCAGGTCGTCCACTCGGTCGACACCACCGGGTTCGTCAGCGCGGACTTCCACGTCCACTCCATCAACAGCTTCGACTCGGGCACCACCCTCTCCGATCGTGTCATCACCATGGCCGCCGAGGGGGTCGAGTTCTTCACGTCGACCGACCACGACGCCCTGACCGACTACGCGCCCGCGGTCGAGGATCTCGGACTCGAACCCTGGGTCAAGACCGCCGTCGGCCTGGAGACCACCACGTTGGAGGTCGGGCACTTCCTCGGCTTCCCGTTCGTGGCCGACACCGCGCTCGAGCAGGGCGGCGCCTTCGACTGGACCGGCATGTCCGCCGGCGAGATCCTCGACACCCTCGACGAGCTCGGCACCCGCGCCGGCTACGAGCCCGTGCGCTTCGTGGCGCACCCGCGCGACGGCATCCTCGGCTACTTCGACCAGTTCGGCTACGACCCCTACACCGGCCTCATCGCGACGCCCGTGCTCTCCGTCGTGAACCCGCTGCTGCGCTCGGACGAGTACGAGCCCGACTTCGAGGCGTTGGAGCTCCTCAACGGAAAGCGCTTCGAGATCGTGCGCACGCCCACTCAGGACGAGCTGAATCGCTACGCCGACGGCGATCCCCTCACCTCCTACGACATGGTGACGCGCACCGCGGTCGAGCAGGAGGACCTCCAGGCGGGCGTCTACCGGCTCGGGTACGGCCACGAGGGGCAGGTCGACGACTGGTTCTCGCTGCTCAACAGCGGACAGCGCTACACCGCGCTCGGCAACAGCGACACGCACGGCAAGTTCTCGGTCGAGGCCGGGTGCCCGCGCAACTACGTCGTGGCCGACACCGACGAGCCCGCGCAGCTCGACGAGCAGGCGGTGGCGGACGCCGTGCGCGCCGGCCACGTCGTCGCGAGCTACGGGCCGTTCATCCGGTTCACCGCCAACGAGACCGCCATCGTGGGCGACGAGATCGTCGACTCCGACGGCACGGTCGACCTCCACATCGAGATCCAGGCGCCCACGTGGATCCCCGTCGATCGCGTGGAGCTCTACCAGAACGGCACCCTCATCCACGAGTGGGAGGGGCTCGACCCCGACATCTACAAGCTCGTGGAGGACCTCGCGGTCGACGTCACCGCGGACTCCTGGTTCGTCGTCATCGCCATCGGCGACGGGGACTTGAGCCCGGTCTTCACCCCCGTCGAGATGGCGCCCGTCCAGCTCCAGGACGTCGTCACCGAGGCCCTCGCCGACGTGCCCGCGGTCGGCTCGCTGCTCTCCCCCGCGGTCCCCATCCCCCGCTCCGGGCCCGTCATCCCCTACGCCATCACCAACCCCATCTACGTCGATGTCGACGGCGCCGGCTGGACACCCCCCGGCCTGCCGTCCTGGCTCCTCCCTCCCGAGGAGCCCGCGCCAGACGAGCCGGGCGGTTGAGCACCTCCCTCTGGCAGGTCGATCTCGCGGCGCTCGACTTCGAGACCACGGGCCTCTCCACCGAGCGGGGCGACCGTGCGATCGAGGTCGCGGTCGTGCGTGGGCGGCAGGGGTCCGTGCCCCAACGCTGGTCGGCGCTCCTCGATCCCGGGCGCCCCGTCGACGCCACCGAGATCCACGGCATCACCGACGAGATGGTGCGCGGCCAGCCGACCTTCGCCGAGCGGGCGCCTACCCTGTCCCGCATGTTGCGCGGCGCCGTGCTCGTCGCCCACAACGCGCCCTTCGACCTGAACTTCCTCGAGATGGAGTACGGCCGCGCGGGCCTCTGGGCCCCCGAGGTGCCCGTCCTCGACACGCTCGGCCTCTCGCGCCGCGTGCTCGCGCTCCCGAGCCACCGCCTCGCCTCCATCTGCGAGCACCTCGGCATCGACCGCGGCCAGGCCCACCGCGCCCTCGATGACGCCCAGGCCACCTGGGACATGGCGTGGCAGCTCCTCGATCGCGCCGATCCCGAGCGGCGGCTGACGATCGCGGACGCCGAGCGCCTCTGTCGTCGCCCCAACCACGAAGAGCTCCGCGTCGTGACCAACGCCCTGCTCGACGCCGCACGGCGCGCCCAGCCCATCACGATCGACTACCGACGTGCCGACGCCCAGGCCACGCGCCGCTCCATCACCGTGCGGAAGGTGATCGGCTCCCGCGTCGAGGCGTTCTGCCACCTGCGCGGCGAGGACCGGGTGTTCCGGATGGACCGGATCAGCCTGGTCTAGCCGCCGTCACTACGGCGCGCCGAGGGCCGGGCGGACCGCTCCCGGCCGGCCACCATGGTAGGGGTCCGCCCCCTGGAGCGCGCGCATGGCATCCGACCCCGCGACCCCCTCCCTTCGGCTCGTCCGCGGCGCGTTCGCCCTCGTGGTGCTCCTCGTCGCGGGTGACGCCGCCCTCGACCTGAGCGAAGGCGCCGAGCTCTTCCACGTGGCGGGCGAGGCCCTCGTGGTCGCGGTCGCGCTGTTCGGGCTCGGCGCCGTGACCCGCCGCGTGCGCGCGGACCGGGCCCGCCTCGAAGCGGAGGTCGGCCGGCTGCGCGGGGACGAGGCGGCTTGGAGGGCGAGCGCTGCCCGCTGGGAGGCGCAGGCGCGCGCGGCCGTCCGCGCCTTCGCGGAGGCGGTCGACACCGAGTTCGACCACTGGCAGCTCACGGCGTCGGAGCGCGACGTGGCCTTGCTGCTCTTGAAGGGCATGAGCATGAAGGACATCGCGTCCGCCCGCGGCACCAGCGAGCGGACCGTGCGCCAGCAGGCCGCGACCGTGTACGCCAAGGCGGGCGTCGAGGGCCGCGCGGAGCTCGCCTCCTACTTCCTGGACGCCCTCTCGCTCCCCGCGCCGTCGCTCCCCTCGAGCCTGGTGGCGCCCTCCTCGCCGCGGCGGGGCGACCCGATGTCGAGCTCCTCCGGGTGACGGATCGCGCCCCCGGCGTTCGCGGTCCATACCATCGCGCCCGCGCCCGCCAGCGCCACGGCGAGGGTGGCCCCGATCGCTAGCCGCTCGTGCCGGCGGCGCCGCCAGTAGGCGAGCGGCGCGAGCACCGCGCCCGCCACCGCGATGACCGTGGCGATCTCGGCACGCTCCTCGTGCTCCTCCACCCGCGCCTCCGAGATCTGCAACCGGTCCTCCAGGAACTCCTCGGCAGGCTCCCCGCTCCTCCACGCGACCAGGGCGCCGGCCCCTCCCAGGACCAGGAGGAACACGGCGGAGCGCCAGGTGCCGTCGTCGCGACGGACCGCGGCGTACGCGAGGAGCGGCAGCGCGAACAGAAAAGCCAGGACCGGGGCGTGGTTCACGACGAGGTGGAGGTGCGCGGCGTTCATGGAGGCTCCCTTGGGGAAACATCGTCACCCCGCCCCCCGGGCCCATCCGACATCCGCCGGACTGCCCGTAGATTGCACGGGAGACGGATGGACCGCACGGGTGGAACGGCGCACCCTGTGCTCGGAGTACGCCCGCATGCCCTTCCTGCGCTCCCTTCCCCTCCTCTCCCTCCTTCTCCTCGCGGCCACCGGCTGCGCGGGGCCCACGGACGGCACCGACACCGGCGCTTGCTCGTCCGGCTCCTACTGGACGGGTGGCGACGAGGAGTCGCCGCTGATGAACCCCGGCCAGAGCTGCATCGCGTGCCACGATCGCGGCGAGGGGCCGACCTTCACCGTCGCGGGCACCGTCATGGGCGACTACGGCGATGTCGACGACTGCGACGGGGTCGAGGGCGTCACCGTGCGCCTCACGGACGCGGACGGCGCGGTCCACGAGGCCACGTCGAACGCGGCCGGGAACTTCTACCTGAACGACGCCATCGCGATGCCCTACACCGTCGAGCTCGAGTCGGACGCGGGCGTGAGCACGATGTCGACGGCCCCGACCACCGGCGACTGCGCGAGCTGCCACACGGCCGACGGCGCGGAGGGGGCTCCGGGGCGCGTCGTGGCGCCGTTCTGAAGCGGGGCGCCCCCCAGCGCGGACGCTGGGGCCGGGCTCCTCTGGTCTCGCGCTCCGCGCTCGGTTGTCGCTCGCCGGGCTCGCGCCCGGCCGCGACGAACCGCCGCCGCCCGCGGCGGCGCCCGCCGGATCCCTGGCGCGGCGTGGCGCTTCAGTCCGGGATGTAGGTGGCGCCGTAGTCGGAGCCGCACAGCTCGCCCGCGTCCTCGCCGTCGATGGTGACGTTGGCGCAGCCGTCGCAGGCCACCTCGGGGTCGAAGGTGATCACCGCGGTGGCGGAGCCTTGGAGCACCCAGCCGCCCCAGGGCTCGAGGTCGCATTCGGGGATGGGGCGGGTGTCGCGGGTGATGCAGTAGTCGCCGGTCAGCCCCTCGTCGGGCAAGGCGTCGACGTACAGCTCACTGACGATGTAATCCTGCCCGGCCGTCCGCTCCTCGATCGAACGGACGTACCAGGTGCCGTCGATGCCCTCGTCGTACCCATGCAACTCGAGGGCGAGATCCCGCTCGAGGGAAGACGGTGTACCGACACCCTCGTCCTGGTAGCGCACGAACCCGTCCGCAGTGACCTCCAGGTCGATGAAGTAGGCATCGGCGAAGTCGACCCCCTCCGCGGCCTCGGCTTCGTAGCGCACCCCATCGGCGCCGACCGCGGCCGAGGAGGTCCAGCGCCCCTCGTAGACGTAGTCGTCGCTTGTGCAGCTTCCCTCGTAGACGACGTTCCCCTCGGTGTCCTCGGTGCGCGTGGGGCAGCCACGGTCCTCGACGTAGTGGTCGAGGTAGGTCCGGAGGCTTGCCAGGTGAATGAAGTCCGGCCCGTAGAGCCTCCAGAACGCCGGAATCGCGCCATCCGTCACCACAAACGGAGCCACGAGGTCGCAAACCGGCAGCACGGGCTCCCAAGCATCCATCCCCGACCCGGTGTCGGCGGAGTCCACCCCCGCGGTGTCCCCGGACTTCTCCCCTACGCAGGCCGAAAGCACAACGACGAGCAACAGCATTCCAGATGCTACCTCGGATCCATCGGCGCCCCCGTGGCCCACCCCCCTCGCCGCGGATAACGCGGCCGGATGCGAATCCTGGCGCTCCTGCCCATCCTCCTGCTCGCCTGCACCCCCAAGCCCACGACCATCGGTGGCCCGGGAACCACGCCCGTGTCGTCGTCCGCGGCCTACGGCCCCGCGCCGATGCAGGTGGCGCAGACCGCCGCGCAGGCGCCCATCGACGGGATCCCGATGGTCTCGATGCCCAGCGGCCTGAAGTACTGGGTCCTGCGCGAGGGCACGGGCGCGACCCCGTCGCAAGGCGACACCGTGGCGGTGCACTACACCGGCTGGCTCGCGGACGGCACGAAGTTCGACTCCAGCTTCGACCGCGGCACGCCGCTCCAGTTCAAGGTCGGCGGCGGGCAGGTCATCAAGGGGTGGGACGAGGGCGTGGCGACGATGAAGGTCGGCGAGAAGCGCCGGCTCCAGGTCCCGCCGGGCCTCGGGTACGGCGAGCGGGGCGCGGGCGGGATGATCCCCGGCGGCGCGACGCTGGTGTTCGAGGTAGAACTCATGGGAATCGTCGGGAAGGGATGACGTTCGGCTAGCCAGGCCGGCTCGTGCACGGCCTGGCTATCGGTATTGAGTCGGGCCTCACCCCCCGAGTCGCGCCAACGCCGCCGTCGCCGCCGCCTTCACCTCGGCGTCCGGATCGGTCAGCAGCGGCCGCACCGTCGCGGCCATGGACGGCCCGGCGAGCGCCCCGATGGCCTCGGCGGCATCGCGGCGGACGGAGGGGTGCGCGTGCTTCAGGAGCGGGCGCAGGTTCACGACGATCGACTTCCAGTTCGTCAGCCGCGCGATGCGGCAGCCGAGGGCGACCTCCTCGGGGTCGCCGCTGTTGTGGAGGCGGCGGCAGCGGTCGCGCCCGGCGGCGTCGAGCGGGTTCCCGGCGCCGAACACGCGCTCCGCCTGCGGGATCTGCCCGGCGTCGACGAGCTTCCAGCCGTCGGTCTCGGTGATCACATCGTCCGTCGGGGCCAGGGCGGCGGGCGGAGCGGCCGGGACGGGCACCGCCGCGCCCCCGGTGGCCGCGCTCCCAACGATCGTGCCCTCCGGGGCCGGGGCGCCGGTGTTCGCGGGCGGGGGCGTCTCCTGCACGCCGAAGAACGCGTCGGGCACCGCGCGGCCCATCGCCACCGCGAAGCCGAGCAGGCCGGCGAGCGGGAGGTCGACCTCGGCGCGCGCGACGACCCCGGCGGACCCGTCCGTCGCGACGCACCCCTTCGGCAGGAGCCGGATCTCGGCGGGCGTGAGGGGGCGTGGGCGGGAGAGCAGGAGGATCGGCATGTCGGGCTCCGCGGCGGGAAAGGTCAGAGCCTATCCGGCCATGCCCGTGCCCGTCGCGACCGACGCCGTTACGGGCCCGCCCGTGCGCGTTCCCTCCGACGAGCTCCCACGCCCCGCATCCGAGTGGCCGGCCGCTCACGGCGCCGCCGCGTGAGCCGCTGGGCGCTGCTCCCCGTCGTGGCGGTGGTGACCCTCGTGTGGCTGGGCGCGCCCGCGTGGCCCCAGCAGCTCGACGACCAGCTCATCACCCTCGCCTTCGCGCACGAGTGGGCGGCGCACGGCCTCCCGCGCTGGGGCACCGGGAGCGTCGTCGAGGCCTGCTCCAGCTTCCTCCAGCTCGCGCTGGCGGCCGGCTGGATCGCGATCGGCGGCGGAGACGCCAACCTCTTCGTCAAGGTGCTCGGCGCGCTCGCGGGCCTGGCCCTCGTCGCCTTCGCGGCCCTCCGCGTGCCCCGCCACGCCGCGGGCGTCCTCGTCCTCGCCGCGCTGGTCACCTGGGAGCCCCTCGCCTGGTGGACCTTCGCGGGCATGGAGACGACGCTGTCCGCGCTGCTCCTCACCGTCGGGTGGGTCGGGGTGCTGCACGGCGGGTCGGATCGCGGGCGCCTCGCGGTGGGGCCCGTCGCCGGCCTCGGCGCCCTCTGGCTCGCCGCCACCGCCCACCCCGAGGGGAACCTCCACTTCGCGCTCGGGGCCGCGATCCTCGGCGTGCGCGGCGACGCCCGGGCCCGGCGCGCCGTCGTCGTGTATGCGCTGGCACTCGCCGGCTGGCACGCGCTGCGCGTCGCCTACTTCGGGCACCTCCTCCCGACGCCCTACCTCGTGAAGATGGCCGGGAACGACCCGCTCGGTGACCAGTGGGGCCAGTGGGGCTTGGAGCTCGTCACCCTCGCCGGCCTCGGCGCCGTCTGCCTCGTCGCGTTTCCGGCGCGCCCGCTCGCGCTCCTCCCGCTGCTCGTCCAGTGCGCCCTGGAGCTGCGCGCGGAGCCCGACTGGATGGGCCACGCCCGCCACCTCGTGCCCGGCGTGTGCGCCACCGTCGTGGCGTGGACGACCGACGCCACGCCCCGGCCCCTCGGCCGCCGCCCCATCCTCGCGCTGCTCGCCGTCATCGGCCTCGCCGGCCTCCTCGAGCCCCCCGGCGTCACCCACGGGGGGCTCGAACCCCGGGACGCACGGAGCCTCGTCTCCCCCGCGCGGTGGTTCGGCGCGGCGCTCGACACGACCCAGCTCGAGGACGTCGTCTGGATCGTGGAGAGCGCGCCCTGGAACGGGAGCGTGCTGCTCGAAGACGTCGGCATGACCGGCAACATCGCGGGCGTCGACATCGTCGACCTCGTGGGCCTCACCGACCGCGAGATCGCGCTCGCGTGGCTCGGCGACGAGGCCGTCGAGGCGCGTCTCCGCCGCCGCTTTGCCCTGGCCCCGCCCTCGCTCGTGCGGCGCATGCGGTACGGGAACGACCAGTGGGCCCGCGACGTGCCGTGGATGGAGCTGCCCGTGCCGGAGCGCGCCACCTACCCCCAGGGCACCGCGCTCCGATACCGCCTCGACCCTGCCCGGCCGACCGACGAGCAGGTCGCCGCGCGCTGGGCCGCGCTGTACGCGCGCTACCCCTCCCAGGGCCCGGTGGCCTGGCACCACGCCCTCTCGGAGGCCCGCCAGGGCCGCCTCGTGGCCGCCGCGCGCATCGCCGCCACCGCGACGCGCCGCTTCCCGACCGACCCCACGCTCGCCGCGCTCCCGGCGTCGCTCTTCGCGCCGTTCGAGCTCGACACCTTCGCGGACCTCCCCTCGGCGACGCGCCAGGTGAGCCGCCCCCTCCCTCGCGCCGAGGCCGCCGGCCTGGCGCTGACGGTCGCCGTCCAGCCGGTGAGCGACGAGGGGCAGCTCGTCCACGTGCGGTGGAGCTGCGACGCCCCCGAGATGACCGTGGTCGTGCACGACACGACGACGGTCCCCCTCCCCGGCTGGGCGTGCGCCGGGGCCGACGCCCGCCTCCTCGTCGAGGCCTTGGACGACCGGCCGCGCCGCCCGCTCCCACGCGAGATCTACGTGGGGCTGACGGCGCGGTGAAGGCCCGGCCCGGGGGCGCTCAGGGCCCCGCCGCTACCAGGGCCCCGCCGCTACTGGCAGAACGAGCCGGTCGACTCGTCGAACACGAAGGTCGCGGCGGACGTGAAGTCCTGGCTGCACATGTAGACGTCCTCGGGGGAGTTCGTGCTCACGTCGGCGCCGAAGTCGGCCGCGTTGCTCTCCACGCGGGCGCCCGTGGCGTAGATCCCGCCGCCGCCGCCGATCCCGGCGCGGTTGGTGTTCACCATGCCGCCGTTGAGCGTCAGCACGAGGGAGAGGCCGTCCCCCTCGTCGAGGTAGTAGGCGCCGCCCGCGTTCCCGCCCGAGTTGTCGGTGGAGACGATGGAGTTGAAGCTCGCGGTGCCGCCGCCGGAGAGCTCGACCGCGCCGCCCTGCGTGCTGCCCTGGTTCCCGTCGAAGGTGCTGGAGTTGAGCTCGACCTCCATCGCGCTGGAGTCGACGATGAGGCCGCCGCCGCCCGTCACCGCGATGTTCGCGGAGAAGGTGTTCGAGTCCATGTAGAGGATGGAGCGGTCCGCCGTCATGCCGACCGCCGCGCCGTCCGCGCCGCTCGTGTTGCCGGAGAGCGTCCCGTCCGTGAGGGTGAGCCGCACCTCGTCGCCGGTGGCCGCGATGGCGCCGCCCATGCCGCGGCGGCCGCTGGTGGCGTTGGTCGCGAAGTCGCTGTCGCTCACCGTGACGGAGAGCGGCGCGCCCTCGAAGCTCAACGCGCCGCCGTTCGTGGGGGCCTGGTTGGCCGTGAACGTCGAGGTCGAGATGGTCACGTCGGCGTCGCCCGCGCCGATGACCGCGATGGCGCCGCCGTCGCTGGAGGCGCGGTTGTCGGTGAACTCGCTGTCTTCGACCAGGAGCCCGCTCGTCGAGCTGTCCCCGACCCGGACGGCGACCCCGCCGCCCACGTCCTGCGCGGTGTTGTTCGTGAAGCGCGCGCGCCGGAGCGTGAGGAAGGCGTCGTCCGCCCAGATGCCGCCGCCGCTCTGCTCGACGTCGTCGTTCCGCCACGTCGCGACACCGTTGATGATGCCGATGTCCTCGATGGTCAGGTCGACCCCCGGCCCGACCACGATCACCGGGCCGAGGCTCCCGCCGTCGAGCTCGGTGTCGGTGTTGTCCGCGGACCAGCCGCGCAACGTGAGCGCCATCGGGGTCTCGATGACGACGTTCTGCACCCAGATGCCGGGGCACACGTCGATGGTGTCGCCGTCCGCCACGACGGAGAGCGCCGTCACGAGGTCGGGGTAGCGCTCCTCGTTGACGACGAAGGCGTCGTCGAGGCCGACGCCGTCGCAGTTCGCGTCGATGCCGTCGCACACGACGTCTACCGCGCCCGTGTAGACGAGCGGGTCCGCGTCGTTGCAGTCGCCGTCGTCGGGAGAGACGCCGTCGCCGTCGTTGTCGATCACGGGGTCGGCGGTCTCGGCGGTCTCCGCGGTCTCGGCGGTCTCCGCGGTCTCGTCCGTCTCCGCCGTCTCCTGCGCGGTGTCCGCGGTGTCGGGCGCCGCCGTCTCGGCGGGCTCGGCGGTGTCTTCGGGGTCCTTGGGACCAGTGCAGGCGGCGAGGAGGAGGAGCGGGAGGAGGCGCATTCGCGCACGGTACAACGAGTCGCGCGCCCGCGCCATCCCGGGGGGGGCGCGACCGCGCGGCACGCGACGGCGTGTCCACGTCATGCGACGGCCGCCCGCAAGGAACTACGTCAAAAGACCTGACCCGGCGCCCGCATGGCTAGCTTGCTGGCATGTCGGCCTCATCCGAGAGAGGGGGCGAGCGTCGCACCACGCTGGTCGCGTTCCTGCTGCTCCTCGTCGCGGTCGCGACCCCCGTGTTCCTCATGGTGCGCCCCTACGCGCTGACCCTGCTGCTCGCCGGCATCGTCGCGGTCATCACCGATCCCATCTACCGGCGCTTGCGCCGCCGCGGGATGCGGCCGTACGTCGCCGGGGGCGTCGTCTCCCTCGGGATCTTCCTCCTCGTCGTGACGCCGACCGGCCTCTTCACCTGGGCCGCCCTGCAAGAGGCCGCGGCGCTCCCCTCGAGCCTCTCCCAGGCCGGGGTCTTCGACATCGACGCCCTGCTGGCCCGGCTCCATGCCTGGCCGCCCGCCCGGCGCCTGCTCGCGGACCCCGCGGCGACCGAGGCCCAGCTCCGCGACACCATCGCGAGCGCGGCCGCGACCGTGACGAACCTCGTCCTCGCGGCGCTCTCCCAGGTGCCCGCGCTGCTCCTGCACGCGGGCCTCGCGCTGCTCGGGTGCTTCTTCTTCCTGGTGGACGGTCGCCGCCTCCTCCTGTGGCTCTCCGGCAAGGTACCGCTGCCGCCGCAGATCGTGGACGTCCTCTTCCTCTCCTTCCGCGAGAGCGCCGGCGCCGTGGTCCTCGCGTCGATGGCGGCCGCCAGCGCGCAGGCCGCCGTCACCCTGGTGGGCTTCCTCGCGCTCGGCGTGCCGGCGGCGTTCGTGGCCGCGGGGCTCGCGTTCATCTTCGCGTGGGTGCCGCTCCTCGGGGTCGCCCCCGTCTACGCCACCGGCATGCTCTACCTCTGGTTCGCCCGCGGCCCCTGGGACACGCTGTTCCTCCTGCTCGTGGGCCTGGGCGCCGGCGTGATCGACAACGTCATCCGCCCCGCGGTGCTGCGCGGGCGGCAGCAGATGCACCCGATGGTGAGCCTCGTCGCGATCTTCGGCGGCATCGCCGTCTTCGGCATCTTCGGCGCCTTCGTCGGGCCCATCCTCGCCGCCGTCTTCATCGCGCTCCTGGAGACCTGGCCGACCGTCGCGGCCTACGCCGGCATCGAGGTGAGCGACACCGGCTCGCCCCCCACGATCGACCTCCCCGTGGCGGAGATGCCCCCGACCGCGCCGCCGTCGCCCCCGCCGTCGTGACTCAGCCTTCCACGAGGGTCAAGGTCGGCGTGAACAGCCAGCTCCCCGCTTCGTTCACGGTCAGCGCGTCGCGGACACGCAGGTCGAGCGTGCGCTCGGCGGCGGCCTCGCCCGCGATCTCCATCGGCGCCGCCACCGTCCACCCCCCCTCGGCCCCCTGGGGCACGGCGAGCGGGTGCTTCACGCCGTCCATCGTCGTGACCGAGAGGACCTCGCCCGGCACGAGGGTGAGGCGCAGCGCGGTGATCGGCCCGACCGCCACCTCGTCGTGCGCGATGCGGACGGGGGCCTCGCGCAGCGCCACGAGGTCGACGTCCGTGGGCTCGCCCGAGAAGTCGAGGAGGTTGTAGGGGTCCGGCCCCCGTGCGAGCATCACCCACTCGCCGTCCATCCGGGCCTCGACCGCCGCGAACGGCAGGTCGAAATCCCGGATCTCCAGCTCGCCCCCGGGGATCTCCACCGACTCGTCGACCAGGTAGATGTCGACCTCACCCGTGCAGCCGACGAGCCAGATCGCGGCGATCCCTGCGCTAAAGCCCCGCATCGGACCCCTCCTTCCTTACAGAGGAGCTAGGGTCGCGGGGGGTACGGTCAAGCGATGTCGTCGCGGCGGAGAGCGGCGGCGACGGCGGCCTCAGGAGCGGCCTCAGGATGGGCGTCCGACGCGGGTCGGAGGGCTACTCGTCGAGCCGGAGGACCGCGAGGAACGCCTCTTGAGGCACCTCGACGCTCCCGACGGACTTCATCCGCTTCTTGCCCTCCTTCTGCTTGTCGAGGAGCTTGCGCTTGCGGGAGATGTCGCCGCCGTAGCACTTGGCGGTCACGTCCTTGCGCATCGCCTTGACCGTCGTGCGCGCCACGACCTTCACGCCGATGGCGGCCTGGATCGCCACGTCGAACATCTGGCGCGGGATGAAGTCCTTCAGCTTCGTGGCGAGCGCGGCACCCTTGTGGTGGCTCACCGAGCGGTGGCACATGTTCGACAACGCGTCGACGGCCTCGCCGTTGAGCAGGATGTCGAGCTTCACGAGGTCCGCCTCTTCCCACCGCACGATCTCGTAGTCCATCGACGCGTAGCCGCGCGAGATCGACTTCAGCCGGTCGAAGAAGTCGAACACGACCTCCGCGTAGGGGATCTCGTAGGTGAGGATGACGCGCCCGGGGCCCGCGTACTCGAACTTCTGCTGCCGGCCGCGGCGGTCTTCGCAGAGCTTCAGCACGTTCCCGACGTAGGCCTCGGGCACGTGGACGGTGAGCCGCGCGATCGGCTCCTCGATGGCCTCGACCTGGCCGAGCGGCGGGAGCTTCGAGGGGCTGTGGATCTGCAGGCGCTCGCCGGAGCGCAAGCGCACTTCGTACACGACGGACGGGGCGGTGGTGATGAGGTCGAGGTTGTACTCGCGCTCCAGCCGGTCGTGGATGACCTCCATGTGGAGGAGGCCGAGGAAGCCGCAGCGGAAGCCGAAGCCGAGGGCGTCGGAGGTCTCCGGCTCGTAGTTGAACGAGACGTCGTTGAGGCGAAGCTTCTCGAGGGACTGGCGCAGGTCATCGTAGGCGGCGGAGTCCGTCGGGAAGATGCCCGAGAACACCATCGGTTTCACGTCCTTGAAGCCGGGGAGCGGCTCGGCCGCAGGCCGGAGGAAGTGCGTGACGGTGTCGCCCACCTTCGCGTCGGACAACGTCTTCACGTTCGCGATGATGTACCCCACCTCGCCCGCGGCGAGCTCGGGGCGCTCGACGGCCTCGGGGGAGAACACGCCGACCTTCAGCACCTCGTAGGGGGTGAGCGTCGCCATGAACTTGATCTTCTCGCCCTTCCGGAGCGTGCCCTGCTTCACCCGCACGAGGATGATGACGCCGACGTAGGGGTCGAACCACGAGTCGAAGATGAGCGCCTGGAGCGGGGCCTCGCGGTCGCCCTTGGGCGCCGGGATCGCCTTGCAGATCGCCTCGAGCAGGTCGGGGATGCCCTCGCCGGTCTTCGCGGAGACGAACTGGGCGTTCGTGATGTCGACGCCGACGTTGTCCTCGAGCTGCTGGAGCACGCGCTCCGGGTCGGCGCCGGGGAGGTCGATCTTGTTGACGACGGGGATGATCTCCAGGTCGTTCTCGATGGCGAGGTAGACGTTCGCGAGGGTCTGCGCCTCGATGCCCTGCACCGCGTCGATGACGAGCAGCACGCCTTCGCACGCGGCGAGCGCGCGGCTCACCTCGTACCCGAAGTCGACGTGGCCCGGAGTGTCGATGAGGTCGAGCACGTACTCCTGGCCGTCCTTCGCGGTCCACTTCATCGCGGCGGTCTGCGCCTTGATGGTGATGCCGCGCTCGCGCTCGATGTCCATCTTGTCCATGTACTGAGCGCGCATCTCGCGCGCCTGCACCGTGCCGGTCACCTGGAGCAGGCGGTCGGCGAGCGTGCTCTTGCCATGGTCGATGTGGGCGATGATGGCGAAGTTGCGGATGCGGTCGAGCGGGTGCGACATGAGGGTCCGTTATCGGCCGCCCCTCTAACCCCATCGCGGCGCGGCGTGGCTCGGGAGGCCCCGGGTGATCCCGCCCGGCGGACGTTCGTCGCGGGATCGTGCGGCGCGAGCGAAAGGTTGATCGCAGGGCGGAACGGCGGCTATCTAAGCTCATGCTTGCCCTGCCCCTGCTCGCCCTCCTCGGGTGCTTCGGCTCCTCGTCCTCCCCCCACTGCGAGACGGTGGAGCGCGAGGTGGCCGACGACGACGACCTGGGGGACCTCCCCTTCACCGTCGCGGACCTCGTCGCGGACGTGATCGGCGCCCGCACGGTGCCCGCCAGCGACATGAACTCCGCCCCCATCGCCGCCGAGCTGGCCGTCGAGCGGGGCGAGGGCGCCGCGAGCTTCAGCGACGCCACGGAGACCATCGAGCGGACCGCCCGCATCGGGTGGGGCGACAACATGATGGCCCTCGACCTCATGTGCGAGGACTCCGTCGAGGTGCCCGTCGAATACAGCCTCACGACGGACGACGGCAAGGTGGCGCTCGACCGCGAGGCCACCGCGAGCGGCGGCTTCGCGTTCGGCGACATCGGCGCCGGCGCCAACGTCCGCATCGACGACACGGTGGACCTCGCCGACGCGACCCTCCCAAACCCGCCCGACAGCGCCACCGGGGTCCAGGTCCAGATCAGCTTCCTCGGCCCCGACCTCGACGGGTTCTCCATCGCGTGGCGCGGCGGGAACCGAAACGGCGACACCGTCGTCGTGCATCCGCCCGACGAGCCCGCCCGATGATCGCCCTCGTCCTGCTCGTCGGCTGCTACACCTACACGGAGACCCACTGCGAGACGGTGGCCCGCGACGTCACGGACGACGAGCGCCTGGACCTCGGCTTCACCGTCACCGAGGCGCTCGCGCGCATCGACCCGCAGACGGTCGAGGCCATCGATCTCTTCGGCAACGTCGTCGCGATCGATGTGTCGTTCGTCCGCGGGGACGGCACCGCCACCGTCGAGGACGCCAGCGTCATCGAGGAGGTCGTGCGCGAGGGCGGCCGGAACACCTCCAACACGTGGGTCGGCGGGGACCCCATCTGCATCGACGTGGTGGACGTGCCGATCACCGTCACGATGACGGGGGACGGCGTGGCCGCCTCCGGCTCCGCGACGTTCTCGAACGATCCCCTCGCCTTCGAGTTCGAGACCTTCGACCTGACCTACCCCGTGGACGCCGGCGCCGACACCCTCCCCGAGGGGCTCCACGGCCCGGCGGTGGGCGGGAACGTCTTCGTCACCTACCTCGACGGCGAGATCGCCGAGCTCGAGGCGATCGTCGTGACCGAGGACGGCACACGCGAGACCGTCCTCTGGTTCATGGGCTCCAACTGATGCTGCTCCTCGTGATGTTGGGCTGCGTGCCCTCGAGCAACTGCGAGATCGTCACCACCGAGGTCGGCGACGACGCTCCCCTCGCCGAGCTCGGCTTCACCATGGGGGAGCTCTACGCGAGCCTCGTCGGGACCCGCGCGGTGCCGATGAGGCGGTCGGATGGGGAGATCGTGGCCGCGGAGCTGACGATCACCCGCGGCGAGGACCCGGCGCTCTTCAACGACACCACCTTGACGAGCCAGGGCGGAAACGGCGCCCTGTACGTCCTCCCTCCGGGCGACGTCTTCCACATGTGCTTCGACAACGTCGAGGCCCCCATCGACGTGACGCTCACCGCCGACGAGGGCGCCGTGGCCGTGGCCGGCACGACCACGGCCGGCCGCTCGGACGACGAGTTCGACAGCGTGGGAAGTGTCTTCTTTGCGCTCGCCGTGCCGATCGACGACGCGACGCTCACCCCCCCGCCGCGCGACGACGCCCGGGAGGCCCGCCTCGAGATCATCGTCCTGGACGGCCACCTCGAGACGGTGGTGGTGGAGTGGGAGTCGGGTGTAAACGGCGCCTCGCTCGTGTTCCCGCCGGTGTCTCCCGCGGAGTAATCGCCTGGGATTACGTGCCTTCGGGCGTTGCGGGGCGGGCCCCGCCCCAAGAAACCCTACGGCCGACCGATCGAGCGGTACTCGAACCCGAGGCGCCGGGCCTCCGTCGGGGAGAGCACGTTCCGCCCGTCGAACACGATGGGGCGCCTGACGAGCCCCTTCATCTTCTCCAGGTTGGGGCTGCGGAACTCGTTCCACTCGGTGACGATGAGCACGGCGTCCGCGCCGGTGGCGGCGTCCATCGCGCCGGTCGCGTAGGTGATCTCGTGCTTGATGACGCGTTTGGCCTCGGTCATCGCCTCGGGGTCGTACGCGACCACCTCGCCGCCGGCGGCGAGGATGCGCTCGATGATGGTGAGCGCGGGAGCCTCGCGCATGTCGTCGGTCTCGGGCTTGAAGGCGAGGCCCCAGAGGCAGAACTTCAACCCCGAGAGATCCTTGCCGAATCGCTCGATCACCATGTCGGCGAGCAGGTGCTTCTGGCGCTCGTTCACCGACTCGACCGCGGTGACGACCTTCATCTCGATGCCGTTCTCCTTCGCGGTCTCCACCAGGGCGCGCACGTCCTTCGGGAAGCACGAGCCGCCGTAGCCGGCGCCGGGGAAGAAGAAGCGGCCGCCGATGCGGGAGTCGCTCCCCGCGCCGAGGCGCACCATGTCGACGTCGGCGCCGACCTTGTTGCACAAGGCCGCGATCTCGTTGATGAAGCTGATGCGCGTCGCGAGGAAGGCGTTCGCCGCGTACTTGCAGAGCTCGGCGGAGCGGTTGTCCATGAACAGGACGGGCTTCCCGGTGCGGACGAGGGGCGCGTAGAGGTCCTCCATCACCTTGCGGGCCTCGGCCGAGCCGACGCCGATCACGATGCGGTCGGGGCGGAGGAAGTCGTCGATGGCGGCGCCTTCCTTCAGGAACTCGGGGTTCGACACCACGTCGTACCGGTGGTTCATCACCGTGGAGAGCACCTCGCGGAGCTTGTCCGCCGTGCCGACGGGCACGGTGCTCTTGATGATGAGGGTGACGTCCCCCGCGGCGTTCTTGGCCACCTGGCGGGCGACGTTGAAGATGCCCGAGAGATCGGCGCTGCCGTCCGCCGCGGAGGGCGTGCCGACCGCGACGAAGACGATGCGGCTGTGGGTGAGCGCGGCCGCGAGATCCTGCGTGAACGTGAGCCGGCCTTCGCGCGCGTTTCGCTCGAGGAGCTGCTCCAGGCCAGGCTCGTAGATGGGTACGCGACCGGCGTTCAACGCGGCGACCTTGCCTTCGTCGTTATCTACGCAGGTGACGTTGTGGCCCAGGTCGGCCATGCAAACGCCCACCACGAGGCCGACGTAGCCGGTGCCCACGACGCTGATGTTCACTCAAACTCCAGGGAGGGCATCACTCTATTTCGGGACCCCTGGCCTGTCGCGCGGCTGGCCGCCGCGGTCCCCCGCGGGCGTGTCCGTGCCTACGCTGGGAGCATGACGCCTTTCCTCTCCGGCCGTTGGTCCAACATCTTCGTGCAAGCCTGGGCGGTGCCCGAGGACCTGTACCGCCCCTTCCTGCTCCCGGACATGGAGCCCGACCGCTGGGAGGGTCGGGCAATTGCCGGCCTCGTCGCTTTAGATCTCGTCGATTCGCGCCTGTTCGGCGTGCGGGTGCCGGGACGCACGCGCGTGCCCGAGATGGCGCTCCAGCTCTACGTGCGCGACGGGCGGCGGCGCGGGGTGCGCACCGTGCGGAAGTTCGTACCGCGGCCGATGGTGGCGGGCGTGAGCCGGCTCGCGGCGAACGAGCCCATCCTGGCCGTGCCGTACCGCCGCGCGGGCGAGGAGCACGAGGTCCGCTACGGCGACCGCACCCACCGCGTCGCCTGGACGGCGGTGGGCGAGCCGGCCCTCCCGGCCGAAGGTGGATTCGAGCAGTTCCTGTTCAACCGCCCGTGGATGTTCGGGAAGCACTGGTCCGGCCTTCCGCTCTCCCTGCGGGTCGATCACCCGCCGTGGCGCGTGTGGACCGACGTACGCCCGCGGCTGGAGCTCGATCCGGCCGTCCTGTTCGGGGAGCACTGGAGCGTCCTCGCGGGCACCGCGCCGGTCGGGATCAGCGTCGCCGAGGGCTCGCCGGTGGAGGTGCACGCGCTCGCCGGGTTCGTGGAGGGGCAGCGCGCGCCGCGGATCGCGGAGGCGACGGCGTAGCCGGGTCCTACCGTAGGATCCGCTCGGCGAGCCGCTCGGCGGCATCGCTGGCGACTGGCGCCGGGCGGGGCGTGGCGAGCCGGCGGTCGACGGCCGCGGCTACGTCGACGCCCTCGACCTTCACGTCGCCGCGCGCCCACATCGCGGCCTCCAACCAGGGGGCCTCGGGGAACACCCCGCGATCGACCCACACCAGCGGTGTTCCCGCCAGCGCGGCCTCCGCGTAGATGCCGTAGCCCGGCTTCGTGAGCAGGGCGTCGGCGCCGGCGACGAGCGCCGGGAAGGGCACGTCCGCCACCCACCGGACATCGGGGCGGTCCACGCGCGCCATCGGCGGCGCGAGCACCCACGTCACGCCGTCGATGCGCGGCAGCCACCGGTCGATCCCTTCGAGCCCGAAGCCGCCGAAGCAGACGAGGACGGTGCGCGCGCGCCGAGGGTGGGTTCCGTCCGGGCCGAGGTCCACTGTCGGGCGATCGACCGGGCCACTTGAGCGCCTGACCGGACCGTCGCCGGTGTCCGCCGCGCGCCGGCCGACCGGACTGCCGCCGGTGTCCGCCGCGCGCCGGCCGACCACCCCGAAGGGCTCCACCCGCGTGAACCCGGACAAGCCGGGGCCCGGGGCCAGGCTCAGCGCCGGGTGGGGTGCCTGCCACGCGGCGAACCGTTCCGCCCAGGTCGAGAGCGCCGGGTAGTGGCGGTAGATCCACGCCCAGTCGAAGTTCCCGACCGCGAACGCCGGCACCCCGGCCCGGCGCGCGGCCTCGAGCGCGGGCGGCGCGATGTCGACGATGACGCGGTCGTACCCCGCGAGCGCCCCGGCGAGGGCGTCGATCGCGGCGTCACTCGCGACGGTCTCCAGCCGCAGGAGCGTGCCGGGCAGGTCCTCCGTGAGGCTGTCGCGCTGCGCGATCCCGACGTCCGCCACCCACGGGACCAGCGCGTGGCGCACTCCGGCGAGCAGCGTCGCCGGCGCCGCCGAGTAGAGCGTCACCTCCGCACCACGCGCCGCGAGCGCGTCGGCGAGGACGAGCTGGCGGGTCACGTGGCCGAACCCGTGGGCCGAGCAGACGGTGGCGATGCGCACGGCGCCGCTTATCCGGGCGGTCGATCCCGGGCGGCCGCAGGCCCGGCGACACGAGCCTGTGCTACGATCGGCGCGCCATGACGTTCCGTGCCACCGCGCTCCTCGCCGTCCCGGCCGTCCTCCTGGGCGCGGGCGGCTGCATCCCCCCCACCTTCCCGGAGGACAACCTCCCGATGTACGAGGAGCGGCCGGTCGAGGCCACCTTCGAGGCGAACCAGAACGCCGTGTGGGAGGCCACGCTCCAGGTCTTCTCGGACCTCTACCCGCTCGACGTCATCGACAAGGAGCGCGGCTTCATCTCGACCGAGTGGGTCGTGGGCGCGTCTGACTACATCTTCAACGTCTACTCCGGCACGCGGATCCCCGAGAAGGTGCGCTTCCGCATGACGATCGACGTCGGCGACAAGAGCGGCCGCGCCCTGGTGCGCGTGCGCAACCACGAGCAGGTCGAGAAGGACATCATCTCGGCGAACCTCGAGTTCACGGGCTCGATCTACGAGTGGATCGACGTGCCGACGAGCAGCCGCAAGGAGCGCGACGCCCTCGAGGACATCGCCCAGCAGCTCGACAAGGGGCGCGGGCGCGCCAAGGCGGACGTCGACCTTCGGGAGTAGCGTCGCGGCCTCGAGGCCCGGCTCGACGGGCCGCGGCCACGGTGTCGAGGGCGGCCAGGTGGTGTTCATCGTCGGACCCAGCGCCAGGGCCAGTACCTGGCCTTCATCCACGACTACACCAAGGTCAACCGCCAGGCCCCCGCGGAGACCGACATCGCGCGGTTCTTCGGCCTCGCGCCACCATCGGTCCACCGCATGGTGGTGGAGCTCGTGGACCGAGGCCTGCTCGCGAAGACTCTTGCTCGCGCAGACTCCTGGTGCCGCGCGGAGCCTTCAGGTCCTGGTCCGGCGCGCCGACCTACCGGAGCTGGAGTAGCGACGCTGCTCCCCCTGCGACGCAGGTACCAGGGCGTTCGTAGGTAGCTGAGCTGGGCGCGACCCCCGCGCGGACGCGGAGGTCGGTGTCCTGCAGGCTCGCGCTGCGCGCTCGGCTGGCGCTTCCGGTCGCCTCGGGGCGCCCAGAAGCGCCGAGCCGGCCGCCGAGGACGGCGGCCGCCTTCCGGCCCCCTCGCGCGGGTGGTGCCGGGTGTAGCCTACGCGGATGCGCTCCCGGACCGCGATCGTGCTTGCCCTCGTGGCGCTGATCGTGGGGCTCGGTGCGCGCTGGTATCGGGGTGGCGCCGGCCCCGGGAGCCTGGGGGCCGAGGTGCCGACGGCGGCGAAGCCTCGAGCGGCTCGTCGCGCCGTTCGGCCGGCGAGCAGCGCATCGGTTACGACGGACACACCGGCGCCCGCCGCCGGGTCCACCGGGTCGCGCCGGTCGCTGCCGCCCACGACGCACGCCGCCGCGGCCCGCCCCGCCGGCGGC
>JAUXTN010000186.1 GCA_030684355.1 Pseudomonadota bacterium
CGCCGCCGGCGCCGCCGCCGCCGGGCGCGCCACCCGGACGCCCGTTGGGGCCGCCGCCATTCATCGCGGGACCGCCCGGCGCGCGCTGCCCACCGCCCGCGCGCAGGTTGCCGCCGAGCTGCAAGCCGCCGACCTGGATCCCGCCTGCCACCTGCAGCGACGCCTGCGCACCGTTCGTGCCCACGGAGGCATCCGCGTTGACCTGCAGCCCCCCCTTGGCCGCTCCCCGCCCGCCGCCTTGCTTTCCGCCGCCCACGATGTCGGCCACCATGGAATTCCCGGCGGCCCCCGCCATGCGACGCGCACCGCCCGCGGTGAGCTCACCGTCGGCTTGCGGCATTGCTGGTCCGTTCCGACGGCCCTGTCCGGGTGCGTGTTCCGGCGCATCCTGCCCGACCGCCGTGGGAAGGTGACGGTCTCTCGCGACTTGTTTCGAGCGGGCCATGGGCGCTTCCCGGGCAGGAGATTCCGCCTATGCTACCTCGGCTGGACCTCGGCGGGAAGCCGATCCCCCGGGCGCGGACCGACATCGTGAGAAAGCGCGCGCGCAGACCGGTCGTACCGGCGGACCGACCTACCGAGTTGGACGGCCGCGCAGTCGCAACGTCGCCAGCAGCGGATGGTGGTCGGATATGGGGCACGGTCGCGACAGTGGGCCGGCCTCGATCACGTCGATCCCGTCCGACACGAAGAGATAGTCGAGCACACGGTCGGCTGCGACGGCGCCCCAGGGCAGGTAGGTGGCGTTGCGGGGGTCGAGCAGGCGCTCCGGCGCCACGGCGCTCCGGAAGCGTGGGATCAACCGCTCGATCGGATTTGGATGGTCCGTGTATTCGACCGCCTCGGCGCCGAGCCGGCGCGGGTCGTCGCCCGGGGGGAGCAAGTTGAGGTCCCCGCCGAGGACGAAGGGCTCGCCGGCCCGTTCGCGCGCCTCCATCCAGCTCCGCAGGGCTTCGACCTGGCGGACGAGCGTGCCGTCTCCCCGCGAGAACGCCGACAGGTGGGTGACCGCGAGGTGGAGCGGCTGTTCCCAGCCCGCGACGGGCACCTCGGCGGTGAGCAGGCACCGCTTCAGGTTGAACGCCTGCCGAAGCCGGGGCTCCCGCAGCAGGGGGAGCTGGTGGCGCAGCCCCGATCGGAGCTGGGTGCGCGCGAGCAGGGCCACGTGGAGGTCGACGCGGCCCAGCGGCTGGTGCCTCGGGACGGGCACGTACCGGCTCCGATGGCAGGTCGCGCTCACGTAGGACGGGTAGGGAGCGCCCTCCAGCAAGGCGGCGAGCTCGTCGATCCGACCGGTGCGGTCGCTGTCGCGATCGATCTCTTGCAGCAGCACGAGATCGGCGTCGACCGCTCGGAGCTCCGCGACGATGCCGGCGAGCCCGAGGTCGCGGTCGGCGGGGTCGACGTGGACGGCGTCGCCTCCGTCGTAGAAGAACCGCTGCCGGCGTGTGCCCGCGTACTGGATGTTCCAGCACAGGACCTTGAACGGCACCCCGGGTTCGAGCGGCTCTGGCGCGCCCCTCGTCACGACAGGGACCGGCTCCAGGTCGACGGGGCGGTGGACGAGCCCGGACAGCTCGGCGAGGCGCGACAGCAGGTTCCCGGCACGGAGCAAGTTGCGGGGATCGCTGGCTCCCCGCGTCATGGGTGGCTCCGTCGGCCCACGGGCGTCACGCGCGGAAGCGGCGGGCGGGGAACAGATCCGCGGCGTCGCTGCGCCCGTGGAGCACGATGTCCGCGAGCGCGTGGCCGCAGACCCACGCGAACCCGAACCCATGTCCCGTGAAGCCGGCGGCTACCAGCGCGCCCGGGGCACCGGGCACCGCGCCGACGAGCGGGAGGCCGTCCCGCGAGAAGCCCATGGTGCCGCTCCACCGGTGCGTGATCGGGACGCTGCGCAGGGCCTCGAACCGGTGGAGGAACTCGGTCATGCGCGCCTGGATCAGCGGATGGAGGGCCTCCTGCGGGCCCACCTCCCCTTCGGGGTCGAGGTTCCGCCAGCCGCCCAGCGCGATCCGGCCGTGCTCGTCCTGGCGCCAGTAGTCGAAGCCGTGGTCGGCATAGATCGGGCAATCGAAGAGCGGCGGCGCGGGCGCGGTCGCGAGCATCTGGCCCCGGACGGGGTCGATAGTGCCGGCGAGGCCGCCGAGGAGGGCACCCGCCGCGGCGTTGGTGCAGACGAGCGCGATCTGGGCCCGGATCGTGCCGCCCGGGGTTTCGGCGCGGACGTCGCCCGGGGAGTCCGCGTGGAGCGTCGTCACGGGGGTGCGCTCGTAGAGGCGTACCCCGAGCGCAACCGCGGCCTCGGCAACGCCCCGCACGAACGCTGCCGGCTGCAGTTCGCCGTCTTCCGGCAGGTGGACCCCGAACCGGAAGCCGGCACCCGCCAGGGCTTCCCCCAAGGCGTCGACACCGCGCTCGTCTGCCAGGAAGCCGTCTTCCCGGAGCAGCGTCGCGGACTCGAGGAGGTCAGCCTCCTCCTCGACGCTGCCCGCAAGCTGGAGCGAGCCCCGCCGCTGGTAGCCGCACGCGAGGCCGAGCCGCTCGACCTCCTCCGCCATGCGAACGTGGTTCTCCCGGGAGAGCGCATGCACCCGACGGGCCCCCTCGCGGCCGTGGATCGCGATCGCCCGTACGTACCGTTCCGCGGTGCCTTGGAGGAGGAAGCCGGCGTTCCGCCCGGAGGCCCCGTGGGCGACCGCGCCGGCGTCCACCCATGCGGTGTCCACGCCCGCGCGTGCGAGCGACAGCGCCGCGGAGGCGCCGCACAGGCCCGCTCCGATCACGAGCACGTCCGCGGTCTCGTCCGCGGTCAAGGGGGGCGCCAGCGCCGAGGCGCCGTCGAGCCAGTAGGGGGTCACGTCATCCTTCCGAGGCGGTGACGGGGCCCGCGGGCGGGCCGGGTGGGGGGACGGGCACCTGGTAGCCCACGTACGCCCCGTGTTGCTCGATGAGCTCGGCCGCCTGGGGGGACGCCATGCGGACGAGGGTCTCCAGGGCCACGCGCCGCACGTCACGCGAGACCGTGGGCCGGGGCACGAGGGCTTCGAGCAGGTCGGCGCGGTCCAACGCGGAGGCCTGGCGGACCGCGGCGACGCCGGTGCGCACGGTCTCCGGCTCTTCGAGCACGACGCGGACCATCGCGCCCGCCGCGACCCGATCCAGGGCGGCGACCCGCTGGAAGGCCGGCATGCGGACCGGCTGCTGCGGACACTCCCGGTAGACCGCCGAAGCCGTCGAGAGGTCGGCGGACTCGATCCCCTTGAGGCGCGCCATGCATGCGGGCATCGTCGCGTCCAGCGTGAGCTCCCATGCGCGCTCGCGCACCCGCGGGGACGGGCTCTGGCGGAGGCGCGGGAGCAGGTCGGGCGGATCCGCGGGGCCGGGCCGCCAGACGGTCAGCGCGGCGTAGACGGCGTCCGCGGGGGCCCTGGGATCGGACACCGCCGAGGCGCGAAGGGCCTCGGACTCGGCCGTGACGGCGCTCACGAGGACGGGCGAGGTGGACTGACCGGCGAGGGCGAGGGCCGCGGCGTGGTCCCGCTGATCGAGCTCCTCCCAGAGCCGCGCCTGAAAGGCACCGGGCGCCACGGCGCTCAGGGCGTCGGTGAGGGTCTCGGTGGGGGCGGTGCGCAGGAGATCCCACGCGGCGATGGCCGAGGGGTCCTCGTAGGGGCGCGGCTGCCGCAGGTAGCCGATGGCCAGGGTGTGGACCGCGGCGGAGTCAAGGTCGGTGACCGGCCGCCCCCCGACGGTGAGGGACACCACCGGGGAGTCCCCCCGCAGGGTGATCCAACCGGAGGCGTCACACGCGCCGAAGTTCTCGAGGATGAGCACCCATGCCGTCGGAGTGGTCATGAGGGCGCGCTCCCAACCCACCCCGACGGACACGCCCGTCATCATCTCCGTGCGCACCGGCGCGAGACAACGGACGACGGGTGCGGGGAGGGCGTGGGGGAGGACCGGCTCGGGAGGCGCACGCCCGCCCGTCACGGCCTCGACCGGGCCGCCGGGGCGCCAGGACCAGCTGTGAACGACGTTCCCGTACCGCTCGCTCCCCTCCCGGAAGGCGCCGCTCTCGAGCGTGACGAGGTCGACCGCCTCGGTCACTTGCGCGATCTCGGGCAGCGGGAGGAGCCGCGCGGGCCAGTCGTTCCCCTGCGGGGCGCCTACGCGCCAGCTCGCGCCGTCCCCGTCGAGAATGGAGAACCCCCATCCTTCCAGCCGGGTACGCAGGGCTTCGAACGTCGTGGCGTCGGGATCGAACCAGACGTCGAGCCGCGGGGGGGCCGCGCGATCCTGCACCTCGATCGGACGCAGCACCTCGGGGGGCGTCACCACTTCCGAGACGCCGGTACGGGGCTCGGGAAGCGGCCCTTCCGCGGGCTGCGGCGCTGGGGGCGGGATGGGCGTTTCGGGGGCCACCTCTCCCCCCGAACAGGCCAGAAACGACAGCACGACGAACATGCAGGCTGCTAACCCGGGGCCGAAGCGCCAAGGCAGGGGACGGGGCGTGCTCATCGGAAATCGCGGCTCGATGCGGCTACCGGAGGGGCGGTCACCAGCGGCGCGAAGTGCCGTGCCACCACGCTGATCGCCTCTCCCTCCCGCTGGAGGACGCCCGAGATGCACACCAAGGGCTCGCCCCGGATCACCCGACGCTGCCGCTCGAAGAGCTTTGGCCAGACGACGACGTTCACCGTGCCGGTCTCGTCCTCCAGGGTCAGGAACACGACGCCCGATGCCGTGCCCGGGCGCTGGCGGTGCGACACGAGGCCCGCGATGCGGACGACGGTGTCCGCCGGGAGCTCGATCAGGCGCGCCAGGGGGAGGATCTTGTCCTCGTCGAGCCGCGCGCGGACGAGCCCGACCGGGTGGCTCCGGACGGAGAGGCCTGTCGCTCGGTAATCGGCCTGGACCTGGTCGCTCGCCGTGGCCACGGGCAGCGCGAGCTGCTCCTCCACGCGCGGCGTGCGCGCGAACAGTCCGCCCCAGAGGCCCTCGACCGCCCAGACGGCTCCCCGAGCCCCCCGGTGTTCCTCGGGGAGCAGCGTGTCGAGCGCGCTCGCCCGCGCCAACGCCAGGAGCGCACCCCGATCGAGCCCGGTGCGCACCCCCAGGTCCGCGAGGTCGGTGAAGGGGGCCGTCCGGCGCGCCGACTCCACCGCGTGCCCGGCGCTCTCTGCGAGGCCTTTCACGAGCCGCATGCCGAGCCGCATGGCAGGCCCGTCGGGCGTGGGCTCGAGCGTGCAATCCCAGTCGGACACGGTCACGTCGATACCCCTGGCCTCCACACCGTGGCGCTGGGCGTCGGCCACCAGGGAGCGCGGCGCGTAGAACCCCATGGGCTGCGAATTGATCAAGGCGGCGCAGAACGCGGCGGGGAAGTTGCATCGCTGCCAGGCGGAGACGTACACGAGGTGCGCGAAGGACGACGCGTGCGACTCTGGGAACCCGTACTCTGCAAACCCCTGGATCTGCTGGAAGATCTGCGCAGCGTAGTCGTCGGGGAGGCCGTTGTTCCGCATCCCCAGCATGAGCTTCTCTCCAAGCGCTCCGAGGCTCCCGCGGCGGCGCCACGCCCCCATCGCGCGCCGCAGCGCGTCGGCCTCTCCCGGCGTGAAGCCACCCACGGCGACAGCCATCGCCATCACCTGCTCCTGGAAGATGGGGACGCCGAGCGTGCGCTCCAGGATGGGGCGAAGCCGCTCGTCGACATAGGTGACCTCTTCCTCCTTCATCCGGCGCCGGAGGTAGGGGTGCACCATGCCACCCTGGATGGGCCCCGGGCGCACGATCGCCGTCTCGATGACGAGATCGTAGAAGCAGCGCGGCTGGAGCCGCGGCAGCATGCCCTGCTGCGCCCGGCTCTCGACCTGGAAGACCCCGGTGGAGTCGGCCTCGCAGAGCATGTCGTAGACCGCAGGATCCTCTCGCGGGACCGTCACGAGGTCGTGGTGGACCCCATGTGCGGTACGCATCAAGCCGAAGCACTTCCGAATCGCCGTGAGCATGCCGAGCGAGAGGAGATCGACCTTCACGAACCCGAGATCGTCGACGTCGTTCTTGTCCCACTGGAGCACCGTGCGCCCCTCCATCGTCGCGGGCTCGATGGGGCTCCGATCGAGGAGCGGCCCGTCCGAGATGACGAAGCCGCCCACGTGGATCGAGGTGTGTCGGGGAAATCCCTGGATCGACCCCACCAGCGACTGGGTCACGCCGAGGGCGGGGTCCGCGGGGTCGAGCCCCGCCTCGAGCAGGCGCTCCTCGGAGGGCGGCTTGCCTCCCCAGGCATCCATCGCCTTGGCCAGGCGGTCCACCTGGTCGAGGCCGAGCCCGACCGCCCGGCCGACGTCCCGCACGGCCATCCGCCCCCGCCAGCAGATGATCTCGTTCACCATCGCCGCGCGGTCGCGCCCGTACTTCTCGTAGACGTACTGGAGCACCTCTTCCCGCCGCTCGTGCTCGAAGTCGATGTCGATGTCGGGGGGCTCGCCACGCTCCTCGGAGATGAAACGTTCGAAGAGGAGACTGGAGTTCGCGGGATCGACGGCGGTGACCCCGAGGACGTAGCAGACGGCGGAATTGGCGGCGCTCCCCCGCCCCTGGCACAGGATCCCGCGCTCCCGTGCGAAGCGCACGAGGTCGTGAACCGTCAAGAAGTACGAGGCGAACTGGAGCCGCTCGATGATGCCGAGCTCGTACTCGATCTGCTGGACCACGCTCTCGGGTGGGCGCGGGCCGTACCGCTCCCGGGTACCCCGGACCGTCAGCTCGCGGAGCCACTCGATAGGGGTGTACCCGTCGGGGACGACCTCCCGGGGGTAGTGGTACTTGAGCTGCCCCAGATCGAACGAACACCGCCCCACGATCTCGATCGTACGATCGATCAGCGCGGGCCAGGGCCGGAAGAGCCGGGCCATCCGCTCGGGATCCTTCAACACCCGCTCGGCGTTGGGCTGGAGGCGGCGACCGGCCTGCGGGAGGGTCGTCTGCATCCGGATGCAGGCCAGGACGTCCTGAAGCTGGGAGCGCTCGGGAACGTGCATCAGCACATCGTTCGTGGCGACGCACGGGACCGGTCCGCGCACGAGCTTGTCGATCCGCGCCTCCTCGCCCGGGGCCAGGCGCCGGCTCACGGCACGGTAGAGCCGGTTCCCCGCGGCCTCGTGCAGGCGTGCGAGCGCGTCCGGAGGCCAGTCCCCGCGCGCGAGGAGGATCAGGCCTTCGTTCTGCTCCAGGAGCCGCTCGAGCGGCAGCTCCGCGCGCCCCTTGATCACCTCTCCGCGAGCGGCCGAGAGGAGACGGCAGAGGGTTGCCCAGCCGGCGAGGTCCTGGACCAGCGCCACGGCCGACCATGCCGGCCCGCCGTCGAGCACCCGCTCACGCCCAGCACGCACGGTGAGGAGCGAGCCGTGTAGGAGCGGCATTCCCTCGGACGCACGGTGGAACCGCACGCTGCCGTACACGCCGTCCCGATCCGTGAGCGCGAGCGCCGCAAGCCCCAGCTCCTTGGCCTGCGCGATGAGCTCCTCGGGGAACGAGGCCCCCTCACAGAAGGAGTAGTTGGAGCGGCAGACGAGCTCGGCGTACTGCGGGGGAGGTGGCCGGGGGGGGCGGCGGCGGCGGGTCGGTGCCACGGCAGTGGGCGTGGACGACGGGCCGGGGGCCGATGTCGGCGACGGGTCGGGGGCCGGGAACGGGTCGGGGACCGACGAGCCCATCGCACCCGGGGCCGGGACGGACTCCGCCGTCGCCACGTGCGCCCGGAATTCACCCCCGTCCAGCCACCCGTGCAGGAACCAGCGCTGGGCGAGCGGGTCGTTGTCACCCGGGAGGGCTTCGCGGAAGATCCAGGCGCGGCGGCCATCCTGTAGGCCGACCCGCCAGTAATCCCGCCGCCACCCGTCGGCGCGCCACCACTCTCCCGCGAGGCGCTCGGGGCCCTCCACGATTGGAAGGGGGGTCCACACACGGTCGAGCAGGAGCGCGCGCGGGCGCCCCGACGGGGCGGCGGCGACGCGGAGCGGAGCGGGCGTGGCGAGGAGCATGGACGGACGGTCCCGCTCCACGTCCTTCGGCTCGTGAGGGCCCGCGGGGTCGGGCAGCGACGGGGGCGGGGGCGGGGGCGCGACGGGCTGACCCCAGGGCACCGCTACCCAGGACGCCTCGGGGCGCCAAGTATCCACCCGCGATGGCACGCACACCGCGTGGAGCCCGAGGACGTCCTGGAGGCGCGCACAGAGCTCGGGGAGGGGCTCGGTCGCCTGCGCGCGATCGAGGAGGCTCGGCTGGATGGCCCGGAAAGGCGCCACTTCGAGCAGCTCGAGGCCGACCCCGACTACCGGGGCGCCCAGTTGCACCCGCTCCAGCCGCGAACGCAGGAGGCGGAACAGGCGTTCGGGGCCGCGAGAGGGCTGGCCGAGCCGCACCGGCTCGAGGTGCTCTCCCGGATCGAGCCGGAGCCGGACCTGCACCCGCATCGCGGCCTGCCCCGTGTGCTCCAACGAAGCGGTCAGGTCGCGCACGAGGCCGTTGAGGACGAAGAGGACGGCCTCCAGCACGTCGACCGGATCGGAGAAGTCGATGTGGAAGGAGGTCTCTACCCGGGGAGGCGGGACGGGGAGGGCCGAGGGCACCGCGCGGCCCGCGGCACGCGCGTGGGCCACGGCGATCTCGGGCCCGTACCGCCCGGTTAACGCCGCCGTGGGGAGCGCCGCGAACTGGCCGATCGTGCGGATGCCGACATCGTACAGGGAGAGCTGGACCGCTTCGGGAAGCTCCAGCGCCGTGACGGGGAGGGGCGCGAGGGCAGCCACCACGCCGCCCTTCGGGACCACGCGGTCCCGCCGTGCGTGACGCGCGAGCGCGAGGGCCGCCCCGCCCTCTTCAGCGAGGACGAGCCGGCACACATGGCCCAACTCGGTGAGGCAGGCGCGAATCGCGCCGAGCGCGACCGAATCGACTTCGAGGAGCAGGGCGTCGGGTGGGACCGGGCGCACCGCGGGGGTGAACCGGCCGAGCGCCGCGCACAAGGCCTCGAGATCAGCGAGCTCGCCCGCCGGATCGAGCCGTTCGATCCGTACCTCCGGCACGTGGGCTCGGGCCGCCGCGAGCGTCATTCCGACGCGCACCCCCGCGTGCCCTGCGGGCAATGACACCGCCTGTACCCGCTCGGCGCCGCGCTCGGCCGCGATGAGGACCGCCGGAAGCTGCGGATCCCACCCGCAACGCTCCAACCGGAACCCCGGAAGATGGACCGCCAGGAACCCGCGGCGCATCACCCAGCCCCAATGCGCCGACGACGCACGATCCCGACAGGCGGCCTGGCCCCAGGGGTCTCGGTCGTCGGCGCTTCGGACGGCGCGATCAGTCGCTCCCCGATCATCCGGCCATCCCGGCTGCGCGTGCAACGCACTCGCACCTGCCCCCCCTGCCACCCGACGGATTCCAGGCGCAACGAGGCAGGGAGTTCGACCTCCGGACGCTCCGAAAGCACGAAGACGGCCATGCCGCCGGCCTCCGCCGCCCGCGCGAGCCGCACCCCTCCCCTGCCGAAAGGCGGTGCATCCACCACTACCAGCACATCCACCGCACCCGACCGCGCCACCTGCTCGGCGGCCCATGCCACGCGTTCCCCCGGGGGGCGAACGAGCACGAGACGGGCGAGATCGACCCGCCCCAGGCCCGGCGGATGCACCTGGTGCATCGGATCCACGAGCACCACCGACCGCCCTTGGCACGTGAGCCGTTCGAGGAGGGGGATCACCAAGGCCAGCCGCCCACTACCCGCCTGACCTACGAGCTCGACGGGGCCGTGCTGTGGCCACCCGTGCAGCCAGTCGTCGAGCCCAGCAATGCCGGTCGAGAGGTGACCTGGCGCGACGGCCGCGACAGTGACGGGCTCCAGCGGAGGCGGCACCACGCCGACGCGCCCGCGCGAGCCCACCAGGGCCCGCAGCCGCTCAATGGCCGCGACGCGTGGTGACGGGATGGACGATCTGCCCCCTCCGGGCGATCCGCCCAGAGGCGGCACGATGCCGAGCACCGGTGCAAGCTCGACCGGCAGCCGACCCGGAAGGTCGGCCCCACGCATGGAGCTCCCCTCCGACCCCTCCCGAAGGGGTGGCCCCACCCGAAGGGGTGGCATGGGAGGCACGAGCCGGAGAGGGAGCTGGGGCACACCCTGAACGTACGTTCAGGCCGCCCGCCCCGCAAGGCCAGAATTTGTCCGCACGCTCACGATTGCGTTCAGCAGGCGCTCGACGAGCTGGACGACGAGGATCCGACGGTACCGACGTTCTCGTGCTGCACAACGACGGGATACACCGCCGACATGTCCGCCCTCCGCATGATTGAGGTGGTTGTCTGTGCCACCGGCATGGGCCGGCATGACCCGTCGCTCCCGACCCGCGTGGCGGCCGTGGGCGCCACGCTGTCCACCGTCGAGTGTTTCGACCGATGCGACACCTGTGAGCGCTTTCTCGTGTGCCGGGTGGACGGCGCGACCACCCGGTTCCGCGACTCGGACGAGCTCCTCGCCGCGCTCGTCACGCTGGGGGAGACGGAATGAGGCGCCTTGCAGCCGTGCTCGGCGCCACCGCCGTCGCCGCCGGGGCCTTCGGCGCCCACGCCCTCCAGGACCGGGTCACCCCCGAGCGGCTCGACACCTGGCACACGGCGTCGAGCTACCACCTGCTCCACGCAGTCGCGCTGCTGGCCTTGAGCCTCTCCCCGAAGCCCTACCGGCTGCCGAGCGTGCTTTTTGTCGTCGGCATCCTGCTCTTCAGCGGGAGCCTCTACACCTTGGTGCTCCTCGACCTGCCCGTCCTCGGCGCCGTCACGCCGCTGGGCGGGGTCTGCTTCATCGCCGGCTGGCTAAGCCTCGCTCGCGGTCGTTGATTCCCATCCTCCGACCTGCCAGGATCTCATCGTGACCCTCCTCGCGCTCTACGCTGGCTCCCTCGTCCTGGGCGGGATCCTGATCGCGGCTTCGATGCTCGGCGCAGGGAAGGACACCGATGGCCCGGGGGCCGACGGCGAGCACGGGCTCGACCACGGGCTCGATCACGACCACGACCACGACCACGGACTCGACCATGGCCACGAACTCGCCAAGGACATCCCCGTGGGCGGAGACCACGACCCGGGGCAGACCCACGGTGACGCGTCCCGCATCAGCGCGTTCGCGACCACCCTCCTCTCCCTGAGGTTCTGGACCTTCGCCTTGGCCGCCTTCGGCATGACCGGCCTCCTGCTCCACGCGATGTCCATCCACCCCTTCCTCACGCTGGGGCTCGCGGTCGTGACCGGGTTCGGCGTCGGCGCTGGCGTTACGACGCTCCTGCGCACCGTCTCCCGCGATACCGTCTCCAGCGCGCTCGACTCCCGAACCCTACGCGGTCGCGACGCGGAGGTCGTCCTGACGATGGGCCCGGGCAAGCTCGGCAAGATCCGGCTCATCCACAACGGTCAGATCATCGACCTCCCCGCCACCACGAAGGAGGGCCGGCTCATCGAGCGCGGCGAGCGCGTCCTCGTCGTGGATGTCTCGGCCGGCATGGCGGATGTGACCCCCATCACCCCCGACCGCCGCGCGCACGTCCCCCACTCCACCACCACCTGAAGGAGAGCCCTCTTGGAAGAGCTCATCTACACCCTCTGCGCCGCCACAGGGCTGGGCTTCGGCCTCCTGATGGCGGTCGCGATCGCAAAGCAGTTCATCTTCATCTGCCGCCCTGACGAAGTGCTGATCTTCTCGGGCCGCAAGCGCGCGATGGCTGACGGCTCGGAGGTCGGCTATCGGCTCGTGTTCGGCGGTCGCACGTTCCGGGTGCCGCTGCTCGAGCGCGTCGACTCGATGGATCTGTCCACCATCCCCCTCGATCTCCACGTGACGAACGCGTACTCGAAGGGCGGCATCCCGCTGAACCTCCACGCCATCTCCAACGTGAAGGTGTCGAGCGAGCCCGCCGTCATCATGAACGCCGTCGAGCGCTTCCTCGGCCGCGACCCCGAGGAGATCCGCCGCGTGGCGAAGGAGTCCCTCGAGGGGCACCTCCGCGGCGTGCTGGCGCGGCTCACCCCCGAGGAGGTCAACGAGGACCGCCTCAAGTTCGCGAACACGCTGCTCGACGAAGCGGAGGACGACCTTCGGAAGCTCGGCATCCAGCTCGACACGCTGCGCGTGCTCAACGTCTACGACGACGTGAAGTACCTCGACAGCATCGGTCGCGAGCGCATCGCGAACGTCCTGATGGTGGCGGACATCGCGGAGTCCCAGGCGAAGAGCGAGGCGGAGCAGGCCGAGGCGCTCGCCAACCAGTCGGGGAAGATCGCGGTGGAGCAGGCCGAGGCCCGCATCGCCAAGAAGCAGAACGAGCTTCGCAAGATCAAGGCCGAGTTCGAGGGCACTGCGAAGTCCGAGGAGGAGCGCACCGGGCAGCTCGCCGCTGAGGCGCGCGCCGAAGCGGAGCAGGAGCTCCAGGAGATCCGCAAGAAGCTGGAACAGACGCGCCTCATCGCAGAGGTCGTGCTTCCTGCGCGGGCCCAGCAGCAGGCCGAGGCCCTGCGGGCGCGTGGCGAGGCCGCGGTCATCGCCGAGAACGGCGCGGGCATGGCAGAGGTGCTCGAGATGCTCACGAAGACCTGGGGCTCCGCTGGGGACGATGCCCGCGACATCTTCCTCATCCAGCAGCTCGAGCAGATCATGTCCACCGTCGTCTCGCGCGTCAACAGCGTCGAGGTGGGCGAGGTGACCGTCATCGACCGCGGGGACGGCAAGGCACTGGCCGCCTACGTCGCCGGCTACCCCGCGATGGTCAAGCAGGTGCTCGAGGAGCTCCGGGCGACCACGGGCGTCGATGTCACCGGAACACTCTGGCGGACCCCCTCCAGCGCGGAGATCAAGTCGTCCATCGTGGAGATCAAGTCGTGACCTTCTTCATCCCCCTGGTCCTCCTCTTCGTCGTCGGCTTCTTCGCGGTGTGCGCGCTCGTCGTCCTGCGGAACCTGCTCTACATCTGCGGCCCCAACGAGGTCCTCATCTTCTCGGGCACGACGCGCGCGCTCGAAGGCAAGGCCGTTGGCTACCGCATCGTCAAGGGGGGCCGGTCGGTGCGGATCCCCTTGCTGGAGACGGTCGACCGCGTAGATCTCACCAACATGATCATCGAGGTCAGTGTCACGAACGCCTACTCCAAGGGCGGCATCCCGCTCACCGTGCAGGGCGTGGCGAACGTCAAGATCGCGGGCCACGAGCCGGTCCTGAACAACGCGATCGAGCGGTTCCTCGGCTACGCCCGCAAGGACATCGTCCAGGTGGCGAAGGACACCCTCGAAGGCAACCTCCGCGGCGTGCTGTCCCAGCTCACGCCCGAGCAGGTGAACGAAGACAAGATCGCCTTCGCGGAAAAGCTCTTGGAGGAGGCCGAGCACGACCTCACCCGCCTGGGCCTCGCGCTCGACACGTTGAAGATCCAGAACGTGTCGGACGAGAAGGGCTACCTCAACAGCATCGGCCGCAAGAGCTCCGCCGACCTCATCATGCGCTCCAAGGTCGCAGAGACCAACGCGCGAGCACGGTCGATCACGCAGGACGCCGGCTCGCGCGAGCGGGCCCGCGTGTCCGAGCTCGAGTCCGAGATCGAGATCGCCCGCACGCAGACCGAGCGCCGCATCATGGAGACCCTCTCGCGCCGCGAGGCGCTCATCGCCGAAGAGGTCGGCCGTGTGAAGGCCATGGTCGCGCGCGCCGAAGGCGAGCTGAGGGTGCAGGCGGCACGGGTCGAGCAGGTGCGTCGCCAGCTCGAGGCCGACGTGATTGCACCCGCCCAGGCCGAGATGGAGGCCGCGAGCTCAAACGCCAAGGGGGCCGCGGCAAAGATCGTGGAGGACGGGCGTGCCACCAACCACGTGTTGGAGCAAATGATCACCACCTGGAAGAACGGTGGCGAGGCCGCGCGCGACATCTTCCTGATGCAAAAACTACAGGCGACGATGGGGCAGCTGGTGTCTACCATCCAGAGCGTCAAGGTTGACCGTCTTACCGTCCTCCCCCCGGACGCGGAGGTCAGCGCCAAGAAGGCGGTCACGCTCGTTGAGGAGCTGAAGGGCGCACTGGGGATGGATCTGCCCCAGATCATTCAGCACGCCGTCTCGAAACAGCCGTAGCACGGCAGGAGTTCGACCATCGAAACGTTGTTTGGAAACACCGAGGGCCTCAAGCCAAGCTTGAACAAGGCCCTCCAGTCCTTCTACCAACGCCGCATCCCTGCCACGCGCTTCGTCACGCCGGAGCTCGCGCGCCGCCTCACCGAGGTGTCGCGCGAGTGCAACCGGCAGGTGGGCCTGCTGATCGACCGGGCGGGGATGGTCGACAAGGTGATCGTCGGGGACGCACACCAGCTGTTCATCCCCGAGCTTGGTCGCGAGCGCGCGGGCGCCGGGCGCTTCCGCGGCTTGCGCCTCGTGCACACGCACCTGCGTGGCGAGGGGCTAAGCAAGGACGACCTCACCGACCTCACGCTCCTTCGTTTGGACACCATCGTGGTGATCCAGGCCCAGCCTGATGGCCTCCCCGGGCCGCTGGAGTACGGAGTCATCCGCCCCCCCGGCGCCGCGCGCGGCGAGGAGATGTGGCGAGTCGAGAAGGTGCCGTCCGTACACGGGTGGGAAGACGATTTCACCACCTTTATCCGCGATCTCGAGGCCCAATTCCGCACGGCGGCGGACGCACGTGCTGTCTCCGGCCGGGAGAATGCCGTGCTCGTGAGCGTCACGACGCGAGACCCCCGGGGCGCGCGCCGGTCCCTTGAGGAGCTGGGGCGGCTCGCGAGCACCGCCGGGCTCCATGTCGCCGACCAGGTATTGCAGGTGCGCCGTGAGCTCGACGGCCGCACGCTCGTCGGCCAGGGCAAGCTGAAGGACCTCGTCCTGCGCTGCATGCATCTGGGCGCAAACGTGCTCGTGTTCGACCAGGAGCTGTCCCCTTCCCAGCTGCGCAACATCGCGACCGAGACGGAGCTGAAGGTGCTCGACCGCACTCAGCTCATCCTCGACATCTTCAGCCAAAGGGCCACCACGCGGGAGGGAAAGCTTCAAGTCGAGCTCGCCCAGCTGCGCTACCGGAAGCCGCGCCTCGCCCTGATGCCGACGGCGATGAGCCGCCTCACGGGGGGCATCGGCGGACGCGGTCCGGGCGAGACGAAGCTGGAGATCAACCGCCGCCGGGCAGACGAGCGCTTGCACCGAGTCCAGCGGCAGCTGGACGACATCGCCACCGAGCGCACCATGCGCCGGAACCGTCGCAAGCGGGTGGGCCTGCCCCTGGTCGCGATCGTGGGCTACACGAACGCGGGGAAGTCCACACTTCTCAACCGCATGACCCAGAGCCGGGTCGACGCCGAAGACAAGCTCTTCGCGACGCTCGACCCGACCTCGCGGCGGATGCGCTTTCCCGAAGATCGGGAGATCATCCTCACCGACACCGTCGGCTTCATCCGCGACCTCCCGAAGGACCTCGTGCACGCCTTCCGCAGCACCCTGGACGAGGCGCTGGAGGCCGACCTGCTCCTCCACGTGGTGGACGCGGGTGACGAGGAAGCCGAGGCCCAGAAGGCCACGGTGGACGAGGTGCTCAAGGAGCTGGGCGCCGCCGATGCCCCCATCCTGGTCGTCGTCAACCAGGTGGACCGCGCGGACCCGGAGCGTGTGCGCTCCATGGTGGAGGCTTGGGAGGCCTCCGCCGTCAGCGCGGTCACCGGAGAAGGGCTCCAGGTACTGCTCGATCGCATCGAGCGTACGTTGTTCCGGGAACGCATGGCGTCGTCGTTCCGGGATGCCGAGCCGGCCACGGTGCCTTGAACCTCATCCCGAGCACGGGTTACGTGTCATGACAGGTCGCCTCCCCAAGCGGGAACGCGCCACGTGACCCCACTCACCCGGATGATCCAACATGAAGACCCTCCTCCTCCTCGGCGCAGCGGCCCTCTCTCTCACCGGCTGTACCGGCGGTACGAAGTGCGACACGGGCGACTCCGCCTGCGGCGGTAGCGACGACGTCGTCATCCAGTCGGTGAACGGCAGCTGCAGCGGCGGCACCTGCACCTGGGAGGTCAAGACGACCGGCTCCATGGGCGCCGTCGAGCTCGATCTCGTCGAGACGGGCGACCCGAGCTGGAGCTGCGGCCCCACCTCCACCAAGGGCGACCTCGTCTGCGGCGCCTGGTCGGAGTTCCACAACGACTTCACTCTCGCCGACTTCAACAACGAGTACGAATGGAAGGAGATCAACCTCAACCTCGTCGGTAGCTTCGAAGACCAGGTGAACAACCAGTCCACGATCTTCGACGTGTCCGATGGCACGATCTCCAACCAGCTCACGGTGCTCTTCAGCGTCAGCGACGCCGACGGCGTGTACGCCGATTGCGCCACGTTCGGCCACGACCCCAGCTACTTCTACGACGTCTGCACCAACAACGCCGACGAGTGGTAGTGGCCGTCGGGAGGGGCAAGCCGCCCTCCCGAACCCCTTCCACGGTAGTGCTTGCGTTTGGCGCCAGCCTGATGTAAAAGGTTGGCGCTGTTCTCTAGGAGGAGAAAAATGACCAAGTACTCGCTTCTCATCGGGCTCGTTGCCCTCTTCGGCTGCACCTCGACGGGCAAGGACACCGGCGAGACCGCCGCCCCCGCCGACACCGACACCGACACCGACGTGGACGTCGACTGGGAGCTCGTGACCTTCAGCGGCAGCTGCGCCGACGGTGTCTGCATCTACTCGATGACCACCTCCCGCGCGGCCGGCCTCCTCGAGCTCTGGATCGCCGAGACCGCCGATCCCTCCGACGCCCGTTGGACCGAGACCCACGACGCCTTCGAGCTCAAGACCTCCAACGCCGACGGCTCGGAAGTCTACGAGCTCCGTCTCGACTGGGTGACCGACTACACCCTGCAGGTCGCGAACGAGAGCACGCTCCTCAACGAAGACGTCCTCGGCGCCACCTGGGCCGACCGCCTCACCTGGAGCTTCGAGGCCGAGAGCGCCGACGGCACCGAGTACGACTGCGCGGTGACCGGCGAGAACCCCGGCTACTACTCGGAACGCTGCACCAACATCGTGACCGAGTAGGTTTCCCACTGATCCCCCGCGCGGCGCAGGTCCGGAGCTTCCGACCCTGCGCCGCGCTCGTTTTGGTGGCGTGCACCGGCGGCGACGCCGACACGGCCTCCATGCCGACGGACGTTCCCCCGGCGATCACCACGGCGAGCGTGACCTGTGACGCCACCGTGCCCCGCTGGACATTCGCCGTCCAGACCGACGCGTGGACCGGCAACGGACAGGTCCTCCTCTCCACGGACGGCGAGTACGTCGAGAAGCACACGCTCTACTCGCAGAGCGCCGCCGCGGACGGGACCTCGGACACGCTGGAGCTGAAGCTGACCGTTGAGCCCGACTGGCGTGACGTGACGCTCGGGAGCACGACCGTGTTCAACTGCAACGAGCCGGACCTCACCGGGATCCTCCGGGTCTGGACCCGCGCAGGCGACGAGGAGGCGGATTGCCGGGCGTTCGGCGTCGCCTCCGAGCGCTGGACCACCTGGGATGCCAGCGCCACCTGCGCGAATGTGCTCGACCCCGGATAGCGCGCGGCGCGCTACCGACCGTCCGTGAGCTGGAGCGCGAGCTCGATGGCCGCCTCCATGCTGGCGGCGCTCGCCTTCCCCGTGCCGACGAGCTCGTCGGCGGTGCCGTGATCGACGCTCGTGCGCACGATCGGGAGGCCCAGGGTCCAGTTGACGGAGCGGCCGAAGTCGACGCGCTTGAGCGGGGCCAGCCCCTGGTCGTGGTACATCGCCACCACCATGTCCGACCGATCCGCCTGGTAGAAGGCGGTTTCGGCGCTGATCGGCCCCCACACGTCCAAGCCGAGCGCACGCGCATCCGCGCAGGCGGGGCCGATGATGTCGATCTCCTCGCGGCCGAGGAGGCCGGCGTCACCGGCGTGCGGGTTGAGGCCGCACACGGCGAGCCGCGGCCGCTCGAACCCGAGACGCTCTCGGAGTGCGCGATCGGCTGTCCGCAGGGTGTGGAGCACCTTCGCCCGCGTCACCGCGTCGGGCACCTCCCGCAGCGGGAGATGGACCGTCACGAGCGCCACGCGCACCGACCCGCCCACGAAGGCCATCACGGGCTCGTCCACGCCGCACAAGGCCCCTAGGAGCTCCGTGTGCCCCGGATAGCCGAAGCCGCGCGCGGCGAGCCGCGCCTTGTGGATGGGGCCCGTCACGAGCGCCCGGGCAGTGCCGTCCAGGCAGGCGCGTACCGCCTCCCGGATGGCCACGACCTCGACCGGCTCGGAGGACGACGGCAGCACCAGCGCGCGGAGCCCACGTCCGGGGCGCAGGGAATCCACGATCTGGAGCTCGGGCGCGTGCACCCTGAGTGCATCGATGTCGCCGAAGAGGACGGCATCGACATCGAGCGTCCGCAGCGCACGTACCGCCACCTCGGGGCCGATCCCCCGCGGATCGCCGGGGGTCACCACGAGCGGCGGAGCCGTCATTGCAGCGGGGTGGCCCCGGGGGACGCCCCAGCCTGGGAGAGGCCGGGGAGCACGATCCGGATGGCTGCGCGACGACGCGCCTCCTGGAACCAGCGCTTCTTCTCGTCTTCGAGGCGGGACTGGAACACCTGCTCGGCGACCTCGTCCCGGCGCGCCTCGAAGTCATTCGCGCCCGCGGTTCGCTCGGCGACGCGCAGGAGGTAGACACCGTCACCGATGACGATGGGCTCGCTGACCACCCCGACCGGCGCGTTCACCACGACGTTGTCCAGCGCATCGACCAGCTCGCCGGGCTTGAAGACGCCCATCTCGCCGCCCTGTTCGCCGAAGGGCCCCTGGTCATTCGCGCGCGACAACTCCGAGAAGTCCGCGCCCGCGATCGCCTGGTCGCGGATGGCCCGGGCCCTCGCCAGGACGGCCTCGCGGTCCGCCTCGGTGGCGCCCGGGGGCACGGCGAGTACGAGCGCCTGGATGCGCGCCGCCGCGGCGGTCGCGGGGGAGGCCCGGAGCCAGGCATCCCGGAGCTCATCCTCCGAGACATTCACGCGAGGCCGGAGGACGGTCTGCGCAAACTTGATGTCGCGCAGGTTCTCCTTCAGCTCGTTGCGGTACTGGTCCCACGGCATGCCGCTGCGCTCGACCTCTTTGCGGAGGGAGTCCGTGTCCATGCCGTTCCGCTCGGCGATCTCGGCGATGGACATGTCCACCTCCTGCTCGCCCAGGTCAAGCTTGAGCGCGGCCATCTCCTGCTCGATGAGCCGGCGCTCGAGCAGCCGCTCGAGCACCTCGGCCTCTGCCGCCGGCCGCGCGTCCGGCCCGCGCTTGCCGACCACCTCGTCGATGTAGGAGCCGCCGAACGCGTAGACCTCGCTCAGCGTGATGATGTCCTCGTTCACGACGGCGGCCACGCGGTTCACGACCGCGCCCTCGGGCTTCACGGCGGGCGCGGCCTCCGTGACCGGAGGCGCGGGCTCAGCAGCAGGCGGAGCCACGGGCGCGACCGCGCCCGGAGCGGGGAGCGCTTCGGCGGGCACCGGCCCTTCGGCCGCCCCCGCCAACCCGATCCCCACCAGAAGCCAGAGGAACGCCATCCGACCTACTTGGGCGCCGGCGTCGGCGCGGCGCCACCGGCCCCGCTCGGAATGGCACCGGGAGCGGCGCCACCGGGCATGCCGGCGCCCTCGTCCTCGGCGCCCGCCTCGAGACCTTCCTCGCCTTCCTCACCCTCGCCAGCGCCGGGAAGCCCATTGCCGGGGGTGAAGGGACGACGGCTGTTCTTGATCTCGACCGCGGCGAGCTTGGCGTCGTCCACCTGGATGGTCGCGCCCGTCTTGAGCTTGGTGACGTAACCGTCGTAAAGCTCCTTCATCTTGTCGTTCTTGACCTTGCGGAGCACGGAGCCCTTCATCTGCTGGAAGGTACGCTCGACCTGCTCCCGACGGGCGGCCACCTGGACGATGTTGTAGCCGTCCGAGGTCTTGAAGACCTCGGAGACCGCGCCCGTCTCGAGCCCGAACGCCTTGTCGACGATCGCAGCGTCGAGGCCCGGCTTGCCTTCCTTGGAGACGAAGCCCACGTCGCCACCGCGACGCTTGTACGGATCCTCGGAGAACTTGGCCGCGAGGTCCTTGAAGCTGTCCGGGGTCTTGACGACCTCGCCGCGGATGCGGTCGGCTTCCTGCTTCGCCGCGTCGTCGGGGCGAGCCTCGGTGACCTTGATGAGGATCCGCTTGATCTGGACCTTCTCGGGCACCACGAACTCGCTCTTGTGCTCCTCGTAGTAGGCCTGGAGCATCTCGTCGTTGAAGTCGCCGTTCTTCACGGTGCTGTACACGTCCTCGCGGAGGAGCGTGTTCACCATCACCTTCTGGACCTTGGGATCGCGATCCAGGCCCTTGCGGAGCGCTTCGGCGTACAGGAGCTTCTCTTCGACGAGGCCGTCGAGGACTTCCTTCTTCTCTTCGGCAGAGAGCGCATCCCCGCTCGCGGGCGCCTTGCGGGCCGCCGCCTGCTCGAACTCCTTGGAGCCGACCACCACGCCATTGACGGTGGCAAGCGTCTCGCCGACGTCGCCCTTCGCCTCCTGGCTCACGGGGGCATCCTTCGCGCCCGCACCACCGCCGCCGTCGCACGCGACGACACCAAGAAGACAAAGGGAAAGCAGCACAGAACGCATCGAAATCATCCTTCCTCCAGCACTGGGGCGCGGAACGCCGCTGTGTATCACAAACGGCCTGCCCCGCAACAGGCACCAGGACGGCGGTGACACGGCGCGACAGCACGGCGTCAACCGGGCGCGTTAGCCCAATCTCCGCGAGGTGAAGTTGGCCGGCGCCTGGTTCCGCACGCTTCGCGGGAGGTTGCTCGGGGGGCTTGGGCTGGGCGTGCTCTGCTTCCTCGCGGCGCTCGCGTACAACCAGGTTCAACTGGGACGAATCGGCGCATCGCTCGAGGTCGTGAACCGGGTCTACTTGCCGATCGCGCGCCAATCCGCACGCATGGTGGGGCTCGTCGAGCGGGAGCGGATGGGGCAGGGCACGCTGGATACAGCGCTGGCAGAAGCACGGGCGCTCGCCGCGGGCACCGCCACGCTCCACCCCGACATCGAGGAGCGCGCGGCTTTGAAGGCCGCCGCCCAACAGATCGAGGATGTTGCGGCCGCCCTGGCAGCATGGCGTACGTCCGCGGGCACCGAGTCCGAGGCGGGCGCCCGCGCCGCGCTCCGCAACAAGATCTTGCAGCTGTCCACGCTCGTCGAGGGGCGCGTGGCCGCATCGAGCGAGAAGGCGGCGTCGGCCCAGACCCGTGCTCGCAACGTGTCCGCGGGGCTCCTCGCGGTGGCCGTGCTCATCGGCGCTCTCCTGCTCTGGCTGACCGGCGCCGCCCTCCTCCCGATCTCGACGCTCACCGAGCAGGTGCGCCGGGTCGCCGCAGGGGAGCGCCCTGGACCGATGCCCGAGACGAACATCGAAGAGATCCGCACCCTGGCGCGCGCGTTCGACCAGATGGTGCGCGCGGTGGACGAGCGGGACCGCCATCTCCACGCGCTCTCGCTCTACCTGCGGCGGGTGCTCGACAACATCGCCGCAGCCGTGGCCGTCGTGGAGGGAGACGTCGTGCGCATGGCGAACCCCGCCGCCCACACCCTGTGGGGCCTCCAGGAGGGCGAGCCGCTCCCCACCCCCCTCGCGCCGCTCCCGCACGGACGCCACGAGAACCTCCACGTCGGCGAGCGCCTCCAGGACGTGATCGTGCGGCCCTTCGGCGAACACGGCACCATCCTGCTCGGCGAGGACGTGACCGAGCGCCAGCGCGACCGCGAGCGCCTCCAACGCAGCGAGCGGCTGGCGCTGGTGGGCCAGATGCTCGCCCAGGTCACCCACGAGGTGCGCAACCCGCTCAACGCGATCTCCCTCCACGCCGAGCTGCTGGCCGAGGAGGTCGAGGGGGAGGAGGCGAGGTCCCTGCTAGACACGATCATCACGGAGATCCGGCGCCTCGAGGGCGTGACCGAGCGCTATCTCGATCTCGCCCGCCGCCGGCTCCCCGAGACCTCGCCGGAGGATCCAGTCGCGCTCGCACGCGGCGTCGTCGGCCTGGAGGAGGAGGCCTTGCGCCGCGCAGGGGTCACGGCCGAAGTGACCGGGGGCCCGCTCCCTACCGTCGAGATGGACGGGGACACGGTGCGCCGCGCCCTGTTGAACCTCCTCCGGAACGCAGGCGAGGCCGGGGCGCACCACATCCGCGTTCACGTGCAGCTCGACGCCAGGACGCTGGAGTTCGAGGTCCACGACGACGGCCCGGGCATGGATCCCAGCGTGGCAGAGCGCGTCTTCGACCCGTTCTTCTCCACGCGCGTGCGCGGAACCGGCCTGGGGCTCGCAATCGCGCGCCAGTCCCTTGAAGATCTCGGCGGTTCCCTGTCGTGCGAGACCGCCCCGGGCGCCGGCACGATCTTCCGTGTGCGTCTCCCGGCTTGACAGCTTGTCAGGCGGAGGACACTCTGTCACATGATCCTGGTCATCGACGACGAAGAGTCCAACCGGCTCGCGCTCGAGCGCATCTTCAACCGCGAAGGCTGGCCGGTCCGCGTGGCCGCGGATGGTCGACAAGGGCTTGAAATCCTGCGTGAAGGTGAGATTGGCGTCGTCGTGAGCGACCTGAAGATGCCCGGGATGGGCGGCCTCGAGCTGCTCCGGGCAACGCGCCAGGTCGCGCCCCAGGTCCAGGTGATCCTCGTGACCGCCTACGGCACCGTCGAAAGCGCGGTCGAGGCGATGAAGGAGGGCGCCTACGACTTCGTGACGAAGCCCCTCCGGCGCACCGAGGTCATCGCGTCGGTGCGGAAGGCGCTCGAGAAACACGACCTCCTGCGCGAGAACCTCCGGCTCCGTCAGCAGATCGCGCAAGCGGCGCCAGGCGAGCTCGTGGGGCAATCCGGCGAGCTGCACGCCCTCATGGAGGAGGCCCGCCAGGTCGCGCCGTCCATGGCCTCGGTCCTCCTGACCGGGGAGAGCGGTACGGGCAAGGGCCTGCTGGCACGCTGGCTGCATACGATGAGCGCGCGCACGGGCCGCCTGGTCACCGTGAACTGCGGCGCGATCCCGGAGGCCCTCCTCGAGAGTGAGCTCTTCGGATACGAGGCGGGGGCGTTCACCGGTGCGCACGGGCGCAAGGAGGGGCGCTTCGACATCGCCTCCGGCGGGACCTTGTTCCTGGACGAGGTCACGGAGATGCCGCTCCCGCTCCAGGTGAAGCTCCTCCGCGTGCTGCAGGAGGGCGAATACGAGCGCCTCGGCGGAACGAAGACGGTGCGCGCCGAGGTGCGCGTCGTCGCCGCGACCAACCGTGACCCCGAGCAGGCCGTGGCCGACGGGAAGTTCCGCGCCGACCTCTATTACCGCCTGAACGTCATCCGGCTCCACGTGCCCGCCCTGCGCGAGCGGCGTGCCGACATCGCGCTGCTCGCGCGACACTTCGCGTCCACGCACGCGGCGCGGAACGGCCGCGTCTTGCGTGGCTTGGAGCCGGAGGCGCTCGCGGCGTTGGAACGGCACACGTGGCCGGGCAACGTGCGGGAGCTGGAGAACGCCATGGAGCGCGCCGCCGTCCTCGCGCGGGAAGACATCGTGCGCCTGGGCGATCTCCCGCCTGCCATCCGGACGGCCGCCGCCACGACCAGCGAGGTCCCGCGCCTGACCTTCGCCCCGGGCACGCCGCTTCGGGACGTGGAGCGGCGCATGATCGAGGCGACCCTCCGGCAATGCAACGGCGATCGCTCGTTGACCGCCAACCTCCTGGGGATCACCGCCCGGACGATCTACCGGCGGGAAGCGGAGTGGCGCGACGGCGAGGGCTAGACCCGCCTACTTGACCCACCGGCACATCAGGACGTCGTCTCGCCAGGTTCCGTCGGAAAAGCGATACTCCCTCTTCCGCCGCCCCTCTTCCTCGAATCCGAACTTCTGGTAGAGGGCCAGCGCCCGGGTGTTGTGCGCAAACGCGTTCAAGGAGAGCTTGTACACGGCCGGGCTCCGCTCGGCCCACTGCACGATCGCGCCGAGCAACGCCGAGCCGATGCCGACGCCGCGCACCCGGGCGTCCACCATCATCTCCAGCCGCCCCACGTGGTGCGTGCGCCGACGCCCCCCACCGACGACCTGTGCCCACCCGACGAGGGCGTGTTGGTGTCGGGCCACGAGGAACACACCGTTGTCCGAGCGCGCAGCGTCCCGGATGACGGCGACCTTGGCGTCCACGCTCTCGGGGAACTCGTCGGGCTGCGTGATGAACCACTCGCCCTCGGCGAGCACGCGCCGATGCAACGCCAGGATCGCCGGAGCGTCACCGGGGACGGCCGGTTCGACACGCATGGCCGCCGAATGAACAGCCGCTTCGTCCATCCCGGATCCCTAACCGACCAAGGGCAGCAGAAACCAGGCCACCGGGCGGCTCTTTACGCGTCCGCCACCGGGGCGGCCGCGCCGGCGTCCGCCCCGGTCATGCCGACCAACCGGGCCCGGTAGGTGCCCATCGCCTTCGCGCGCTCGACCGCCGGGCTGCGGAGCGCCTGGCGGAGGGCGTGGATGGCGGCGCGCGCGACGTTGCCCGCGGGCGCCATGTAGTCGGAGGTCATCACGTCCACCACGCGGCGGTCGATGAGGACCTTCAGCAACGGATGCGGGAATCGACCGGAGCGGGCGAGGAACAGCAGGGTGTTCGTGTAGCTGTCGTGCCGCTCGAAGAACATCCGGTCGTAGATCTCGGCCTTCTCGTCGTTCACCAGGCCGTCGCGCTCCGCGAGCGTATGGAGCGAGGTGCCCGGGTAGTAGATGACCGAGAAGACCTGGAGCCGGTACGGCTTCGGCAGCTCGGCCACGAGCCGGAGCGTGTCGAGCTTGTCTTCGACGGTTTCGTAGGCGAGATCGTAGATGATGTCGTACTGAGGCGGCGCCGTACGGTCCGTGAACTTCGTGATGATCTCGGCGCTCTTGAGGATCTTGTCGTTCCCCATGGTCGAGCGCTTGAACAGCTTCTGGATGCGCTTGCTACCGTGCTCCACGCCCATCTGGATGCAGTGCAGGCCGGCATCGACCATCGCGGAGTACTTCTCCTCGGTGATCGTGCCGGGGCTGCCGAGCAGGTAGAACGGGTCACCCACGCGCGTCTTGTACTGGTGGGCGAAGTCGAGCAGGTCCGGCAGGGGGCGACCGAAGAACGAGTCGTCCGAGAACCACACGAAGTCGATGAACGGATACTCGCGCTTCACGTCCTCGAGCTCGCCGATGACGTGCTCGACGGAGCGGAAGCGCACATACCGCTGACGCTTGTAGAGGTCCCGGTAGAAGCTGTTGCCGCAGTAGGTGCACGCGTGCGGGCAGCCACGGCCCGTCATGGTCTGGTACCCAGTGCGGCCGAACATGCGGCTGACGGTGCCATTGTGCAGGTACCGGCGAAGGAGATCCTTGGTGACGGGCATCAACTGCCCCTCGAACAGGATGTGGTGATCCTCCCGCGAGAAGTCGGGCGCCGGGTAACGGTCCAGCTCCTGCTCCAACGAGCCGGGCGCGTTGCGGATGACGTCGGTGCCCTTCCGCCAGACCAGAGACTTGATGCCGTGCAGGTTCTGGTTGTCCCCGTTCTCGAGCCGCTCGCAGAGCTGCAGCATGAGGTCTTCGGCATCGCCGATCGCCACGTACTCCGCTTGGCGCGCACACTCGTCCGGTCGGACCGAAGGGTGGAAGCCGCCCCAGATCACCGGCTTGCCGAGCTGGGTCTGCACGGCCTTCGTGATCTGCCGCGCGGAGTCGTAGTAGTGGGTCATCAGCGTGACGCCCACGAGGTCCGAGTCCGCCACGAGCTCGAGCATCTGCTCGATGACCTGCGGCGAATAGCGGTCTTCCGACATCCGAACGTGGACGCTCTCCCCGTCCCCCGCGAAGTCGGGCATGCAGATGACCTGCGTCGTGTGCCCGGCCGCGCGGAGCGTCGACGAAATCGAGCGCAACCCGTAGTTCGTGATGTCCGGGTAGGGGCTGATCAGGGAGACCTTCATCGCTGCGCTCCTGGCTCGGGCTCTCCACCTTAGACTCGCCGGCAATCGACCGCCAGTCCCCGACACGTCACGCGGCCTCTGTCTCCGCCAGAATGGCGGACCGGACTACCGAAGAGCAAGCCGTGCTTCGTGCATGCCCCTCGGAGTCGGAGGCCGACTACTGCTGCGACCAGCCCTTGCGTTCCACGATCTCGGTCACCTGGTCGCTGTCCAGGTAGACCTCGCGCGTGAAGCGCTCGACGGCCTTGTACTCGGTCTTGCTGTCTGGCACGTACACGAGCACGGTGCCGTCTTCCTGCTTCTCGAAGCGGTACACGAGCAGCTCCGACCGCGGCGCAGGACGCCCGGCCAACGCCCGCTTGTCGTACGGCGCTCCCCAGGCCATGTAGACCATGTCCTTCGTCCACCCGTTCTGCACCGCACCGGACACGATGCCCTGGCGCACATGCTCCGGGTACTTGTAGAACCGGTCCCAGAGCCCCTTCTCCTTCAAGAAGGCGGACCGTTCTTCCTCGGTCTTCATCTTGAGGAAGCTCTTGCGGTCGTCCTCGCTCATGAAGGGCTTCAACGCGTAGTAGTGGTCGAACTCGGTGTCCGAGAGCAGCTTGATACGGCCCTCCCAGCCGCAGCCGGCCAGCATGAGAAACGCGAGGAGCAGACGATGCATGACGCCTCCGGGCCGCGTCATAACACTGGTCCGGGACGAGATGGGTCGACAAGGCCCAGCGCCTCGCTCGGAAGCCACCCCTTCCGGCCGTCCGGGAGCACCACGAGGGTGCGACCGGCCTCGTCCTCGGCGGTCTGCACCTCGGCGCCGGCGTGAAGCGTGAAAAGGTCTACGCCGCCCCCTAGATCCGAGGTCGCGGTCGCTTCGGGCACGAGCAGGACGCCAACCGGCGGCAGGTTAGCTTCCGCGACGCCGCCCCCCGCGACGAGCGCCCCGAGCAGCGAGGTGCCAACGCCCACCGGGACCCAGGGGAGGTGCGGTCGACGCCGGCGCGCGGCCACGGCGATGAGCCCGAGGCCCATGAGGGCCGAACCGAGCCAGATGCCCTCATCCGGCGTCATCGCGGCCTGCCAGGGCGCGAACCACGGATGCGGATCGGGCGCGATGAGACCGTCCAGCAGGCCGCGCCGCGCAAAGTCGAGGTTGGCCTCGATGTCGGGATCGCGCGGGAGGAGGGCTGCCGCGGTCCGCCAGGCGAGCACGGCCTCGGCAGGGCGCTCCTGACGGTAGAGGACGTTTCCGAGGTTGTACCAGATGTCTCCGCTTCCGTAGCCTTCCTCGATCACCGCGCGGTACCCCGCCTCGGCGGCGGAGAGCTCGCCCGCGGCCAGCGCCACGTTCGCTTCTTTGAATCGGTCTTCCACCGACGCCAGGGCGGTCGCGATCGCGAGGAGCATCATCCCAGGCCCTCCACGAGGGTGCGCACGCGCTCTTCGGACACGGTCGCGTCCTGTCCGCCGTAGCGACGCCGCTCGAGGGCCCGGTAGATCGTCTCGGCCTCCTCCGCGGAGGGCCCCAGCGCACACAGATCCTCGCGACGGAGGGCATCCGGCGGGACGCCGACCCGCGCCGCCACCCGCTCCCGAAAGATCCGCTCGATCGCGGCGAGACGCGCATCGGGATCCTGGGGGAGGTCGTCGAAGCCCCGCGGACGCTCGGCGCTGCCCCGAGGCTTCCGCCGACGCAACGCGAGGACGCCCTGTGCGGTCAACGCGAACGCCCCGGGCGCAAGCCACGCGAGCGCCGCCGCGCGTGGCCAGGGGCGGGAGAGCCGGGCGTCGGTACGCACGGGCAGGATGTCCTCCCCGAGGGTGTCGACGCTGCGCTGCGCCCCGCCGTTCGCGAAGGACTCCACGTCCGCACGGACGGCCTCGCCGCTCACGTCGAGCGTGATCGGCTGCGTCGAGGCCCGTCCCCAGGCTCCGGTGGATGGATCGAAGTAGGCGATCTCGATCGGTGGGACCTGGATGACGCCCGGCCCCTGCGGCACGATCGCGCGCTTGAACGTCGCCTTCGCGTGGTATTTGCCGTCCTCGATGCGGGCCTCGACGATCGGCTGGTCGTCGTAGACCCGGAAGTCCGTGCCCGCGAGCGGCGGGAGGCTGAACCCGGCAAGGGCGCCGTCGCCTTCGACCACGACCTCGACGGTGACGGTGTCCCCGACGCGAGTGCTGCCTCCGGACGCGCGCGCAGCGACGGTGTAGTGTCCAACGAGGCCCGTTGCGTCGGCCGGCCGGCCCTCGGCGGGGAGCTCGCGTACGTCGATGGCCAACGGGCCCGCGGAGTACGCCTCGGTCCGGACGCTCCCGTACGCCCCGATGCCATCGAAGATGTTCTGCCGCCGCCGCCGGCTCGTGTCGGTCACCGAGTACTGGGCGCGGAGCACGCCGCCCGGGATGGTCCACTTCCCCGGGGCCGACGCGCGGAGCGGAAAGTAGAGCTCTTGCACCGAGAGCGGCTTCCCGTCCTGCTCCAGGGTGTACTCGGCGGTCATCGGCTCGACCGTGGGCTCGGTGGTGAAGCCCGCGGGGGACGGCGGGGTCCACTGACCCGTCACCACGTTCTTCTCGGTCTGGAAGCGGAGGTGGTAGACGAGCACCTGGCCCACCCAGGCGTGGTCGGTGCCGATGTCGCCGACGAGCGAGTCGTCACTGCCGGGCGCGCGGGGCGTGACCTTCAGGTGGAGCGCCGTCGTCGTGAGGGCGCCCGCTGCGGTGGGGACGGTGATCGGGCCGATGTCGTATTCGCCCGCCGCCAGGGCGGTCAGCGAGTAGCTGAAGATCGTCGACGAGGTCGACTGGAAGTTGATGATCTGGCGCTGCTGGGACTGCCCCTCGTAGGCGATCTCCAGCCCGGCCGGGACGTCGAATCGCGGCACGCTCCGAGGCGAGGTGTCGACCACCATGAGGTCGAGGCGCACCTTCTGGCCCTCGCGCAGCTGCTCGCTGTCGACCTGGAGAGTGACTTGCGCGGCGAACGCCGCCTGGACGAGCGCGAAGGGGATCACCAGTCCTTCTCCGTGTCGCGTCCGCCCACGACGACTCGCGGTGTCCCATCTGGCACGGACTCCACGAGGCGCGACGCCTGTTCGCTGGTCATCTCGCCGGTGCCGACGGAGGGGCCTTCGCCCTCGGTCTCCGCGCCGTCCCCTTCCCCTTCCGCTGACAGCGCCTCGCCCTCTCCTTCCGCCGGCTCTCCTTCCCCGTCCGCGCTCGGCGCCGGCTCGCCGGTCCGCTCGCCCTTGTCGTCCTGGGTCGGCTCGCCCGAGCCGGGCGTACCGTCGGCGCCCTCGGGGGGCTGCCCTTCGGACGATCCCGGCTTCTCCTGCGAGGCGCCTTGCTCGCCGGGCTCTTCGCCCTGCTTGCCCTGCTGGCCGGGCTCCTGCCCCCCGTCCGCCGGCTGAGCTTCGCCGTCCGCCTGCCCGTCCTGCCCCTCCTGTGGAGCGCCTTCCTGACCCGCCTGTTCCTCGCCTTCCTGGGCCTGGTCCTGGCTGTCCCCTTCCTGCTCCTGAGGCGGCGGGGGCTCGGCTCGCGCGGCGATCTCGCGCTCGACGGCGGTCGCGTTCGTCTGGGCCGCGGCGAGGCCGGGGTCCGCCTCCGCGGCGGCGCGGAAGTCTTCGAGGGCGTCGGCCAGCCGGCCACCCTTGTAGGCCGCATTGCCGGCATTGTAGAGGTGCACCGCGCGATGATCGGGGTCCTGGGCCGCGAGCGTCCGGAAGAGCTGCTCGGCCTCCCTCACTCGCCCAAGTCGGTAGAGGGCCTCGGCCAGCCCTCGCACGGACTCGAGATCCGAGGGCTCCTCGACGCGCGCTTGCCCGAGGAGCTCCGCGGCGCGCCCCCACTCCTTGGCCCGGAGCGCGGATTGCCCGTCCTCGGCGGCGCCCGCCCAGGCGGCTGACGGCCACGCCATGAGGCACGCCCAGGCGAGCCCGGCGGCCAGCGCCCGACCGGTCGAGCGGGCCCTCCCCTTCCCCACTCCGAGGAGGGCGGACACCGAGAGCGTCACGAGCGCGAGCCCCAGCGGCCACTGGAAGCGTTCGTGCCAGAGCTTCTCGCGACGCACGCCGCGCTCGGAGGCATCCAGCTTGCCCCGGATCTCGGTCTCGTAGAGCGCGCGCACATCGTCGTCAGAGGCCACCGCCCGCACGTACGCCCCCCCGGTCGACGCGGCAAGGCGCTGCAACACATCCTCGTCGAGGCGGGAGAGCACGACATTTCCACTCGCGTCCTTCTTGAAGCCCCCCGCCTCCAGCGGGATCGGGGCGCCGTCAGGCAGGCCGATGCCGAGGGTGTAGACGTGGACATCGGCCGCCTGGGCCTTGGCGATCGCGGCGTCGAGCGCCTCGGGCGGGTCGTGGGACTCGCCGTCGCTCACGAGCAGGATGGCCTTGCCGGAGCCCGTCGCCTTGTCCAACAAGCCGGTCGCGGCGTCCAGCGCCCCGGCGAGGGCGCTGCCCTGGGCCCGGATCGTGGCGGAGGAGCTGTCCTTCACCGCCCAGATGAACGTGTCGTAGTCGACCGTGAGCGGGATGCGCACGTAGGGCCCCGCGGCGAAGATGACGAGGCCGACGGAGTCCCCTCGCAGGAGGCTCACGAGATCGAGCACCTCGCGGCGCGCGCGCTCGACGCGGGACGGCGAGACGTCCTGGGCGTCCATGCTCCGCGACACGTCGAACACGACCACGATCGAGACGCCCTCGACCTTCTGCTGCTGCCACTCGAAACCGAGCCGCGGCCCGGCCGCCGCCAGCGCCAGGGCCAGCATGGCGACCACCGCGAGCGCGGCTTGCCAGAGGCGGGCACGCTGGACGCGCGGCGGGAGCAGGGATGACCAGAGGTCCAAGGACGCGACGGCGGCCAGATGACGTCGACGCGTGCTCTCCCCGAGGACCACCAGGAGGAGGATCCCGGGGACGAGCAGGAGGAGCGCAAGGAGGTCGGGGCGGGCCCAGGTCACGGGAGCCTCCGGAACAGCGTGGCGCCCAGGCCGACCTGCAGCACGAACGCGACGATCGCGGGGAGGAGCGCCAGGAGGTAGCGCTCGTCGCGATGCACGAACTCCTTGGTGCGAGCGGTCGACTGCTCGAGCTGGTCGATCTGCGTGTAGACCTCCGCGAGCGCGCTCGTGTCGGCCGCCCGGAAGTACTGCCCCCCGGTCTTCATGGCGATCGCCCTCAGCGAGCGCTCGTCGATCTCGGCGCCGCCCATCATCCCGAAGGGACCACGGCGTTCGGCGCTGCCGACCCCGATCGTGTACACCCGGATCTTCAGGGCGGCCGCCGCCTCGGCGGCTTGCAAGGGCGACACGCTGCCTGCATTCGAACGGCCGTCGGTCACGAGGATCATGACCCTCGACGGGGCGTCGAGTTCCTTCATTCGCTTCGCGCCGATGGCGATCGCGGTACCCACCGCCGTGGCGTTCTTCCCCGCCATGCCGATCTCGAGCTGCTCGATGAAGGAGAGGAGGGCCTCGTGGTCGAGCGTGAGCGGGACCTGCACGAAGGCGTCCTCGCCGAAGACCTCGAGCCCGACGCGATCATCGGGTCGCTCCGACACGAACTGCGACATTACGAGCTTGGCGGCCTGGAGCCGGGTCAGCTCCCGCGCGCCCGCCCGCATGTCCGGGGAGTCCATCGAGCCGCTGGTGTCGATGGCGAGCAGGATGTCGATGCCCTCGGACTCGCGGTGGGTCTCTCGCCGCACCTCCTGTGGGCGGGCCAACGCGATGACCACCCCCACGATGGCGATGGTCTCCAGTAGCGGGAGCACGGGGACACCGAGGCTGCGCCACGTCCGACGGGTGGTCACGCCGGCGAGCGTCGAGAAGCGCAGGGCATGCGGACGAAGCCACGCGAGCCAGGGGAGGAGCGCGAGCGGGAGCGCCGCGAACCACAGCGGGTACATCCACTCAAGCACGGAACACGCCCTTCCCGGCGGCGAGGAGCGCGTCGAAGTCGGTGTCCAGCGCCGCGAAGAACCCCTCATGGGTCGACCGCTCGCTGAAGCGCACGATGTCCATCGCGTTCAGCAGGCGACGGGCCCGCTCGAGCTGCACGGCGGGAAGGCTCCCCGCCAGGGCATCCAGGATCTCCCGGGAGGTTCGCGAGGTTGCCGGCCAGGTGTGGGTAGCCTCCAGATAGCGGCGGTAGACCGCGGACAGCTCCGCGGCCAGGATGTCCGGCTCCAGATCCGGGCGCGCTCGTAGGGCCGCCCAGGCGCGCCGGGCCACCAGGTCCGCCGGCTCGGGCGGGGGCGGGGGCGGCAGCGGACGGAGCTTGCGCCAAGCGTAGACGGCCAGCGCGGCGAGCGTGGCCACGGCTGAAACGGCAGCAGCGACCCGGGGCCACGCGGGCGGCACGGGCGGCGGCAGGGCGACCAGATCCTCCATGGGTCCACCGGTGGGCCCGTCGACACCGATGTCGAGGAAGACGCGCGTGGTGCCGGCCGCGCCGACCGGGACCTCCATCACGTAGGAGCCGGGGGGGCCCCGGACTTCCCAGGTCGTGGACGCGTCTGTCCCGCCCGGCACCTCCACCGCCGTGAGGCCCTCGACCGCGGGAAGCTCGGTTCCTACGGGCACGTGCAACCGGACGGGCTCCCCCTCCCCCACGTGTCGAGCCTCCACCCACACGGGCGCCCCCTCGGCCAACGGCACGTCCGCCTCCGAACAACCCCACAAGAGCGCGAGCAGGACCATCAACGCGCGCCCCGGAAATGTTGCTGGAGGCGAAGGAACGCGTCCTCGGAGGTGGACACGGCGCTCGCGCGCACCCCCTGACGCCGCAGCTCGGCGAGACGTGCATCCACCGAGCGAGCCGCATGGAGCGCCGCGGCATCGACGACGCGCACAGCGCCGGTCTCCGCGTCGCGCAGCGTCAGGAGCCCCACGGGGGGCATCGTTGCCTCGCGAGGATCGTGGAAGAGCAACGCGTGGGTCTTGTGGCGACGGACGAGAGCGCCGAGCTGGGTCGCGAAGGGGCGCGCGGCGTGGAAGTCCGACAATACCGCCACGACGGCGCGGCGCCGCAGCACCTTGGTCGCGTAGGCCAACGCACCGGCGATGTCGGTGCCGTGATCGTCCCCGACATGCTCGAACGCGGCGCTGATCACCTGCCAACCGTGTCCGCGGCTCCGCCGTGGGGGCAGGTAGTGGTGGATGCGATCGCTGAACGAGAGCAGCCCAACCCGGTCGCCGGTGCGCAGGGCGGCGTACGCGAGGCCGCCCGCCGTCCGGGCCATCTGGAGGCGCTTGTCGGTGCGGCCGTCGCGCCCGCCGGAGCCGAACCGCACCGAACCGCTCACGTCGAGCATGATCAAGAGCGTCAGCTCGCGCTCCTCGCGGAACTCCTTGATCCAGGCCTCGCCGGTCCGCGCGGTGACGTTCCAGTCGATGCGGCGAACGTCGTCACCGGGGACGTACTGCCGCACCTCCTCGAACTCCATGCCGCTCCCCTTGAAGGCAGAGCGGTAGTCGCCGGCCAACAGGCTGTCGACGCGACGACCCGCCTGCACCTGCAGGCGGCGAATCTGGCGGAGCTCTTCGGCGGTAAGCACGGCGGCCTCGCGCTTAGGGCGTCTTCACGGTCGCGAGGATCTCTCGGACCACGTGGTCGGCCGTCACCTGCTCGGCCTCCGCCTCGTAGGTCAGGAGCACGCGATGCCGGAGCACGTCGGGGGCGACCTCCTTCACGTCATCGGGCGTGGCGAACTCGCGCCCGTCCAGCACCGCGGCTGCGCGCGCCGCCGCCGCCAACGCGATGGTCGCCCGGGGCGATGCCCCGAACTGGATGAGCCGCGCGAGGCGGGTGGAGAGGCTGCCCGGCTGGCGGGTCGACTGGACCAGGTTCACGATGTACCCGGCCAGCATCGGCTTGATGGTGACGCGTCGCGTGAGCTCCTGGAACGCCAGGATCCGCTCCGGGTCGAGCACCATCGAGGGGGTCTGGGTCGGCAGCGCGCTCCGATCGAGGATCTGCCGCTCCTCCTCCGCCGTCGGGTAGGACACGACCAGCTTCATCATGAAGCGGTCGACCTGTGCCTCGGGCAGGGGGTAGGTGCCCTCCTGCTCGATGGGGTTCTGGGTCGCCAGCACGAGGAAGGGCCGCGGCAACGTCCAGGTCTGATCCGCGAGGGTCACCTGGCGCTCCTGCATCGCCTCGAGCAAGGCGGACTGCACCTTGGCGGGCGCGCGGTTGATCTCGTCCGCCAACAGGATGTTCGTGAAGATGGGGCCCTTGCGCGTGGAGAAGACACCTTCGCGCGGGTTGTAGATCTGGGTCCCGATCACGTCCGCCGGCAGCAGGTCCGGCGTGAACTGGATGCGCGTGAAGGCGGCGTCCAGCGTGTTCGCCAGGGCCTTCACGGCGGTCGTCTTCGCGAGACCGGGCACGCCTTCGAGCAGCAGATGCCCGTCCGCGAGGAGCGCCATCAGGAGCCGATCGATCATGTATCGCTGGCCCACGATCACGCGGGCGACCTGACGCCGCACCTCGCCGAGCGCCTTGGCGGCCTCCGCGAGTTCCTCGGTCAACCGGCCGGGGTCAGCCCCGGGCGCACGCCGCTCCATCTCTTCCATGCACTCTCCACCGGTGAGCCGCGCCGGGCAACGCCGCGGCCTACGGCCGGTCTACCGGTCGCTAGCTGGTCCACCGGTTGAGGAATTCCTTCCAGATGCTCCGGTCGGCCACCTTGGCCTCCTGGAGCGACGCGAGCTGTCGGACCAGCTCCTCTTCGCGCGCCGACATGGCCTTCGGCACCGCGACGACGACCTGGACGAGCTGATCGCCGCGCCCACGTCCGTTCAGGGACGGGATGCCCTTGTCGCGCAGCGTGAAGACCTTCCCCGAGGGGGTGCCACTCTCGACCTCGAGGTTCTCCTCGCCGTCGATCGTCGGGACCGCGATCTCACCGCCCAGACAAGCGGTCGCGTAGCTGATCGGGACCTGGCACAGGACATTGTTGCCATCCCGGCCGAAGATCTCGTGCTCCGCCACCCGGATGGTGATGTACAGATCCCCCGGGGGCGCCCCCGGATCGCCGGCGTCGCCCTTGCCCTGGAGGCGGAGCTGCATGCCGTCGTCGATCCCGGCGGGGATCGTGACCTTGAGCTTCTCGCTGACCCGCGTACGGCCGCTGCCTTCGCAGGGCGCGCACGGGTCTCGAATGACCTTTCCCCGGCCTCCGCAGCTCGGGCAGGTGGTCCGGATGCGCAGGAACATCTGCGCCTGCACGACCTCTCCGGCACCCCGGCAGGTCGCGCACACCTGGGGCTGGCTGCCAGCAGCCGCCCCGCTTCCGTCGCATTCCTGGCAGATCGCGTGCTTGGGGACCTGGATCTCCCGCTCGCAGCCCTTCGCGGCCTCCAGGAACTCGATGGTGAGCGGGTACTCGAGATCGGGACCGCGCCGCGGCCCGCGACGACGACCACCCCCGCCACCGCCGAGACCGAAGAGGTCCCCGAAGATGTCGGAGAAGTGGGAGAAGATCTCCTCCTGGTTCTGGAAGCCCGTGTTGAACCCGGCGCCCCGAAGGCCGTCGTGCCCAAACCGGTCGTACATCTGGCGCTTCTGGTCGTCCCCGAGGATCTCGTAGGACTCGGCCACTTCCTTGAAGCGAGCCTCCGCCTCCTTGTCCCCCGGGTTCTTGTCCGGATGGAACTTCATCGCCATCTGCCGGAAGGCTTTCTTGATCTCGTTGGCGGTAGCACCACGTGCCACGCCGAGCACTTCGTAGAAGTCGCGCTTGCCCGCCATCCATCCTCCAGAAACGGAGGCCGCCTCGTCAGCGGCCCCCGCGGCCCGTCTACGCCTCTTCGAAGTCCGCGTCGATCACGTCGTCGCCCTTTTTGCCCTCGGTGGCCGCGCCGGCCCCCGCAGCGGCACCCGGTGCACCGGCCGCGCCCGCGCCCTGGTACATCGTCTCGGCAAGCTTGTAGCTCGCCTGGGTGAGCTTCTCGAAGGCCGCCTTCAGGCGGCTCACGTCGTCGCTGTCGAGCGCCGACTTGGCCTCGACGAGCGCGCTCTCGACGACGCTGACCTGGTCCGGCGGCATCTTGTCGCGGCTCTCGCGAAGCGCCTTGTCGGTCTGGTACACGAGGTTGTCGAGCTTGTTGCGCTCCTCGATGAGCTCACGCTTCGACTTGTCCGCGGACTCGTTGGCCGCGGCCTCACGCACCAGCTTCTCCACGTCCTCCTTCGAGAGGCCCGAGGACGACGTGATGGTGATCTTCTGCTCGCGGCTGGTCGCCTTGTCCTTCGCCTTCACGTTGAGGATGCCGTTCGCGTCGATGTCGAACGTGACCTCGACCTGCGGCACGCCACGGGGCGCCGGGGTGATGCCGTCGAGTCGGAAGGTGCCGAGGAGCCGGTTGTCCTTCGCGAGGGGGCGCTCGCCCTGGTACACGTGCACGTCGACCGCGGTCTGACCGTCCGCCGCCGTGCTGAACGTCTCGCCCTTGCTCGTGGGGATCGTCGCGTTGCGGGTGATGAGGGTGGTCATCACGCCGCCAAGCGTCTCGATGCCGAGCGACAACGGGGTCACGTCCAGCAGGAGCATGTCGGTCACGTCGCCGCCGAGCACGCCACCCTGGACCGCGGCGCCGAGCGCCACGACTTCGTCCGGGTTGACGGAGCGGTTCGGCTCCTTGCCGAAGAGGTCCTTGACCTTCTTCTGCACGAGCGGGATGCGCGTGGAGCCGCCGACGAGGATGACCTCGTCGATGTCACCGGAGGCGATCTTGGCGTCGCGCAGGGCGAGACGGCAGGGTTCGATGGTGCGCTCGACGATCGGGTCGATCATCTGCTCGAACCGGGCCCGGGACAGGGTGCGCTCGAGGTGCTTCGGCCCGTCCTTGTCCGCCGAGAGGAAGGGCAGGGAGATCTGCGCCGACTGGCTGGAGGAGAGCTCGATCTTGGCCTTCTCCGCGGCGTCCTTCAGGCGCTGGAGCACCATCTTGTCGCCCGCGACGTCGATGCCCGTCTCGGTCTTGAACTCCTTGACGAGCCAGTCGATGATCGCGTTGTCGATGTCGTCGCCACCGAGGTGCGTGTCCCCGTTGGTCGAGCGGACCTCGACGACGTTGTCGCCCACGTCGAGGATGGAGATGTCGAACGTGCCGCCGCCGAAGTCGTAGACCGCGATGGTCTGGTCCTTCTTCTTCTTGCCGAAGCCGTAGGCGAGCGCGGCCGCGGTCGGCTCGTTGATGATGCGCTTCACGTCGAGGCCGGCGATGCGTCCCGCGTCCTTCGTGGCCTGGCGCTGGGCGTCGTTGAAGTACGCGGGCACCGTGATGACCGCCTCCGTCACCGGCTGCCCGAGGTACTTCTCGGCGTCGCGCTTGAGCTTCTGAAGAATCATCGCCGAGATCTCGGGCGGTGAGTACTCCTTCTCGTCGATGCCGACCTTCACCAGGCCGTCCGGAGCCCGCACGATCTTGTAGGGAACGCGGGTGGCCTCCTTGGAAGCCTCTTCCCAGCGCAACCCCATGAACCGCTTCACCGAGTACACGGTGCGAGTCGGGTTGATGATCGCCTGGCGGCGCGCCGTGGCGCCGACGAGGCGCTCGCCGTCCTTGGTGAAGGAGACCACCGAGGGGGTGGTCCGTGCGCCTTCTTCGTTGATGATCACGGTCGGGGAGTCGCCCTCCATGACGGCAACGACCGAGTTTGTCGTTCCGAGATCGATGCCAATGATCTTGCCCATGACCGGTCCTCCCTCTCCGAACTCGCGCTCTACGCGAAACAAATAGCCTTAGAAACTTTCGAATCAGCGCGCACACAGCCGTACGCGTCGAAGCCCCGCAGATGCTAATCCCCGGCTTCGCGTCGTCAAGCCGACGGCGTGCCTACGCCTGGACGCATCACTGGCGTCGCACGGCTCCGAGGGCGGAGGATCGAGGCCGCCTCAAACCGTTATTTAGGTTCCTGCCTCTCTATGGGCAACGGTGCCCAGGCCAGGATTTCTGCACGAGACCGCGCAGGACGTGAAGCCGATCCATGCGGCACGCGCACGGCACGAGTCTTGCTTGCCACTCTGCCCCCGGGCGCGGCGTGTTCGCCACTAGCCCTGACCCCAGCCGGGCCCGGGGAGAACCGGCGTCGGATCGACAATGGGGTCGGTCCGACGCCGCGCCTCGTTTTTTGGGCGGCCGCACGGTTGACGCGCGTCGACGGCGTGTGTACCCCTTCGCCGCACCTGGGTCTGGGCTCCCCCCTCACCCGCCTTCTCGCGCCGCCAATGGCGGGGCGAATGAAATCCTATCCCTACGGAGTACGCACATGAAGTTCCGCCCTCTCTACGATCGCGTGCTGGTCAAGCGCGTCACCACCGAAAACAAGAGCGCCGGGGGCCTCATCATCCCGGACACCGCCAAGGAGAAGCCGCAGGAGGCCGAGGTCATCGCCGTGGGCGCTGGCCGCGTGCTGGAAGACGGCAAGGTGCGCCCGATGACGCTGAAGGTCGGCGACCGCGTGCTCTTCGGCAAGTACACGGGAGACGAGATCAAGCTCGACGGCGAAGAGCACGTCATCCTCCGCGAAGAGGATGTCCTCGCGGTCCTCGAAAAGTAGCCCTTTCTACCCTCTCACCTGGAGACCATGAACATGGCTGCCAAGGACATTCAGTTTCGTGAAACCGCCCGCGTGGAGATCCTGCGCGGTGTGGACGCCCTCGCCAACACCGTCAAGGTCACGCTGGGGCCCAAGGGCCGCAACGTCGTGATCGAGAAGAGCTTCGGCGCGCCCGTCGTCACCAAGGACGGCGTCACCGTCGCCAAGGAGATCGAGCTCCCGGGCAAGCTGCAGAACATGGGCGCGCAGATGGTCAAGGAGGTCGCCTCCAAGACCAACGACGTCGCGGGTGACGGCACCACGACCGCCACCGTCCTCGCCCAGGCGATCTACCGCTCCGGCTCCAAGCTGGTCGCGGCGGGCGCCAACCCGATGGACGTGAAGAAGGGCATCGACCGCGCGGTCGAGACCGTCGTCGCCAAGCTCAAGGCCATCTCGCGTCCGATCAAGGACAACAGCGAGATCGCCCAGGTCGCGACGATCTCGGCGAACGGCGACAAGGACGTGGGCGAGATCCTCGCGCGCGCCATGGAGAAGATCGGCAAGGACGGCGTCATCACGGTCGAGGAGGCCAAGGGCCACAAGACCGAGCTCGACATCGTCAAGGGCATGCAGTTCGACCGGGGCTACCTCTCGGCGTACTTCGTGACCAACGCGGACCGCATGGAGTGCATCATGGACGATGCCTACGTGCTGATCCACGAGAAGAAGATCAGCAACATGAAGGACCTGCTGCCCGTGCTCGAGCTCGTGCACGAGTCCGGCAAGCCGCTCGTCATCATCGCCGAGGACATCGAGGGCGAGGCTCTGGCCACGCTCGTCGTGAACAAGCTCCGCGGCAACATGCAGGTCACGGCCGTGAAGGCGCCGGGCTTCGGCGATCGTCGCAAGGCGATGCTCGAAGACATCGCGATCCTCACCGGCGGCCGCGCGTTGATGGAAGACCTGGGCATCAAGCTCGACACCATCACCCTCGAGGACCTCGGCCGCGCCAAGCGGATCGAGATCTCGAAGGACGCGACGACCATCATCGAGGGCGCCGGCTCGGCGGAGGCCGTCAAGGCCCGCGTCAAGCAGCTCCGCGCGCAGATCGAGGAGACCACCTCCAGCTACGACAAGGAGAAGCTCCAAGAGCGTCTCGCGAAGCTCGTCGGCGGCGTGGCGGTCATCTACGTCGGCGCGGCGACCGAGATCGAGATGAAGGAGAAGAAGGCCCGCGTCGAGGACGCGCTCCACGCGACCCGCGCGGCCGTGGAAGAGGGCATCGTGCCCGGCGGCGGCGTGGCGTATCTCCGCTGCATCTCCGCGATCGACGCGCTCAAGGGCCAGGTCCCCGGTGACCAGCACTTCGGCGTCGAGATCATCCGCGAAGCCATCCAGGAGCCGCTCCGTGCGATCTCCTCGAACGCCGGCGTCGACGGCGCGATCGTGGTGCACAAGGTCCTCGCCAACCCGTCGGAGTCCTTCGGCTTCGACGCGCAGAACGAGGCCTACGGCGACATGTTCGAGATGGGCATCATCGACCCCACCAAGGTCACCCGCTACGCGCTGCAGAACGCGGCGTCGGTGGCCGGCATGCTCCTGACGACCGAGGCGGTCATCGCGCAGAAGCCCGAGAAGAAGAAGGCTGGCGGCGGTGGCGGCGGCGGTGACATGGGCGGCATGGGCGGCATGGGCGGCATGGGCGGCGGGATGGACTTCTAGTCCAACGCTCGCTCGTACGAACGCAGGAGCCGGTGCCCCAGGGGTGCCGGCTCTTCGCCGTTTTACCCCTGGGGCCCCGCGCTGGCCGACGCCCCGCCGCCGCCCGGGAGACGGGATAACAGCGCCGGATGCCAGTCCATAGCGAGACGCGCGACGGCGTCACCGTCCTCACGCTCGACCGCCCCTCCCGTCGCAACGCCCTCGACATGCAGATGTGGCGCGACCTGCGGCAGGCGGCGCTCGCCGTCGAAGACGTGCGGGTGGTCATCGTCACGGGTCGCGGCGACCACTTCTGCGCCGGGATGGACCTCAACCCTGACAACCCCCTGTTTGCCGAGGCGGCCCCCGCGATCGCGGATGGCGACGAGACCGCCGCGCGGCACGTGATCCTCGAGCTGAAGAGCTGCGTCCAGGCCCTGGCCGACCTCCCCTGCCCGACGATCGCCGCGATCGAGGGCGCGTGCATCGGCGGCGGGCTCGAAGTGGCGCTCGCGTGTGACATGCGCTTCGCGGCCGCGAACGCGAGCCTGGGCCTCCTGGAGGTCCGCATCGGCATGATCCCGGACCTGGGCGGCTGCGCCCGGCTCACCCGCCTCGTGGGCCCCGGCCGCGCCGCGGATCTCATCTGCACGGCGCGCCGCATCGACGGCGACGACGCCCTGCGGCTCGGCGTGGTGGAGCGGGTCGCGTCGCCGGGCACCGCGCTCGCCACGGCGCGCGCGGCCGCAGCGGAGATCGTGGCGAACGGGCCGATGGCGGTCCGTCTCGCCCTGAACGCCGTCCGGGTCGGCGCCGACCTCGGGCTGGCCGAGGCCCTCGCCATCGAGACGCGCGCCGGCGTCATGGCGCTCACCAGCGGCGAGCCCCGTGAGGGCGTCACCGCCTTCCTCGAGAAGCGAGCGCCGCGTTGGGACAGCTGAAGCCCGCCGAGGCAACCCAGGGCACCCGCTTGTTCTCGCGCGCCGGCCTCCCGCGGCTGCTCGCCGCCCTCGCGTCCGGCCTCGTGCTCACGTTCGTGTCCCCCCCGTTCGGGCTCTCCGCGCTCCATTGGTTCAGCTTCGTCCCCCTGTTCCTGGCGCTCCACCCCGACGAGCCGCGCCTCAACTTCAAGCTGGGCTACCTCACCGGCTTCTCGGGCGTGTTCTGCCTCTTCTTCTGGCTCGCCCAGACCATCACGATTTTCTCCAACATCCCCCTGGTCCTGGCGGCCGGGATCGTGGTCCTCTTCGCCGCGGTGTGGGGCCTGCCGTACGGCTTCGTCGCCATGGCAATCCACCCCCTCCGCCGCCGGTTCGGCGCCGGGTGGATGTTCCTGTTCCCTGCCGTCTGGGTCGGGATGGAGTACCTCCAACCCGCGTTGTTCCCCTACTTCCAGGGTGTCGGGCAGTACCGCGTGCCGTGGGTCTGGCAGCTCGCGAGCGTGTTCGGGGCGATGGGCCTCTCGTACCTCATCATCCTGGTGAACTGCGCGGTCGCCGCGTTCTTCCTGGCGCGCCGCGAGGGCACCCGGATGCAGTGGCCGGCGCTGGCGGCGGTCGCGGCCTTGTGGTTCGGAAACCTGGGCTTCGGCGCATGGCGCTACGCGTCGGTCGAGGCCACGCTCGCGAGCGCGCCCGTGGTGCGCGCGACCATCCTCCAGCAGCACGTGTCGATGATCACGCGCCTCCAGGAGCGCGGCAACGACGTGCTCAAGTCCTGGATGCAGCTCACGGCGCTCGTCGCGAAGGAGAAGCCGGACCTCGTGGTGTGGCCGGAGGGGTCCATCGGGTACAACCCGAACGAGGGCAAGCTGAAGGAGATCTTCTCCCAGCTAAGCGAACGCGGCGGCTTCGACTTCCTCGTGGGCGGCGGCACCTTCACGCGCGACCCCGACGATCCCACCAAGCGGGCAAGCTGGAACTCGGCCTACCACTTCGGCCGCTCGGGCGAGATCCGCGGCCGCTACGACAAGATGGTGCCCCTGCCCTTCGGCGAGTACCTCCCCTGGCCCGTGAGCTACCTCGCCGACTACATCGAGGGCGTCGGCGACTTCCGCGCGGGTACGGAGGCCGTGGTCTTCAACACGGGTGCCTACACGTTCACGACGCCCATCTGCTACGAGGCCATCCTCGAGTCCCAGATGCGCCGCCTCATGGACGCCGATCTGTTCGTCAACATCACGAACGACGGCTGGTTCGGCGACACCTCGGCCCCGCACCAGCACGCGATGTTGTCCGCGGTGCACGCCGTCGAGCTGGGCCGTCCGATGCTCCGCGTGGCCTACACGGGCGTGAGCATGGTGGTGGAGCCCCATGGGGCGATCCCCGTGTACACGACGCCCTACACCGACGTCGCCGCGGTCGTGCCGATCCGGATGGCGAAGTTCGAGACCCCCTACCGCACCTGGGGCGGCTGGTTTCCGCCGCTCGCCAGCCTCGTCGGGCTCCTCTCCCTGGTCCTGACGTTCGTGCGCCGGGCGCCTGTCACACCTCCCACGCCACCGTCGTAGGTACCGCTGGAGAGCCGGGTGACCGACCCATCCTCCGACGAGGCGCTGATGGACCGCGTACAGCAAGGGAGCGCAGATGCCTACGCGACCTTGTTCGCGCGCTACCGTGCGCCGCTGTACGGCTACCTCCTCCGCATGACCCGGCGCCCCGAGGTGGCGGACGAGGTCTTCCAGGAGAGCTTCCTCAGCGTCCACCGCGCCCGCACGACCTGGTCGAGCGGGGACGGGACGTTCCGAAGCTGGCTCTACCGCATCGCCACGAACGCGGTCCGCGACGGAAACCGGCGCAGCGTCCGGCGGCCCGAGGTGCTCGGCGAGGACCACGAACAGAGCGCGTGGGAGGCGCCCTCCGACCGCATCGCGTTGGAACGCGCGCTCGCGGACCTCCCCGAGAACCTGCGCGACGCCTTCCTCCTCGGCACCGTGCACGGCTTCGATCACAACGAGATCGCCGCGGCGCTGGAGATCACCCCGGACAACGCCCGCGCCCGCGTCTCCCGCGCCCGCGCGCGGCTGCGTGAGCTCCTGGAGGAGACGTGACCGACGCCGAGCTCGAGGAGCTTTACGCCGGGCTTCCTCCCGTCGAGCCCCCGCGTGAATTGCAGCTACGCGTGCTCACGGAGGTGGGTGTCTCCGGTGCCCGCATCGCCGAGCTGACCGGGCCGGGCGGCATGCGCCTCCTCCCTGCACCGCCTCCCGCCGCGCTCCCCGCCGTCGCGAAGCCCTCGTCCCGCTGGCGTCTCTCCGTGGCCGTCGGTGCCCTGGCCCTCGCCGCCGCGGCGCTGCTCGTCGTCCGCACGGCGCCGCCCGAGCAGGCCGATCCGGACGCGCTCGTCCCCCGGGGAGATGGCGAGGTGCTCCCGGCGCTCCAGCTGCGGGTCGCCGTGAAGCAGGGCGACCACACCGAGCGGCTGGCCCTCGGACGCTCCTACGGCGCAGGTGACACCTTGCTCTTCCGCGTCTCCGCGTCGGCCCCGATGGATCTCGTGTTACGACGGGAGGGCGTGGTCCTCTACAAGGGCCGGGTCCCGGCTGGCGACACCGACCTGCCCGTGGGCTACGCCCTCGAGGCAGGCGAGGCCGCGACGCACTTCGTCGTCGAGGGTGGAGGCACCAGCGCCGTGGTCGAGCTCGCCGAGGTGCGCCGATGATCTCCCTCCTCGCGTCCTTGGCCGTCGCCGGGGTGGTCGCCGTGCAGCCCGGGGCCAACACGAGCACATTCGCACCGCGACGCGTGGCCGTCGTCATCGGGGTCCAGCAGTACGCGGATCCGGCGCTCCAGGGTCTGCGCTTCGCCACGAAGGACGCCCGGGATCTCGGGGCGGCGCTCGGGAGCGCCGACGTGGGCGGGTTCGACCGCGTGACCGTGATCGAAGGGGCGAGCGCCACCACCCGGGATGCCCTGCGCATCGCGCTCGCGGCCGCCACCGCCGACCTCCAGCGGGACGACACCTTCCTGCTCTACCTCTCGGGCCACGGTACGCTCACGCTCGACCCCGTCGAGGGGAGCCGTCTCTGGTTCCTCCCCTCCGACGCCCGGCTCGAGGCTCCCGCCGAGACGGGCGTCGCCGTCACCGACCTGGAAGAGCTCGTGAACGAGCTCCCCGCGCGGCGTCGCGTGCTGATCCTCGACACCTGCCACAACGGCCGCAGCGGCTCGAAGTCGTCCCTCTCGGGCACCACGTCGCGCCAGATCCAGGGGTTGCGCGGCGAGCCGCCCGCCCCCCGCGGCGACCGCGAGGTATCGGAGTCCGAAGCACGGCTGTTCGCCGCCCAGTACTACCAGCCCGCGATGGAAGATCCCGACCTCCAGAACGGCGTCTACACGCACTTCCTCCTGGAGAGCCTCACCGACGCGCGGCGGGACGCCGACCTCGACCGGGACGGCCTCGTCGACGTGTCGGAGGCCCACGAGTACGCGCGTGACCACACCATCGCCTACACGGGCGGCCTCCAGGTGCCGCGCGCGGAGTACCGCATCGTGGGCCGCGAGGAGATCTACCTGTCGGGTCGCGCCGCCGAGCGCACGGGCGCCGAGCAGGCCCTCATCTCCGCCTACGACCAGGTCCTGAACCGCGCGCGCCTCCTCGTGAACGGGATCCCCCGCGGGGAGCTGCCGGGCCTCTACGCGGTCGAGCCGGGCCCACAGACGATCGAGGTGCAGACCGCGGACGGGCGCACCATCGTCAAGGACCGCGTGAACCTCGATGCGGGCAGCCGGCTCGGCCTCGAGGACCTCGTGCAGGGCCGCGAGCCCGCGGTGGAGGTGCTCGTGGGCGCCTCCGTGCAGGCGGGGACCGCCTTCGTCCACCCCGTCCAGGCCTCGCTCGGCGTCGTCTGGGTGCGGCCGGTGAAGCTCCCGCCGCCGCTCCGACCGGACCTGCACCTCGGAGTGGAGTTCGCCGACGGCGCGCTCCCCGAGGGCTCCGTCGGCTCCTCCGGGGAGCTCTCCGCGGGCGCGACCTTCGCCGTCGACCTCGGCCCGGTGTGGATCGGCCCGGGCGTGGACCTGCGTGTGCCCCTGCGCCGGAACGGGGACACCGGGGCCCTGGAGAGCGCGTTGACCGGCGCGGCGTTGGCCTCGATTGGCGGCGGCGTACCGCTCGGGCGCGACCTCGCGCTGGAGCTCCGGGTCGACGGCGAGCTTTTGCCCTTCCCTACGGTCTACGGGACGGACCTCGTCTACGGCGCCACGGTGCGCGCCGGCGTGCGCTTCGGTCGCTGAGCGAGTTCGCAGGCACCTGAGTCCCAGGTTCCCCGGCGCTCGCCCGCTCGCGCGTGTACACTCCCGCCGTGATTGTCGCGCTCACGCTCCTCGGATGCAGCACGATCGGACGGTGGAACGAGCCGCCGTCCGACACCGGCGTGCCCGGGATGCGCATCGTCGCGAGCCCGGCGCTGCTGGACTTCGGGACGCTACCCGTCTCCGAGGCGGGCGACGCAAGCGCCACGTTGACCCTGTACAACCTCGGCGACACGCAGGAGACCGTGACGGGGCACGACGAGCCCATCGGCAGTGACGCCTTCCACATCGACGCGGCCGGCGCGCTGACCCTGGATCCCGGGGAGTCGATGGAGCTGACGGTGACCTACCACCCGGTCACCGATCAGTCCGATGCCGCCGAGCTCCTCATCGCGCCGAGCAAGGAGACGGTCCGGCTGGCCGGCGTCGCCACCGCGCCCGTGCTCGAAAGTGAACCGGCGGAGATTGCGCCAGTGGTGCTAGGATGTGACGGCGCGGGCCACATCGCGATCACGAACGCCGGCTCGGACGCGCTCGTGCTGTACGGCGCCTCGTTCGAGAGCGACGAGTACGCGATCCTCTCGATGCCCGACCGCGTGGCCCCCGGCCAGACGGAGCTCCTGGAGCTGTCCTTCACGCCCGCCGGTGGCGACCTCCGCGGCACCACCCTGCTCGTGTCGTCGAACGACCCCCTCCGCCCGGAGGTGGGCATCGCGGTCTCCGGGCTCGGGTACGAGGGGGAGCGCGTCACGGAGTTCTTCCGATATACGCCGTCGAACCCTACGGATCTCCTGTTCGTCGTCGCCACCGGTGGCATGACCCAGCAGGTCGACAAGGCGCTCGAGGCGCTCCCGGGCTTCGTCGACACCCTCCGGGGCACCAACGTCGACTACCACGTGGCCGCGCTCTCGGGCGCGAGCCCCTGCCCCTCCTCTTCGCCGGGTTGGGCCGAGCTCTCGGACACCTCGCTCCAGACGCAGGTCGTGCTGGAACGCGGGTTCGCCGGGGCGTCCGGCATCTGGGACCACGACCTCCTCGGCCTCGCCTCCGAGGCGATGCTGAGCACGTCGTCGGGGGACTGCCTGGACGGGTTCCGGCGTTCGGACGCAGACCTGCACGTGATCGTCGTGTCCGACGGACCGAGCGCGGCGGACGTGGCGTTGCCCGAGGCCGCCCTCGAGCTCGTCGTCGCCGCGCCGGCCCGGCTCCGCGTATCGGCGCTCATCCCGACGACCATCCGCTGCGGCTCCCTCGCCCCCGACTACGCGGGCGTGGCCGAGCGCCACGACGGCGACGTGAGCGACCTCTGCGACGCCGAGTGGACCAGCGCGTTCCAGGCCTTCGCGACCGTGCCCGAAGGCCGGGAGTCCGTCCGCTACGCCCTCGCGGAGGCTCCGGTGCCCTCGACGATCGAGGTCCTCGCGGAGGGCGTGCCGTTCGGGGCCTGGAGCTGGGACAGCATCGTCAACGAGGTCGTGTTCGACGAGGAGACCGTCCCGGCGCTCGGGGCCGAGATCACGGTCCGCTACGTCTCCGCGGTGGCCTGCACCGCGGCCCTACCCGCGTCGCCGCCGCGATAGCGCCAGCAGCTCGTCGAGGGCCAGGGCGACCCGCCCGAGCACGGTGTCCTCGGGGTACTCCCGGTCCTCGCCCCGCTCGCCTGCCGAGAGCCCCGTGAGGAGCTCGATTCCCTCCTCGATGCGGCTCACCGGCCACACGTGGAAGCGCCCCTGCGCGCACGCCTCGCGGACCTCGGCGGAGAGACAGAGATCGGGCACGTTGTGGTGGGGGATCATCACCCCCTGCGTCCCGAGGAGGCCACGGAGCCGGCACGCCGTGAAGAAGCCCTCGATCTTCTCGTTCACGCCGCCGACGCCCTGGACCTCGCCGAACTGGTTCACGGAGCCGGTGACGGCGACGTCCTGCCGCAACGGAATGCCCGCCAACGCGGAGAGCAGGGCGTACACCTCCGCGGTGGTCGCGCTGTCGCCGTCGATCTTCGAATACGACTGCTCGAAGCACATGGACGCGGAGAACGACAGGGGGCGCCGCCGACCGAAGCGGTCGAGCAGGAGCCCCCGCAGGATCTGGACCCCCTTCTGGTGCACGCGACCCGAGAGGCGGACCTCGCGCTCGATGGACACGATGCCCCCGCGTCCCGCCCCCACCGTCGCGGTGATGCGCATGGGCCGCCCGAAGTCGTGACCGCCGACGTGGTAGACGACCAACGCGTTCACCTGGCCGACGCGGCGCCCCTCGAGGTCGACGCGCAGGACGCCGCTCTGGAGCATCTCGATCACGCGCCGCTCGGCGAGATCGTCGCGGTTTCGACGCGTGAGGAGCGCGGCCTCGACGTGCGCGCGGTCCACCGTGGCGCCGCCCGCCTCGAACGCAGCCTCGCGCAACAGGTCCGCGACGCTCCCGAAGTGCGTGCTGATGCGGCCCCCGCGGCCCGCGGCGCGGACGGCCCATTCGAGTAGCGCCCCCACGGCGTCCCGCGTGAACGGGGCCAGCTTCTCGCGGCGCACCATCTTGGCCACGAAGCCCGAGTACTCGCGGAGCAGCGTGGGCGTGCACGCAGCATCCTCCTCGAACTCGGCCTTGATCTTGAAGATGCTGGCGAAGTCCGTGTCCCCGTAGAACAGGGCGGCGTAGGTCTCGAGGTCGCCCAGGAGCACGACCTTCACGTCGAGCTGCATCGGGTCCGGGCGGAGCACCGCCGCGCCGGTGTTCAGCGGGCTCTCGGGGTTCTGGATGTCGACCTGCCCGAACATCAGCGCCCGCTTCAGGAGCCGCCAGGATCCCGGATCCTGCAAGAGATCCGCCGCGTTGAGGACGAGGAAGCCGCCGTCCGCGTCCTGGAGGGAGCCCCCGCGGATGTGGCGGTGGTCGACCCCGGCCTCGCCCTCGATGCCACCGAAGAGGTGCCCCCAGGTGGCGTTGGGGACGACGACGATGGGCGCATGGGGGCTGCGGGAGCCGCGGTGGATCACGTTCGCCGTGAAGGCCGCGAAGAGCGCCTCCGTCTCCGCGCCGTCTTCGAACCACTCCAGCGACTCCACCAGCTCCTCGTGCAGCTCGTGCAGCCACGGCCGCGCGGAGGGCCAGCGACGGCCGAGATCGGCGAGCGCCTTTCGCGTCCCGGCGTCGATGGCGTCGCGCTCCGTCGCGGCCACCTTGCGGACGGTCTCCATCACCGCCTCCCGCGAGAGGTTGAGCGCCGCGGCCAGCTCGCGCTCGAGCACGTCGAACCGGTGGAACACCTCGTCCTTCGGGATCGGGAGCTCCACTCCGCCGGCTTCGGCGAGCACCTGCAGCTCCGCGCGCGTGTGCACGGGGGCGTCCTCGATCGGCAGCTCGGGATCCGCCCCGGCGACGTCGACCCAGAGGATCACGGGGTTCGGGCTCCCATCCTCGCCAAGGTCCCCGATGAGGAAGCCGAGCTCGCGCGCGTGCGTCTCCAGCCGCTGCAGCGCGCCGTGGTGGGTCACCTCGGCGTCCTGGGTGCGGCGATCGCGCTGCGTGCGCACCTCGTCCGACCGGAGCAGGCGCGGCACCTCCTCGACGAGGGTGGCGGCGACGCGGAGCAGCTCCTTGCGGAACGCGACGCCCCGACCGGGCGGGAACTCCAGGAGCCGCGGCCGTCCCGGCTCCTTGAAGTTCGCGACGTAGACGAGGTCACGGGTCTTCCGACGGCGCGGCCGGAGCTCGTCCAGGATGCGCTTCACCGTGCCGAGCCGCCCCGTGGAGAGCAGCCCCACCACGAAGACGTTGAACCCCGGGCCCTCGAGCAGAACTCCCCGTCGGAGCGCGGCCATCGCGTTCGGCTGGCCGATGATCGTCTCGATCGGAGCGAGATCCGCGGTCGTACGGAACTCGAGGACTCCTTCTGGCACGTGCCATCCGAGCTGCTCCGCCACCAACGCGGGGATAGGCATGCGTCCAGGCTCCAAGCGTCCTCCTTGTTCGTCACGCTGCATCAAGACCGCCATATCCAGGTGCTGGACAAGCCCGTCGGCATCGACGTCGTGCCCGCGCGGTCCGGCGGCCCGTCGATCGAGGCAACGACGGGCCTGTTGGTGTGCCATCGCCTGGACCGCGAAACGAGCGGCTGCCTCGTCATGGCCCGCACCCTCGAGGGCCAGCGCACCGTGAGCCAGGCCTTCGCGGAGGGCCGCGTCCACAAGGAGTACCTCGCCGTGGTCGTGGGGCATCTGCCATCCACCGGCGAGATCGACCTCCCCATCGGCGAATGGAAGCGGGGGCGCGTGCAGATCGGCACCGGCCGCCCCGCGCGGACGCGCTTCGAGGTGCGGTGGCGGGCCAACGGCCGCGCCGGGATCGTCGCGACGCCCCTGACCGGCCGCACGCACCAGATCCGCGCGCACCTCGCGAGTCGCAACGCGCCCCTCCTGGGCGATCCCACCTATGGGGGCCCGGAGGCCGACCGTCTCTACCTGCACGCATGGCGGGTGCGCCTCCCCGAATCGGTGCTGGGGCCGGAGATCTGGGTGGAGTCCCCGATCCCGCCTGGGTTCGAGCCGTGAGGATCGCCGCGCTGGCGGGGCTCCTCCTGGCCGCGTGCGGCGGAGACGCCGGCGAGGCCGACGACCTCTGCCGAGCCGAGCGGCTCGTGGATCCGGTCGACCTCGGCGTGTGGACCGTCGGGGTGCAGGTGCCCGATGACGCCGACGGGAGCGTGCACGCGGACGTGCGGTGGCCGGACGTCGGCGACGAGCCACAGGCGGGCTGGCCCATCGCGCTGGTCCTCCACGGCGCCTGGGACCCCGCCGGCACACCGATCGATCGCGGCTCCATGCGGGTGGACGTGACCGCGGGGCTCGTCGACATCCACCTGGATCTCCCTGGCAACGGCCGGACCAGCGGCACGAACGACCGCCGCGGTGCGGCGTCGCGAGCCGCCGTGGCGGCCGTGCTCCGATGGGCAGCGGGCGAGGCCCTCGACACCGGTGGCTGCTCGCTCGCGGACCGGATCCCCGGTGGCGACCCCGATCGGCTCTACGTCGTCGGGACCTCCAACGGTGGCAACCTCGCGATGGCCACGCTCGCGGACCCCGCGCTCGACCTGCCCCCCGTCGCGGGCCTCGTCGCCTGGGAGACCCCCGCGGGGCCCCAGTTCACGAACGTGGAGCTCGGCGCGACCCCCTCGGTCTATACGCCCGGCTCCTGTGCGTTCGCCCCCGCGAGCGGCACCACCTGCGAGATGCCCGTGGAGCGCCTGATCGAGGTCGGCGGCGGCACGCCCACGCTCTGCTTCGACGTAGACGAGGACGCCGCCTGCGGCGAGCGCGACGTCACCGTGCGCGGGGTGGAGGATCTCGACACCGGGCTCATGATGCTGTCGCCGACGCTCCGCGCCGCCGCGGACGAGCGGGGCCTGACGCTCCCGGGCTACGCGAGCGTGGAGACGTCGGTCGCGTGGTGGGCCGAGCGCGACGGCTCCCGGCTGGCCGCGCCGCTCGTCGCGGCCCAAGCCGATCTGCCCGTGATGCTCCTCGCCAGCGAGGCCGACCACGTGCAGACCCTCGCGGACCACCCGCACATCTACGGGCTCGGCGAGGCCCTCCAGGCGGCGGGGGCGGCCTGGACCCGCCTGAACCCCGGCGCGGACTGGCTCGGCGAAACGACTGGGGAGAACGCACCGAATATGCCTCTCCAGCTCGCGGACCCGCGCGGTTCGTTGTTGTCGGAGGCCGCGGAGGAGCCCACCGTCACACTGCTGGCAGCAGCCGTGCTGGAGCTTTCGGACCGCAGCCAGACCGGAGACTGGTGAAGGCACGGATCAACAAGGTAGGATCCATGGTCCATGCAGGGAACCCTCCTGGTCGTCGACGACGACGACGACGTGCGCCACGTCGTGACCGAATTCCTCACGGCCAGGGGCTACCGGGTCGAGGCCGTGGCATCCGGACAGGCGGCGCTGGCCTTGCTCGCGAGGGAGCGCTTCGACCTGGCGGTGGTCGACTGGACCCTCCCGGACATGCCGGACGGCGCGCTCCTCCGGATCCTCGGCGAACGCTGGCCCGCTTGTGGTGTCCTCGTCATCACCGGGCAGCACCTGGATGACCTGGGGGATGTGCTCCCCGCGGCGCTCGATGGGCGCCTGGTGCAGAAGCCTTTTTCGCTGCGAGAGTTGGCAGCCCGTATCGAGAAAGAGCTCGCGAAGTCTCCTCAAGGCGGCTGAAACGCGCTTTCCAGGCGGCGTCCATGCGCTATCTGACCGGCACGACGAAAATGTGGTTGCCGTCGTGGCAGCTTCGCCCTACACTCCAATCATCCTCGCGGTTGAGGAAGGGTTTCAGTCCCCCCCGGCAGACTTCCACCCGGCAACGTCAAGCGTCTCCTCCATCTCTTGCGGTGAGGGAATGGCGGGGGGGACTCTTCCTTTCAACCGAGGCAACGAACCGGCCCCTTCGCGGGGCCGGTCTTCGTTTTGCCTGCGTGGTTTTGCCCCGCGTGGTTTTGCCCCGGTCGTTCTGCGCTGCGTGCCGCCGTCTACGGCTTGGGCGCGTCGGGTGCGGGGGTCCCAGGCGGCGGCCCCTCGGGGCCCGGCTTCGGCGCTCCGGGCTGCGGCGGGCGGCCCGGTCCGCCGGCATCCTGCCCGGTCAGCTCCCGATGCAGGTGGGGCCGGCTCACGACCTGCCGGCAACGGTTCGCGAGCGTCTGGTCCTGGATCCGGTCGCAGTACTTGTTGCTGTGCGGGTCGACCAGCTTGGTGACGTTGTACCAGGCCATGTCACGCGTGAGGGCATCGGAGATGCCGGTCTCGACCATGGTGATGCCGGCCGCGGGGTCCGCCTTGAAGACGTTCGGCACCACCTTGAGGTAGCACTCGTCGCGCTCCGGGCCCGCGCTCATCGGCGCACAGTCGGCCGCCGAGGTCGGCTCCGCGCCCGAACAGCCGGAGAGCCCGGCGCCGACCGCCAGGAGGAGGAGGGGGCCGCCGGCCGCCGACACCAGGACGCACCGCGAGAGGATGTTCCGCATGGGCCCGGTGCCTAACCGATCCACGACGTGTGCCGTCCGGAAGCGGGGCCGATCCGCAACGGATAGGACTCGGCCATGGGCGTAGTGCATCCGGCCGTGGTGACGCGAGCGCAAGCGCTGATCGCGTGTCCGGAGGACGCCGATCCCTACGTCGCGACCTGGCTGCGGCGCTTCGGGGGCGTGGCGGACCGCGCCCTGCGCCGCACCGTGCTCGCGAGCCTCCTCGCGGAGATCGACGATGGCTCGCTCCTCGGGGTCCTGGCACGTGTCGATGCCCGCGCCGCGTCGGGCGAGGCCGCGTGTCGCGCGCTGTCCGCCGAGCTTGCCCTCACCCCCTCGGTGCTGAACGACCTGCCCTACGAGCGCGTGGCCGACCTCTACGCGGCCGCGCGCGCGGCCGATCTCCCGCGGCTCGCCACCCGCTTCCTCGGGCGCCGCGTCGAGAACAGCGTCGAGCCCCGGAACCCCCACCTCGACGCGTCGGCCGGCGCACGGACCGCCGCCGCACGCGGCACGGACCGGCTGGTCCTCGACCGCCTGCTGCACGACCGCGATCCTCGGGTCATCGCCGCGCTCCTCGACAACCCCCGGGTCACCGAGCGCGACATCGTTCGCATCGCGGCGATGCGGCCCACGTCGTCGGTCATCCTGGGACTGGTCGCCGCCCACTCCCGATGGGGACAACGCTACCGGGTGAGGAAGACCATCGCCTTCAACCCGGCGTGTCCGTTCTCGCTCGCGGCGCCGCTGCTGCCCACCCTGCTCCGGCAACATCTCGCCGAGCTGGCGACCTCGCAGGTGCTCACGTCGGAGCTCCAGGCGGAGGTCGCCGCGTTGCTGGCCAGCACACACGCCCGCGGGCGGGACCGCTAATCCTCGCGGGTGCGCTGCTTGCGTGTGCGCGAGGTCCCGGCATCGGCCGGCTCGTCGTCGAGATCGTCGGGGTCGCGGGCGGCGAGCTGCTTGCGCCGGACCGGCGCCGCTTCCTCATCCTCGTCCCCGTCCGCCTCGGTGCCGGTGGGACGGCCCTCGGATGCGTCCTTGAACGCCTTCAGGCCCTTCCCCGCCTGAGCGAAGACCTGCGGCAGCTTCCCCGCGCCGAAGAAGATCAGCACGATGACCAGGATGACGATCCACTCGGTCATACCGGGCATTCCAAAGCCGAGCATGCGACCTCCTCCGCGTGCGGCCGGTATATCCCGCCGCCGACGACGCGGCTTAGGCCGGCCGGGGGCAGGCTGCCGGGTTCGGGACAAACCGTTACCGTGCCCCGATGAGCGACGATCGACGGTTCATGGAAGCGGCGTTGGACGAGGCCCGGCAAGGGTTGGCCGAGGGCGGGGTGCCGATCGGCTCGGCCCTGGTCATCGACGGCAAGGTGGTCGCCACGGGGCGCAACCGGCGCGTGCAGCAGGGGAACGCGATCCTGCACGGGGAGATGGATTGCCTCCAGGCCGCTGGGCGCCTCCCCGCGTCGGCGTACGCCCGGGCGACGCTCTACACGACGCTCTCCCCCTGCCCGATGTGCACGGGCGCCGCCCTGCTCTTCAAGATCCCGCGCGTCGTGCTCGCGGAGAACCGGACCTTCCTCGGCGACGAGGAGCTCCTCCGCTCGCGCGGGGTGGAGGTCGTCAACCTCGACCTCCCCGAGGCGGTCGAGCTGATGCGCACGTTCATCGTGCGCCACCCGGCCGTGTGGAACGAGGACATCGCCGTCTAGATCACGCGTCGACCGTCCTTGAACACCGCCTTCGCGCGGTGGCCGCCCAGGTACTGCACGAGGACGCGGAGCTCCGCGGGCTCGCCGGGGGGTGGATCGTACAGCGCGAGGTCCGCCCGAGCGCCGGGGCCCAGCCAGCCGCGGTCGGGCCGTCCCACCGCGCGCGCGGCGTGCGTCGTGATGCCGGCGAGCGCCTCGGAGACGGTGAGCCCCATCGTGAGGCACGCGAGGGTCGCGCACGCCCAGAGGTCCCGCACCGGGGACGACCCGGGGTTGAAGTCGGTCCCGATCGCCATGGGGACGCCCGCCGCGCGGAACCGCGCAACGGGCGGCGCCGGGTCCTTCAGGTAGGCCATCGCTCCCGGGAGGAGCACGGCGACCGTGCCGGCGCGTGCCATCGCCTCGATCCCCTCGTCGTCGATCCGCTCGAGGTGGTCGGCGGACAGGGCCCCGAGCGACGCCGCGAGGGCCGCCGCGCCGGTGTGCACGACCTGCTCGGCGTGCACCCGCACCGCGAGCCCGTACGCCATCCCGGCGCGGAGGATGCGCTCGGTCTCGGCGAGCGTGAAGGCCCCGCGGTCGCAGTAGGCGTCGATGGCGTCCGCGAGGGGGGCGCAGACGGGGAGCTGCTCGTCGATGACGCGGTCGACGTAGTCCGGGACGCCCGGCGGGCGCGCGTGAGCCCCGAGGAACGTCGTCACGACGTCGACCGGGCCGGCGGCGCGGCGCGCGGCGCGGAGCATCTTCGCTTCGTCCGCCGCCGTGAGCCCGTAGCCGCTCTTGATCTCCACCGTCGTGACGCCCAGCGCGAGCATGCCGGCCAGCCGATCGCGCGTCAGGGCGACCAGATCGTCCTCGGACGCCGCGCGGGTGGCGGCGACGGTGGAATGGATGCCACCGCCCGCCTCCAGGATCGCCGTGTAGGTCTCGCCGGCGAGCCGCCGCTCGAAGTCCCGGGCGCGTGACCCCGCGAAGGTCGTGTGGGTGTGCGGATCGACCAGGCCGGGCATGCCGATGGCCCCGCCCGCGTCGTAGACGTCGTGCTGCCCGGGCGGGGCCTCCGCCGCGCGGCCCACCCACGCCACCCGGCCCTCGGCCAGGAGCAGAGCGGCGTCGTCAATGACGTGGGAGCCCGTCCAGAGCTGGCGGATCCCGTAGACGAGGAGGCGGATGGGGGGGATAGCGGTTGCCACTGCGCTCATTCTCATGCTAATCGTCGCGGCTGATTCGCCCGAGGTCTCGTGAAGCTCTCCATCTATTGCGCCCTCCTCCTGGCCGCCGGTTGCTCCGGCAACACCTACAACCAGGATCCCCCGAAGGACGACATCGGGACCGACTCGGGCACCACGGAGGAGAACGACGCCGACACCGACGCCGATTCGGACACCGACGCGGACACCGACTCCGACACGGACTCGGACACCGATGCGGACACCGACTCCGACACGGACTCGGATACCGACACGGACACCGACACCGACACCGACCTCTGCACGAACCGGTACGACCCCCTCGATGTCTCCGGCTACATCCGCTACTACGACGTGACCCTCATGGGCGCGGCGGGCACCGGGCAGCAGGAGGGCTGGGGCACCGGCTGGACCACCAACGGGGACCAGGCCTACGTCATGTACGACGAGGTCTCGACCTCCACCGGCGGCTGGTCGGGCAGCATCTACGAGGGCTGTGACTACGGCGGCGTCGCCGGCATGTACATGCTCGAGTGGGACGTGTCCGCGGAGGTCAGCGGCTCCTCCCTCGGCGCGCTCCTCGGCACCCCGACCGATCCCCGCAAGTACCTGCCCTCCGAGGCCGAGCTCGGCACCGGCACCTCGTGGAGCTACGCGTACACCACGTCGGCCAGCTTCAGCGGGCTCCCCGTCACCATCACGGTCGACGGCGCGTACTCCGAGATGCCGCTCACGACGGTCACGCTGTACGACGGCAACACGTACGACGCGTACTACATCATCAACAGCTACTACCTCGACCTCGGCGGCTTCACCCAGATCAACGGCGAGCTCGAGCAGTGGTACGTCGAGGGCCTCGGTCTCGTCCGCGAGATCAACACCAACACCGATGACGGGAGCGACGTGATGTCGCGCGAGCTCACCGGCTACTCCGGCCTCACCCCCCGGTAGGTTGCGTTCATGCTGTTCTCGCTCGTCGGCCTCGCCTTCGCCACCCACGTCGCGACCTACGACGTCAACGCCCGTTGGACGAAGGCCCCCTTGTCGGGGTTGGAGTCCCTGGTCGTCGACCCCGCGGTCGCGATCGCCCAGCTCGCGCCCCTGACGCCGCCCATCGCGGTCGACGCCGAGGACCTTCCCAACCTCGCCGCCAAGGGCGAGCGTGCGATCGTCTTCACGAACCCCCTGTCGACCTGGGCGAAGCTGTCGTTGAACGGGCTCCCGATCGGCAACATCGGGCCCTACGCCACGATGCGCGTCGACGGCGTGAAGCTCGGCGTGTACTCCATCGCGCTCGAGGCCCCGACCCTGCGCGTCCGCACGTTCGCCGTGCACGTCGGGCCGATGCCGCGTGTCGCCCCGCCCATCGCCGTCACGGTGAAGCGGGACCGCATCGACCTCTCCGACAAGATCTACTTCGAGCTCGACAGCGCCGTGATCCTCGCCGAGAGCTTCGGCCTGCTCGACGCCGTGGCGACCGCGCTGAACGCCCACCCCGAGGTGCTCGTCGTCCGCATCGAGGGGCACACGGACAGCCGTGGGGAAGCCGCCTACAACCAGACCTTGTCCGAGTCGCGCGCGGCGTCGGTCCGAGACTACCTGGTGAAGGCCGGCGTCGCCACCGACCGCTTCCTGGCGGCCGGCTTCGGCGAGTCCATGCCCATCGACCCCGCCGAGACCGAGACCGAGGCCGCGTGGGACGCGAACCGTCGCGTCGAGTTCCTCGTCGACAAGCACGTCGAGGACATGGTGCCCGTCGTGGCGCCCGGGCCCGTGAAGAAGAAGAAGGGCGGCAAGTAGGCCGCTCGGCTTCGCGCGGGCGGCGACGCGGCAGACCCCGCGGGCGGCGGCCCCGAGGGGTGGAAGCGCGCTGGCCGGCGCCGCGCGCTCCGACCCTCGCCGCTAGATGATCGTCCCCTCGGGCAGCGTGGCGTCTTTCGGGACGATCACGATGCCGTCGCGGATGTACCAGCCGTCCCCGTCCTGGTCGGGGCGGTCGACACCGCCGCGAATGACGCAGCCCGCCCCGATCCGGGCGTTCTTGTCCAGGATCGCGCGCTCGATCATGCAGCCACGCCCGACGCCCACGGGCTCGATGCCGCGGTCGAGGTTGGCCGCCCGCACGTCGTCGTCCTCGTAGTAGTCCGCGCCCATCATCACGACGTCCTTGAGGCGCGCGCCCTTCTGTACGCGCGAGCGGATGCCGATCACGCAGTGGTCGAGCTCGCCGCCGAACAGCAGGCAGCCATCGGAGAGGATGCTCCGGCGGACCGCGGCGTCGAGCAGCTTGCTCGCGGGGAGGAAGCGCTGGCGCGTGTAGATGGGCCCGTCCGCGTGGTGGAAGCGGAACGGGGGCTCCTCTTCGGTCAGCGCCAGGTTCGCTTCGTACAAGCTCCCGATCGTCCCGATGTCGCGCCAGTAGCCCCCGAAGTGGTGGGCGGCGACGCGGTGGGTGCGGATCATGTCGGGGAGGATGTGCTTCCCGAAGTCCATGTTCGCGGGGTTCAGGAGGATCTCGCGCAGCGCCGAGAGGCGGAAGATGTAGACGCCCATGCTCGCCAGGAACTGGTCGTCCCCCATGCCCCACGCCCGGCGGAGCGGCGCCGGCGACAACATGCTGGAGATGTCCTCGTCGGGACGCGGCTTCTCTCGGAACGCGGTCACCACGCCCTGCTCGTCCACCGCGAGCACGCCGAGCCCCGTCACGTCCACCCGGGGGACGGGGATGACGCTCACGGTGGCGTCGGCGTCCGCCGCGAGGTGGCGCTCATACATCTCACGGTAGTTCATGCGGTAGAGGTGGTCGCCGGACAGGATGATGAGGTGCTCCACCCCCCAGGCCGTCAGGCGGCGGATCTGCTTGCGGACGGCGTCCGCGGTGCCCTGGTACCAGTCGCCGCCGTCGTCCGTCTGCTCCGCGGCGAGCACCTCGACCTGCCCCTGCCCGAAGATGTCGAACCGATAGGTGTTCGTGATGTGCGAGTTCAACGAGGCCGAGTTGAACTGCGTGAGGACCGCGATGTGCCGAAACCCGGAGTTGATCGCGTTCGACAACGGGATGTCGATCAAGCGGTACTTGCCGCCGACGGGCACGGCCGGTTTGGCGCGATGTTTGGTCAGCGGGTACAACCGCTGCCCTCGTCCCCCACCGAGGATGACCGTGTACACCTGCGGCATGCGAACTCCCGAGGACCGATGTTGTCGACGCCCCTAACATCGCGGCACCGCCTCTACATCCGCTCGATCCTCGTGTCGGCGGCAATATCCACAACCGGATGCCCGGCTCCGTGCGAAGGCGCCGGTTGCGGCGACCTGTACCCCCGCGCGTCGCTCGCGCTGTTTCGCGCGGCTGACCTCGTCGCCCCGGAGGTCGACCCCCTGGCCGCCCCGCTCGCGGTCACGGGTACGGACGCCGACGGGTTCGACTGGGCGGTGGTCGGAACGGGCGCCGGACTCCTGGTGGGCGTCCCGAAGGCGGACGAGGTGCGGTGGTACGACGGGGACGCCCTGACCGAGGGGGGCGCCGCGGATGTGCTCGAAGGCGAAGCCGCGGGTGAGCGCTTCGGTGCCGCGGTGGCCTCGGGGACCGGCCCCGAGGGGGGGCGCCTCCTCGTGGGGGCCCCCAGCCGGGCGGGCGGGCCGACGCTCTCGGCCGCAGGCGCCGTGTACGTCTACGAGGGGACCGACGGCGCGGTCGGGACCTCCGGCGCGCCCCAGGTCGTGCTGGGCGTGGCCGCGGAGGACCACTTCGGCGAGGGCGTGTGGGCCTGTGGCGACCTCGACGGCGACGGCGTCTCCGACTGGGCGGGCTCCGCCCCGTGGACCTCCGTGGGCGCCAACCAGCTGGCGGGCAGCCTCACGCTGGGGCTCTCCTCCACGCCGCTCCCCGCGGGCACATCGAGCGCGGCGGACCTTCCGTCGCTCGTGGGCGCCTCCAGCGGGGCGCGCTTCGGCGCGGCCGTCCAGTGCGAGCGGTCGCTCGACGACGACGCCCTCGCCGAGCTCGTCGTGGCGGCGCCCTACGCGAAGGCCATCGCGCGCGAGGGTGCGGGCACGGTCTCCATCTGGGCCAGCCCGCTCGACGGGGCTGCCCCGAGGGAGCCGGCCATCACGTTCGAGGGGGACGAGCCCGATGCCTCCTTCGGCGCGGCCATCGCGGTCGGTGACCTGGACGGCGACGGGGAAGAGGAGCTCGTGGTCGGCGCGCCGGGCGTGGACGGCGGCGGGGGGGACAACGACGCCGCGGGGGCCGTGTTCGTCTACGGGGGTGCCGAGCTGCACGCGAAGCTCGCGAGCCCGGTGGAGGCCGCCTTGCCGGGCCCCGCCCGCACCCTGCGGGGCGAATTCGCGCGCGGTCGCTTCGGGGCGTCGGTCGCCATCGCGGACCTCGACGGAGACGGCATCGGCGACCTGGTCGTCGGCGCGCCGGGCACCAACCGCACCGGAGAGGCCGCCGCGACGCGCGCGGGCGCCGCGATCGTGTGGTGGGGCCCCTACACCGGGTGGCCGGCCGTCCAGTTCATGAGCGATGCCCCGACCCTCGTCGCGGCGGATCGCCAGCACCTGGAGACGGGCGGCGTGATCGCCACGGCCGACCTCGAGGGCGATCTCGTGTCGGAGCTCGTGCTCCTCACGCGGGCCGCCTCGGAGGTGGAGTAGGCGTCGAACCGCCCAGGTGCGCCGCGCCGGGTTAGCACCTTGCCGCCCGGGAGAGGCACCATGCGGAACCACGCCCTTCGCACCGCCGTCGACGCCGCACGTGAGGCCGGTGCCGCCATCCGCGGCTACTACAAGGACCGCACGATCCTGAAGGACAAGGGCGGCGACAACCCGCTCACCGAGGCCGATCTCGCGAGCGACGCCATCCTCGCCGCGCGCCTCCGGTCCGCCTTTCCCGACTTCGGGTGGCTCTCCGAGGAGTCCGTCGACGACCCCGCCCGCCTCGCCGCCGAGAGCGCCTGGATCGTCGATCCGCTCGACGGCACCAAGGAGTTCACCATCGGCGTCCCCGAGTTCGTCGTGAGCATCGGGCTCGTGGTGGCAGGGCGTCCGGTGCTCGGCGTGCTCTACAACCCGATCAAGGAAGAGATGTTCGCGGGCATCGTCGGCGAGGGCGCCACGTTCAACGGCGCGCCGTGCCGCGTGAGCGAGCACATCGGCCTCACCGGGGCCCGCATCGTGTGCAGCCGCACCGAGGCGAAGAAGGGCTGGTTCGACCAGTACCTCGACCGGATCTCGCTGATCCCGACCGGGTCGGTGGCGTACAAGTTCGGGCTGGTCGCGGCCGGGCAGGCCGAGGCCACCTTCACGCCGCAGCCGCGCAACGAGTGGGACATCTGCGGCGGCGTCGCGCTCGTCGAGGCCGCGGGCGGCCGCACCAGCACCCGCCGAGGGGAGCCCTACGTGTTCAACCGGCCGAACCCCCTGGTGGATGGCGTCTGCGCCACCAACGGGCAGGTCCACCCCGACATCCTGGGGTTGATGGTCGACGGATGAAGCCGATCATCGTCGTCTTCCTCACCGTCGTCCTGGACCTCGTCGGGTTCGGGATCGTCATCCCGCTCCTCCCGTTCTACGCGGAGAGCTTCCACGCCACGCCCCTGCAGGTGACCCTGCTGATGGCGTGCTACTCGCTCGCCCAGTTCGTGGCGGCGCCGCTCTGGGGCCGGCTCTCCGACCGCGTCGGCCGCCGTCCCGTCATGCTGGCCTCCATCGGGCTCACCGCGCTGATGCTCGCGGGGTTCGCCGCGTCGAACTCGCTCTGGATGCTCTTCGTGTTCCGCACCCTCCACGGGGCGATGACCGCGAACATCTCGACGGCCCAGGCGTGCATGGCCGACCTCACGACGCCCGAGAACCGTGCGAAGGGCATGGGGCTCATCGGCGCGGCGTTCGGCATCGGGTTCACCCTCGGGCCGTTCCTCGGCGGCGAGCTCGCCGAGACCTCCCTCACGCTCCCGCTGTGGCTCGCCGCGGGCCTCTCCACGCTCAACCTCCTGCTCGCGATGCGCTGGCTCCCGGAGACCCGCCATGCCGGCTCCGCGCCCATCCGGCGCTCCATCGCCCCGGCCGCGCTCTGGGGCGCCCTCACCGCCCCCGCGATCGGCCTCTGCATCGCGTTGACGTTCGTGCAGGTGTTCTCGTTCGCGCTGATGGAGAGCACGTTCACGCTCTTCGCTGAGCGCGCCCATGGCATGCGGCCCGCGGAGATCGGGCGCCTGTTCGGGCTCGTCGGCATCATCGGCGTCGTGGTCCAGGGCGGGCTCATCGGGCGGCTGGTGAAGCGGTTCGGCGAGCGGCCCCTCGTCCCGGTCGGCCTCGGGCTCCTCACCATCGGGATCCTCGCGCTCCCCTCGGCCCCCCCGACCCTCGCCCTCGCCATCGTGTTCTCGATCCTCGCGGTCGGCCAGGGCCTCGCGACGCCGAGCCTCCAGTCCCTCATCTCCCGCAGCGCGGCGGCGTCCGACCAGGGCTCTGTGCTGGGGACCGCGCAGTCGATCAGCGCGCTCGCTCGCGCCACGGGGCCGGCGCTCGGGGGGGTCCTCTTCAGCTCGGCGGGCCCGGCGGCACCGTTCTACGTCGCGGGGCTGCTCCTCGGCTGCTCGGTCTTCCTGGCGTTCCCGGCGACCGCCCGGGCGGTGTCACCCCTCACCCCGCGGTAGCGTCGATCAGATGGGGCGGAACGGCGTGCAGGTCTTCTCGATGACCGGCATGAACGGCTCCATCTCCTCCATCGTCCACTGCATCGCCTTGTTCACGTCCGGCACGTTCGGGACGAGGTTCAGGGGCGACAACGTGCGGTCCATCGCGATGTACGTGTTCGCGTAGGGGATGTTGCGCGCGACGTTGGGCCGCACGATCTGTTGGATCCCATAGAACAGGATCGCGCGCATGCGCGGCGGGAAACAGTCCAGCGCCACGATGTACGGGTTGCGACGGCGCAGCCGGCCCGACATTGCCTCGGTGAAGGCCGGCCGCACCGGGACGTTGTTCACGATACCGCCCTCCGCGAGGCGGGTGATGCCGTAGCGGGCGTAGAGCTCGTCGAGCAGCGCCTTCATGCGCCGATCGTCGCGGAGCACGTCGTAGTGGATGAGCCCCGGGATCGAAGAGGAGAAGCCGGCGGCATCGAGGACGTCGGCATCGTAGGTCGCGGGATCGGCGCCGAAGACGACCTCGCGCAGGGCGTCCGGCGTGGAGAGGAGCTCGCGGAAGATCGTCGCGATCTGCCCGACCTTGGCGAGGGTGGAGACCTGGAGCCGCACCCCGGGGCGGACGGCGTCGTCCAGGAAGTGCTCGTAGTAGGAGAGGTCGTGCTTGAGCGCCTCGACCCCGATGCCCGTGGTCACCACGAGGAGCGGGATCTCCAGGTCCTTGAAGGTGAGCGGCTGGCCCTCCGGGGTCTCGAACAAGGAGCCGATGGCGCTGCGCAGGTAGAGGCGCAATGTCGCCGGGAGCCCGTACCGGCTCTCGATCTGGAGGACGCGGAAGACGCGCTCCCAGGAGAGCCGCTTGGCCGCGGCCACGAGCGGCGCGCCGTCGAACACCCGCCGCCGTGCGCGGAAGAGGCCCAGCAGCGAGCCGATGGAGGTCCCCGCGATGAGCTCGGGCTGCAGCCCGCGGCGATGGAACAGCGTCCACGCGCCGGCGTAGCCGTACCCCGCGCCGCCACCGCCCCCGCACACGACGACGAGCTGGCGGGTCGTGACCTCGGCTTCGAGGCTGTCGCGATCGAGCGGGAAGTGCTCCAGGAGCCGCCGCCGCCGCTCGCGGGTCATCCCCACGAGCTCGGGGAGCACCCGCATCGCACCCCACAAGGAGGGCTCGTCGATGAGGTGCGGCGTCAGGGCGTCCCGCACCTTCCAGGCGTGGGACGCCAGGAACCCCTGCACGTCGTGGTCGACGCCGGCCTCGTCCCGCACCACGAGGAGCTTGGCGAAGTTCAGCACATAGCGGATGGCCGAGAGAGCCTCTTCATGAAGCTCTCCCGGCCGCGCCGCGGCCATTCGCACCGCGGACGCCTCCAGATCTTCGAAGGGCTTTCGCAGCTCCAGCAGACGGTCGGCGTCCAGCAATCGCTCCACAGGCCCCGCTACCTATCGGTGTGGGCCCTTAGGGACAAACGAAGGCACCCCACTCATCGACGTTGTTGTCTTCGTAGCACTCGTCGACGATGCCGCTGGAGGCGTTGTCGCCACCGTCGATCGTGACCCAGATGTCGTAGAGCGGCGTGGGGATGCCGGTGAGCTCGATGGACTCGGACGCGGTCTGGATGCCCTGGATGATGTCGGCGGTCCAGGTGGTCGTCGTCAGGAGCTGCGGGCCGGTGGCGGTCTCGCCCCAGATCTCGACGAGCACGTCGTCCTCGACGTCGTTGTAGCCCTGGTTCCCGACCGTGTACCAGACGGTCACGTTGCCGAGCTCGCACTCGTCGACGCAGATGTCCCGGATCTCGGTGTAGAGATCGGGGCCGGAGTACCCCTCGCCCGGCGTGAGATCGCCCGAGCGGAAGTTGTTGTAGGAGAGCCAGTTGGTCTCCTGGTACTGCGGGATGCTGCCGTCTTCCTCGACGTTCGTGATGCTGTAGCCGTGCTGGTTCCAGATGCGACGGCCCGGGCGCCACGACTGGTCGGCGTCCTGGAAGACGGTCACGCCGTTGTAGCTGCCCCAGCTCCCCGGGGTGTTGCAGACGGCGATGTCCGCGCTGCCATCCCCGTTGATGTCGGCGATCGTCGGGTACTCGAGCCAGGTGTTGTTCGAGTGGTAGGTGTCCTGCATCTTCACCGCGCCGTCGCGGCCGTCGAACACCCAGACCCAGTGCTCGTCGGCGTAGACCACGTCCGCGATGCCGTCACCTTCGAAGTCGAACACGCTCGACCCGGTGTTGCCGGACGAGGGGTCCGTCGTGCCGGTGTACTGCCAGAGCACGCTGCAATCGGTCTCGAACACGGTGTAGGTCGAGTTCGCCGCGACGCCGACCTCGGCCTCGCCGTCGCCGTCGAAGTCCGCGACCGTCGGCGGGCCGCCGTAGCTGCCGCTCGCGGCCGGGATGGCCGCGGTGCAGAGCACGGTGCCGTCGTCGTCCTGGATGCGCATCGAGGCGTCGCCGGTGACGACGATCTCGCCGAAGTCGTCCGCGTCGAAGTTGCCGACGGCCGGGTAGCCGTCCGACTGGCCGTTGCTCCAGAGGGCGTTGCCGTTGACGTCGTAGATGGCGTTGCCCGCGACGACCTCGAGCTCGCCGTCCTGATCGATGTCGACCGCGAACGAGCCGCTCCCGACGTTCGAGGAGCTGCCCCACCCGTAGCTGCCCTTGCCGAGCCGGTTGCCGTCCTTGTCGAGGATGCAGCTCCCGATGATCACCTCGGGATCGCCGTCGTGGTCCATGTCGGCGATGCCGGGCGCGTCGGAGGTCCCGTCCATGCCGCCGCTGCATGCGGTGGAGGACCACACCGAGTTGCCGTCCCGGTCGAACACGTCCACGCCGGTCGAGGTGGCCGCGATGACCTCCACGGAGCCGTCGCCGTCGAGATCGCCGCACGCGGCGCCGCCGGTGATCTGGATGCCGCCGCTGCCCGCGGTGCCCCAGAGCTCGGTGCCGTCGGTGCCGGAGAGCGCCCGGAGCACGCCCGGGGAGTAGGTGATGATCACGACGTCGGCGATGTCCTGATCGTCGGCATCGCCGTCGCCGTCGTCATCGGTCAGCGGGCACACGATGGGCTGCATCATGCAGCTCACCGACGAGCCGTTGTAGCTGAACGTCTGCACGTCCCAGAGGACCTCGGGCGTGAAGGTGCCGACCTCGGGCGCCGCGGAGAAGCATTCCTCGAGCTGCGGGACGTTCTGCGGGGCGAAGTACTGGTCGTCGCAGTTGGGCGGCGGCTCGGCGGTCTCGCCGGTGTCCGGCGGCGGGGCCGTGTCCGTGTCCTCGATGGGCGGAACCGCGGTGTCACCCTCGTCGAAGTCCGGCTCTTGGGGCTTCTCGTTGATCCCGCTCTCCTGGAGGCAGGCCGCGAGCAGGCAGGGGAGGAAGGGAAGAAGGCTGCGCATGGAAATCCTCGCCGAAGGGGGGGGACGATAGCTGGAACCGGGGGGCTAAGGACAGAGGTTCTCGTTGTACGCGTGCTCGTTGTTGTCCTCGATGCACTCGGGGACCTCGTCGTCGGGTGCGTCGTTGCCCTTGTCGACCTTCGCGTAGACGCTCGCGAGGGTCTCCGGGACGGGGTCCAGGACGGTTTGGAACGCAGCAAGTCGCGTGCCAGCCGTGACGGTGTCGGTCACCGTGAGGTTGTCGAGCAGGACCTCGCTGCCGTCGTCGAGCACACCGATGAGCTTCAAGTTCACGTCGGTCGACACGTCCTCGAACCCGGCGTTCCCGACCGTCACCCAGACGGTGAGCCGGCCCTCGTCGCACTCGTCGATGCAGACGTCCTCCACCTCGACCACGAGGTCGGGGCCGGAGTAGCCGACGCCGCCGGCGCCGATGTCGCCCGAGCGGAAGTTGTTGTAGCTCAGCCAGTTGCGGTCGGCGTTGCGCGGGATGCCGCCGTCGTCGTCGACGTTGGTGATGTGGTAGGCGTGCTGGTTCCAGATGCGACGCCCCGAGCGCCAGGACCCGTCGGCGTCGCCGAAGACGGTGATGCCGTAGAAGCTCGCGCCCCCCGAGTAGGACGCCGTGTTGGCCACGACGATCTCGGCCTGCCCGTCGGCGTCCACGTCCGCGATGGCGGGGTACTCCAGCCACGTCGCGTTCGAGTGTTCGGTCGACTCCAGCTTCACCGCGCCGTCGGGCCCGGCGAAGGACCAGAGCCTCGTCTCGTCGGCGTAGACGGCCTCGGCGATGCCGTCGCCCTCGAAGTCGAAGACGCTCGACCCGGTGTTGCCGGACGAGCCGTCCTGGGTGACCGCCTGCCAGGTGACCGAGCAGTCGGACGCGAAGACCGAGTACCGGGACCCCGCCGCGAGCGCGAAGTCGGCGTCGCCGTCCCCGTCGAAGTCCGCCACCGTCGGCGGCCCGCCGTAGTACGCGCTGTCGGCCCCGGGGATGCGGTTCGAGCAGAGCACGGTGCCGTCGCTGTCCTGGAGGCGCACGCGCCCGCCGCTGGAGACGACGATCTCGCCGTCGTCGTCGGAGTCGAAATTGCCGACCGCCGGATAGCCGTCGTCCTGCCGGTTGTACCAGAGCGCCGTGCCGTCGCGGCTGTAGACCGCGTTCCCCGTGACGACCTCCTGCTCGCCGTCGCCGTCGAGATCGACCGCGAAGGAGGTCGTGCCGACGTTCTCGTTGTTCACGCCGCCCATCCCGTACTCCCCGCGCCCGACGATGCGGCCCGACGCGTCGAGGATCGCGGCGCCGACGATGATCTCCGGCCGCCCGTCGCCGTCCATGTCGGAGATCGAGGGGTTGTCGGAGGTGCCGTAGATGAGGCCGGAGATCGATGCGCTGGTCCACATCAACGTGCCGGACGCGTCGAACGCCTTCACGGTGTTGGAGGTGACCGCGATGATGTCGGTCCAGCCGTCATTGTCGATGTCACCGAGCGCGACGCCGCCCTGCCCCTGGAGGTTCTGGCCCGTGACGTTCAAGATCTCGGCGCCGCCGTCTCCGCTCACCACGCGCAGCGTCCCGGCCGACCCGTAGGTGATGAGGACGATGTCCGGCACGTCGTCGGCGTCCGCGTCGCCGTCCCCGTCGTCGTCCGTGAGCGAGCCCACGGCGGGCATCATCATCACGTTGTTGGACGACGTGTCCACGCTCCAGCGATCCTTCGTCCACTCGACGACCGGCGTGAAGCTCCCGACGGTCGGCCCCTCGGAGTAGCACTCGTCGTTCTGCGCGATCGCGCGGGCCGCGATCTCCCGCGGCTCGCAGACGTTGGGATCGGTGTCCTCGGGGTAGGGCTCTTCGTCCCCGGCGGTGTCGGGCCCCCCCGACCCGCTGTCCTCCTCGCGGCCGCCACGATCCGTGGTCTTGGACAGATCGTAGTCGGAGCACGCGGCGAGCAGGACGAGAGAGATCAGGCGCAAGGGGCCTCCCGGGCGGCAAGTGTACAGCGCGGCCCCCCCTTCGCCTACGCCCACGTGCACGTCGCTGTGACAGCGCGCTGCGACGTTGCGTCGGATCAAGTGCCCGTGGGCGCGTCGTCCCCTTCGGCGTGGGCGAAGAAGTCCACGACCTCCTCCCAGGGGCGGCGCGTCCGGCGTGGATCCCACGCGAGCGGGAGCCACTCCGCGTACACATTGCGGAGGAATCGCTGACAGATGAGCACGACGACGCCGCGATCGCCCGGCCCGCGCACCACCCGGCCGCCCGCCTGGATCACGCGCGTCATCCCGGGCTGGACGTAGGCGAGCGTGAACCCCTGGTCGAACCGCTCCTCGTACCAGGCCTGGAGGAGGCGCCGCTCCAGGGTCGGCGGCGGCAGCGCGGGCCCCACCACGAGCACGGCGCGGAGGGCGTCTCCGGGGAGGTCGATCCCCTCCGAGTAGAGCCCGCCGAGCACCCCGACGAGCACCCGCGGGAGCGGCGCCGTGGGATCGCGCATCCGGTCGAGGAGCCGGGCCCGCTCGGCTTCGCCCATGGAGGGGGTCTGGACCAGGAGCTCCCGATCCGGGAGGGACAGCGCGGCAACGAGATCGCGGAGCTGCTCGAAGCTCGAGACGAACACGGCGGCGTTGCCGGGCACGGCGGCGAGGGTGCGACCCACGATCTCCGCGATGCGCGCGCGGTCGCGGGCCCGGTGCTTGTACTCGGTGGAGACCCCGCCCACGACGAGGACCCGGCGCCGGTCGGGCGCGAAGGGCGAGGCGGCCTCGACCTCGACGGCGCGGTCGGGCTCGATGCCGCAGCGATCGCGGTAGAACCACGCGGGCGCGAGCGTGGCGCTGATCGAGACGGTCGCGCGGGCCTCGGCGAAGCGCGGGCCGAGCACCCGCGAGGGGTCCCGGCAGGAGAGCGCGAGCCGGCCACCGGGCACCTCGAGCTTCGTGCCCGGCAGGATCGCCGGACCCGGCGACCACAACGCGACCGTCTCGTCCCCCGCGCGCTCCAACGCGGAGGCGAAGCGGAGGACGGCGCGGGCGAGGACCACCCAGGGGTCCATCGGCGGGGTTGGCGCGGTCGGAAACGGGGGCGGAGGTGCCTGCGGCGGGAGAGGAGACGCGACGGCGTCGGGATCGATCGGGAAGAGGGCGGGCGGCGCGACGGGGCGGGCGGCGCGCAGGGCCCCGCCGAACCCCTGGCTCAAGGCCGCGTGGGCGAGGCCGACGTCGTCCACGGCGTCCCGCAGGGCGGCCCATCGGCGCACGTTGGCCTCGACGAGCACGGACTCGGCGTCCCCTTCCCCCGTCGAGAGCAGCGCGGCGTCGGCGATCGCCTCGGCGATCTCGTGCGCGAGCACGCGGAAGGGGCGCCAGGCGCGGTCGTCCGGGAGCGCGGCGAGCACGTCGGCCACGAGCTTCGAGTCGATGGCGGGCGAGCCCCACTCGGCCGCGCGGTCGGGGAGCTGGTGGGCCTCTTCGACCACGACGACGTGGGGCACGTCCGCCAACGCGACGCGGAGACGCACGTCGGGATCGAAGACGTAGTTGTAGTCGCAGATGACGAGGTCGGCGCGGTCGAGCCAGTCGAGCGCGAGGGCGTAGGGGCAGACGCCGTGCGTCGCGGCGACCCGCGCGAGGGCGTCGGCGTCCGGCTGGCCGAGGGCCGCGAGCTCGATCAGCGCGGCGTCGATGGCGTCGGAGGTCGCCGTGAGGAGCGGGCAGGTGCCGGCGTCGCAGGGCTCGCCACCGCGGCGGCAGGCCTTCTCCCGGGCCCGGAGCGTCACGGTCCGGAGCGGCGTGCCGCGCGCGGCCATCGCGGCGGCGGTCGCTTCCACCATCGCCTGCTGGGTCGTGCGCGCGGTGGCCCACCAGACCCGCATGCCCGTCGACGCCGCGGCCCGGAGCGCGCCGGCCAGCACCGCCGCGGTCTTCCCGACCCCCGTGGGCGCGACGAGCAGCGTGTGGCGGCCCTGGGAGACGCCATCCTCGACGGCCGACACCACGGCGTCCTGGCCGGGACGGGTCTCGTCGTGGGCGAAGCGGACGGGAGACAGGCGACGCCGCGCCCACCACGCGAGGCGGTCCTCCCGCGCGTGCACGAGCTCGTCCAGCCGCGCCGCGATCCAGGCATCGAGGCCGGGATCGAGCGGCACCTGGACGATCCGCTCGGCGCCGTCGAGGAGCGAGACGACGCGGAGCCTGCCGACGGGGTCGGGACGTCGCGCGGCGGCCGCGAAGCCCACGTAGAAGGCCAGCTGGCGCTCCCAGGCGGGGAAGCCGGGCGCAGCGGCGAGGGCGTCGCCGTCGAGGAGCGACGACTTGATCTCCTCGATCACCGTGCGGCCCTCCTCCTCCGCGACCACGTCGGCGCGGCCGTGCACGGTGCAGGTCCACCCGCGCACGACGAGCGAGTGGCGGAGCGTGACCTCCGCGGAGACCCCCTCCGACTCCGCGCGCCGGGCGGCCTGCACGTCGCGGTGGAGCTCGGCGCCCGCTCGCATGCGCGCGCGCTCGGAGAGCGCCATGGCGACGCGCCCCCGGCGGTCGCCCGCCTCGAGCAGATCGCGCACGCCGAGGTCCAGCGTGCGGGCCTCGTCATTCCATCGGAGCGTCATCGCGGCGCCAATGTAGTCGCTCGGACCCCGGAGGCCCGCTACGGCGCCATGCCCGTGTGGAGGTCGGTCGCGACGACGAGGCCCCGCCGTGCCGAGAGCGCCTGGAGGATCTGGAGGATGACGCGCGGAGGGTCGAGGTGGGGGTTCACGCGGGCGGCGTACGAGGGGCTGCCGGGATCGCACCAGTCCGCGGGGGTCACGGCCACGAAGGCCCGGCACGCGAGCGGGCGGAACGCATAGGCGCGGCACCGCCCCTCCGCGTCGAGGAGCGGACACGTCTCACGACGGCGGCGCCAGGTGTCGGCGTCCGTGCGCGCCGCCGCGAGGCGTGCGAAGTGGGCGCGGACGGCCGCGGCGTCGGGGAGGGCGCCCACCGCGCGCTGGAGGCGCTCCAACTCCACCCCGGTGACGCCGCGGGGGTTGTCGTGACAGCAGGCGGTGCAGCCCGCGCGGCAGCTCATCGGATGCGCGGTGACGACGAGGTCGAGGTAGGCGTCGTACGCGACGAGGGCCTCCGACAACGCACGTTCGAGCACCGATACGTCGCCCGGGTCCGCGCGGAGGGCCCGCTGGAGCGCCTGGAGCATCGTCGTGAGCAGCGCGTTCGCTTCCGGCGAGCCCGCGGCGTCGAGGGTGATGGTGGGCGGGGTGGTCACGTGCCCGTTATACCGCCCCCCTTCGAGGACGCCATGGAAGCCTGGAACCAGCTCACCACCCGCATCGAAGAGCTCGACGCCCTGGGCGGCGCCATGGCCCTGCTGGACTGGGATCAGCAGACCTACCTGCCCGCCGGCAGCGGGGAGTCGCGCGGCAAGCAGAGCGCCGCGCTGGGCCGCATCTACCACGAGCGCTTCACCGCGCCCGAAGTGGGCGGGTGGCTCGACACGCTCGAGAGCGGCGCCCTCGACCGCGTGCAGGCCGCCGCGGTGCGCAACGCGCGTCGTCGCTACCGCCGCGCCACCGTCCTCCCCAGCCGCCTCGTGGAGGACCTCTCCCACGCCCGCACGGCCGGGTTCGCGGCGTGGATGAAGGCCCGCGAGGCGAACGACTTCGCCCCGTACGCCGCCCCGCTCCAGCGCCTCATCGACCTCTCCCGCGAGCAGGCCGAGCGGCAGGCCGCCCCGGGGCAGCACCCGTACGACGCCCTCCTGGAGGACTACGATCCGGGCTCCACGATCGGCGAGCTACGGCCCATGTTCGAGCGCCTCGGCACGGAGCTGAACCGCTTCCTCGACGCCCTCGCCGGCCGCCCCCACCCCACGCTGTTCGACACCCCGCTCGACGTCGAGGGCCAGCGCAAGCTCTCCGAGCGCGTGCTCACCGACCTCGGCTTTGACCGCGTGCATGGCCGGCTCGACATCTCCGAGCACCCGTTCACCGTCGGCATGGGCACGGACGACGTGCGGATCACCACCCACTTCCACGCGGACAACTTCCTCGCCGCGCTCGGCGGCACCGTGCACGAGTGCGGGCACGCGATGTACGAGCAGGGGCTCCCCGCGCAGTGGGCGGGCACGGGGCTCGACAAGGCAGCCGGCATGGGCCTCCACGAGTCGCAGTCCCGCTTCTGGGAGAACTTCATCGGGCGCTCCGAGGCGTTCGGCCGCTACCTCGCGCCGCGCATGCACGGCATCTGGCCCACGCTCGCGGTCTCGGCGGACGCCCTGTACGCCTCCATGAACCGCGTCGAGCGCTCGCTCATCCGCATCTTCGCGGACGAGGCCACCTACAACCTGCACATCATCGCGCGCTTCGAGCTCGAGGTCGCCATCATGGAGGGCACGCTCCAGGCGATCGACCTCCCCGCCGCCTGGGATGACGCCTACCGCCGCATCGTGGGCGTCGTGGCCCCGACCGCGAAGGAGGGCGTGCTCCAGGACGTGCACTGGTCCGGCGGCGCCTTCGGGTACTTCCCCAGCTACACGATCGGGAACCTCTACGCCGCCAGCTTCGGCGCCCGCATCGAGGCCGATCTCCCGGACATCTGGCAGCGAGTCGAGCGGGGCGACTTCGCGCCGATCCTCGCGTGGCTCCGCGAGCACGTCCACGCGAAGGGCCACCTCGACGACGCGCCCGTGCTCTTCCGCGAGGTCGTCGGCGATCGGGACCCGGTCGAGGATCTCGTGGCGCACCTGTGGCGGCGCCACGGCAAGCTCTACGGCGTCGAGCGCTCCGTCCAGGCGTAGGAGCCGGGGGCGAGCGACGCCCCGTGCTCCTAGCCTTCCTCGCCCTCGGGGGGCAACTTCTTGTGCTGGATGATCGCCTCGTGTTCGGCGATCTCCTGGGCGATGCCGCGCCCCGGGGTCACGCGCGTGCTCGGCCCGTCCGGCTCCTCGCCGATGTGGGCGGTGGCCCGCGAGTCCTGGCCGTGCCCGCGCTCCTTGCTGATGCTGCTGGACGGTGGGAGATCCCTCGTCGTCCGATCCCGTTTCGCCATGGTGTCCCCTCGCCTCCGATGTAGGCGCGCCGCGGCGCGCTCGCCGTCACGCCGGCTCCATCACCTTCTTCTTCTTCTTCGCGCGCCCGGCGGCCACCGCGGGCATGGCGGCGAGGTCGGAGATCGCGGGGCCGTTGAGCACGCGCCCGAACGCGTCGAAGCGGGACCCGTGGCAGGGGCACTCCCAGATCCCCTCGCTGCGATTCCACCCGACCACGCAGCCGAGGTGGGTGCACGTCGCGCTGCACATGTGCACCACCCCGTCATCGTCCTTGTAGGCGGCTACCTTCTGCAGGCCCTTCCGGAGGATGGCTCCCTCGCCGGGGGCGATCCCTTCGGCACCGGTGACCTCTCCGGGGGTCAACCAGTCGGCGTAGTGGGCGGCTGTCCCCACCTGGTCGCGCGCGTACTCGGTGACCGACCCGAGGCGCACCCGGCCTGGATCGTAGAGCCACGTCCACGGGTTCTTCCGCCCGCAGATGAGGTCGGTGAGGAGCACCCCCGCGATGGTCCCGTGCGTCATCCCCTGCCCCGAGTCGCCCGTCGCCACGTAGACGTTGTCGGAGTCGAGCGGGTTCTTCCCGATGAACGCGAGCCCGTCCACCGGCTCGTAGACCTGGCCGGACCACCGGTACCGCACCTCGCCCATCATCGGCCACCGCGCGCGCGCCCACGACTCCAACCGCCGGTAACGGGCCTCGTCGTCGTGGACGTCGCCCGTCCGCGCGTCCTCGCCGCCCACGAGGAGAACGTCGGTGGTCGCGGTGGGGTCCACCGCCGCCTCGAGCCGAACGTAGTGGTAGGGGTCGCACGTGTCCCAGTAGAGGCCCTTGGTGACCACGCCCTTCGGCACGATCCCGCCGATCACGAAGGTGCGGTAGGGCACCTGCCGGGTGTGCAGCGCAAAGCGGTTGTTGATCGGCGAGTTCGTCGCGACCACCGCCGCGCGCGCCCGCACCACGGGCCCGTCGCGCGTGAGCACCTCGGCCTCGTTGCCGCCATGGACGGCGGTGACGTGGGTGCCGCCGAAGATCCGCCCGCCGAGCCGCTCGAACGCGATCGCGAGCCCGTGCATGTACTTCAACGGGTGGAGCTGGCCCTGCGCCGAGAACCGCAAGCATGGCCCCGTGTCGAACCCCTCGATGGGGGCGCGCGAGATCATCTCGACCGCGGAGCCCGCGCGTCGCGCCGCCGCGAGCTCGCCCGCGAGGTGGGACGCCGAGCCCCCGGGTGGCTCGAAGAGGTAGCCGTCGACCCGGTCGAAGTCGCAGGCGATGTCCTCGTCCGCGACGATGGACTCGATGCGGGCGATGGCCGCGCCATGGCTCTCGACGGCGAGGCGCACGCCGGCGCGACGATGCACGCGCTCGAGCCGCACGAAACCGTCGTCCATCGCGTTCGAGAGGTGGGCGGTGGTGTGGTGGGTCTCGCCGCCGGCGATGCGGCCGTGGTCGAGCACGACGACGGTGCGCCCTTCTCGCGCGAGCAGGTAGGCCGTCGTCAAGCCGGCGACGCCCGCGCCGACCACGCACACGTCCGCCCGAAGGTCCTGCCGGAGGGGGTCGCGCCCGGACATCTCGCCGGTTTCGACCCACCGATTGTTTGACCGCATCCGAGCCCCCCTCACGGGACTTGGGTGCGCACCCCGCTCGGCGGCTTCAAGCCGAAGAGCTACTCGGGATCGCAGGCTCCGTCACAGTACTGCTCGACCAGCCCCGTCGCGAGGAAGGTGTTGAGCTGCTCTTGCGCCGCCGGCGTTCGGCGGGTGTCCTCGTGCGTGTCGTAGGCGTCGTCCGGCGGCACGTTGGTCGTCGGCACGGCCGGCGCGCCGTGCTCGTACTCGACGAGCGCCGAGCCCGCGAACCCCGAGGGCTCGATGCCCAGGCCCCAGATCTCGGCGAACGGGGTCTCGATCAGCGAGGCGCCGTAGGCCCGGGCCATGTTCTGGGCGCCGATGGTGCTGACCTGGGCGTCGCCAATCGCGTCCTGCAGGAGCACGCGCTTGACCGGCACGCCGTCGATCGGATCCTCGATCATCTGGCGGCCCCAGCCGCCGGGCTCCGCCGAGTCCCACAGGTTCTGCAGGAGCGCCATCCAAAAGCTGATGTCCTCCTGGTCGCGGTAGATGGCCTGGAAGAGGGCGAAGAAGGGGGTGAAGTCCGAGGAGCGCGAGAGGAGGAGGCTGTACGGCATGCCGGGCACGCCGAGGACGCCGCGCTCGATCACCGGCGACATCGCGAGGTACACGCCACCCAGGATCCCGCCCTGCGAATTGCCGTAGTAGAGCACCTCGGTCGGGTCGATGACCGAGACGAGCTCGCCGCTCTCGGCATCCGGGAACATCACGCTCGCGTCCGCCGCCATGTCGCCCTGCATCATCGCCGCGGCGGCCACGAACTCGACGAGGCCCTGGTGGCCGCCTTCGGGGATGATGCCGAAGCGCCCGATCTCGGTCACGAGCATGAGTGTGATGGCGTCCAGGTCGTTCTCGGACATGCCGCGCCAGTCCGTCGCGAAGAGGACGTAGCCGTAGCGGTTCGCCATCTCGCCGAGGTAGCCGGAGCCCACCTCGTCCTGGCTGCCGAGGAGCCCGTGGCCGTATTGGAGGAGCTTCAGCGGGCGGGGGTTCTCCACGGCCGTCCGCGGGATGCGGATCGTGAAGCGCACGCTCGTGTCGCCGTTGTAGAGGGGCATCCCGTCTTCGTCGCGCGTGAGCAGCGTGTCGGGCGCGTCCTCTTCCAGGTAGAGCGGGGCGGTCAGGTGGCCCTCGATCTCGCGGTAGATGGTGTCGCTCACCTCGTCGGTCACGCTGTCGATGACGTAGGCGGGCCCGCCGGCGGGGAACCGGGAGAGGGCGTCGTCCCGCATCCACTGGGCGCGCCCGGTGATCTTCTCCTTGCTCGCCACCACGAAGTCCCACGCGAGGATCGTCTCGGCGCGCGCCCAGCCGGCCCCCTCGAGCGTCGTATAGATGGCCTCGTACGCCTCGCGCCGGCCCTCGATGTCCCAGTTGTCGGTCGCCGTGCCGTCCCGCAGCGCGGCGTAGCCCTCGGAGGCGACGATCGCCGCGCCCGACGTATCCACGAGGTTGCGCACGCCGACGGCGTACCGGTGACCGTTCCGGAGCGGCACCACCGGGCGGATGAAGAGGAACTCGCGGCCGGGAACGTGGACACCGGCGAGGTCGAGCTCGGCGAAGTAGGGCATCCGCTCGCCGGTCTCCATGTCGACGAGGACGATGGGCGCGTCGTCCGCGACGGAGGCGCCGATGTCGTCGTGACCGGGCACGCCCGTGAGCGCGAGGTCCGGGAAGCGCGCCAGGATCGGCCCCATCGGCGAGAAGCCATCGAGCTCGTTCCACAGGTCCGGCGGCGGCTGGTAGCCCTGGTGGGTCTCCGGGATGGTCGTCGCGCCGAGGTGGACCCGGTACCCGGTGACCGTCGTCTCGTCGGGACGCAGGTAGAACGACGAGGGGTACGGCAACGAGCAGTAGTCGTAGGAGATCGGGTCGCAGTCCGAGTACTCGCGCGGGGTCACCCCCGCGGTGTCGTCGTTCTTGTCGGTGCAGGCGAAGAGCGCGAGCAGGAGTACGGACATGGGGGGCCTCCAACGCCGGCGGCTAACCGATCGAAGTCACGACTGCCCGCGCGAGCCCGGCCCAGGCGAGCCACCGAGCGGCCGCTTACCGGTAGTAGTAGTAGTACGCGTAGCCGCCGCTCGACGTCGTGACGGGGCGCACGAACTCCGAGTAGTAGCTGTCGCCCTGAACCCAGTTCTCCCCGCCATAGTTGAAGGCGAAGGGGATCCAGCCGGTCGGGCGGTCGATGTACAGCATGATGGTGTTTTCGAGCGTGTAGGTCCCGTACGAGCCGACGTACTCGTAGGACTCCGCAAAACCCCAGGAGTAGTCGAGGTACCCGTCGAAGAACCCGTCGGAGACCCCGAAGTCCTCGCACTCGGTGCCCGAGGCCTGGGTGTTCTGGAGGGCGGTCAGGTTGAACGACCACTCGCAGTCCGGGCACCCGGCCGCCGAGGCCGTGCCTTCGTCGGCGAACTCGCCGAGGACCGTGCAGAGGCGATCGCCCCCGTCGAGGCCGAAGAACTCGTAGCCGAAGTGGCCCTGGAGGAAGGTCTCGTCCTCGCACGCGGTGAAGTCGCCGACGTAGTAGAGCTGCGCGACGCCGGTGTCGCTCTCGGGGCAGTCGTCGTCCACGCCGTCGCAGTCGTCGTCTACGCCGTTCTCGCAGATCTCCGGCGAGCGCGGGTTGACGCGACGGTTGGTGTCGTCGCAGTCACCGTCGTTCTCGCTGAAGCCGTCGCGATCGTCGTCGGTGGTGAGCGGATCCACCCCGGTGTCGGCGGTGTCGGCGGTGTCGGTGTCGGCGGTGTCCGTCGGCACGCCGGTGTCCACGGGGACCCCGGTGTCGATGGTCCCGGTGTCCGCGCCGGTGTCCCCCGTGTCGGGCGGCGGCGGCGGCGGCGCGAAGGCGGCGGCGACGCAAACCTCGTCCTCGTCGATCTCGCCGTCGCAGTCGTCGTCGCGACCGTTGCACTCCTCGGCCGCCCCGGGGTAGGCGTCCCGCTCGTCGGGCCGGCAGTCGCCGTCGCTCCCGGAGATGCCGTCCCCGTCGAGGTCATCGCCGCAGACCCCGGGCTCGGTGTCCGTGTCGGTGTCCGTATCGGTGTCGGTGTCCGTATCGGTGTCGGTGTCCGTATCGGTGTCCGTGTCCGTGTCCGTGTCCGTGTCGCTGTCGGCGTCCGTGTCCGCGTCGGTCTCGACCGCGGTGTCATCGTTCGGCTTGTCGTCCGAGCCGATGTTCTGGGGACAGCCGGGGAGGAGGAACACGGCGAGGAGGGGGAGCAGGCGCACTGGAGATCCGGGAGCGGGCCGACGATACAGCCAATCGTGACGAAACGCGACCTCCGCGTGGTTCCGAGGCGCGCGCCCCGGGGCGACCAGCCCCTTCTTGCTCTCGGCGCCGCGTGATACGCTGGCCGCGGAGGTCGCGAATGCCCCCTCAAGGTCGGGTCGGTGACAACGCCTTCAACCCAGCAGACGCGCACGGGTGCCCCGCGTGCCCGCACCCGGTCACCGGGCCGGGGCAGGTCGGCTCGCCCGACGTGATGGTGAACGGCAAGCAGGCGCTACGCGTCGGCGACATGGGCACCCACAAGGTGTGCTGCGGCCCGGGCACGTGGACGGCCGCGAAGGGCTCAGGCACCGTGTTCATCAACAACATCCCCGCGCATCGCCTGGGTGACACGACGACGCACTGCGGCGGCGTGGGCAACCTGATCGTCGGCAGCACCAACGTGATCGTCGGCGGTTGAGCCCGGCTCCGCTCGTCTGCCCTGCCTGCCGGCACGTCGTCGGTGGCGATCTGCACGTCCGCACGCTCGCCCCGGTCGGGGGCCTCCTCGGCTGCGACTGCGGCGCGACCTACCCGGTGGTGGACGGCATCCCCATCGTGTTCCGCGACGTGGACACCTGGCTCCGCAGCGAGGGCGTCGAGGCGCTTCGGCGCCACGACCTCCCCGATGACGTAGCCGCGCGCATCGCCGTCGGGACGGGCGGCGCCGCCGCGCGCAACGCCTCGCTGGTGGACGTCTACACGCGCTCCCGCGAAGGCGCGCTCCAGGACTGGCTCCGCGACCGGATCGCGGCGCTGGACGGCGCGATCCTGGAGATGGGCGCCGGCATCGGTGCCAGCTCCCGGCCGGACGTCCTCGCGCTGGATCACAACCTGGCGCTCCTTCGCCACCACCCGGCCGCGCGGGTCTGCGGAGACGCCGCGGATCCCCCGTTCCTGCCTGCCAGCTTCGACGCCGTCGTCCTCGCGAACGTGCTCGATTCGTGCGCGCAGCCGGGCCTGATCCTCGCCCAGGCGGATGCCCTGCTCCGGCCGGGTGGCCGCCTCATCGTGACGTGCGCGTACGCGTTCCACGAGGACATCACTCCAAGGGGCCAGCGCTTCGGCCCCCAGGAGCTCGCTGCGGCGCTGGACGGGCGCGCGCCCCTCCTCGGGTACGGAATTCCGCATCGGCGCATCGAGGAGATCGACCGCGTCGCGTGGCCGCTCGCGCTCTCCGAGCGCCTCACGCACGTGCATGCGGCGCACGCCTTGATCAGCGTGAAAAGCGGCTGATCGCGGGCAGGCGCGCGGTCCCGAACCGACGCTGCGGACATTGACGGGGAACGAGCGGAGCCCCTATACTGGCGGCCACCCGCTGGATACTGGCGGCCACCCGCTGGAGGAAGCCTTGCCCAAAGTCACCGATCGGCATGGACGTCCCGTGTCCGGACAGATGCCCGGCCTCGTCGAGGCGCTGGTGACCGACAACGTCGACCCCGAGAAGCTCGGTCGCGTCCGCGTGAAGTTTCCGACGTTGCCCGACGGCCCCGAGAGCTGGTGGGCGCGGCTCGCGATGCCGATGGCCGGCCAGGAGCGCGGGTGGATGACCATCCCCGAGATCGGGGACGAGGTCATCGTCTCCTTCGTCCACGGGGACCACGACAACGCCATCGTGCTCGGCTCGGTCTACAACGGCGTGGACACGCCGCCGTACGCCAACGAGGACGGGAAGAACAACCTTCGCGTCTTCCAGAGCCGCAGCGGCCACCGCCTCACGTTCGACGACACCGCGGGCGAGGAGCGCATCGAGCTCATCACCCACAACGAGGAGATCCGCCTCATCTGGGACTCCAAGGAGAAGGTGCTCTCGGTCTACTCGGGCAAGGACATCATCGTCGAGGCCGTCGAGACCGTGTCCTGGAAGTGCAAGGACTTCATCCTGGATGCCAGCAACTCCATCTCGATGAAGGCGGGCACCACGATGGAGCTCAAGTCGGGAACGAGCTGCACGGTTGACGGCGGCTCGAGCCTCGTGCTCACCGCTTCGATGACCCAGATCAACTAGCGGGGGGCGGCATGATCAACGGCCTCGTCGTCGGCATTGTCATCGACAATGTCGACCCCGACAAGATGGGTAGGATCAAGGTCAACTTCCCGGTTGACGGCGAGACCCCTCCGGACTCCACCTGGATCCGGATGATCACGCCCATGGCGGGCAAGCTGCGTGGGCTCGTCATCCTCCCCGAGGTCGGCACCGAGGTCGTGCTGGGCTTCTCGTACCGCACGATGTCGCCCTACGTGATGGGCGCCGTCTACAACGGAGCCGCGGACCTCCCGAAGCCCTACGCGAACGAGGACGGGAACGACGACCATCGTCGGTTCTGGTCGCGCAATTCGCACTGGATCGACTTCGACGACACGAAGGGCAAGGAGCGCATCGAGATCAAGGCCACGTCGGAGAACGAGGCGATCTACCAGGAGCTCCACGCCGCGAACAAGGTCATCACCCAGAAGGTCGGCAAGAACATCATCCACGAGGCCGTGGAGACCGTCAGCTTCAAGTGCAAGGACTTCAAGGTCGAGGCTGACAAGTCCATCACGATGACCGCGGGCCAGACCGCCGTCATGAAGGCGACGTCGTCCGGCAAGGTGGAGACCAAGTCGCAGACGTTCAAGGCGTCGAAGATCGACATCAACGGCGGTTCCCCGGGCTCGCCGAAGCCTGTCCTGACCCTCCCCACGCACAAGCACCCGCCGACCAAGCCCGGAGGCGGTGGCGCCGGCGGCGGCGCCGCGGGTGGGGGCGGCGGCGGCGGTGGGGGTGGTGCCGGAGGTGGCGGCGGCGCCGGCGG
>JAUXTN010000187.1 GCA_030684355.1 Pseudomonadota bacterium
GGACGAGCCCGCCGCCCCGGTCCGCATCGCGCCGACGCCGCCGCCGGCCACGCCCGCCCCCGAGCCGACCGTCGCGCCCGCGCCCGTCTCCACGGCCCCCGCGCCGGAGTCGCGGCGCGCCGAGGGGCTCCTCACGGTGAGCTCGATGCCGCGGGCACAGGTGATGGTGGACGGCCAGTACGTCCGCTACACCCCCATCTTCCAGCATGCCGTCGCCGCGGGCACGCACACGGTGCTGCTCGTCGCCGAGGACGGGCGTCGCAAGAGCTTCAAGGTCGAGGTCGGCGCCAACGCCGAGACCCGCCGCATCTGGCTCTTCGACGAGGAGCGATGGAGTGAGCCTTAGCGCCGGCCTCCTGCTCGGCGCGATGATCGGGAACGCCGCCCCGCTCCCTGGCACTCCCCCCGGCACGACCGCCGCGACCGTCGCCGTCCTGCCGCCCGGGGTCCCGCCGGAGCGCGTCGAGCTCCTGCGCGGCGCCCTCGCCGAGCGCGGCCACCCCGACGCCGTGCTCGTCCCCGCGGAGGACTACGCGAACGCCGCCGACCTCGTGCGCGTCGAGGGCCTCCCCGACGCCGAGGAGTGCGACCACCGCGTGCCGATCGACGACTGGCGGAGCCGGTTCCAGGCGGCCCGTGCGCAGTTCCAGCTCCTCGCCTTCGCGGACGCGCTCGCGGAGCTCGTCTCCCTCGACGTCGAGCTGGTCTGCCTCTCCTCGCCCCCGGCCGCGTCCGACCTCTTCCGGTTGGAGCTCGGCCTCGCCGAGGCCCACACCTTCCTCGCGCAGTCGGCGGGAAAGGACGCCGGGCGGCGCGGCTTCCACGAGGGGGAGGCCCAGGGTGCGCTCGAGCGCGCGGCGAGCTTCGGCGCGTCGTTGTCGGCGCCCGCGGACCTCCCTGCCGACGTGCTCGCGGCGTACGACGCGACCCGGCGGAAGAACGCCCGGGAGGACACGCCCCGCGTCGTCGTGACCGGCCCGGGCGCACGCGTGGGGGCGCGCTTCAACGGGCGCCCGCTCCTGACCATCGCGTTCGACGCCGTGCCCGGCGTCAACCTCGTCGAGGCCGCGGATGGCGCCACCGTCACCGCCGCCGCGCGCCTCCGCCTCGGCGACGGCCGCACCCTGGTGTGGCTCGCCCCCGAAGGCGAGCCGCCGCTGAACACGACGGTGGCGGACGCCCTGGAGGCGCTCGCCGAGCACAACATCGAAGACGACGGCCGGATGCTGCTCGCCGCGGCGGGACACCTCGTCGGGGACGGTGCGCGCGTGCTCTACGTCGTGGACGATCGCGCGGGCCTCGTGCTCTGGGAGGCCAGCGGCGACACCCTCGCGGTGGTCGAGGCCGCGGAGCTGCGCCCCACCACCGTGGACACCTGGCGCTTCGTCGTCGGCGCGGGGCCCTCCGTCGGCTGGACCTCGATCTCGGGCGGCGCGCTCGAGGGGCTCGGCGGACCGAACGCCGGCGTCTCGGTGCACGCGCGCGTCGCGGTCGCGGAGTGGATCGCCGTCGCGATGACGGTGGACCCCTGGGCGGTCGCCTCGCCCATCCCCCTCGAGCAGGGCGGCGGCACGCTGATGCGCGCCACGGTGCCCGGGCGGGTCGGCGTGCGCTTCGGGCGGCGCACGGGCCGCATCGCGGTGGAGGGCGGCGTGGACGCCGGCATCCACTGGTTCGGGGCCTTCCCCCAGGGCGGGGTCGACGTGCCGCGCGTGAGCTTCCTCGCCGGGGGCGCGGCCGGGATCTCCGGGGCGTTGGGGCCCGGCGTCGGGATGCGGTTCCAGGGATGGTTCGGCGCGGGCCTCGGCTACGTCGGTGGCGGCGTTACCCTGGGCCTGGAGGGACGCCTGTGAGCGACGACGTTGCGGACACGGCGACCCCCGACGGGTGCGACCCCGTGGACGAGGTGCCCTACAACGGGAAGGACGAGGACTGCGACGGCGCCGACCTCGTCGACGTCGACGGGGACGGCTTCGACGCGGCGATCGTGGGCGGCGAGGACTGCGACGACGCCGACGAGGCCGTCTCTCCCGACGCCGAGGAGGCCTGCGGGAACCTCGCGGACGACGACTGCGACGGCAAGACCGACGAGGGCTGCACGGTCGCGTCGGCGGGGCCGCCCGATCCCGGCGGCATCTACTGGATCTGCGGCGTGACCTCCCCCGGGCTCGCGATGCCCGCGCTACTCGTCGCCTTCGGGCTCGTGCTCCTTCGCCGCGCTCGGCTCGTACTCGGTGCTGGGGGGAACTGATGAGGCTGCTCTTCGTCGACGACGATCCCGAGAACGTGGAGATCGTCGCGCGCATCCTCCGGGATGCCCTTGGCGCCGTGGTCGAGGTGGTCACGACGGTCGAGGAGGCCGTCGCCGCGCTCCACGACGCGACGCCCGGCGCCGCCCCGATCGATCTCGTCGTCACCGATCTCTTCATCCCGCTGGGCCACGAGCACGGCGGCGCCCTCGGCCCGCGCGCCCGTCGCTACGCGGAGCAGCTCGAGCACCTCGGCGGGCTCGTGCTCCTCGACGAGCTCGACCGCGTCGACCCCGTGCCGCTCCTGCTCGCCCACACCGCGTGCAGCGACCCGATCCTCATCAAGCTCCTCGGGGAGCGCGTGGTCGCGCGCGTGCCGAAGCCGGCGCCGACGGAGGTGCTGCTCGACGCGGTGCTGAGGGCGCTCCGGGAACGGTAGCGGGGCGACCGCGGACCCGATGACCTCGGCTAACGATAGCCAGGCCGTGCGATAGCCGGCCTGGCTACGTCGCCGCGACCTTCCGCTTGCCTGCGAAGAAGCGGACGCCGAGCGCACCCGCGGCCCGGAACCAGATCCACGGCGGCACGAGGAGGGATCGGCCCGGCAGCAGGGGCTCGCGCGTGACCGCCGGGCGGGACGGGAGCTGCGGGTGGACCTCCGCGACCCAGCGCGGCCCTTCCTCGTCGAGGACGAGCTGCGTGTGCGGATCGCACATCTCGGGCAGGAAGCGGGCGATCCACGCGACGGTCTCGCGGGTGGCGGGCTCTTGCAGGATGACCGGGCTGGCGAGGCGCAGGCTGGCGCCGTCGCCCTCGATGTTCAGCACGCGGAAGCCGAGGCCCGGCGGGCCGGACACGAGCTGCTGCGCCACGTTGGCATGCACCTTCGCGCGCGGGACGTTGAAGGTCCCCGGGGCCTGGGTGCGCACCACGGCGTCCCGGTCGATGCGCAGCTCCTCGATCTTCCCCGGCACCCAGCTCATCCACCGGGCGTCCACCGCGAGGGCGTCCTCCAGGTAGGCGAGCTCGGCGAACTCGCACTCCTCGTAGCGCCCGCCGATGGCCGCCGAGAAGAGCGCCCGGAGCTCCTCGTTCTGGCGCCGGGTCAGCGCCCGGCCCCGCGCGTTGACCTCCTGTGCGAGCAGGAGCCAACGCTCGGGCTCGCGGAGGTGCTGGGAGCGCGCCAGGAGGTGACGGACGCGCTCCTCCTCCAGGTCGTCGTCCCGGACGATGGTCACAAACGCGCCGAGCGCGTGCCGCTCCTCGGGGCTCTCCAACAGGATGCCGACGCCCTGGGCGATCTGCTCCTGATCGGCGATCACCGCGACGATGCGGTGGGGCTCGGCCTCCGCGTGCGCCCCGCGCGCGAGGGCCCAGAGGCGGTCGCTCGTGGGGATGTGTCCCTCGTCCATGACGCGGCGCAGGGCCTGCAGGTCACGGATCTCGTTGTTGAGCCCGCCGAAGATGCGCCGGAGCCAGCCGGCCTCCTGGATGAGGTCGTCCGCCCACTCCTGGCCGGCTTCGGCCCAGTTCTTGGTCTTGCCACGCTCTTCGCGGTGCCACACGCACACCATGAAGCTCATCAGGTGCGCGACCTGGTAGCGGAAGTAGGGCCCCGGCGGAAAGCGGAGACGATCTTCGACCCATTCGCGGAGCTCCGCGGACAGGTGAGAGGCGCGATTGCGGATCGTATCGGCCTCGTCGTCCCCGACCGCGCCGTCCGACCATGCCACGACGAGCATTGGCAGGAACGGCAGAATCTCGGGTTCGGGATCGGCGAAGCCGAGGTCCCGCCAGAGTCGGCGGTCGATAGCGGCGAGGAGGTCCGAGCGACGAGGGGTGTAGGGCACGCATCACCGCGGGTTTGATCGCCGCGCGTCCAGGGTGTATGAGGCCCCGCGCAGGACCCGGCCGGCCGCGGGCCATCGGAGATAGCATGTCCCGTAGCGCGGGTCGAATCGGCTGGTTGCTCGTCTGGGCCGTCGTCTTCTGTGACATCGGCAGCTCGGTCTACTACGTCCCCGGGATTCTCTACGATTCCGCCGGGGATCGAGCTGGCATTTTTGTCCTCTTCACACTGGTCGCGTTCCTGCTCCTGTGCTCGAAGGTGGTCGAAGTCACCCGGCGCTTCCCGAGCGGCGGCGGCGTCGTGAGCGTGGCGGACAAGGCGTTCGGACCGTGGTGGGGCTGCGCCGGCGGCCAGCTCATCATGGTGGACTACTTCCTCACCGTCGCGATCAGCGTGGTGTGCGCGGTCTACTACGTCGACAGCGTCGTGCACCTGGGGCCGATGGTCCTGCCGGTCACGCTCTGCTGCCTCGCCATCCTGTGCGGGCTCAACATCATCGGCATCAAGGAGAGCGCCATCGTCAGCACGGTGCTCGCCGGGAGCGCCCTCATCGCCAACCTCGCGGTGATCGGCAGCGTGCTGCTGCGTGCGCCGGGCGAGGTCCTCGCGGCCGTGCCCGCCGAGATCGTCTCGCTCGCGGCGTTGTCCCCCGCGCAGGTGCTCGTCGGGTACGCCGGCGCCTGGCTCGCGTTCTCGGGCCTGGAGTCCCTCGCGCAGCTCGCCCCGGCGATGCGCGACCTCCAGGAGACCCCCCGGCGCGGCATGATCGCGGTCGCGGTCAGCGTCCTCCTCACCGCCCCCACCCTCACGTTCCTGTGCACGGCGGGCCTCTCCGCGGACGTGAAGGCCAACGCCAGCCAGCGGCTCATCGCCGAGCTCGCGTCGGCCTGGGGTGGGCTCGGCCTGCAGATCGCCGTGGTCCTCACGGCGACGTCGCTCCTGCTCCTGGCGGCCAACACCGCCATCATCGGCAACTACCACGTGCAGCTCGCGCTCACGAAGCGCGAGTTCCTGCCCGCGGGCCTCGGCGCCCTCTCGCACCGCTTCCAGACCCCCTCGCGCGCCATCCTGCTCGGGACCGTCGTGCCGGGGATCATCCTCTGGGTGGTCGGCGGCGACATGACCCGGCTCGGCGAGCTCTACGCGTTCGGCCTCCTCGGCTCGCTGATGCTGATGAGCGTCGGCATCGACGTGCTGCGCTACCGGGACGGCGAGCGCGGGTGGACCTTCGCGATCGGCATCCTCACCAGCGTCGCCGTCGCGATCGCGTTCGCGGCGACGGTGATCTGGAAGCCCATGGCGACGCTCTACGGCGGCGGGCTCATGGCCATCGGGCTCGCCACCGCGGTCGGCACGCGGAGCGGGTGGTTCGAGCGGGTGCTGGCGCGCATCCCGCGCATGGCGCCGCCCATCGAGGTCGTGCGCACGGACATCGCGTTCTACACCGTGGCGCAGGCGTGCGAGCTCCCGAAGGACCCCACCCCGGGCATCCTGGTCGCCAGCCGTGGCGCCACCCGGAAGATCTTCCGCGAAGCGTGCGACCGCGCCAAGAGCCGCGGGCAGACCCGCGTCTACCTGCTCTACGTCGACGAGATCCCCGGCCTCTTCTACCCGCAGCTCGCCGCGCCCACCCCGGAGGGCCTCACGGTGCTCGACGCCGGCGCGTCCGTCATCCGCGACCTCGGGGCGGACCCCGTCCCCGTCTGGGGGCTCTCCCACTCGGCGCCCGGCACCGTGGTCGACGCCGCCGAGGCCCTCGGCTGCGACACCGTCGTCATCGGCGCCACGCAGCGCACGTTCCTCTGGCACGCCCTGCGCGGGCGGTTCATCCAGGAGCTCCTCCGGCTGCTCCCCGCGGACATCCGCCTCATCGTGGTCGGGTGATGGCGGCGGCGGGGTCACTCTTCGGGTTGCGAACCGGCTGGGGACGGGGCAACCTTTGGGCGTGACGGAGCCCCATCACCTCCTGTTCGTCTGCACGGCGAACATCGCCCGCTCGCCCATGGCCGACGCCCTGGCGCGCCGGTACGCCGAAGAGCGGGGCTGGCGCGTCGAAGTGCAATCGGCCGGCACGCACGCCATGACGGGCGAGCCCGCGGCCCCCAACTCGGTCAAGGCGGTCCGCGAAGTCGGCGGGGACCTCTCCGAGCACCGCAGCCAGCCCGTCACCGACGCCCTCGTGGCCTGGGCGGATCGCATCCTCGTGATGGAGATGCGCCACGCGCAGGACGTGCGCGAGCGCTTCCCGGCCTCGGACGAGAAGGTGCAACTCCTCGGCACCTTCGGCGGCCTGGTCGAGATCAGCGACCCCTACGGGAGCTGGATCTTCACCTACCGCCGCCGGAGGGACGAGATCCGCGCGTGCGTCGAGGCCTGCATGGATCGCCTGCCGCCGCGGCCTCGGTAGTCTCTCGACGGTAGCTGGGCGGCCCGGGCGCTTCGCGCCCGTGCCTCGTGCGGGGGGTCACCCCCCGCAACGCCCCCCGGATCCGTTCAGTCGGGCGCACACGCCAGGACTTCCGTCCCGCCCGTCGCCACCACCGTCGCGCACGCGTCGCACGACGCCGCCCCTTCGAACGTGGCGGTCACGCCCTCGCCGAGCCAGGCCTCGCCCACGGCCTCGATGGGGCAGGTGCTCTTCTGGGTCAGCGCCGCGCTCTCGACGCGCAGGCCGCCGCTGCCGCCGATGTCGGCCGCCACGTCGGTCACCCAGGTGCCGTCAAGGTGCTCGATGCTGCCGGACACGGTCCACGAGGCCCAGGCGCGGGCGCGCGGGTCGTCGGGCTGCTCGCGGCGCTCCCAGTAGCCGGCCACCTCGATCCGCAGGTTCACGTCCAGGTGCGCGTCCACCGAGTCGTCGTCGGGGACGGCGCGCTCCAGGGCCCCTACGATCCGCACCCGGTCGAAGTTGGCGCTCTCGGTGTCCCCGATGACCTCGACGTCGGCCTCGAAGCGGTAGCGAGCCGCGCCGCCCTCCTCCCACGTGCGCTCCGACACGTCGCCCGTGAACTCGTAGCCCCCGGAGGAGCGGCACCCGCCCTCGTGGATCGACACGTCGCCGTCTACGCGCTCGAACGGGCAGACCCCGGGATCCCGCACGGTCTCGGGTTGGAGCAGCGCCCACACTGCCGCGGGGGTGTCCCACGCGGGGTCGGCGCTGGCGTCCGCGTCGAACACCGGCAGCAGGTGGTCGAGGACCAGGCCGATCGCCGCTCCGTCGGCCGGATCGAAGCCGGTCCCTCCGGTCAGGGGCGTGCCCACGTCGGCGGTGGGAAGCACAAAAGCAAGGTCCGACGGGCCGTCGGTCCCATCGGAGCCGGTGCAGGCCAAAAGCAGGAGCGGGAGCATCGGGGCAGTCTACCGCGGTCGGGGGGACGTGCTTGCGCCCGAGCGCGGGCTCCGCTAATCGGACCGCCCCTCATGGAGCTTTGATGTTCGGTTTTGGCCAGGTCTCCGACACCCCCGCCCCCCCGCTCGACGTCCCGGGGGACGGCCCGCTGCACGCCCTCCTGCGCACCACGATGGGCGACATCGAGGTCGAGCTCTACGAGAAGGAGGCGCCGCGCACGGTGGCCAACTTCGTCGCGCTGGCGCAGGGCGGCCTCGAGTGGAAGACCCCCACGGGCGAGAAGACCACCGCCCCCCTCTACAAGGGCGTGGTCTTCCACCGCGTCATCCCGCAGTTCATGGTGCAGTGCGGCGATCCCCAGGGGGATGGTCGCGGCGGCCCGGGCTGGAAGTGGAAGGACGAGAAGAGCGCGCTCGCGCTCAAGCACGACCGCCCCGGCATCCTCTCGATGGCGAACGCCGGCCCCGACACCAACGGCAGCCAGTTCTTCATCACCGAGGTCCCCACCCCGCACCTCAACGGCCGCCACGCCGTCTTCGGCCGCGTCGTCAAGGGCCTCGACCTCGTCAGCAAGATCACGAGCGTCCCCCGCAATCAGAACGACCGCCCGCTGACACCCGTCAAGCTCAACGAGGTCGTGATCTACCGGGGGGCGCGGGCGGGGGTTTAGGCGCTGGTTCGGGGGCCGGCGAGGCCCGTCCGGGTCCCTCTGGGGGGCCCGAGCGGCCCCGAGCGGATCAACGCACAGGACGCGTTACACTCGGCCCCTTCCGGGAGAGCCCCATGTCCGCCGAGATGGACGCATTGGTCGAGCGCATCGCCGCTCGTGTTCGCCAGGAGATGCTGGCCACCGAGCAGAAGCGGCTCGTCCCCCCGCTCCCCGAGCTCCGGGGCACCTGGCAGGACGAGTCGGCGTTGCACCTGCAGGTCGGCGAGATCGACCGCGTCGGCACGGACGGCACCGTCCCCGCCGCGAGCCCCGGCTCGGTCGCCAAGCTCATCGACCACACGCTCTTGAAGCCCGACGCCACGCGCGCCGAGCTGGTCAAGCTCTGCGAGGAGGCGCGCACCCACCGCTTCGCGTCCGTGTGCATCAACACCACCTGGGTCACGCTCTGCGTCGAGCTCCTGAAGGGCAGCGGCGTCATGACCATCTGCGTCGTCGGCTTCCCGCTGGGCGCCGCCACGTCGCGGGCCAAGGCCGCCGAGACCCGCGAGGCCATCGCCAACGGCGCCGCCGAGATCGACATGGTCGTGAACATCGGCCTCCTGAAGAGCGGCGAGCACGACAAGGTGTTCGACGACATCCGCGCCGTGGTCGAGGCCGCCTCCGGCCGCCCGGTGAAGGTCATCCTCGAGACCCACATGCTCACCCGCGAGCAGAAGATCGCGGCATGCGCGATCAGCCGCGCCGCGGGCGCCGCCTTCGTCAAGACCTCCACCGGCTTCTCCGGCGGCGGCGCTACGGTCGAGGACATCCGGCTCATGCGCTCGGTCGTCGGGCCGGACATGGGCGTCAAGGCCTCCGGCGGCGTGCGCACCGCGGAGGACGCCCGGAACATGGTCGCCGCCGGGGCCAACCGGCTCGGCGCGAGCGCCAGCGTGGCCATCGTCACCGGCGGCGTGGGGAAGGGCGCCTACTGATGGCGCGCGTGACGCTGATCGTGGCCGACTCCCTCGGCGTCGGCGAGATGCCGGACGCCGCGGAGTGGGGGGACACCGGGGCCGACACCCTCGGGCACATCGCCGGCCATCGCGTCGCGTCCGGTCGCCCGCTCTCGATCCCGCATCTCGCGCGCCTGGGCCTCGCGTCGATCCGGCCCGTGCCCGGCGTCTCGCCGCCGCCGCGGGTGGACGCCGCGTTCGGCCGCATGGCGACCGCCGGGGCCGGCAAGGACACCATCGCCGGCCACTGGGAGCTCGCCGGCTGCAAGGTCGACGAGCGTTTCCAGACGTACTACGACGGCTTCCCCGCCGCGCTGATGGAGGCCTTCGTCGCGCGCACCGGCGCCCTCTCGAAGACGCCGGGCTGGCTCGGCAACGTCGCGGCCTCCGGCACCGAGATCATCGAGCGCCTCGGCGCCGAGCACGTCGCGACCGGCAAGGTCATCGTCTACACCAGCGCGGACAGCGTGTTCCAGGTCGCGGCCCACGAGGACGTGCTCCCCGTCGCGGACCTCTGGCGACTCTGCAAGGAGGCCTTCGAGGTCGTGCGCGCCTGGGGCATCGCCCGCGTCATCGCGCGCCCGTTCGTCGGCGTCCCCGGCGCCTACGTCCGCACCGAGAACCGGCGCGACTTCGCGCTCGAGCCGCCGCGGGACACCCTGATGGATCGCCTCCTCGCGGCGGGCATCCCGACCACGTCGATCGGCAAGATCCAGAGCATCTACGGGGATCGGGGCTTCAGCCACGCGGTGAAGGCCGGCAACAACGCGACGATCACGCAGGCCATCCTCGACACGCTCGACACGCAGCCCGACGGCCTCATCTTCGCCAACCTCGTCGACTTCGACATGTTGTACGGCCACCGTCGGGACCCCGTCGGCTATGCCCGCGCGCTCGAAGCGCTCGACGAGCGGCTCCCCGAGCTGCTCGCGCGCCTCGGCCCCGACGATCTGCTGCTCCTGACCGCCGACCACGGGAACGACCCCACGTTCCCCGGCTCGGACCACACCCGCGAGTACGTGCCCATCCTCGCGTGGCGCCAGGGCGGCCGTGGGGTCGATCTCGGCACGCGCGCCACCCTCGCCGACTGCGGCGCCACCGCGGCCGCCTGGCTCGGCGTCGTCTGCCCCGAGGGCCAGTCCTTCGCGGAGGCCCTCTCCGCCCCGGAGACGACATGATCGACGACATCCTGCGCGCCAAGCGCGCCGGCGAGCGCCTGGACGACGCCGCGATCCACCAGTTCGTCGCGGGCGTGCTGGACGGCTCGGTGTCCCGGCCCCAGGCCGCCGCGTGGCTCGCGTTCGCGTTCGTCCGCGGCCTCGACGACGCCGAGTCCATCGCCCTCACCCGCGCGATGACCGACACCGGCGACAAGCTCTCCTGGCCCGGGATCGACGGCCCCTTCATCGACAAGCACTCCACCGGCGGCGTCGGCGACAAGGTCTCCCTCGTGCTCGCGCCGCTCTGGGCCGAGCTCGGGATGAAGGTCCCGATGATCTCGGGGCGCGGCCTCGGCCACACCGGCGGCACGCTCGACAAGCTCGAGGCCATCCCCGGCTACCGCACGGACCTCGACGGCGAGGCCCTCCGCGGCGCGCTGCGCGACGTAGGCTGCTTCATCAACGGCCAGACCGCGACCCTCGCCCCCGCGGACCGCATCCTCTACGCCCTGCGCAACGAGACCCAGACCGTCGAGTGCATCCCGCTCATCGTCGCGTCGATCCTCTCGAAGAAGCTCGCCGAGGGGCTCGACCGCCTCGTCCTCGACGTGAAGGTCGGGACCGGCGCGTTCATGAAGACCGAGGCCGATGCCCGTCAGCTCGCGGAGGCGCTCGTCCGCGTCGGGAACGGCGCTGGCGTCGAGACCTCCGCGTACCTCACCGACATGCAGCAGCCCCTCGGCCAGGCGTGCGGGAACGCGCTGGAGGTCCGCGAGTCCATCGCCTGCCTGCAAGGCGGCGGCCCCGAGGATCTGCGCGCCCTCACCGTGACCCTGGCTGGGCACCCCGACGCCGCCGCGGTCCTCGCGAGCGGACGCGCCTACGAGCGCTTCGAGCGCATGGTGGCCGCGCACGGTGGCCGCCTCGGCGCGCTCGAGGCGTCGGAGGCCGGCGTGCAGGTCGAAGAGATCCGCGCGACGCGCGCCGGCGTGCTCGAGCGCTGCGACGCCTGGGACATCGGCCGCGCCGCGTTCGTCGCGGGCGCCGGCCGCCTCCGCGCCGAGGACGCCGTCCACCCGGGGGTCGGGGTCACCGTCCTCCGCAAGGTGGGCGACAAGGTCGAGCTCGGCCAGCCCCTCGCGTACCTGCACCACGTGGGCCGCGGGCTGGAGCACGCCCGCGCGCAGCTTGCCGCGGCCTTCGTCGTCGCGGACACCGCCACGCCTCGAGTCATGCTCCGTGGAGTGGTCGGATGATGCTCGCCCTGCTCGCGGGCGTCGCCGCCGCGGCCACCACGCCCCCCGTCGCGCACGTGCTCTCCGATCCGCTGCTCCCGCAGAAGTACCGGAGCGTGCCCCCGGGCGTCTACCCGTGCAGCGTCGTCATCGACGTGAACGCGGCGGGCAAGGCCACCGACGTGAAACCCGTCGAGTGCGACGAGGAGGCCTTCTGGGCCCTCGCGACCGCCATCGTCACCTGGGAATTCGATCCGGCCACGGACAACGGCGTGCCGGTCGCCGGCCAGCTCCCGTACACGTCGGAGTTCGAGGTCCGCTCGCTCCTGCCCCGCAAGCACATCGTCGGGTTCGCGGGCCTCGCGGTCTCCGCGGGCGGATCGGGCTGGTACGGCGCGGAGGGGCGCATCCATCTCGGCGAGCAGCTCTCCGTCTCGGCGGGCGTCGACATGGATCTCGACACCCTCGAGGGCACCCTCCAGGACCTCTGGGTCCCGACGTTCCGCGGCGACGTGACCTTGTCCACGCCGCGTCGGCACCACGAGCACCGTGGCATCTACGGCTTCACGATCGGCGGGTTCGCGGACGGCTTCGGCGCGGTCGGCGGCTACGCCGGGTTCCGCGGGGAGCTCATGACCGGGGTGCCCGGCCTCTCCGTCGGCGGCGACGCCGGCGTGGCCGTGCTCTTCACGAACCCACCCACCTACGACGACGTGGGCTTCTGGCCCCGGTACGGCACGAGCCCCGCGTTCCCGTGGCTGCGCGCGTCGCTGATCTGGTACGCGCCGATCCCGCGTGACCGCTTCGTCGTCATCCCGCGGGCGCAGGACCCGACCGTGTTCGTGCCGGAGCCGCCGGTCGAGGTCCCCATCGAGGACGTCGACGGGCAGGCCTTCGCCGGCGTGCGCGCCGTGCACTGGTCGGAGATCGAGCCTTCCCTCGGGGACACGACGCCCACCGGCCCGGGGTTCGACCTGTACCCGCCGGGCACGTACACGTGCAACGTGCGCGTCGCGGTCGGGACGGACGGGCGCGCGGCGAAGATCCGCGTCGAGAAGTGCCCGCAGGCCGGTCGCGCGGACGCCGAGGCCACCGTGCGAAACTGGGTCTGGGACGACCACCCGGACGGCGAGGTCCAGGCCGTGTTCCCCGCGCCCATCTTCGTGCGTCGTGACGACGCCGAGGCGGTCCGCACCCAGTCCGTGCTCCTCCTGGTGGCCGGGCAGGCGCAGCCCCTGCCGCAGTTCGGCGGCACGCCGACGGTCTACGTCAAGCGCCTCGTCCCTCCCGAGTGGACGATGGAGCGCCCGACGCGCGCCTGCTTCGTCGACGTCGACCTCGACGCCAAGGGCACGCTCCTCGCGTCCAAGTGGGTGCTCGGCGACATCGAGGTCATGCCGCGGGTGATGGAGGCGCTCGCCCAGTGGAGCTTCTTCCCGGTCGCGGTCGACGGCGAGCTCACCCCGGTCCGGGTCCGCCTCTCGATGTGCGATTGAACGTCGTCTCGCTCTTCGGGCTCTTCGGGCTCGTGGGGATCGCGTGGGGGTTGAGCAGCGACCGCCGGCGCTTCCCGGTGCGGGTCGTCGTCTGGGGCCTCGTCCTCCAGGTGCTCTTCGGCCTCGTGGTGCTCTCGCCGGCCGCCCAGGACTTCTTCTTCGCGGGCGTCGACGCTGGCGTGCGCAAGCTCCTCTCCTTCTCGGAGCAGGGCGCCACCTTCGTCTTCGCGTCGTTCGTGCCGCACCAGATCGCGGGCCCGGACGGCGTCCCCAGCATGGTCCAGGGCATCTCTCCGCCGCTGAAGACCTTCGCCTTCTGGATCCTGCCGAGCATCATCTTCTTCTCGACGTTGATGGCGATCAGCTACCACATCGGGCTGATGCAGGTCCTCGTACGCGGCATGGCGTGGCTGATGCAGCGCACGATGGGGACCAGCGGGGCCGAGACCCTCTCCACGGCCGCCAACGTGTTCCTCGGCCAGACCGAGGCGCCGCTCCTCGTGAAGCCGTTCGTCGCGCGGATGACGCGCAGCGAGCTCTTCTGCGTGATGCTCGGGGGGTTCGCGAACACCGCGGGCGGCGTCCTCGCGGCGTACGTCGGCTTCCTCTCGCACATCCCCGGCATCGCCGGCCACCTCGTCACGAGCTCGATCCTCTCGGCACCCGCCACGCTCGTCATCGCGAAGGTGATGATGCCGGAGAGCGGCACGCCGGTCACCGCGGGCACGTTGAGCTGGGCCGACGAGCGGCCGGATCGCAACGTGATGGAGGCCGCGGCGCGCGGGGCCACGGAGGGGATGTCGCTCGCGCTCAACGTCGCCGCGATGCTCATCGCGTTCGTCGGGCTGATGGCTGCGGTGGACTGGATCTTCTCGCTGGCGCCGGTCTCGTTCTGTGACGCCGGCGTCGTCTACGGATGGCAGGAGGGGTGCGGCGCACTCTCCTTGTCGCGCGTCCTCGGGTGGGTGTTCACGCCGATGGCGCTCCTCCTCGGGGTAGACCTTTCCGAGGCCTCGACGGTGGGCATGCTCTTGGGAGAGAAGCTCGTGCTGACCGAGTTCGTCGCCTACATCCACCTCGGGGAGATCATGGCCAGCCCGACCCCACTCTCGCCGCGCTCGGCCGTCATCGCGAGCTATGCCCTCTGCGGGTTTGCCAATTTTGCCTCGGTGGGGATCCAGCTCGGCGGAATCGGCGGGATGGCCCCGGGTCGCATGGGCGATCTCGCGGAGCTCGGCCTCCGCGCGATGATCGGCGGGACGCTCGCCACCTTCATGACCGCCTGCATCGCCGGCGCGCTGCTTTAGGACGAGGAGAGGACGAGGACAGATGGAGTTCGCACAGTTCCACTCGTTCGAGCCGCGCTCGGTCGACTCCGTGACGGCCGACCTGCGTCGGGCCGTCCGCGCCGCGCACCTCCGACGCCGGGTGGATCTCGGCGTGGTCGTGGCGGGCCCGTGGCGCCCGGCGGATCTCTGGATGGGCGGCATCGAGCGCCTCGTGTGGTCGGTCGGCCTGGAGTCCCGCGGTGGGCCGATCCTCTCGGACGCCGGCGAGGCGGAGCTCGGCCACGCGGGCCTCGCGCGCAGGCACGCCCCCATCCACCCCGTCGAGGCCCTCGCGATCCGCTCGGGGGAGGGGCTCGTGGTCGTCCACTCGGACGCCGCGCACCTCGCCTACGTGGCGGTCTACCGCCAGCGCCGCCTCGCCTGGAGCCTCATGCTCCAGGATCGCGTCCGGCTCGTGCGGTGCGACGGGCAGGTGGTCCAGGTGGCGGAGCCGCCCCGCTTCGTTCCCGAGGGCGATCGCGCCGGCGTACTGCTCGCGGGGCTCCACCAGTGGCTCCGGGAGCCCATCACCGTGGACGACACGGAGCGCCTGACCCTCGCGGACACCCTGGGGCAGATCACCGGTGACCTCGAGCCGAGCTGGATCGTACGCGACGGCTCGTGGGCCGATCCGCCGGGCGAACCCGGCGTGGCGCGCGCCTCCGGCTGACTCCGGGCGCTCGGGGGCGGCCCGCGTGCGCACGGGCTCATACCGACGAAACTGAACACAGCCCTTGCCGAACCGGTACGGCTGGCCTAGTCCTTGGCCCCGATGCGCATCCGCTCGCTCGAACTGCAGGGCTTCAAGTCCTTTGCCGACCGGGCCGTCTTTCGATTCGGCCCCGGGATCTCCGGCGTTGTCGGCCCGAACGGGTGCGGAAAGTCGAACGTCATCGACGCCGTGAAGTGGTGCATCGGCGAGCAGTCCGCGAAGAGCCTCCGCGGCGACTCGATGGCGGACGTCATCTTCGCCGGGTCGTCCACGCGGCAGCCGGTGGGGTTCGCGGAGGTGACGCTCACCTTCGAAGCGGGCGCGGAGCCGTTCCCGGGCATCTGGGCGCGCTTCGCGGAGCTCGGCGTCTCCCGCCGGCTCTACCGCACCGGTCACTCGGAGTACCTGGTCAACCAGGAGCGCGTGCGCCTGCGCGACATCCAAGAGCTCTTCATGGACACCGGGGTGGGCAACCAGCTCTACTCGGTCATCGAGCAAGGCCGCATCGGGCAGATCGTGCATGCGAAGCCCGAGCAGCGCCGCCTGCTCATCGAGGAGGCCGCGGGCATCTCCCGGTACAAGGCGCGCCGCGAAGAGACGATGGAGAAGCTCGCCACGACGCGCACGGCGTTGGACCGGGTGGCGGACCTCGCGGACGAGATGGGGCGGCAGCTCCGCTCCGCCGAGCGGCAGGTGCAGCGGATCGGCCGGTGGCGGATGCTCCAGGCGCGGCTCCGCCAGCAGGAGATCCTCGTCTCCATGGCGCGCTGCTCGGGCCTCGTGGGGGATCGGAAGGCGCTGGCGGAGCAGGTGCGCACGCTCGAGAAGGAGGTGGGGGAGGGGAACCGGGCGGTCGAGCGGCACGAGCAGGAGCTCGCCGAGCGTCGCAAGTCGCAGGAGGCCCTCGACGAGGAGGCCGGTCGGATCCGGGACCGCCTCGCCGAGGTCGAGGCGCAGCGCCGGGTCGAGGAGAGCGCGGCGGTCTACCAGGCGCGCGAGTCCTCGGCGGGGAAGGAGCGGCTCCAGCGGCTCGCGACGGACCTCACGGAGCTCCGCAACGAGCGGGACTCCGCGGGTGCCGAGGCCGTGAGCCAGGGCGCGGCGCGCGAGCACGCGGAGCGGGAGCTCAAGCGGAGCCGGGACGCCCTGGAGAGCGCGACCGAGCGGGCGCGAATCGCGGGCGAGACCCTCCGGGTCACCCGCGAGGAGCTCGAGCGGACGCGGCGCGGCGCGATGGAGGCGTTCGAGGCCGCGGTGCGGGCGCGTGCGGCGGTGGCGGGGATCGGCGGGCGGCGGCGCGACCTCGCGGTGCGGCAGGAGAGGAACCAGGGGCAGCTCGCGGCGGCGGGGGCCTCGAGCAGCCATTTCACGGAGGAGATCGGACGGATCTCCGCGCAGATGGCGGAGGCCGAGGCGCTCGTGGCGCAGGCGCGCCAGCAGGTCGAGGCGGGGCGCGCGGCGACCGCCGGGGCCGAGGCCGAGCGGGAGACGGCGAACCGGGAGCAGCGGCGGGTCGACGGCCTCTTGACCGATGCGACCCGAGAGCGCGAGCGCGTGAAGGTGCGGCTCGACACCCTGGAGGATCTCCAGCGCAAGAACATGGATGTCCCCGACGGCCTCAAGGCCGTGCTGGCGGTGCCCGGCGTCATCGGGCTCCTGGCCTCGCAGCTCGACGTCCCCGAGGCGTTGGAGACCCTCCTCGCCCGCGCGCTGGACGGCGCCTTGGAGACCGCTCTGGTCCCCGACCTCGACGTGGCGGGCCGGGCCGCGGTCGCGGCGAAGGGTGCGCGCGCCCGGGTGCTGGTGGTGCCGTCGTCGCCGCCGCCGCCGGAGGGCCTCGCGGCGGAGATCGGCGGTACGTCAGCCGGGCGCGCCGCGCTGGCGACGCTCCTGCCCCGATCCGAGGTGGTGGGGACGCTCGGAGAGGCCCTCGCGCGCTGGCAGCCGGGGCTGCGCATCGTGACGCGGGAAGGCGCGCTCGTCCGCGAGGACGGGCTGGTGCTGCTGGGCGCGGACTCCGGCGCGGGGACCGCCGCCCTGAAGCGGCGGCGCGAGATCGCCGCGCTCCACGGCACCCTGGCGGAGGCGGACGCGGCGGTGGCGCGCCGGCGCGAGGAGCTCGAGGCGGCCCGGGGCGCGGTGCGGGCCGCGGAGGCGGCCGTCGCGTCGCGATCGGCGGCGATCGAGGCGGCGCGGGGAGACCTGCGCGGGCGCGAGAACGCGGTGGCCGAGGTCCGGCATCGCCTTCGGGAGCAGGAGTCCGAGCGGCTCCGCGCCACCCGCGCGGCCGAGGCGTTGGCGAACGAGGGCGCGGCGATCCTCCGGGATCGCGAGGCCCTGGATCGCGAGGAGCTGCGCGCGAACGAGGGCCTCGCGGCCGCGGAGGGGCGGCAGGGCGCGGCGGAGGAGGCCCAGCGGTCACGGCAGGGCGCGTTGGAGGGGCTGGAGCCCGCGCTCGCCCAGGCCCAGGACCAGGCGCAGCGCCTCCGGTTGGAGAACGCGGGTTGGCAGAAGGACCTCCTGGCCGCGCAGACGGCCGAGCGCACTGCGCGCGAGCGCGCCGACCGCGCGTCGAGCCGGGCCACGCAGGTCGATCGCGAGCGGACCGATCTCGATGCGCGCCTGCTCCAGCTCGGGCTCGACGCCGAGGCCACCACCGCGAAGCTCCAGTCGCTCGGCGAAGAGCAGGGTCGGGTGCGGGACGGCCTCGAGCAGATGCGCGAGCGCGTGAAGATCGAGCGCGAGAAGGTGCGCGCGAGCGAGGCGTCGGCGAAGTCGGCGCGCGAGCGCCGGGACATCGCGCGGGACAAGTTCATCCGCGCGGAGGGGGAGCTCGGCCGGGTGCGCGGGGAGCTCGACCGGCTGAAGGAGGAGGCCGAGCAGCGCCACGGGCTCTCGCTCTTCGGGCTCCTGGACCGCCTGGATCGCGACGGGCAGGTGCTCCTGGAGGGGTGGAGCCCCGAGGGCATGCCGCCGGGCCTCGCCGCCGAGCCCGTTCCCGTCCTCCGCGTGACGGACGCCGAGCTGGAGGGGGATCTCGGGCCGCGCATCACCGCGCTCGATGCGCTGCGGGAGGCCTTCGCCAAGGTCGGCGAGATCAACCCCGAGGCGGAGGACGAGTGGCGGGAGGCCTCCGCTCGCCACGAGGAGCTGGAGAAGCAGCGCGCGGACCTCGCCGAGGCGATGGACATCATCGAGAAGGCCATCGCCAAGATCAACCGCACGTGCCGCGAGCGCTTCCGCGAGACCTTCGACCTCGTCGCCGACCACTTCTCGAACAACTACCCGCGGCTCGTGGGCGGCGGGTCGGGCCGGCTCGTCCTCACCGACGAGGAGGACCTCCTCACCTGCGGCGTCGAGCTCCAGGTCCAGCCGCCCGGCAAGCGCGTCCAGAACCTCTCGCTGCTCTCCGGCGGCGAGAAGGCGATGGCCGCGATCGCCCTCATCTTCTCGCTCTTCCGCGTCAAGCCGTCACCGTTCTGCCTCCTCGACGAGGTCGACGCCCCGCTCGACGAGGGCAACGGCGCGCGCTTCAACGACATGTTGCGTGACATGAGCCAGGCGTCGCAGTTCATCGTCATCACGCACAACAAGAAGACCATGGAGTGCGCGGACGTGCTCTACGGTGTCACGATGCCGGAGCCGGGCACTTCCCGGCTCGTCACCGTGAAGATCGACTGAGGGGGAGACCATGCAGGACTGGATCTGGCTCGCGCTGTCCGGGGTGGTGCTGCTCACCGTCCTCATCGCGGGCGCGGTGGCGTACGCCCGGCGCATGGCCCTGCCGCCGCCGTCGGAGCCGACCGCCATCCCCGCGGCGCCGAGCCCCGCCGATCGGTTCGCCGCGGCCCTCCAACGCACCCGCGACGCCCTCGGCGGCACGCTCCGTGCGGTCTTCGGCCGGGAGCACGCCGACGAGGAGGCCTACGAGGGTCTCGAGGAGGCCCTGCTCCGCGCGGATGTGGGCACCCGCGCGACCAGCGCGCTGCTGGACGAGCTCCGGAAGCGGGTCCCCAAGGACGCCCCCGGCTCGGCGCTCCGGCGCGAGCTCCGCGCGCTCGTCCGCGAGCGGCTCGAGCGCCACTCGACCGCGCTCGCCACGGTTCCGAGTGGCCCCCTGGTGATCCTCGTGGTCGGCGTCAACGGCAGCGGGAAGACCACCACGATCGGCAAGCTCGCGGCGCGCTACCGGAAGGAGGGGCGCACCGTGCTCCTCGGCGCCGGGGACACGTTCCGCGCGGGCGCCATCGAGCAGTTGAAGGTCTGGGGGGAGCGCGCGGACGCGCCGGTCATCGCCCAGCAGGAGGGCGCCGACCCGGCGGCGGTGTGCCACGACACGCTCCAGGCCGCCGTGGCCCGCAACATCGACGTGGTGATCTGCGACACCGCCGGCCGCCTGCAGGCCCAGAAGGCACTGATGGACGAGCTCGCCAAGGTGCGCAAGGTCATCGGGCGCATCGTCCCCGGGGCGCCCCACGAGACGCTGCTCGTCCTCGACGGCACCATGGGTCAGAACGCGTTCTCCCAGGCGCGCGTGTTCAAGGACGTCGCGGGGGTCACCGGGGTCGCGCTCACGAAGCTCGACGGGACCGCCAAGGGTGGCGTGGTCATCGGCATCTCCGAGGAGTTCGAGCTGCCGGTGAAGCTCGTGGGCGTGGGCGAGAAGGTGGAGGACCTCCGTACCTTCGACCCCGCGGCGTTCGCGGGCGCGTTGTTCCCCGACGTCGATTGACGGTCACACGGCGTGCGCTTAGCGGAGCGCCGTGCAGAAGCAGATCACCATCCTCGGCCGCTCGTACACGCTTCGGGCCGACGAGGACGACGACATCGAGCATGCCGCCGCCGACGTGGACAGGCGCCTGCGTGCGCTCATCGCGCGCGCGCCCACGTTCGACAGCTACACGACGGCGCTGTTGACGGCGCTCAACCTGGCGTCCGAGCTGCGGGCGCTGCGGCTCCGCTACCGGACGCGCCTCCAGGAGCTCGACCACGCCGCGGCGGCGGTAGAGGCTGTGCTCGAGGCGGCCGTCGCGGATGAAACCGAACCCTCCGGGGACACGGATCCCGAGGAGCCCTCGTGACGCCTGCCGTGATGACCCGCCTGAACGAGTTCGCCGACCGGCTCTCCGCGCTCACCGATCGCCCGAGCAATCGGACGGTCGGGTTGTTGCTCGGCCTTCCGAGCGCCACCGTGGTGGGGCTGGCCGCCTGGCTGACCCCCGCCACGCAGGGATTCGGCACCCACATGCAGCTCGGCCTCGGCGGCTGCGCGATGCTGACCATGACCGGCTGGCCGTGCCCGATGTGCGGGATGACCACGACCTTCGCGCTCATGGCCCACTTCCGCCCGCTCGACGCCTTCGTGAACCAGCCCTTCGGCGTGGTCCTCTTCTCGCTCACCTTGCTGACGGCCCTGCTCGGCATCGCCGACATGGTGACCGGGCGCGGCGTCATCCGGCAGGCCTTCCGCTGGGTTGGTCGCCGGGAACAGCTGCTTGCCGTGGGGCTGCTCGTGGGGATGATCGGGGGCTGGATCTACAAGTGCATCCGCATGCATCCGAGCCTGCTTTCCTGAGTAGGGCCCGATTGCCTTGACGTGGCGGGACCGCTACGGTAAATGGCGCCCGTCGATGCGGTCACCCTGCGCGGCGGTCCTCGGAATCGGTACTCGTGAAAAAGTACTTGACGGGAAACGGCCGAACGGGTAAATGGCCGGAACGAAAGACGACCGAGATGAAACTCGGGGCCGTCTAAGCGGTCTGAAAGCCGCGGTCGCACCGTCGCCGGCATCCTCGAAAAGATGCTTGACGGTCCGGTGACGACGCGGTAATAGGGAAAGCACGAACGATGGCGAACCGGGGCGACCCAGTCAGTCATCAACGGTAGACTCGCGAAAGCAAGTCAGGCCGGTCTTTGAAAAATTGGTAGTAGTTTCTGTAACGTTCAATAGAGTTTCGGCTCAAACGTTGCTTTAGCCAGCAGCGTGCGACCAAGAGGATAACAAACTGGAGAGTTTGATCCTGGCTCAGAGCGAACGCTAGCGGCGGG
>JAUXTN010000189.1 GCA_030684355.1 Pseudomonadota bacterium
GCCCTCGGAGCCCTCGGAGCCCTCGGAGCCCTCGGCGCCCTCGGCGCCCTCGGCGCCCTCGGCGCCCTCGGAGCCGTCGCCGCCCTCGGAGCGCTCGCCGCCCTCGGACCCCTCGGCGCCCTCGGAGCCCTCGGCGCCCTCTCCAGCGCGGCGGGCAACGTCGTCACCGCCCTCGGAGCCGTCGCCGCCCCCGGAGCGCTCGCCGCCCTCGGAGCCGTCGCCGCGAGGCTCGTCCCCATCCGGTCGGGCCCCGTCCAGGCGGCTCCCTTCGGCGCCCTCTCCAGCGCGGCGGGCAACGTCGTCGCCGCCCTCGTCGCCGTCCGGGCGGGCGTCGCCGTCACCCTGCGGCGCCCCACCCTCATCGGCGCCGTCTCCTACGGGGCGCTCTGCATCCGAGCGCCCCTCGTCACGCCGACCCCCCTGCTCCGGACCCTCTCCATCCCCGCCCATCCCGCCGCCCTCCGCCCGCGACCCCCGCCGTCCCCGACGCCCCGGCGGGCTCCGCCGCACCTGCACGACCCCGGCGCCGACCGTGCGCTCGGGGGCATCCGCGCCGAGGGCGATGGGGAGCGCGGGCGTGCCGGAGGACACGGCGACCTCGGTCGGCCCGCGCAGCACGGCGACGTAGCGGAGGCCCTGGTCCGCGAGCTCTTCGACGACGGCGTCGAGGTCCGCCGCGCTGGGCGGCCCGTGGGTGGGCGGCAGCGCGCGGTGGAGCGCGGTCGCGAGGAGGCTCTCCTGGCCGATGGCGAGCATGGACGAGAGACGATGCGCGCCCACGTAGTCGGTGACCGCCGAGGCCACGACGACGCCGGCGAGGAGCACCGCCCCGAGGAGCGGCGCGAGGTGGCGGCGCGCGGCGGGGGGAGCAGGCAGCATGCGTCAGCGTACCCCGGCTCCGGGGGCAGGGTGCGAGATCCGCACGGGTTTGCGGGGAGTGCGGATTCCGCATGCGGCGGGTGCCGAAGCCGCAGCTTCCCGCGCAGGTCGCGCGGAGCCAGGGAGGCGCAACATCCCGTCGTTCCACGATAGCTGCCCCGGCAGGCCCCCTGGCACACCCGTTGCAATCCAGGAGTGCGCCGGGCTTCACCGGCACCCAGGAGCGACCATGACCCGCCTCACGCACCCCCTCCTCGCCGCCGGCGCCACCCTCGGCCGCGCGCTGATCGTGACCCTCGGCCTCGCCGTTCCCGTCGCCTTCGCCGGGGGGCCGGACGGCGCCTGCGAGCACGGCGACGGCCCCTCCGACGACGGCCCCTCCGAGCACGGGCGCGGCGGCGGCCCCGGCGGCGAGGGGCGCCATGGCGGCGAGCGCCAGGATCCCGCCGCCACGCTGCGGGCGAACGCGGCCACCCTCGGGCTGACGGAGGCCCAGCTCACCACGATCGACGGCATCTTCGCGGAGGCGAAGCCACGGCTCGACGCCCTCCACACCGCCGCCGCCGAGGCGCGGGACGCCGCGCGCGCGGACGACGCGACCGAGGACGACCTCGCCTACGAGGAGGACGCCCGCGACGCCCTGCGCGCCGCCCGGCGGGAGACGATGGAGGCCGTGCGCGCCGCGCTCACGGAAGAACAGTGGGACGCGGCCCGCGAGTTGATGCCGCGACGGGGCGGGGGCGCGCGCGGGCATCGGGGCGGCGGCCGCGGCGAGGGCCCGGACGGCGGCAAGGGCGGCCACGGCGGACCGTCGGACGCGGGCGACGAGGAGTAGCCAGGCCGGCTATCGCACGGCCTGTCTATCGTTATGTGGTCGGAGAAGCTCCGTTTACTTCGCGGCTACGTATTCGCGCCCAGCGCAGACACGGAGCCACTCGAAACGGAGCCGACTCCGGATCGCCGTTCTTGCAGCGGGTTCTTCGGAACGCGCCGCGAGAACGGCTACGCCAGGCCGGCCTGACCACGACGGGTCTGGCCGCCCTCCCACGGGGGCCGCCTGACCGCGCGCGCGGAACGAGGCACGCCACGTCTTGCGTTGGTCATGTCGCCCGGAAGTCGTGGACACGACCGCGAGACACGCCTATCGTCCGGGGCGTGACGCGCTCCGGGCAACTCCGGGCGTGTCACCGTGTCTCCCCCGGCCCCGGACTCCCGATGCGCACGTACCCCCTCCTCGCGGGCCTCCTCCTCCTCGCGGGTTGCACCGAAACGACCTTCGAGTTCGGCGACCGGGACACCGACCGCCCCGATCCGACGGACGCCGACACCGACACCGATGCGGACACCGACACGGACACCGATGCCGACACGGATTCCGACACGGACGCCGACACCGATTCCGATACGGACACCGATACGGACGTCGACACCGGGACCACCGAGTACACGTGCGACAATCTCCCCACCTTCAACCTGGGGGACACCACGTTCGACGAGGCGCGCGCCTACCACGGCGTGACCTTCGACAGCGACGGCAACCTGGTCGGGTGGGACGGCCGCAACTCGCTCGTGAAGAGCGCCTACGACGGCACGCGCGCGGTGTTGGCTCCGGGGTTCCGCAGCGTCGAGCAGATCGACCGCCTCCCCGACGGGGACTTCGTCCTGGCCGACGCGACCAACGCACGGCTCACCCGCGTGACCCCCGAGGGCGGCTCGGAGACCCTCGCGAGCGGCGTGGGCTACGTCTACGGCGTGACCGTCGGCCCGGACGGCATGGTGTACGTGGCGGACGGCGGGGTCGCCCGCGTGGATCCGAGCACCGGCGAGCGGACCGTGCTGCTCTCGCAGCCCCCGGGCTGGACCGCTCACAGCCTGAACTTCAACCTCGATAGTACGCGCCTGTACATCGGGACGATCGGGCAGGGGGACGTCTACTACTTCGACCTCGACGCCGACCTGAACCCGATCGACATCCCCCAGCTCCTCCTCCGCGTCCCAGGGACCGGCTGGCACGACGCCGTCGGCGTGGACGCGTGCGGGAACGTCTACATCACGGACTATTCGAGCTCGGGGCTCTACCGCATCGAGGCGGACCTCACGATCACCGAGATGGTGTCGACCTCGGACCGCACGCTCTACGGGCACGGCATGGAGTGGGGGAGCGGAATCGGCGGTTGGCGCGACGACACGCTCTACCAGCCCCAACCCTACAACGGGTCGACCGTGCGAGAGGTCGTGATCGGCCTCCCCGACGGCGACACCGTGCGCACGTGGAACGGCACGGCGGCTCCGTGGTGATCCCATTCCGGCTGGAGCCCATCCGCATGACGACCCTCCTCCTCCTCGCGGCGTGCGGGGGTGACCCCATCGACACCGGCAAGGGCGCCGACGACACCGCTGGCGATACCGACACGGACACCGACACCGACGACACCGGCGGCCCCGACCCGGCGACGGTCCCGCTCGCCGGCGAGTGCACCGACGATGCGCATTGGGGCGCCTTCGCCATCGACAGCAACGAGGACTATGCCTACGTCACGGGCTCGATCTCGAACGGGGTGGTCCCCGTGTCGGTGCTCACGCAGATGATGGAGTCCGGCGACTGCAAGATCTGGCGGCGCGAGAACCCGTTCTGCGACCCGAGCTGCGACCCCGGGTACACCTGCGATCTCTCGGGCGAGTGTGTCACCTACCCGACGACACAGGACCTCGGCGTTGTCACGGTCGACGGGCTCTCCCAACCCGTGTCGATGGAGGCCGTCACCCCCGGCTACACCTACTTCGACACGTCCCTGCCCAACCCCCCGTGGACCCCCGGGAGCCTGCTCACGCTCGACACGAGCGGCGGCGCCTACGATCCCGTGCGTCTCTACGGCGTCGCGCCCGCGGCGCTCGCGCCGGTCAGCATGGACTGGGTCATCAACCCCGGTCAGCCCCTCGCCGTAGCCTGGGACGCCCCCGCCAGCGCCGTGCGCACCGAGCTCGTGCTCAACCTGCGCATCGATCAGCACGGTCTCACCCCGTCGAGCATCGAGTGCGTCTTCACCGACGACGGCGCGGCGGAGGTCCCGAGCGACGTCATCGAGGAGCTGATGGGCTACGGCGTGACCGGCTTCCCCGCGGGGGATCTCACCCGGCGCACCGCCGATTCCAGCGCCATCGGCGCCGGCGGCTGCATCGACCTCGTCGCCTCCTCGTCGCGGCTCGCGCACGTGGAGATCGACGGGTACACGCCCTGCACGCGCGACCCCGACTGTCCCGACGGGCAGACCTGCAACGAAGCGCTCGAGCGCTGCGAGTAGCCCCTACACGCCCGCGCCGCGCCCATGCGGGGCACCGAGGTCGATCGACGGCCCCACCGGCACGATGCGGTAGGGGTTGATGGACGGGTGGCTGTAGTAGTAGTGCCGCTTGATCGAGGCGAGATCGTAGGTCTCGGCGACGCCCGGGAGCTGGTAGATCGCGCGCGTGTAGGCCCAGAGGCTGGGGTACTCCCGCAGCGCGTGGACGTTGCACTTGAAGTGCCCGTAGTACACGGGGTCGAAGCGCAGCAGCGTGGTGAACAGCCGCAGATCGCACTCGGTGAACGTGCCCCCGACCAGCCACCGGTGGGCGGCGAGGCGGGCCTCGAGCACGTCGAGCGTGTCGAAGAGCGCCACGACGGCCTCCTCGTAGGCGACCTGGGTCGTCGCGAACCCGGCGCGGTAGACGCCGTTGTTGACCGTGTCGTAGATCCGCGCGTTCAGGGCGTCGATCTCGGCGCGGAGGCGCGCCGGGTAGAGGTCGTGGCCGGCGAGCGGCGCGGTCGGGGCCGCGAGCGCGCGGAGGGGCCCGTTCATCATCCGCAGGATCTCGGACGACTCGTTGTTCACGATCGTGCCCGCGACCTTGTCCCAGAGGACCGGCACGGTGACCCGCCCGGTGTAGTGCGGGTCGGCGCGGGTGTAGACCTCGTGGAGGTGCCGGGCGCCGAAGAGCGCGTCGGGGTGGGCCTCGTCGAAGCTCCAGCCGTGCTCGAGCATCTCCGGCGCGACGGCGGAGGAGGGGAGCGCGGCCTCCAACCCGAGCAGGGCCCGGGCGACGAGCGTGCGGTGGGCCCATGGGCACGCCATCGCGACGTAGAGGTGGTAGCGGCCGGGCTCGACGGGGTGGGGCGCCCCCGGCACGTCCGAGACGGTGTGCCGAAAGGCGCTTTCCTTCCTCACGAAGCGGCCGCCCGTGGCGGAGGTGTCGTACCAGGTGTCCTGCCAGTGTCCGTCGACCAACAGACCCATGGTGCCTCCGCGTGGCGGCCCCGATAACGCGCGGCCCCGGCCCGACCGCGGGCCGTTCGGCTCACACGAGGATCTTGCGCGCTTCCTTGGCGGCTTCTTCCGCCGAGATGGCCGGGCGCGCCGGGATCGCCTTGCCGCGCTGCACGGCGGGCCGGGCGGCGATGCGGTCCGACCACGCGGCGAGCGCGTCGAGGCCCGTGACATCGATGCCAGACCACGCGTGCGTGTGGGTCCAGCTCCAGTTGGCGATGTCCGCGATCGAGTAGTCGCCCGCGAGGTAGTCACGGCCCCGGAGCCGGCCGTCGAGCACCTCGAGGAGGCGACGCCCCTCGCGCTGGTACCGCTCGATGGCCCAGGGGATCTTCTCGGGGGCGTACCGCGCGAACACGTTGGCCTGCCCCATCATCGGGCCGACGCCGCCCATCTGGAACATGAGCCACTGGATGACCGTGGAGCGCCCCTTCACGTCGGCGGGGAGGAGCTTCCCTGTCTTCTCCGCGAGGTAGATGAGGATGGCGCCGGACTCGAACACCGGAAAGTCGTCCAGCTCGCGGTCGACGATGGCGGGGATGCGGCCGTTGGGGTTGATCGCCAGGAACTCGGGCCGCTTCTGCTCGTTCGCCATCAGGTCGATCGGGTGCACGGTGTAGGGGAGCCCGAGCTCCTCCAATGCGATGGAGACCTTCCAGCCGTTCGGGGTGGGGCTGGTGTAGAGATCGATCATGACAACTCCGGGACGTCGAAGCCGAACGACGCGCGGAACGCCCTTAACCGTGTGCCCGACCACCCGAGGAACCGGACGCCTCGGCCCCGCGGGGCGAGACGGAGCACGATCCCGGCGATATCCTCGGGGCGTCGTTCCTCTGGAGATCTCGTGAACCGCTCCGCTCCCTGGATCCGCCGCGCGCTCGTCGCCGCCGCCATCGTCGGCTCCGCTGCCATGCTCGCCCCGAGCCTCGCCCACGCTGCCATGACGGTCAGCGGCAAGCCCAAGATCAGCTTCTTCGCCACGGGGAGCCCCGGCTTCCTCGACATCGAGGGCGAGTCGAGCACGGTCACGACGACGGACGACGGCACCCGCCTCACCTTCGTCGTGCCGATGACCACCGTCTCCACGGGCATCGACATGCGCGACTCCCACATGAACGACGAATACGTCCAGGTCGCGCAGTTCCCCAACGCCACCCTCTCGCTCGCGAAGGCCGACGTGAAGTGGCCGGCGGCGCTCGCCGAGTCCGCCACGGGCACGATCACGGGCACCTTCAACGTGCACGGGATCGACCAGCCGATCGACGTGACCTACACCACGAAGAAGAGCAAGACCGGGTACCGCGTCAACGCGAAGTTCGCGTTCGACTGCTCGAAGCACGGGATCGCGATCCCCGCGTACATGGGCGTCACGGTCGACCCCAAGATGACCGCCGAAGTGCAGGTCGACCTCGTCGATGGCTAGGACCCTCCTCCGCGGAACGGTGCGCACCGTCCCACTCCAGGCGCTCCTCGCGCTCTTCGCCCTCTTCGTGGCGATCCTCCCCGGGCGCGCCGAGGCGTACCCGTGGATGATCCGCCACGGCTATACCAACTGTGCCCAGTGTCACGTCGATCCCTCGGGCGGCGGCGTGCTCACCGACTACGGGCGCGCGCAGGGCGAGATCCTCGTGCGCACGCAGTACAAGAAGATGACGAAGGAGCCAGGCAAGGAAGCCGACTTTCTCCTCGGCCTCTTCCCCCTCCCGGACGCCCTCCTCCTCCAGGGGGACGTGCGCGGCATGGTCATCCCCCAGCCGGGCAACGTCCGCGCCATCCTCATGCAGGGAGACCTCCGCGCCGCCGTCGTGGCCGGCCCGTTCGTCGCGACCGGCACCCTCGGGGCGGTGAGCGAAGGTGGGCAGGGCGCGTGGGTCACGAGCAACGACGCGGGCTGGAACCTCGTCGCCCGTGAGTATTGGGCGGGGATCGCGCCCGCGAAGGGCTGGATGATCAAGGCGGGGCGCATGAACCTGCCCTACGGCATCCGCACGGAGAACCACATCCTCTACACGCGCAGCGCCACGCGCACGACCACGAACGACGAGCAGCAGCTCGGCGCGTCGGTCACGTACGCGTCCAAGCGCTTCCGCGCGGAGGTCATGGGCATCGCCGGCAACTTCCAGGTGCGGCCGGACGTGTTCCGGGAGCGCGGCTACTCGCTCTATGCCACGTGGGCGCCCGAGAAGACGCTGGAGCTCGGTGTCTCCAGCCTGCTCACCGTCGCCGGGGCCGACGTGGAGACCCTCGCCCCGCGCACGCGGCAGGCGCACGGGGTGTTCACCCGCTACGCGCCCATCGATCCGCTCGCCATCCTGGCGGAGGCGGACCTCCTGCTCTCCGACGATGACGGCACCTCGACCAGCGGTGTGGTCGGGAACCTCGTGGTCGATTGGGAGCCCAAGCAGGGCGTGCACGTGATGGGGATCGGCGGCTACTGCGACGCCTCGTTCGCTGACACCAGCGCCCCCGCGTACACCGGCGGCGGCGCCGTCCAGTGGTTCCTGGCGCCGCGGGTCGACATCCGCATGGACATCTTCCAGGGCGTCCTCTACTGCACCCCCGGCGCGACCGCGAGGCCCATGGGCCTCCTCCAAGGCCACGTCTACCTGTAGGAAGTCGCGATGTTGCTCTCCCTCTTCCTCGCGTCGGCGTGGGCCTCCTCCCCCTATCCGGGGGTGCTCGAGAGCGAGCTCGGCATGCCGTGCGCCCCCACGTGCACCGTCTGCCACGAGTCCAACTCCGGCGGCGGCGGCACGGTCACCCGGGACTTCGGCATGGCGCTGATGGCGCACGGGCTCAGCGGCATGGGTCACACCGCCACGCTCACGGCCGCGCTCGACACGATGGCGACCGACGCCGTGGACAGCGACGGCGACGGCACGACCGACCTCGACGAGCTCGTCGAGGGGAGCGATCCGAACCCCGACGCCGAGCCGTTCTGCAACGTGGTGGTGCCCGAGTACGGCTGCTTCGGCGGGCAGGCCGCCGGTGTCGGCTTCGGCGCCCTGTTGGGCCTCGGCGCGCTCCGCCGACGCCGGAGGACCACCCCGGCGAATCAGGCCCCGCGCGACTCGTAGACGGTTCGCCCCGGGAACATCACCGCGGTGAGGAACCCGCCCTTGCCGCACCCGGTGTCGGTCGCGAACACGTCCCCGCGCACCCAGGCGTCGGCGGGGTCATCCAGGGTGTGCTCGGAGAGCTCCGGGGGCAGCAGGTCCGTCGGCGTGTGGCCGACCACGATCTGCTTGCCGGCGTAGGCGCGGAAGAAGTGGTTGGCGCGCGTCCAGAGGAGGACCGACTTCGGCTCGGCCTCGCCGGGATGCGCCCAGCGGTCGCCGTCGGGGCCGGAGAGGCGGGGCACCCCCGCGTGGACGTAGATGGCGTGGGCGTCTTCGTACCAGAGCGGCAGCGCGCGCAGCCAGGCGACGACGTCGGCGGGCCAGAACGACCCCTCGAGCAGCGCCATGCGGTCGTCGGCGCTCCCCGCGTACGAGGCGAGGCACTCCCGGGCACCGTTGGCCTTCGGGAGCACGAACTCGGGCCACCCGCCGCTGTCGATGACCCGGAGCCAGGCGTCCTCGTGGTTTCCGCGCAGGCAGATGACGCGCGCCTCCGTGAGCATCGGCAGGACCTCGCGGATCCAGCGGATGACGCCCGCGGAGTCGGGGCCGCGGTCGACGTAGTCCCCGAGGAAGACGATGGTGTCCTCGGCGTCGAGCGGCGGGAGGTGGTCCCACAACGCGAGGAGGTGGACGAGGTCGCCGTGGATGTCGCCGATGGCAACGGTGCGTGCAGACACGGAGGGACGGTAGCACGTCGCCCCGGGCTACGCTCCGCGCCATGTCGAGCGCCCCGGCCCTGCCCGCCCCCGCCCCGTCGGCCCGTGGCGCCGACGCCGCGTCGCGGGTCGTCGCGTGGCACGAGGGCGTCCTGGTGGCCGCGATCGCGCTGTCGGCGGCGTACTTCACGTGGCGGGGCTGGCCCTTCTCCCCGCTCCTCGGCACCTCGGTCATCCGGCTCTTCCTCGCCGACTTCCAGCTCGTCGCGGTGGGCTACGTCGGGTGGCGGCTCTGGCGGGACGGGCGGGGCTTCCTGCGCGCGGCGGGGTCGTGGGCGGGGCTCCAGGGGCTCCTGCGCTTCTTCCGCGTGGTGGCGCCCGTGTACGCCGCGCAGGTGCTCTACGCGAATTGGCTCGCGGTCGTGCCGCTGGTGAACCCGCGCCTCTACGATGCGCCGCTGCTCGCGTCGGAGGCGTGGCTCTTCGGCGGCTCGATGACCCGGTGGATGTCGCTCCCCGACCATCCCGCGGTCACGTTGCTCGTCGACCTCTGCTATCTCTCGTTCTTCCACTGGATCGTGCTCGCGATCGTGCTCCTCCACGTGCTCGACGGCGCGCGGGCGGCCCGGCGCCTCGTCCTCGCGCTCACCCTCTCCACGCTCGTCTCCACCACGATCCTCGTGGCCTTCCCTACGCTCGGCCCCGCGTTTCTCGACCCCGCGAGCGTGGCGCCCATCGTCCCCGCGATGCTGCAATCCGGCCACTTCCACGACGTGTCCCGCGCGTTCCGCGCCGCGGTGCTCGCGAACCCCGGCGGCTTCACCCTCGTGCCGTTCCTCGGCGTGAGCGCGTTCCCGAGCATGCACGTGGGCCACACGTTCCTGGCGCTGGCGTTCCTGTGGCCGCGGCACCGCTCCGCGTTCCAGCTCTTCCTGCTCCCGGTGCTCGGCGCGTGGATCGGCACCGTCTACCTGGGTTGGCACTACGCGCTCGACGGGGTCGCGGGGATCGCCATCGCGGCGGGCGCACGTCGGGTGGCGGGGCGGTGGCTGCCCGAGGCCGCGCTTCAGACCCACGGCTCCACGACGATCTCGAACCGCCCGAAGTCGTAGGGCACCCCCGCCGCGGCGACCGTCTGGACGAGCCGCTCGCGCAGGCCCTTGCGCCGCAGGTCGGCGGCGCGGTGGTAGCAGAAGGGGTTGTTGCCCCGGCGCCCAAGCGTCGTGTGGGCGGTGAACGAGCAGCCCCCACGGCAGGTCTCGGCGTAGTAGCAGCCCTTGCAGTAGCCCCAGAGCTCGTCGAGGGTGCGGTCGCGCACGAAGCGGATCGCCTCCGCATGCGCCCAGATCTCGTCGAGCGCGAGCGTACGCACGTTGCCGCCGGTGTAGGGCGCGGTCGGCAGCGACGGGCAGGCCTTTACCGTGCCATCCGACTCGATGCTGATCGTGTAGACCCCCGCGACACACCCCTGCCAATACACGGCGTCCCGACCCACGCGCGAGCGCAGGATGGTCTCGTGCGGCCCGAAGTACCCGATGTTGTTGCCCGCCTGCACGTCGAAGCGGCGGCGCAGGTCGGGGCCGGCCTCCCACGCGCGCGGGTGGGCCACCGCGTCGAGTTGGATCGCGGCGAGGGTGTCCATCACGTCGAGCATCTGCCAGGGCTCGAGGATCCAATCCGGGTGGTCCGCGGCGTTCCCCATCGGCACGGTGAGCTGGGGGCGCCAGCTCCCGACGTGGTGGTCACGCATCGTGGCGGCGGTCTCGGCGAGCCGGGTGTGGTTGAGCCGGTTGACCTGGGTGTTCACGCTGGTCGGCAGGCCGGCGGCGCGGCAGGCGTCGAGCGCGCGCAGGGCGGCGGCGTGGCTCCCGGTGTTGCCGCGGAGGACGTCGTGGATGTCGGCCGGCCCGTCGATGGAGAGCCCGATGGCGTGGAGCCCCGCGGCTTCGAGCGCCACCGCCCGCCTGGGGGTCAGCGCACGGCCGCCGGTCTGCATCGTGACGAGCATCCCTTCGCCCGCGAGAAAGGTGACGATCTCGAGGAGATCCGCCCGCAGGTAGGCCTCCCCGCCGATGAGCGTCACCTCCTGCGTGCCGAGCCGCGCGAGCGCCCGGCCGACCTCCCGAACCTCCTCGGTGGAGAGCTCGCTCGTGCGCGCGGCGCCGGCCCGGGAGCCGCAGTGCTGGCACGGCTGGTCGCAGCGCAGCGTCAGCTCCCAGACGGCGTAGAGCGGCTTGGGGACGCCCTCCTCGCCGGGGGCGGGTGCGCGGCGCGGCGGGGTCGACAGGGGCAGCTCCGGATGGCCGGAGTGTAGCGCCCCGGAGCACCGGGAGGCGAAGTCCGGTCCCGAGGCCGGCCCGCACCCGGGCCCACTTCCAGTAAAGCGGCGGGGTCCTTCGCGGACGATTGGACCCTCCCGCGGGTCCTGGGCTACAGTCGCGGGATGCCGCTCCACCCCTGTCCGTCCTGCGCCTGTCACGTCGCCGCCGACGTGTGCACCTGCCCGCACTGCGGTTCCTCCGTGTGTACGCGGGAGAGGAAGCTCCCGGCGGCCGCGCTGCTCATGGGCCTCGCGCTCACGGGCTGTGTCTTCCCCACGCCGCAGCCGAAGTACGGCGTCGCCATCGACAGCTCGTTCGTGGACACCGACGAGGACGGCTACGCCGCGGACGAGGACTGCAACGACGACGACGCCACCATCCACCCCGGCGCGGTCGAGACCCCGGGCGACGGCGTCGACTCCAACTGTGACGACGCGGACGACACCTGATGCTCGCGCGCAGCCTGCTCGTCCTCCTCCCGCTCGCCCTCGCCGCGTGCGCCGGGCCCGCCGCCCTCCCGCTCATCCCCGACGCGAGCGCGAGCAGCTGCGGCTCCATCTCCAACGCCGACCTCCGCTACTACTGCCAGAGCAGCTGCGGCTCGATCTCGGACGCGGACCTGCGCTACTTCTGCCAGGGGAGCTACGGCTCCATCTCCAACGCGGACCTGCGCTACTACGGCCAGTCCAACTGCGGGTCCATCTCCAACGCGGACCTGCGCTACTACTGCTCGGGCAGCTACGGCTCGATCTCCGCGTCGGACCTGCGCTACTACGGGCAGGGGAGCTGCGGCTCCATCGGCGACGCCGACCTGCGTTACCTGTGTCAGTCCGGAAAGCGGTATCCAGGGAGGCATTGATGCAGTCGAGCGTGCGCCGGTTCGAGATGGTCGAGGGCAGCGCCAGCAAGTTCTGGGAAGTCGGGCAGGACGGCGCGTCCTTCACGGTCGTGTACGGGCGCATCGGGACGGCCGGCCAGAGCAAGACCACGGCGTGCGCGAGCCCCGAGGCGGCCCGGGCCGAGGTCGACAAGCTCGTGCGCGAGAAGACGAAGAAGGGCTACCAGGAGCTCGGCGTGGCCGAGAAGAACTGGCGCCCGCCGGCCCACGTCGACACCGGCAGCCACATCGAGCGCTTCCTGAACTACAAGGTCGCCGGGTTCAATCCGGACGCCGATCCCGAGGACGTGGACGAGGAGAGCGGGCGCCGCGAGTTCCCGACGCTGCGCGACCTCGACAAGCGCGTGTTCCGCGTGGGGATCCAGAGCTACGAGGACGCCGAGGAGGACTTCGCGACCCGCCTCGACGCGCTGTTGGCCGACAAGCGGGTGGGCGAGCTCCGCGGCCTCGTCATCGGCGGTTGGTTCTCCGAGGTGTGCGAGGCCGGCCCCACCGTGCTCTGCGAGCGGCTGATCGCGAACGCGTCGAAGCTCCGGGCGCTCCGGGGCTTGTTCGTGGGGGACATCATCCAGGAGGAGTGCGAGATCTCCTGGCTGCACCAGTCCGACTACGCGCCGGTGCTCCGGGCGCTGCCGCAGCTCGAGGAGCTCGTCGTGCGTGGCGGCGAGGGGCTGCGCTTCGAGGGGCTCGCGCACCCCAACCTCCGCTCGCTCACGGTGCAGACCGGCGGCCTCTCCGGGGCGACCGTGCGGGACATCGTCGCCGCGGACCTCCCCGAGCTGCGCGTGCTCACGCTCTGGCTCGGCACCGACGACTACGGCGGTGACGCCACCGTGGCGGACTTCGCGCCGCTCCTCGCGGGCGACCGCTTCCCCAAGCTGGAGCACCTCGGCCTCCAGGACAGCGAGAACGCCGACGACATCGCGGTGGCCATCGCGAAGTCCCCGCTCCTGGCGCGGCTCTCGGGGCTCGACCTCTCGATGGGCACCCTCTCGGACATCGGCGGGCAGGCCCTGCTCGACAGCCCCCACCTGCGCGGGCTGAAGCACCTCAACCTGCGCTACCACTACCTCTCCGCCGACATGGTGAAGAAGATCCGCGCCCTCGGGATCGAGGTGAACGCGGGCGACCGGCAGGAGGGCGACGAGGACGATCGCTACGTGGAGGTCTCGGAATAGTGCCCCCGGGCCTCGTGGTCGTGACGGTGCCGGGAGACAAGCGCGCCCGCGCCCTCGAGGCAGCGGCGGCCGGAGGGGCCCTCGACGTGCGCTGGGTGGCGTGGGCGGACGCGTTGGCCGAGCCCGGGTGCGTGGGGGCGGCGGGGCGGCCCGGGGACTGGTTGCGGGTCGACTCGCCGGGGTCCGACGTCGGCATCTGGCACGCGTTGGCCCGCCGCGGCGGCTTCGACGGCGCCGTGCCCGCGGGCCAGTGGCGACCGGGCCGCGCGTGGGCCGCCGGGCTCGCGGATGCGCTCGGGGCCATCGACGCCGGCGCGCCCCACCTGGCCCCGACCCACCCGCGTGCGCACGTCCTCACGATGACCGACAAGCTCGCGTGCCACGACGCGCTCGTGGCAGGAGGGGTGCCGGTGCCGGAGACGTTCGAGGCGCCTGCCACCCCGGCCGCGCTCCGTGCGCGGGTGGAGGCCGAGGGCCGCCACGCCGTGTTCGTGAAGCCGCGGTGGGGCTCCTCGGGCGCGGGCGTCCTCGCGTGGCGCCGATCCGGGGCCCGAGAGCAGGTGGTGACCCCCGCCTCCCTCGACGACGGGCGGCTCCTCAACGACAAGCGCCTCCACACCTACACCGACCGCGGCGCCATCGACGTGCTGCTCGAGGCCGTGGTGGCCGACGGGGCGGTCGTGCAGCGCTGGATCCCGAAGGCGGGGGTCGACGGGCGCCCGTTCGACCTCCGCGTGCTCGTGGTGGACGGGCGCATCGCGCAGCGCGTCGCCCGCGTCGGGCGCGGGCCGATCACGAACCTGCACCTCGACGCCGCCCGGGCCGATCCCGACGCCGTCCTGGCGCCCTTCGGGGCGCGCACCGTCCCCGCGGTCCACGCCGCCTGCCTCGCGGCGGCCGCGTGCTTCCCGGGGCACCGCGCGATCGGCGTCGACGTCATGGTCGACCCCCGCGGCCGCCCCTACGTGCTCGAGTGCAACGCGTGGGGCGACTACCTGCCCGGGCTCCTCGTGGACGGGCTCGACAGCTACGGCGTGCAGCTCCGCGGCTTGTCGATTCCCCGCCTGGCCGCCCAGGTGCCCGCATGATCCGCCCGCGCGCCCTCCTCGTCGACCTCGACAACACCCTCGTCGACCGCGATGCCGCCATGGCCGCCTGGCTCGGCTCGCTCGTGCGGGGCGCGGACCTCCCCGCGCTCCTGCTGGCGGACGCCGGCGGCTACGGCCCCAAGGAGGCCTTCTTCCGGGCGGTGGGGGCGGCCGCGGGCCTCTCCGCCGCGCGCGTGCGGAGCGCCTTCTTCGTCGACTTCCCCGAGCACTTCGTCCTCCGGCCCGACGCCGCGGCCCTCCTTGCGGGCTTCGACGGCCCGAAGGTCGTCGTCACCAACGGCTGGCGGCGCCTGCAACGGGCGAAGCTCGCCCGCGTCGGGCTCCTCGATCGCGTCGACCACGTCCTCGTCTCGGAGGAGGTCGGCGTCGAGAAGCCGCACCCGGCCATCTTCCACGCGGCGCTCGCGTGCGCGGGGTGCACCGCGGCGGAGGCCCTGATGGTCGGCGATCACCCCGTGGCCGACATCGCCGGTGCGCGTGGCGTCGGCATCCCCGCGGTGTTCGTGCGCAGCCGGTGGTTCGCCCCGCCCGCGGACGTCCCGGCCATCGACCACCTCACGGAGCTCCGGTGGTGAACGCCCTCGGCGGCATCGGCGACGGAGCCCCGATCGGGGTGCCCGAGAGCGCCACGCGCGTCGACTTCCGCGCCGCCTTCCTGGCCCGCGACCTCCTGCTCCTCACCCTCGACGCCCTCCGCTACGACGTCGCCGCGGACGCCCTCGCCGCGGGCCACACGCCCAACCTCGCCGCGCTCCTGCGCCGCGGCTGGGAGGCCCGCCACACGCCCGGCACCTTCACCCTCCCGGCGCACGAGGCCTTCTTCGCGGGCTTCTTCCCCACGCCGCCGACCCCGGGCCCGCACCCGCGGCCGATCGCCCTGCGCTTTCCAGGCTCCCGCACCATCGGGCGCGACACGCTCCTGCTCGACGGCCCCTGCCTCATCGGGGCGTACGCCAGGGCGGGCTACCACACGATCTGCATCGGCGGGACGGGCTTCTTCGACCCCGGCTCGCCGCTCGGCGCCATCCTCCCCGCCCGCTTCCACGAGGCCCACTGGTCACAAGCGATGGGCGTGACGAGCCGCCGCGCCTCCGCCACCCAGATGACGCTCGCGGCCGCGCGCCTCGCCGCCCTCCCGCCGGGCAAGCGCGCGCTCCTCTTCCTCAACGCCGCCGCGACCCACCCGCCTACGCGCCTGTTCCTCCGCGGTGCCCGCACCGAGAGCGTCGCGACCCAGGCGGCCGCGCTCGCGGACCTCGACCGGCACCTCCCCGTGCTGCTCGACGCCCTGCGCGCCCGCGGGGGCGCCGTCGGCATCGTGTGCGGCGACCACGGCACGTGCTTCGGCGAGGACGGCTACGTGGGGCACCGCGTGGCGCACCCGCTGGTGTGGACCGTGCCGTACGCCGAGGTAGAGGTGGCGCCATGATCGAGAACGAGCGCCTGGACGCGCTCCTGGCGTCCGGCGAGTACCTCTCCTATGCGTACGCGTACCCGCACAAGACGGCGTACCGGACGCTCGCGCCGCCGGTCGACCTCCGGGCGCTGTGGGCCGAGGAGGACCGCCGCGCCTTGTTCCTCTACGTGCACGTGCCGTTCTGCGAGCAGCGGTGCGGCTTCTGCAACCTCTACACGCAGGTGCGCCCGAAGTCGGGCGTGGAGGCCCGCTACGTGGCCGCGGTGGAGCGGCAGGCCGCGGTCGTCGCCGAGGCGCTGGCGGACCGGGCGGGGCCCCACAAGACGACGCCCCCGGGCTTCGTGCGGCTGGCCATCGGGGGCGGGACCCCTACGTTCCTCGGCGCCGCGCTGCTCGACCGCGTGTTCGCCGCCGCCCGGCGCATGGGGGCCGCCGACGTCCCCACGTCCATCGAGGTCTCCCCCGGCACCCTCGATGACGACCAGCTCGCGGTGCTCGTCGCCAACCGGGTCACCCGCGCGAGCGTGGGCGTGCAGAGCATCCTCCCGAGCGAGACCGGCGCGGTGCAGCGCGGCCAGGCCCCCGCCGACGTGGAGCGCGTCGTGCGCCGGCTCGCGGCGGCCGTGGCGGTGTGCAACGTCGATCTCATCTACGGTCTCCCCGGCCAGACCGCCGCGACGCTCCGGCGCTCCATCGACCACGTCGTCGACCTCGGCGCCAACGAGCTCTACCTCTACCCCCTCTACGTGCGGCCGCTCACCGGGCTCGGGCGCCGCGACGGCTGGGACGATCACCGCCTCGGCCTCTACCGCGCGGGCCGCGAGCACCTCCTCGCGCGCGGGTGGACCCAGGCGTCCATGCGCATGTTCCGGGCCCCGGGCAGCGTCGAGACGGGGGGTGCCGAGTATCGCTGTCAAGACGACGGGATGGTCGGCCTCGGCGCCGGCGCCCGGTCGTACACGCGCGCCCTCCACTACGCGAGCCCGTACGCCGTGACGCAGGGTGCCATCCGCTCGGGCATCGAGGCGTGGATGGCCCAGTCCGACGCCGACTTCGCGGTCGCGCGGCACGGCATCGCCCTCGACCCCGAGGAGCGCCGCCGCCGGTTCGTGCTGCTCTCGCTCCTGGACACCGGGCTCGATCGCGCGGCGTACCTCCAGCGCTTCGGCGCGGACGTGCTTGCCCACCTCCCGGAGCTCGGCGAGGCCGTCGACGCAGGGCTCGTCGAGGTCGGCGCCGGGCGCGTGGGCCTGACGGAGACGGGGCTGGAGCGCTCCGACGTGCTCGGGCATTGGTTGCAGTCGGCGGCGGTGCGCGCCGCGCGGGCGGCCTGGGAGGCCGCGTGAGCGTCCAGAGCGCCGGGGAAGCCGCGTGAGCGAAGCCGCGCTCCCCACCGAGCTGCGCCCCCTGGGCATCCTGTGGCGGGGGCCGCTCGACAGTTGCAACTACGGGTGCGGCTATTGCCCGTTCGCCAAGCGCTCGTCCCGGCGGGCGATGTTGGACGCCGACCGCGTCGCGCTCGCCCGCTTCGTCGCGTGGGTCGAGGGCGCGGCGGAGTGGTCGCTGGAGGTCCTCTTCACCCCCTACGGCGAGGCCCTGGTGTGGCCCTGGTACCGCGACGCCCTGGCGCGGATCTCCCACCTCCCGCACGTGCGCCGCGTGGCCATCCAGACCAACGGCTCGGCCCCGATGGGTTTCCTCGCGGAGGCCGACCGGGCGCGGCTGGCGCTCTGGGTCTCGTGGCATCCGAGCGAGGTGCCGCGCGAGGCCTTCGCCGCGAAGATGGCGGCCCTGCACCGCGAGGGGACCCGCTTGAGCGTCGGCGCCGTGGCGCTCCCGGAGAACGTGGAGGCCGTCGAGGCGCTGCGGGCCGAGCTGCCGCCCGGGACGCCGATGTGGATCAACGCCCAGAAGCCGGGGGTGCGGTACGGCCCCGCCGACATCGAGCGGTGGAGCCGCATCGACCCGGGCTTCGCGTTGGACGTGCGCCCCCATGCGACGCGCGGGAAGCCGTGCGACACCGGCGACACCGTCATCAGCGTAGACGGCGCGGGGACGATCCACCGCTGTCACTTCGTCGCGGACGTGCTCGGCAACCTCTACGACGACGACCTGGCCGCGATCCTGGGGCCACGTCCGTGCCCCCGGCCCCGGTGCGACTGCTACATCGGGTACGCGCACCTGCCCGCGCTGGGCATGCGCGCGGTGTACGGGGACGACCTGCTCGCCCGGATGCGCCCGAGTGCTACGCCGCGATCGGCGTGAGGCGCGAGTTCATCATCGCGATGACCTCGTCATCGGTGCGGTTCGGGGCGCCCGGGAGGCGCACGAAGCGCCGCGCGAGGGCCTTCTTCTGGCCGAGCATCAGGAGCGCCCACACCTGGAAGAAGTCGATGCCGTCGAACACGATGGCGTCGGCGGCCCCGTAGGCCTCGCGGGTGGTCTCGTACGCGCCGGGCATCTCCGTGTAGTGCAGCCGCGGCTTGTGGTGGTGCACGGTGTGGTAGCCGTCGTTGAAGCACCGCACGTTGTACCGGGTGTTGATGCACGTGATGCTGCTGCGGTAGGTCTCGGCGGGGTCCCTCGGGTCGATGAACGCGTGCTGGCCCCAGTTGCCCGCCATCATCAGCGTGCGGACCAGGAGCACCGGCCCGGCGAACACGACGAGCGTGGCCTGCCAGTTCACCATCGCGAGGACCGCCACCATGGCCCAGAACGCGCCCTCGCCGACGAGGAGGCGCCAGAACATCTTCTTGCTGCCCTTCTTCCAGTGGTACATGGCGAGCTTCAGCAGGCCGACCGTGAGGAACGAACCCAGGTAGTGGAGCCACCCGAGCAGGCTGTCACGTTGGTACCGCATCGTGGTCGACAGGTCACCCCCGAGGTTGTCCTCGATGTGGTGCATGCCGATGTGGTGCACGACGTAGGTCTGAGGGGTCTGCCCGAAGAACGGCCCGATCACCCAGGGGATGATGTGCTTCATCCACGCGGGCTTGAAGAGCGCGCGGTGGGAGGTGCAGTGCAGCATCAGGATGAAGCGGTCGAGGTAGCCGAGGCCCCAGAACAGCAGGTACGCCACCGACAACGGCCAGAACCACGTGTTGACGAAGAACAGCCCGACGCCGAGGCAACCGACGAACGCGCAACCGATGATCAGGTGGACGAACACGAGGTCACGGGGGTCGTGCAGCAAGGCCACCAGGTGGCGGTTCAGACCGGTCGCTTCCATGCAGGCCCCTTCGCGGCCGGGGAGACTACCACCATCGGGAGGCGAGCGCCTGCACGCTCCGGTGCGAGACGGGGCCGGTTGTCCTCCCGGTAGTGGGGACGGCATGACGGGCGGGCTCCCCGGGTTTGGGGCGACAGGGGAGGGCCGGCCGACTACGTCGGTCCACTCTCGGGAAGGCGGGTGCTCGACTCCATCCTCGGCAAGAGCGACTGGGCGGATCTGAAGGACTTCCTGACGCCGACCGTGTTCGACGTTCTTCCGCCCCGGGCCGCCCAGCGGCAGGTCACCGAGCTCCTCGCGGCGCGGCTCCGTCCGGGCGAGGCGCGCCGGGCGCGCGCGGCCCTCGTGCTCCCCGGTCTGCGCGTGGCGGAGGACCGCGCGCCCGGCCCCGAGCGGGTCGAGCAGTTGGATGTCACGACGCGCGCGCGCCGCGGAAGCCGGGTCCTGAAGCTCTATTTCTATCAACTCCTCCGCCACGACGCCGCCTTGCTCGACCTCCGCGCCGACCGCTTCCACGAGGAGGGCGAGGGGACCGCGTGGCGCCCCGGCTGGCTGCACGTCCGGTGGGATCCCACGTTCCTGGCCGGCCTCCGCGACCTCTACGGCGGCTACTACACCGGCGACACCCCGCGTTTCGACGCCGCGATCGACCGGCTCTCGCTCCGGCCGGCGCGGGACGTGTTCCTCGCCCACTTCGGCGGCGGCGATCAGCGGGAGGTGCGCTTCGAACGTGCCACGTTCGTGCACACCTTCCATGACGCGTTCCTGGCCTGCCGGGACGCCCCGGGGGGGAGCGCCCCGTTGCATGGCAATTTCCTGGCGTTGGGCCTCTACCTCGCGACGCTTTACGAGCACCTGGAGCGGCTCGGCCTCCCGTTCGACGTGCGGGCGGCCTACACAGCCGCTTCGGACGCCGATGCGGGCGGCGCTCCGGACGCCCCTCCGGGCGGCGATGCGGGCGGCGCTCCGGGCGCCGCGGCGTGGAAGTAGTGCCGGAGCTCACCGTCGCGGTGGCTGGCGCCAGCGGGTTCATCGGGCGAGCGTTGTGCAAGCGCCTCGCGATGGAGCACCGGGTCTTCGCGCTGTCGCGCACGGCGGGCCCGTCCGAGGGGAACATCGAGCGGCGGCGGTGCGACCTCTTCAGCCTCCTCGACTGCGAGCAGGCCTTGGCGGGCGCGGACGTGGCGGTCTACCTCGTGCACTCCATGATGCCCTCGGCGCGCCTGACGCAGGCGAGCTTCGCGGACATGGACCTCATCCTGGCCGACAACTTCGCGCGCGCCGCGCGGCGGATGGGGGTGCGCCAGATCGTGTACCTGGGCGGCATCGTGCCGGAGGTCGGCGGGCTCTCGCCCCACCTCGCGAGCCGGGTCGAGGTCGAGCACGCCCTCGCGGCCCACGGGGTGCCGGTGACCACGCTGCGCGCCTCGCTCGTCATCGGCCCGGACGGATCGAGCTTCCGCATCCTCCAGCGGCTCGTGGAGCGCCTGCCCTTCATGGTCCTGCCGCGGTGGACCCGCTCCGCGTGCCAGCCCATCCACGTGGACGACGTGGTCGCCCTCCTCGCCGGCGTGTGCGGCGCGCCGTTCGCGACGGGGGAGACCTTCGACATCGGCGGCCCCGAGGTCCTAAGCTACGCGGCGCTGCTGGAGCGGACCGCCCGGGTGCTCGGCCGGACCCCCCGCTTCGTGACCGTGCCGTTCTTCTCGCCGGAGCTCTCCCGCCTCTGGGTCACGCTCGTCACGGGGACCTCCCGCGAGCTCGTCGGCCCGCTCGTCTCGAGCCTGCGGCACCCGATGGTGGCCCGCGATCTCCGCCTCCAGGAGCGCCTCGCCCTGCCCGGGCTCCCCCTCGACGACGCCCTCCGCATCGCCACCACGGCCACGCCCGCCCGGGCGCCGAAGCCGCGCCGGATCGCCCCGCCGGCGGTCAACACCGTGCGCTCCGTCCAGCGCCTGCCCGTGCCCGAGGGGCGCGACGCCATCTGGGCCGCCGCCGAGTACATGACGTGGCTCCCGCGGGCCCTGCGGCCGGTCCTGTGGGTGAACGTCGACGAGGCCGGCCTCGTGCGCTTCGGGATCCTCGGGGTCCGGCGCTCGCTGCTCGAGCTGGCCTGGTCCCGCGAGCGCTCCCTCCCGGACCGCACGCTCCTCTACGTGGTCGGCGGCCTCCTCGCGCGCGTCGTCGAGGGCCACCGCGGCCGCCTGGAGTTCCGGGTCGTGCTCGGTGGGCGCTCGCTCGTGGCGGCGGTCCACGACCTCGTCCCGAACCTGCCCTGGCCGGTCTACAACGCCACCCAGGCCCTCGCGCACCTCTGGGTCATGCGGGCGTTCGGGCGCCACCTCGCGCGGCGCGCGGAGGCCGAGGCGCGCGAGAAGAAGATGGTTGAGCAGCTCGGCCGGCTCGTGCCCATCGCCGAGGAGTAGGATCCGCCTCGCCCCGAGGTGCCCGTGGATCGTTTCGCCCCGACCCGCCGCCCGCCCGGCAAGAACGCCGGCACCCAACTGTGGCGCGAGCTCCTGTTCCTGCATTGGTGGGTCCCGGTCGACGCCCTCCGGCCCCTCGTCCCCGCGCGGCTCGGCCTCGACTTGTGGGAGGGGCGCGCGTTGGTCGGGCTCGTGCCGTTCCGCATGGAGCACGTCCGCCCCTCGTGGCTCCCCGACGTGCTCTCCCAGGACTTCCTGGAGACCAACCTCCGCACCTACGTGCACCTCGACGGCGACGCCCCCGGCGTCTACTTCTTCTCGCTCGAGGCCTCCTCGTGGCTCGCGGTGCAGGCCGCGCGCGCCGGGTGGGGCCTCCCGTACCACTACGCGGACATGGCGATGAGCGAGACGGCGGACGAGCGCGGGTACACCTCCGTGCGCCGCTCGGACCCCGCGGCCCGGCTCGACGTCCGGTGCCGCGTGGGCGCGCCGCTCGGCCCGTCCGCGCCCGGGACGCTCGAAGAGTTCCTGCTCGAACGCTACTACCTGTACGTGGAGCGCGACGGGGTGCTCTCCCGCGGGCAGGTGCACCACACGCCGTACCCGACGGTCGCCGCCGAGGCCCGCCACTGCGAGGAGGGCCTCGTCGCCGCCGCCGGTCTCCCCGCACCCAATCGCCCGCCCGACCTCGTGCACGCGTCGCCGGGGGTCGACGTGGAGGTCTTCGCGCTGGGGCGGGTGTAGCGCCTTCGCCGGTTGCCACGAGGGCTACGCACGACGCGCGCCCGCCCAACGCCCCGACCCGGCTTGCGGAGCGCGGACGTCGCGCTAGATCGGATTCGGTCGCCGGTCGATCGGGGTGGAGAACCGGGTGTCGCGAGCCAAGGCTCTTCAGGGCCCGCGGGTGGGAGGTCGTGGATGATCGCACCCTTTCCGGGCAACGAAGCCGAGCGGCTCGAGGCGCTCGCGAGCTACCAGGTCCTCGACACACCGCCGGAGCCCGCGTTCGATGACCTCACGTGGCTGGCGTCGCACATTTGTAGCACTCCCACGGCGATGCTCACGCTGGTGGACGAGAAACGTCAGTGGTTCAAGTCGCGCCTCGGCCTGACCGCGCGGGAGACCCACCGCGACCTCTCCTTCTGCGCCCACAGCATCCTTCGCCGGGGCGTGATGGTCGTGCCCGACACGTGGGAGGACCCCCGCTTCGCCGACAACCCGCTCGTGACCGGGCCGCCCTACATCCGCTTCTACGCAGGGGTGGCGCTCGTGGATGGCGACGGGTTCGCCCTCGGTACCGTGGCGGTCGTGGACTACGTGCCGCGGCTGCTGGACGAGCAGCAGCAGGAGGCCCTCGAGGCGTTGGGTCGGCAGGCGGTCGCCCAACTGGAGCTGCGGCGGCGGGTCGCGCGGCAACAGGCACATACGGACAAGTCCGGGTCCGTCGAGCGGCTGCGGCTCATGATCGACACCGACCCGGATTGCGTGTGCGTCGTGTCGCCCGAGGGGCGCCTGGTGGAGGTGAACCCCGCCGGCGTCGCGATGTGCGAGGCCGACTCCGTCGACGAGGTGCGCGGACGCTCGTTTCTTGACCTGGTGACGCCCGAATGCCGCCCGGCGGTGGCGGCGCTGCAGGCGAGGGTGCTGGCCGGGGAGACGGATGCGCTCTCGTATACGTGTGTGGGGCTCCGCGGGACACGACGCTGCCTGGAGATCCACGCGGCGCCCTTGCGCGAGCGGGGGCGCGTGGTGGGGATCCTCGGCATCACCCGGGACATCACCGAGCGGAAGCGCACCGAGGCGGCCCTGCGGGAGGTCGAGAGCCGGCACCGGCGGCTCGTCGAGTCCAACATCATCGGCGTGGTGATCGCTCATCTGGATGGGCGCATCACCGAAGCGAACGACGGGTTCCTCGGCATGATCGGTCGCACGAGGGAGGCGCTCGGTGGGGGAGAGCTCCGCCTGAGCGCGTTGGTCCCTCCCGAATGGAAGCAACAGGCCCGAGAATCAGTTGCGGAGCTGGAGGGCTGCGGGGTGTGCTCGCCGTTCGAGATGGAGCTGTTCCACCGCGACGGCCATCGCGTCCCGGTGTTGGTCGTCATGGCCATGTTGGAGGGCGCGCCCGGCACCTGCATCTGTCTCGTCGTGGACATGACCGCGCAGAAGGAGGCCGAGACCGAGCGCCAGAAGTTGGAGGACCGCTTTCGGCAGGCCCAGAAGATGGAGGCGATCGGGCAGCTCGCGGGCGGCGTCGCGCACGACTTCAACAACATCCTCGCCGCCATCCTCGGGAACGTGGAGCTCGCCCGCGCGGACGTGGCACCCACGCACCCGGCCCGGGTCAGCCTCGACGAGATCGCCAAGGCCGGGCAGCGCGCGCGCGACCTCGTCCGTCACATCCTCTCCTTCAGCCGCCAGCAACCGCCGGAGCGGCGGGTCCTCGCGCTGCGCACGCTCGTCGAGGAGGTCGCCGGCATGATCCGCGCCACCCTCCCCGCGAATGTGACAGTGACCGTGCACTGCGATCCGGACGTCCCCTGTGCCTGTGTAGACGAGACCCAGGTGCACCAGGCGCTCCTGAACCTGTGCACCAACGCCTGGCACGCCCTGGAGGACCGCCCGGGCAGCATCGAGCTGCGGCTGGAGCGGGTCGAGGTGGACGCCGCCCTCGCGCGCGTCACCCCGGGCCTCGACCCGGGCACCCACGCGCGGGTGACCGTGCGGGACAGCGGCAAGGGGATGGACCCCGCGACGCTGGAGCGGATCTTCGAGCCGTTCTTCACGACCAAGCCGCTCGGCCAGGGGACGGGCCTGGGGCTCTCGGTCGTGCACGGTATCGCCCACAGCCACGGCGGCGCCGTCACCGTGGAGAGCGAGCCCGGTCGCGGCAGCACGTTCGCGCTCTACCTGCCGGTATCCGAGGCCGAACACCCGGTGTGGCCGCCCGCCGCCCCCGCGGACCCCGCCTCCCTCCCGCTCGGCCACGGGCGCCACATCCTCTACCTCGACGACGAGGAGACGCTCGTGTTCCTCGTCACCCGGCTCCTCGAGCGCTCCGGCTACGTGGTCAGCGGGTTCACGCGCCCGGAAGACGCCCTGGCCGCCATCCGCTCGAACCCCTCGGCCTTCGATCTCGTCGTGACCGACTTCAACATGCCCGGCTCGTCCGGGCTCTACGTGGCGGCCCAGGTCCGCGTGCTGCGGCCCGACCTGCCCGTCGCGATGGCCTCCGGCTACATCACCGACGAGCTCCGCGAGCGGGCCTCCGAGGTAGGCGTGCGCGAGGTCATCTACAAGCCGAACACGGTCGAGGAGCTCTGCGAGACGATCGATCGGCTCACCCGGACCCCCGCCCCGGCGTGACAGGGCGCCGGACCGGGGGTGGCCAGGAGCGGACCGGCCGACCCTCGCCCTGGCCCTCGCCTCGCGCCCGCGCTACCCGCCCGCGCGAGGCCCTCATGAGCACCTGGCACGATGGCAACCCCCCGCCGCTCGCCCGCCCCGCGTTCCGCGACGTGCCGCGCAGCACGCACCCGCCGCGCTTCCTCATCCTCTACGGATCGCTGCGGGAGCGCGCTTTCAGCCGCCTCCTCGCGGAGGAGAGCGCCCGCGTGCTCGAGGACCTCGGCGCGGAGGTGCGTTGGTTCCACCCGCACGACCTCCCGATGAAGGGCCCCGGCTTGGACGACCACCCCAAGGTCGTCGAGCTTCGCGAGCTTAGCGAGTGGTCCGAGGGCCACGTCTGGTCGTGCCCCGAGTTGCACGGCGCCATCACCGGCGTGTTCAAGAACCAGCTCGATTGGATCCCGCTCAACATCGGCGCGGTCCGCCCCACCCAGGGCCGCACGCTCGCGGTGATGCAGGTGAGCGGCGGCTCCCAATCGTTCAATGTCGTGAACACCTTGCGGCTGTTGGGCCGGTGGATGCGCATGCTCACCATCCCCAACCAATCGAGCGTGCCGAAGGCGTGGCTGGAGTTCGACGAGGAGGGCCGGATGAAGGACTCCGACCTCCGCGACCGCGTGGTCGACGTGATGGAGGAGCTCTGGAAGTTCACGCTCCTCACCCGGGACCACCGCGACTTCCTCGTCGACCGCTACAGCGAGCGGCGCGAGGCCGCCGCGAAGGCCGCGCCGGTCGCGACGCGGCCGCAGGACCGGCTGGGGAAGGAGGGGCTGTAACATCCGGGCCGGGGGCCGGTCCGCAGGCCGGCCGACCCCCCGCCATGCTACCGTCCCACCCATGTCCGAGCGCTTCGAGACGTGGGGCAAGACCCATCGCGCCACGCCCGCCGCGTGGGCGATGCCCGCCGACGAAGCGGAGGTGGCCGACGTGGTGCGCCGGGCCGCCGCCGCGGGGCAGGGGGTGCGCGTCGTGGGCGCCGGGCACTCGTGGTCCGACTGCGTCGTGACGGACGGGGTGATCGTCCGCCTCGACCGCCTCGACCAGCTCCTGCAGGTCGACGAGCAGCGCGGCCTCGCCACGGCCCAGGCCGGCATGCGCCTGCGGGCGTTCAACGCGGCGCTGCACGCCCGCGGCTACGCGATCTCCATCGTCGGCTCCATCGACCAGCAGAGCCTCGGCGGCCTCGTCGCCACGGCGACGCACGGCTCCAGCCTCGTCCACGGCAACCTCTCCAGCTTCATCGTGGCGATGCGCATCGTCACCGCGACGGGGGACGTGCTCGTGCTCGACGAGGGGGATCCGCGGTTGCCCGCCGCGCGGGTCTCTTTGGGTGCGCTGGGCGTTGTCACCCAACTCACGTTGCGGGTGGAGCGCGCCTTCCAGGTGGCCGAGGTGAGCACCCCGGTGACGTTCGACGCCGGTGTCCAGGCCCTCGCGACGATGGCGGGCGAGCACGAGTGGGCCAAGCTCTGGTGGCTCCCCCACACGGACGCCGCGCTGCTGGTCCGCGCCCGACGCAGCGACGGGCCCGCGACCTTCAGCCCGCGCCACCGCGCGATCGACGAGCGCGTCGTCAACGCCCATGTATTCAAGTGGTTGTTGGCGTTGGGCTCGGCGGTGCCCGCCCTGATCCCGATGCTCAACCGGGTCGTGGCGGCGGCCTATTTCACCGCGCGCACGGTCGTCGGCCGGAGCGACCTCGTGCTGTCCATGGCGATGCCCCCGGTGCACCGCGAGAGCGAGTGGGCGGTGCCCGCCGAGCACGCGGCCGACGTGATGCGGCGGCTCCGGGCGGCCATCGTGGCGCAGGGCCTGCGGGTGAACTTCATCGTCGAGGCCCGCTACGTGAAGGGGGACTCCAACTGGATGAGCCCCGCCTACGGGCGCGACACCGTGCAGATCGGGGCCTATGTCGGCGGCTCGCCCGACTGTGACGCCTACTACGCGGCGATCGCACGGATCGTGGCGGAGCATGGCGGCCGCCCGCACTGGGGAAAGGAGGCCGCGTTCGACGCCGCGCTGATCCGCCGCGTGCTCCCGATGGCGGACGCGTTCGCGGGGCTCGTTCGCGAGGTCGATCCCGACGGGGTCTTCCGCAATCCCTTCGTTCGGCGGGTGATCGGTGAGTAGGGTAGCGGACCGAGCGTAGCCCCCCGCGCGGCGCTCGCTCGATGTACCATGCCGCCATGAACCTGCTCCTCCTGCTCCTGGCGTGCACCGCCGACGGCGACACCGACAAGAACCTGGATGACACCGGGTCTGCGGACACCGACACCGACACCGATGCGGACACCGACACGGACACCGACACCGATGTCTACCCGGACGAGGACGGCGACGGCTTCGACGCCTCCGTCGACTGCAACGACAACGCCTACCAGGTCTACCCGGGCGCGGCCGAGGACTGCGACGGCGTGGACGACGACTGCGATGACGCCATCGACGAGGACTTCGATGCCGACGCCGACGGCGCGTTCTCGGCCGACGCCTGCGAGGCGGGCACGGACTGCAACGACGCGGACGCGACGGTGGCCCCCGCCGCGGCCGAGGTGCCCTACGACGACATCGACCAGGACTGCGACGGGCTGGACCTCACCGACGTCGACGGCGATGGCTACGAGGGCGGCGCCGGCGGCTTCGATTGTGACGACACCGACGCCACGGTGAAGCCGGGCGCGGTGGATCTCCCCAAGGACGGCGTCGACCAGGATTGCGACGGCGTCGAGAGCTACGACGGCGATGGCGACGGCTACGACGACGCCGACTTCGGCGGGGACGACTGTGACGACCTCGACCCCGCCGTGCGCCCCGGCGCGCGCGACTATTGGAACGACGGCGTGGACGTCGACTGCGACGGCCACGACAACTCCGTGGTGTCGCTGGCGGAGGCCCCGGTGAGCATCGCGGGGGACAGCGGGGCGCAGGACCTCGTCGGCCAGGACGTGGCGCTCTGCGACCTCGACGGGGACACCCTGCTCGACCTCGTGATCGCCGCCCCGTTCGCCGAGTCCTACGCCGGCCAGATCGGCATCTTCTACGGCGACGGCGCGGCCTCGTGGGGCCCGGGCATGCGCATCGGCGACGCCGACACGCTCATCCAGGGCCGCGGGCAGTTCCTCGGGTTCGAGCTTGGCTGCGCGGACCTCGACGGCGACGGCTTCGACGACCTCGTGACCGGGCGCGGCGAGATCGACTACTTCTCCAGCTACCAGACCGACTTCGAGCTGGTGATCTGGTACGGGGACGGCGCGAAGTGGGCCGCGGCCGTCTCGGAGGTCGACAGCGACGCCACGATGGAGATGATCCTCGGCGTCCCCGCCGCGACGGCCACCGTCTACGGCCGCAGCTTCAGCGTGATGGACCTCGACGGGGACGGTGCCCAGGAGGTCATCGTCGTCAACAGCGCGGACACCAACCTCACCGATGCGGACGACCAATTCTACGTCGTCGGCGGCGGACGTTACAGCGGCACCCTCCAGCTCGCCGACGAGGCGCGCGCGGTGATCCAGGGGGAGGGGATCTCCACCTCCGTGGCCCTGCCCGACCTCGATGGGGACGGCGTCTCCGAGCTCCTGTTCGGCGAGTCCGGGCACGGCCCGGAGGGGGGTGACACCGGCGCGGACACCGGCGACAGCTACCCCGGTCGGGTCTCGATCGTGGCGCAGGACGCCGTCGCCACGGGGGACCTCGGCACGCTCGCGTACGGCTTCTGGGCGGGCGTGGGCTCCGAGCAGCTCGGCCTCGTCGGCACCTCCGGCGACTTCGACGGCGACGGCCTGGTCGACCTCGCGGTCGGCGCGTTCGCGGACGACACCAACGCGGAGAGCGCCGGCGCGCTCTACCTCTTCGCGCCGGCCGAGGGCGCGGTGCCGGCGGCGGGCTCCTCCGCGGAGGCCGTCGGCGTGGTGCGCGGGAGCACGGAGAACGGGTACTTCGGGTACCAGGCGCTCTCGGCCGGCGATCTCGACGGCGACGGCGCCGACGATCTGATCGTGACCGAGCTCCTCGCCGACGCCACCTACGGCCGGATCTGGCTCCTCTCGGGCGCGCGCGTGGCGGACTCGGCCACGCTGGACGACGCCGCGCTGCTCGCGTGGACGGGCGAGAGCGCCAACGCCTACACCGGCGCGGCCCTGGCGCTGGGCGATCTCGACGGTGACGGCGCGACCGACTTCCTCGTCGGCGCCTACGTGTACGCGGAGGACGGGGTCACCGCGAACGGCAAGGTCTACGTCCTGCTCAGCGGGTCCTGATGCCCGGTCACGTCCCGGAGAGCTACGTCGAGGTCGAGGGTGGGCCGCTCGAGGGGCCCAACGTGCGCTCCCAGCTCCGGTGGTGGGACGAGACGGGCGCGTACGGCGCCGGCGCCCCTGGAGACAGGGCTCCGCAGGCCCTCCTGGCGCTGCTCCGTGTGAAGGCGCGCGGCTACGTGCGGGCGGCGCGGGATCCCAACACCGGCGATGTCACCGTGCCCGTGTTCCTGCATCCGGGCGCGCGCTGGTTCGGCAACGTCCTCTCGCCCGCGCTCCGGGCCCGCGTGACGACGATCGAGCGCGATCCGACCGATCCGGGGGACACGTTCGCGCAGGCCCGCGGCGCCCCCACGTTGCCGATCCGGGTGGCGCTCGCGGACCCGGACCTGGCGCGGTCCTTGGGTGACTTCCGGGTGCCAGGGCTGCTCATGGGGGTCGCGCCGGACGACGCCGACGTGGTCATCGAGGGCGCCTCCACCGAACACCGCCGCGGGCCCGGGCCCCGGCTCGTCGTCGGCACCGCCCCGGAGAGCGTGCCCTGGCCGGGCTCCCCGTTCGTGCGGCTCGGCGGCGACCTCTCCCGCGACGCCGCCCTGATGGGGCTCCTCTTCGGGCTCCTGCACGATCTCCCCCTCCACGACGCCGTGCGGCAGTGCGGGGACGCGCTTGCGACCCTGGTGTGCACCCCCGCCGCGAACCACGGCCTGCGCATCTCCCACGCGGCCGACGCCCTCGCCGACGCCGCGGTCAACCTGCACGTCATCGGGCTGCCGTTCGCGGCCGCCGAGGTCGACGCGTCGGCCCTCGGCCGGCTCCGCGACCATCCCCTCCAATTCGGCCGGGAGTCCGGCGCGGCGGGCCCCCTCTCCGGCGTGGCCGACCGGGTTCGCGCCCTCTCCGCCCCCCTTCCGCGCATGGCGGCCCCCGCCGCGGGCCTCGAGGCCTACGTGGCCCCCGCGAGCACGGCGCCGCCCGAGCCGCAGCCGATCCGGCCGCCCCTCCAGCGGATCGCCGACGTGCGGATCCGCCGCCTCGAGCGCTCGCCGCTCGCCGTGGGGCGCACCGCGGACGCCGCCGCCTTCGTCCAGCCCACGGACACCCTGCGTCGCGGCGCCCGGTACGAGCTCCGCCTCCAGATCGGCGCGCCCGCCGCCGGCACGCTCCTCACCGGGGACCTCCCGACGCTCGACGCGCTCCTGCCGAGCCTCCCGGAGGGCGAGCGCCACACGCTGGACGTCGTGGTCCACGCGCAGGACTTTGCCCTCGCGTCGCCGCCGATCCAATCCATCACGCTCGGGGCGTCCGGCGCCTCCGAGATCGCCCGGTTCGTGATCGTCGCCCCGCTCGCGCCGCGCGCCCGGCTCCGGGTGTCGGTCTACCGCGCGGACGCCCTTCTCCAATCGTTCCGCGTAGATGCCCGCACCCATCCCGACGAGCGCGTCGTGAAGAAGGGCCGCGCGGTGAGCGCCCGCCTCGACTACTCCCGCGTGCCCGGCTTCGTGTCACCCGCCGTGCCGCCGCGATTTGCGTGCGTGTCGGTGAACGACGCCGCGGATGGGGCCCACAACGTGATGGTCAAATCGGGCGCCGACGTGGGGGACGCCCGCCTCTCGCTCGCCCAGGCCGAGGCGGCCCTGGCCGCGTTCCGAGACACCGTCACCACGTTGACCCGTGACCCCTCGGGGCCCCGTTACACCGTGGGGGTCGCCCCGACGCTGAAGCGGTTCGCGACGGACCTCTACGGGCTCGCCATGCAGGGGTGGGAGCTCGGCCACGCGCTGTTCGACGCCAACCCGGCGGGGCAGCTCTTCCTGGCCGCGATGCGCGACCGCGCCGACCTCACCGTGCAGTTCGTGCGGCTCTCGCCGCGCCTCGGCCTGCCTTGGTCGACCATCTACGATTGGGACCTCCCGGAGAGCGCGCCGACGGACATCTGCACGGGCGGCACGGACGCCGCGCCGTGTGGACACACCGCGACCGACGGCGTCGTGTGCGTGCGCGGCTTCTGGGGCATCCGCCATCGCCTCGAGGAGCTCGTGGACACCGGGCTCCCGTGGGGGACCACGGTGGGGCCGGGGCCGCGGCTGGTGGCGGTCGACGCGACCAAGGGCGGCTGGGGCGCGCTCGACGCCGCCAATCTCCCCGGTGGCTTCAGTCTGGTGCCGCCGAACGCAATGTTGGTCGACACCCTCGACGGGGCGCCGCGGCCCTCCGTGCTCGCGATCCTCGGCCACCACGCGGTGCACACCCAGGGCCCCAAGGACCTCTCCTTTCCCCGCATCGAGGTGGGGCCGGACCAACGCCGCCTCACCCGCACGGCGCTCCTGAAGCGGTGCCACACGCTCCCCAAGTGGGAAGACGGCGCGCGGCCGCTCGTGCTGCTCATGGCGTGCGAGACCGCCGTGCCGCTCGATCCCTACCCCGACTTCCTGGCGCCGCTCCTGACGAAGGGCGCGATCGGCGTGGTGGCGACGGAGTCCGTGGTCTACCCCGACCTCGTCGGCTTCGCGACGCGCCGCCTCATCGAGCGCCTCGCCGGCGGGGCCTCCCTCGTGGACGCCCTGCGCGCCCTCCGCCTGGAGCTCCTCCAGGCCCGCAACCCGCTCGGCTTCGTCTTCACCGCGATCGGCAGCGCCGATCTCCACCTCGCGTGAGCTCCCCGATGTGTCGTTCGCTGCTCCTTGCCTTGCTCCTCGCTTCCCCCGCCGCGCACGCGCAGGACGGCGCCGATGTCGCCCGCGACGCCGACGACGCCGCGCCCAAGTCCACCGGCGCGCGGGGTGAGGCCCCAGCCGCTTGCAAGGACCCGCTCGAGCTTGCTCATCCCCGCGTGGTCCTCGCGGTGGAGGCCGCGCCCGAGCGCGCCACGGCCGTGTTCGTCGTGAAGGGAGACCTCCCGAGCGCCGTCGCGGGCCGCGTCTTGTGGGCCCGCCGCGGCGACACCGACGTGCCGCTCCCGGCTTCCATCGGGGAGCTGACGCTCGACCGGGCGCTCCACGCCCTGACGTTGGCGCTCCCGGCGAGCCAGATGCGCGGCGGGGAGTGGACCTTCGGCGTCGGGCTGACGCGAACGCTGGAGAAGGGCGGGTGCCCCGAGGATCCGACGTTGGAGCTCCGAGTGTCCGTGCCGGCGCCGGCGCTCTCGATCGTACCGTCCGCCGCGGCGTGGGACGTCGTGGTGCCGTCCTGGGAGGGGTTTGCGCAGTGGACGGGGCTCGGCCCCCAGCAGCGGGTGCTCCACGTGAAGGAGACCGGCGGTGCCGCCGGCCTCCGCGATCTGGACGCGACCTGGGTGCCGCTCGGGGACAAGGGCGGCGGCTCCGCCACCGTTGACATCGCGTGCGCGCCGCGGGCGGACCAGGATTCCCGTCCGCCGGTCGGCACCGGGCCCGCCGCCAGCGCGAACGCCTCGTCGAGCCCCGCCGCGTCCACCCGCCTCTACGGCGCGAGCGCCTCCGCCGCCCCCGTCCGGCCCGGCGATCCGCTCCCGACCAGCCTCCTGGGAGGCGGGCTGCGGACGCTGGACTGCGCGGTGAGCAACTTCGGCCTGGGCACCCTCGGCGCGCAGACCGGCACGTTGCGTCTCGATGCGCCTTCATTGGCAACGCCCACCGACGTCGCGGTCACGGTGACCACCCGGCTCTCCCGCGTGTCCATCCCGCTGCTCATCCTGGCGGGGATCGGGATCTCGTGGCTCCTGCGGGACCGCCTCAACAAGCGCGTCGCGTCGCTGGAGGCGAAGGATCGCGCCGAGCGGGCCCTGGGCCGGGCGCGGCTCGTGCGCGAGGCGAGCGCGGACGCCCCGTTCCGCACGGCGGTGGACGCCGCCGTCACCAGGTTCGGCGCGGATCTCGCGGATGCCCAGGACGCCGACGCGGTCACGGCGCTCGTCACGACGTTCGACACCAAGGTGAAGGACGCCGAGACCGACTTGCAGACGCGGACGGAGGCGGCCAACACCGACCTCAAGTCGCTGGAGCAGGTCCTGCTCGCCACGTGGCACCTCCCGCCGGAGGTCGCCGCGACCGTGGAGGCCGCGCGCACCGCCGCCCGCGCCGCGCGCCCCGCGCTCGATGCCCGGAACGCCACCGTCGCCCGTCAGTCCATCGACCTCGCCACCAGCGCGCTCGGGCGCCTCAAGGGCGTCATCGCGGGGTTCCTGGCGACCGCCAAGCCGCTCCTCGACGCGCCGCTCGCACAGGTCGCGCCGCTCGTGGCCACGTTGCGGGAGAAGCAGGCGGTGCTGGAGGGCGACAGCGCGGACCCGATCGCGCGGCTGGAGGCCCTGCACGTGGCCTGGGAGCCCATCGATCGGTCCCTGGGCGAGGCGCTCGTGGCGGCGCGGGCCGAGCTGCTCGCCGCGCTCGAGACGAGCCTCACCGAGTACGACGACGCGAAGGACCTCGCCCCGCGCCGGGATGCCCTGAAGGGGAGCGCCGTGCCGGTCACCTTCCAGGCGCGGGTGACCCTCCACGCGGCGCTGAAGCAGGACGCCGCCGCGCTGCTCGTGGTGCTGCACGCCATCGTGGCGGGTCGGAACGTGGGCTCCGCCGACCTCGACAGCAGCTTCGCCAGCGGGGACTGGCGCCGCGCGGTGGCGCTCGCCGGCGGGAAGAACCAGGCCGGGTTGGGCGGGGAGGGGACACCCGCCGACGCGGGCACCGGGCCTCGGATCGCGACGGTGCCGGTCTCGTTGCCACCGACCGCGACGGTGCCGCCGCTGGCGCCCTGGTCGCCGGTGTGGGGCGGGCTCGCGGATGGGCGGGGGACCCGGCAGGCGCTGGAGCAGGCGCGGAGCGCCACCTTCTGGGTCAGCGCGATCGTGATCACGGTGCTCGGGACGTCGCAGTTCAGCGCGGAGTGGGTGGGGACGTTCGACGAGGTCACGAGCGCGTTCGCGTGGGGGTTGGGGCTCGACGTCACGTCCGCGTTCGTGTTCGGCCTCGCGACCCAGCTGCGGACGAAGGCGGGCAAGGACTACCCGGGCACCGGAGCGGCGGAGACGGCCGCGTAGCCGGTCACTCCGCGCTCACCGTGACGCGGCGGAAGTCGAGGATGCCGGTGGCCATGATCGAGGAGAGCGTGTTCACGTCGGTCACCTCGTCCACCGAGTTGGTCTGCAGGCCGGCCACGCCGACCGCGTACTCGCCGGCCTGGCCGAAGGCCTCGCCCGGGATGTCGACGACGAGCACGGGCTCCTCGACGAGCATGTCGTAGACCACGCCGGCTTCCTCGGGGGCGTTGGTCCAGGTCACCTCCTTCGTGGCGAGGTTCAGCACGGTCACGACGACGCCGTCGTAGTCCTCGTAGCTCACGTCGATGTGGATGCCCTCGCCCGCGGAGAGGGTGAGGGGGAGGTTGATGGAGGCGGCGGGCGCGCCGTCGGCGCGGAGGATCTCGGCGCCGTCGCGCTTGAGGATGAGGGTCTCGCCGGGGACGTAGGAGACCGCCTGCCCCTCGGGGGTGGTCCAGGCGCCTTCGCCTTCGCTCGCGAACGTGATCTCCCCGTTGCTCGGCGAGACGAGGGTGAGCGCCACGTCGGTGGGGGTCTCGCCGCCCACGTTGGAGAGGTAGGCGGCCGCGCGCCCGCCATCGGCGAAGTCGGTGCCGGACAGGTCGAGGTCGGCCGGCACGGAGAGGCCCACGACCAGCCCCTCGGCCACGTCGGGGTTCGTGACCCCGCCGAGGAGGGCGTCGATCTCGTCGCAACCGATGAGGAGGAGGAAGAGGGTCATGTTGGTCAGCTCCGTGTGAGGAATGTCTCGGCAGGGAGCCGCCGAAGCTTGAGGGGGACGGGCAGAAATCCCGCTGAAAGGATCGGTTCGCCCTCCGGGGCGCAGCGGGGCGCGGTGGGGCGCGGCCCGGAGGGAGATCCCGAACCGGTTACCGCAAGCGCATGATGGACTGGACCCGCCTCCTCACCCCCAAGCGCCTCGGCCGTGACGACCAGGGCGGCAAGGCGGGCCACACCTCGTTCGAACGCGACTTCGACCGGGTCCTCTTCTCCCGCCCGTTCCGGCGCCTCCAGGACAAGACGCAGGTGTTCCCGATGCCGGCGAACGACCACGTCCACAACCGGATGACGCACAGCCTCGAGGTGGCGAGCGTGGGGCGCTCCCTCGGCAAGCGCGCGGGGTACGTCGTCCTGGAGCGGCACCCCGAGCTCGCGACGTACAACCCGGCGGATCTCGGAGACATCGTCGCGGCGGCGTGCCTCATGCACGACCTCGGCAACCCGCCCTTCGGCCACGCCGGCGAGGACGCCATCGGCGCGTGGTTCCGCGACGCCGACGCCCGCGGCGCGCTCGAGCGCCTGTCCGGCGCCCAGCGCTCGGACCTCTGTCACTTCGAGGGCAACGCGCAGACCTTCCGCATCGTCGCGGGGCTGGAGAACCACCCGGGCCAGGGCGGCATGCAGCTCACCCACGCGACCCTCGCGGCCGTCGTGAAGTACCCGCAGCCCTCCTCCGCGCGGAAGCTGCGCCCGGGCGTCGTCCACAAGAAGTTCAACTACTTCGAGGCCGAGGCCGCGCTCTTCGCGGAGGTGGCGGACGCCGTGGGGCTCGCCCCGGTGGCCGAGGGAGTGTGGCGGCGGCACCCGCTCGCGTGGCTCGTCGAGGCCGCGGACGACCTCTGCTTCCACATCCTCGACGCCGAGGACGGCTACCTCCTGGGCCTCTTCGGCTACGAGGAGATCCGGGACCTCTTCGATCCGTTGGCCGGCGGCGAGCCGCCCTCGGGGCTCCTCGGCCAGGGTGACGAGCGCGCCAGCGTCGGGTGGCTCCGCGCGAAGGCCATCGGCCGGCTGGTGGACGAGTGTGTCACCGCGTTCGGAGACCACGAGGCCCAGCTCCTCGGCGAGGGCCTGCCGAAGCCGCTCGCCGCACTCATCCCCTCCGCGGCCGCGCTCGAGCGTGTCGGCGAGCGCTCGCGCGCCCGTTGCTACAAGGCCCCCGAGGTGCTCCGCGTCGAGCTCGCCGGGTACCGCGTCCTCGGAGAGCTCCTCGGCCTCTTCGTGCCGGCCGCGCTCGCGACCGACCCCGACAGCCGCCAGAAGAAGGTGCTGGACCTCCTCCCGAACGCCGTCCGCGCCGGCGTGACCCCCTACGCCCGCGTGCTCGCCGTCACCGACTACGTCGCCGGCATGACCGACGGCTTCGCGGTCCGCACCTACCGGGAGCTCACGGGCGGCGCCCTGCCGGAGATCACCGGCCGGCACCGGGGGCGGATGGTCGTGGGCGGCTGAACCCTCCTCGGACCACCAGCCGCCGGGCCGGGTTGTCCCACCCTCCTGTGGAGAGTGAGAAGCAAGGTTAAACCAGACAAGCACGACCTCATCCGCACCTCGTCTCCAGGTTATCCATTGACTAGTCAATAGGTATGGATAACTCCGGGGAGCGATCTTCCCGGCGGGTGGCGATGGCTGAACGCCTGTGCGGGCTCTGGCGCATCGGTTAGTCCCCCGTCGCCCGGGAGGGGCCGTGTCCGATCTGCCCGTCCTCGTCGCCGAAGAGTCCGAGGTCCTCGCCCGCGTCGTCCCCGCGCTCCGGGCGCTGCAATCGGAGGACGGCGAGCGCGAGCGCGCCCTGATCGAGCGCGCCCGGGAGCTGCACCGGCAATGGACGGACGCCCGCGGCGATCCCGCCCAGCGCATCGCCTTCGAGGAGGCGCTCGACGAGGCCAAGCGCACCCTCACGTCGCACCGCAGCGCGCGGCGATCCCGCGATCTCCCGGTGGGGACCCCCTACTTCGGCCGCATGGTGCTCCAGGAGGGGGAGCGGCGGCAGGAGGTGCTGCTCGGGAAGGTCGGCGTGGTCGAGCGCGGGCTCGCCATCTGCGACTGGCGGGACGCGCCGATCAGCCAGCTCTACTACACGTACGAAGAAGGCGAGGAGTTCGAGGAGGAGATCGGCGGGCGCACGCGGGAGGGCGTCCTCGCGATCCGGCGGCGGGTCGACATCCGGGAGGGCGTGCTGGTGGAGGTGCAAGGCGGCGCCACGACGCTCCGCATGCGCCCGGACGGCAGCTACGCCGCGCCCGGCAGCAGCCGCGCCGAGAAGGATGACCACCGCCTGCCCGACATCGTCTCGCTCATCACGCGGGAGCAGTTCCAGGTCATCGCGCGGCCCACCGCCGGCGTGGTGTTGCTCCGCGGGCGCGCCGGCTCCGGCAAGACGACCGTGGCCCTCCATCGCATCGCGTACCTGCACTTCCAGGACGCCCAGCGCTTCCGTCCCGAGCGAATGCTCGTGGTGATGTTCAACAAGGCGCTGCAGACCTACATCTCGCGCGTGCTCCCCGAGCTCGGCGTGCAGGGCGTCATGGTCGAGACCTTCCACGGCTGGGCGCGCCGGATCCTGCGGAGCGGCGGCATCCAGCTCGAGATGCGCGGGTCGACCCCCGCGGTCGCCCGCTTGAAGCGCCACCCCGCGGTCGGCGCACTGCTCCGGGCGCACGTGGAGCGGCTCGGAGAGAAGAGCGCGGCGTGGGTGCGGGAGCAGCTCGGGGAGGCCGGCGCGGCCACCTGGGAGGCCACGGCCGGCAAGGGCTTCGCGCGGATCGCCGCCTTCCGGAAGCGGCACCCCGGGGTGTGGTGGAACAAGCTCCGCGGCCGGCTCCTCGACCACTGCAAGGACCTCTGGACGCTCTTCGACGATGACGCCCTCTGCCGCGAGGTGCTCCCCGCCTCGCTCGTGAGCGCCTTGCCCGCCGCGCGCAAGCACCAGGCTGCGTGTGCTGCCGAGGGCGTGCTCGACTGGGAGGACGCCGCGCTGCTGCTGCGCCTCGGCCAGCTGAAGCACCAGGCGGACAGCGAGCTCCCGTGCGGGTGGGCCGGGCTCTACGCCCACCTCGTCATCGACGAGGCGCAGGACCTCTCGACCGTCGAGATCGAGGCCCTCGTGGACGCCGCGGACGTCGGCCGCTCCGTCACCATCGCGGGGGACCCCGCCCAGAAGATCCTCGCCGACGCGCAGTTCGAGGGCTTCGAGGAGCTGCTCCGCCGCCTCACCGGGCAGGTGGAGGTCCGCCTCGACGCCCTCGCCGTCGGCCACCGCTCCACCCGCCCGATCATGGCGCTCGCCATCGCGGCGCTCGGCCAGGGCCCCTCGGCAGACCCCGCGGTCGTCGCCGCGCGCGACGGCGAGCCCGTCGAGTGGATCGAGGGGGACGACGCCGCGCTCACCACCCAGGTGGCCGACGCCATCGCGCGGTTCCGGGACATCCGTCCCAGCGCGCTCGTCGCCGTGCTCGCGAAGGGGAAGACCACCGCCGACCAGTGGGCCCGCCGGCTGGAGGGCGCGGGGGTCGTGGCGGTGCGGCGGGCGGCCCGGGCGGACTTCTCGTTCCAGCCCGGTGTCGTCGTGAGCAATGTCCACCAGGTGAAGGGCCTCGAGTTCGACGGCGTCGTGCTCATCGAGCCCGCCGAGTTCGGGGAGGCCGACAAGCAGCTCCTCCACGTCGCGATCACGCGCGCGGCGGATCGGCTCTGGGTGGTCGCGGGGCGCGGCAGGGGGCGTCTCGCCGGGCAGGCGCCCCCCGTCGACACGGGCGAGCCCCGGCGATAGGCGGCGCGCCTCTCGTCGGGAGTCCAGATGCTTCGTTGGATGTTCGCCTTCTCTCTCGTCTGCGCGTTGGCGTGCGCCGGCCCCAAGGACGACCGCGACGAGACCGCCGACGGCTTCGCGGACGGCGATGTCGACGACTCGGAGACCGAGGCCCCATACGTGAACATCGGGTCCACGAGCGCCGAATGTGTCGGGAGCAACGGCTACAACTACGAGTTCTCCGCGGAGGTCGACGGCGAGCCGACCGACGTGTGGGTTGAGCTCTGGGTCGGCGAGGACATGATCGGCTCCGTGGATCTCACGGCGCGCACCGGGGACTGGTTCGAGGAGGCCGTCCCGGCCGACTTCGGCTCGAACCGCTGCATCGAAGTCGAGGAGGACCTCTACGTCGGCTTCTCCGCCAGCAGCAACGGCGACCGCGTGGCGGAAGACACCCAGGCCTTCGATTTCTGATCGACCTGCGGCCCGGGCAAGGGCGCGTCCCGATTGCGCACGGCTCTTGCACAAACCCCCCTTCGCTCGCCCAACATCCGCCTCTTGGCGCCTCGCGGCACGTGCCTACCCTCCGCGGGGGGAGACGAGGATGACCGAGACGGAGGCGGTCGCGGCGCTCGGCCGGGTCGCGCACCCGATGGTGGGTGCAAACGACGACTACGATGCCCTGCTGGACGATCTGAAGGACGCCCGGTTCGTCCTGCTCGGCGAGGCGACGCACGGCACCCACGAGTTCTACCGGGAGCGCGCGCGGATCACGCGCCGCCTCATCACCCGGCACGGCTTCGTCGGGGTCGCCGCGGAGGCCGACTGGCCTGAGGCGTGGCGCGTGCACCGCTACGTCAACGGGCGCAGCGCGGACAACGACAGCATCGAGGCCATGGGGGACTTCGAGCGCTTCCCCGCCTGGATGTGGCGCAACGCGGACGTGCTCGACTTCGTCGGCTGGCTGCGCGAGCACCACGACCGGCACGGGGGCCCCGCCGGCTTCTACGGGCTCGACCTCTACAGCCTGCACCGCTCCGCCAGCGCGGTCATCGACTACCTCTCCCGGGTCGACCCCGACGCCGCCACCCGCGCGCGGGACCTCTACGCCTGCCTCGACCAGGCCGGGGTCGACCCGCAGAAGTACGGCCTCGGCGCCGTCCTCGGGCTCACGCCCTCCTGCGAGGACGCCGTGGTGCGGATCCTGGACGAGCTGCGCGCGCACCGCCCCACGCTGGTCGACAAGGGCGGGCCGGAGGGCGCGGAGGACTTCTTCTACGCCGAGCAGAACGCGCGGACCGCGAAGGACGCCGAGGCCTATTACCGTGGCATGTTCCGCCGCCGGGTGAGCACCTGGAACCTGCGGGACGGCCACATGGTGGAGACCCTCGCGGCGTTGTCCGACCACCTCGAGCGCACGCTGGATCGGCCCGTCCGGCTGGTGGTGTGGGCGCACAACTCCCACTGCGGGGACGCCCGCGCGACCGAGGTCTCCCGGCACGGAGAGGTCAACATCGGCCAGCTCTGCCGGGAGCGGTGGGGCGACAAGGTGCGGCTCGTGGGCTTCTCGACCTACTCGGGCAGTGTCACGGCGGCGTCCGCGTGGGGCGGGCCCGCCGAGCGCAAGCGCGTCCGACCGGCGCGCGCGGACAGTTGGGAGGCCCTCCTCCACAAGGTGGGGCGCCCCCGGTTCTGGTTCGACACGCGCGATCCCCGCGTGCGGCCCATGCTCACCGAAGAGCGGCTCGGCCGCGCCATCGGCGTGCTCTACCTGCCGGAGACCGAGCGCCAGAGCCACTACTACGGCGTCCGCCTCGGCAACCAGTTCGACTACGTCCTGCACTTCGACCACACGCGGGCGGTCGAGCCGCTGGAGCGCACGACGAGCTGGGAGCTCGGCGAGCTCCCGGAGACGTTCCCCAGCGCCCTCTGATCGGGCACCGTTGGGACCGGCGCCCGCCCGGCCCGGGGCCCCGCCGCGTGCGCGCCTCTGACCGGGCCCCGCCGAGCGCGGGCGCCCCGCCGGCTACGCCAGCTCCGGCTCCGAGAGCTGCTGGTCCACCTTGCGCAGCAGCGCGCGCGCCGCCTTCAGCTCCTCCCTGAACGCGAGCAGATCCGTGGCCGAGATCTGCGCGCCCAGCTCGCCGATGTAGTTCTGGAGCGCGATGTGAAGGCGCTCCGCCTCCTCTTCCGTCAGCTCGATGCGAATCATGGGGATCCCTCCACCTCGCAAGCTACGCGCGCGCGGTGCCGACTCGATCGTAGGGGCGTCACCGGGTGTCATGTCGGCGGGCGCCGCGACACGTGCGTGTGCGTGCGTGCGGTCTGTTACGATGCCGAGCGGCGTCCCACTTGGGACGTATGCCCCCGGAAACCCCCATGTCCCTCCTCGCTCTCGCGCTGCTCTCCGCGACCTCCCCCGCCGACGCCGCGGTCTACGGCGGCAACCCCTCGGTGAAGCTCAAGGTCGATCGCCCGCCCCACGACCTCACGGCGGCCGAGGTGAACCTCGCCAAGGTGCGCGTCCACAACTGCTCCGGCGGCGGCTACACCGACTACACGATCGCCGAGACCGTCGACCTCGTGACCGAGTACACGCTCCCGATCTCCGCCGGCACGTACTGCAACCTGACCGTGTTCTGGGACAGCGCGATGACCATCGAGAGCAACGCGTTCGTGCTCGAGTACGACCACGCGAGCACGGCGGTCGCCCTCACCGGTACGGTGCAGACCGTGGCGCTCACGCCCTTCACCGTCGTCCTCGGCGCCATCTACGGCGGCAACCCGTCCCTCATCGTCATCATCGAGTGATCCCGGGGGCTACTCCCCCGCGGCGCGCCCGGGGGCGTCGCCCGTCTTGGCCTCGGGCTTCGGGTGCCAGATCGCCCGGAAGCTCACGCCCCAGCCGGTCCGGGTGTTGAAGGTCTTGCCCTGGATCGAGGCGGCGCGCTCGTAGTGCTCCAGCAGCCCGTGGCCGAGCTCGTCGTTGGGCGTCACGATCGTCGCCCAGCGGCCGTTCGCGATGGCGCGGTCGATGACGCGGGACTCCCGCTTCAAGGGCCCGCCCTCCTTGTCGATGTCCCACAAGCAGATGAGGCTGAACGAGGGGTCCTTCCCCGCGAGCACCGGGTACCACGGGCCGTGCGGCATCAGGATGGGGCCGGGGAGCTCGCGGAGCTGGTCCACGAGGGCGGCGGCGCGCTGGGCGTCCTGGTGGGTCGGCAGGAAGCGCTTGAGCTCGCCGCGCCCCTCCCAGAGCTGCGCGGCCACCAGCGCCGTGAACACGTGCGGCACCCAGGCCCGCCACCCGGAACCATCGCGAGCGATGGCACGCTCGGCCAGCACCGGCAGGAGTGGCAGGAGCCAGAACATCGGGATCAACACGTTGATGAAGCCGCCCTGGTGCCCGCGCATGAGCGAGACCATCACCAGCGCCACGCCCATCACCCCCGCCCAGTAGGCGCCGCCGCGCGTGCGCGCCCACATCCACGCCGTCGCGACGCCCACCGTGGTGACGTAGGGGAGAGCCCGCCACAGCTCCGCCTGGGCGCCCTCGACGCGCCCGCCCTTGGTGAGGTTGGGGAGCGCGCGCAACGCGACCATGCCGTGCTTCGACGGCACCTCCAACAGGTAGGTGAGGAACAGCCCCTTCGTGTAGACCTGCATCCCGATGGTGAATGCCAGCGCGGGGCCGGCGCTCGCCGCGAGGAACACCAGCGCGTCGCGCAGGCCCAGGGTCCGCCACCGCCACAGCAGGATCGGCAGGCCGAGCATCGCCATGTTGTGCTTCGCGGTGAACGCGAGCGCGAGCAGGAGCCCGCTCCCGATGGCCCCGGCGCGGGACTCCACCCGACCGACCGCCAGCGCCGCCCCCGTCAGCATCAGCGCGAGGGCATCGATGCGGACGAGGTCGTAGAAGGTGCCGGCCTCCTCGTAGCAGCCGAGGAACAGGGCGCCGACGCCGAAGGCCATGGGCCACCGCGCGCCCTCCCGCCGGGCCGCCAACCCGAGCGCGAGCGTCGCCAGCGCCGTGCACACGACCGACACCCCGCGCCCCAGGCCGTACCCGAGCGGGAGCACGTGGGCGAGCGCGCCGAGGATCCACGCGTAGAGCGGCGGGTAGATGAAGGGGATGTAGTCGGGCTGGGGCGCCGTGTAGAACGGCAGTCCCTGCGAGGCGCGCAGCCCCGTGATCAGCGTCGCGCCCTCCATCCACTCCAGGTCGAAGTTGACGCCGAGGCGGTAGTACATCGCCCGGCCCACGTCGTGCACCTGCCAGAGCGCGAGCGCGACGACGACGATCTCGAGGGCGATGCGGACGGCGCGGTTCACGGGGCCGGGCCTAACCCGACGACGCGCGGGCTTGTCGAGCGAGCGGCGGGAGAAGGCGCCATCCGACGTGTAAGCCCCGCGCGGCCCCGTCGTTCCAGCGGCGCACCCTTCGGAGCCGCCATGATCCTCGCCCTGCTCGCGCCCGCCCACGCCTTCACCAGCGTCCAGGCCCAGTTCAACGCCGCCATCACGCAGGTCGAGCAGATGGTGTGGGACGGCAACGTCACCCAGCTCGCCCGGCGCCAGGGCCTCGACGTCGTCAACGTCACCTGGGAGGACACCGGCCGGTACAAGGGCTCGGCCGTCGGCCCCAACATCTCCGACATGACCATCGGCGTGCGCGACGCCCGCGGCCAGCTCCACCCCATGCCGGTCCTGCGCTTCGACAACTTCACCGACACCACCGCCGACATCCGCTCCGACAGCTTCTGGCTCCGCGTCGGCAACGAGCGCGGCGGGCCGCTCCGCTCCGTCTCGCTCGCCGAGGTGCTCCAGGACACCCGCAGCTTCCTCTCCGACCCCTGGAGCTGGACCGGCCGTGGCCGCTCGCTCTGGAACGATCGCGACGACACCGTGCTCGTGAGCGCCCAGGCCTGCTTCCTCCCCATCCCGCGGGACGGCGAGGCCACCTTCACCCCCGTGCTCTACAACTACCAGTCGTACCCCGAGAACCCGGCGGTGCTCACCATGGTGGCCACCCGCGAGGGCACGAGCATCCAGGTCATCGAGAACGAGGGCGGCTACCTCTCCGAGACGCTCTCCTTCAACCAGAACGGCGAGCGCGCCCCGTTCACCGCCACCCGCCTCTCCGACTTCCGCGAGAGCGGCGGCGACGGCACCTGGGGCTCGGTGAACGCCGCCGGCGAGGACGGCCTGAACATGGTGCTGCTCGTGCAGGTGCCGCTGAAGCAGCGCCCGCGCCCCCAGCCCGTCTACGAGTCCGAGGGCTACGCGATGGACGAGATGGCGACCGCCGGCGCCCCCGCCGCGAAGGCGTCGCGCCGCAGCGACGTCGAGGCCGCGGTCATCGGCCACGGCGCGGTCGAGGGCCCCTACAAGGAGATCGACGGCCTCGCGATCGAGCGCGATCCCCGCTTCCCCGTGCGCGTCACCGTGCAGTTCTACAAGGCGACGAGCAACGGCGTCGTCACGGACGCCGACATCCGCGAGGTCCGCCGCCAGATCGACCGCGTCTACAGCGACGCCGACTACGTCGGCAGCCTTGTCACCCAGGGCTACACCGGCCGCCAGACCGAGTGGGTCGCGCCGTACCGCCAGCCGCAGCCCCGCCCGCGGCCCCAGCCCACCGAGGACGCCCAGTGGGCGGACCCGTTCTGGAGCTGGCACAAGGCGCAGTAGATCGGGCTCTTCCGGGCGTGCCCCCCTGCGAGGCGCCGGGGGTCGGGCCCTTGCAGGCTCGCCCTCCGGGCTCGGTCCGGCCGCCGCACGGGCCGCCGAGGGCGGCGGCCCGTACGCCGGCCGGGACCGGCGGCGCCTGCCGAGCCAGCCGCCGCCGCCTTCCAGGTCCCTCACGCGCCCCGTGTCCGGTCGTGGGACCGGTGCACACCCGCCCGCGACGGGTGAGATTGTCGGATGCCGGCGGTCGATCCCACCCGTGCAAGCACCCTCCCGGATGACGTAGTGGCGGACATCCCCGGGCTCGTCACCCAGCTCGCGAACCTGCTCGTGGGGCGGCGCGTCGTGGCGCTAACGGGCGCGGGGTGCAGCACGGAGTCGGGCATCCCGGACTACCGCGGGCCCGGCACCCGCGAGCGGGCGCGCAACCCGGTGCAGTACCGGGCGTTCGTCGGCGATCCCGTGGCGCGGCAGCGGTACTGGGCGCGCAGCATGATCGGGTGGCCGCGGTTCTCCGCGGCGCGCCCCAACGGCGGCCACCACGCGCTCGCCCAGCTCGAGCGCGCCGGGGCGCTGCGGCGCGTCATCACCCAGAACGTCGACCGCCTGCACCACGCGGCCGGAAACGCCGACGTCATCGAGCTCCACGGGGCCCTGGCGGAGGTGGTGTGCCTGGACTGCGGCGCCCTGGAGCCCCGCGAGTCGCTCCAGGCCCGCCTGACGCTGCTCAACCCGCGCTGGGACGAGGCGGCGCTGGAGGGCGTCGAGCTCGCCCCCGACGGCGACGCCGAGCTCACCGCCGTGGACGGCTTTCGCGTCGCGGACTGCCTCGCGTGCGGCGGGGTCCTGAAGCCGCGGGTGGTGTTCTTCGGCGAGAACGTGCCGCGCCCTACGGTCGACGCCGCGTTCGCCCAGGTCGACGCCGCGGAGGCGCTCCTGGTGGTCGGCACGTCGCTCACCGTGTACTCGGGGCTCCGCTTCGTGCGGCGCGCCGCCGAGCGCGGCATCCCCGTCGCCATCTGCAACCTGGGGCCGACGCGCGGCGATCCGCTCGCGACGTTGCGGGTGGACGCGCCGCTCGGCGTGGTGCTTCCGGCGCTGGTCGCGGCGCTCTCCTAGCTCTTGCGCGCCACCATCAGGTAGGGCCGCCCACCGTACACGTGCGGCGAGCCTTCGAGCCAGCTCCGCTCCACCGTCGCGCCGAGGCCCTCCAACACGTCCCAGGGGCGGCGGTACAGGTCGGCCTGCGCGATGAGCTTGATCCACGCCGACGACGGCACCCAGCGCTCCGCGTAGATGTCGAAGATCACGAAGCGGCCGCCCGGCGCGACGAGCGCCCACGTCGCCGCGAGGACGGCCTCGTGGTCCGGGATGACGGAGATGCCGAGGGTGCTGACGATGGCGTCGACGGGGCCGACGTCCGCGGCCGTGAGGGTACGCGCGTCGCGCTGGAGGAGCCGCACCTGGGGAAGCTCGGCCACGCGGCGCCGGGCCCGCGCGAGCATGCCCTCGGAGAAGTCGACGCCGAGGACCTCGCCACCGGGGCCCACGGCGTCGGCGAGCAGCGGCAGGTTGGGGCCGGTGCCGCATGCGAGGTCGAGCGCGCGCTCGCCGGGTGCCAACGCCATCGCGGCGACGATGCCGGGGCGGTAGGCGCGGTAGACGTTCTCGACGCTGCCGTCGTAGATCGTCGCGAACGTGTCGTACCAGGACAAGCGGTTCCTCGGCGGCGGGGGTCGGTTCGGGCCCTACTTCGCCTGCGACGGCGGCAGGGTCGGCGTCGCGCGCAGGCCCTCCGCCATCTCGCAGCCCCGCGCGTTACCGAGCTTGCAGGCCTTGTCCATCAGCACGAGGGCGCGGGCGCCGTCCTGCTGGATGGCCTCGAGGCCGATCGTGAGGATCGTGCCCTGCTTCATGCAGCCCTCCCCGTCGTTCCCGTTGCAGGCCTTCTCGAAGAGCGCGTAGCCATCGTCGGTGCTGCGCTTCGGGTTGGTGCGCTCCATGAGCACGTCGCCGAGCTTGCGGCAGGACGGGGCAGCGCCGCGGTCACACGAGGGGCGCAACAGGCCCTCGGCCCCCACGAAGTCCTTCCGCTTGTGGAGGAGCGCGCCCTGCTCTATGCACGCGACCTCGTCGGTGCCGGCCATGCACGCCGCGGTCTTCACGGGGTCGGGCTGGGGCGCGTCCGCCGGCGGCGGGATGTCGGCGCGCGCGGCGGAGAGGAACAGGAGCGCGAGGACCGTGCTCATCGCGAGGCGCAGTCCAACGTGAGGCGGAAGTTGGTGTCCACCTCGTCGGGGGTGTCGACGATGAGGAGGAACCGGTCCCCGTCGAAGGCGTCCCAGTCCACGAGGTCGTCGCCCGAGTCGTTGCCGGCTTCACACTCGACCACGCTGTTGGCGTAGGTGGGGCAGGTGTCGTCGATCCAATCCACGACGAAGATGTCGACGTCCTCGCACGGCGCCTCGAGCGTCGCGGTGACGGCCGTGCGCTCGGTGAACGAGATCTCGTAGACCCGCTCGGTGCCCTCGTAGTCCTCGGGGAAGGGGTCGCAGTACCAGGCGAGGTAGCTGTCGCCACTGACGTCGGCGCTGCCGCCGGCGGTCGTGGCCTCGATGGTGTCGCCGCAGGCGATCTCCTCTGTCACGCAGTCCGGCCCCCCGGGCGCGGAGCTGTCGAGCACCTCGGCGCAGAAGGCGGCGTCCGTATCGGTGTCGGTGTCGGTGTCGGTGTCCGTGTCGGTGTCCGCATCGGCGTCGGTGTCGGTGTCGGTGTCCGCGTCGGCGTCCGTATCGGTGTCCGTGTCGCTGTCCGCGTCGGTGTCCGTGTCGGTGTCCGCGTCCGTATCGGTGTCGGTGTCCGCCGCGTCGGCGACACACTGGCCGTCCTCTTCGTGGGTGCCGGCCCCGCAGGCGAGCGGGTCGTCATCGGGCTTCGAGCCGGAGCAGCCGGCGAGGAGGGCGAGGAGCAGGACGGGAGCGCGCATGCGGCCTTCGGGGGTGCGTCCAGTATAGGCCACGGATCTAGCCCGAGTATACGGTCCACCGCTCCGGACGCAGCCACCCGATGAGCGTCATCCCGGCGGCGCGGGCCACGTCCACGGCGAGCGAGGTGGGCGCGCCGAGCGTCACCACCAGCGGCACGCGCGCCACGAGCGCCTTCTGCACGATCTCGAAGCCGGCGCGGCTCGACACGAGGAGCCCCATGCCGCTGAAGTCGAGGGTGTCCGCGCGCAGGCGCGCCCCCAGCACCTTGTCGACCGCGTTGTGGCGGCCCACGTCCTCGCGCAGGTCGAACAGCGTGCCGCTCGCGTCGAAGAGCGCGGCGCCGTGGAGCCCCCCCGTCGAGCGGAACGCGCCCTGGCCGGCCCGCAGGGCGTCGGAGAGCCCCGCGAGCACGGTGGGCTCGGGCATCCAGCCCACCACGCCGTCGAAGCGCGTCCGGAGCCGGTCGATCGAGGCCTTCCCGCAGATCCCGCACGAGCTCGTGGCGTACAGCGCGCGGTCCGCGGACCGCGCCCGCGCGGCGGGCACCCCCTCGGCCAGCCGCACGTCCACGGTGTTCTCCCCCACCATCGCGAGCGCGCGCAGGTCGTCCGGCCCGTCGACCACCCCCTCCGTGTAGAGGAACCCTGCGGCGAGATCGAGGTCGTCCCCGGGGGTCCGCATCGTGATGGCGGCGGGGATGCCCTCGACGCGGATCTCGAGGGGCTCTTCGACGGCGACGTAGTCGAGCTCGGGGCCCTGCCCGAGGTCCCCGACAAAGGGCGCCACGGGCGTGGCGCCCGACTCGGGGACGGCGACGACGCCGCTGGCAACGCCGCCGACGGGGCCCCGACCGTCGCCCTCTGGGCGACGGGTGGGGTCAAGGAGGCGCGGGGGCGTTGCGGGGGGCTCCGCCCCCCGCCCCAAGAGGACCCGGTGAACGACGATCTCCCGGCTCTTCACCCGCTAGATCCGCTCGATCCGCACCACCGCGTTGTAATCCGGCTCCTCCGAGCGCGGGTCGATGCGGCGGCTGATGACCACGTTGCACTCGGGCCAGTAGGCCTGGAGGATGCCCGCGCGGATGTCGGCCTTGCGGAGCGTGACCTCCATCGTGCCGACCTCGTTGGTGAGCCGCGCGCGGGTGCCCTCGGTGAGGCCGAGCTTCGCGAGGTCGGCCTCGCTGATCAGCACGTCGTCGCGCCCGCGGCCGCCCTGCACGGCGTCGTGGTCCTTGATGACGATGCTGTTGAACTGCTTGCCGCGCCGGGTCGTCAGGTAGTACGCGCCCTCGGGCACCACGATCTTCGTGGGCGCGAGCACGGTGAACCGCGCCTTCTCGTCGGGCATCCCCGGGAACTTCCCGTCGGCACAGAGCTGCTCGCCGCCCCATTGCACCCAGTCGCCGGCCTGGGTGAACGCCTCGACGCCCTTGTAGAGCGGCATCGTCTCCGCGATCTCGCGCCGGATGACGCTTGCGTCGGCATACGTGAGCTGCTCGGTGGTGCCGGGGAAGGCCGCCATCACGACCTGGCAGGGGATCTCGTACTCGGGGCGGCTCTCGCCCACCTGGGGGTGCCCGGGGATCTCGGGCGAGAACCGGATGCGGCGCTCGGTGTTCGTGCTCGTGCCGCCGCCGCGCTGCTCGTAGCGGGTCTGCGCGGGCAGGACGAGGACGGTGTCGGCGCCCTCGAGCACCGTCGACGTGTTGAACACGATGTCCTGGTGGATGCGGAACTTCACCTTGCTGTAGGCGTCCGCGACCCACGCGGGGTCGGGGAGCACGGCGAACAGGTTGCCGCCGACGTTGTAGAGGAAGTCGATCTCCCCCTGCGACATCGCCTCGACCATCCGCATCGTCGTGAGCCCCTTCGTGCGCGGCAGCGGGTGGGCCCAGTGCTTCTCGAAGCGCTGGATGTTCTCCTCGGTGAGCGGGATGCCGCCCGGGAGGATGCCCGGGGCCACGCCGCACTCGCCGCCGCCCTGCACGCCGGAGTGGCCACGGATGGGGAGGATGCCGGTCTTCGGGCGGCCGAGCATGCCGCGGGAGAGGTGGAGGTTGACGATGGCCTCGACGTTCTCGGTGCCGAACGTGTGCTGGGTGAGGCCCATCGAGTAGATTGTCACACACGACGTGGCGCGGCCGTACAGCTCCGCCAGCCACTCGATGCGCGCCTTGTCGACGCCGGAGTCGCGCACGAGGTCGTCCCACGTCATCGCGGTCACGTGGGCCTCGACGGCCTCCCAGTTCTGGGTGTGGGCATCGACATACGCGCGGTCCACGCGGCCCTTCTCGACGAGCGACTTCAGCACGCCGTTGAGCAGCGCGATGTCGCCGCCGACGGCGACGGGCACGAAGTCGTCCATCACCGTGGTGCCGAAGAGCGCGCTCTTCGGGAGGGACGGCACCCAGTAGCTCTCGAGGCCCTTCTCGCGCACCGGGTTGATGACGACGATGCGGGTGCCCTGCGCCTTGGCGTGCGCGAGGTACTTCATCGTGACCGGCTGGTTGTTTGCGATGTCCGTGCCCCAGAGGAGGAGCAGGTCCGTGCCGATGAGATCCTTCAGCGAGCACGTCGGCGCGCCCACGCCGATCGTGGCCTTGAGCCCCGACACCGTGGCCTGGTGGCAGAGGCGCGCGCAGAGGTCGACGTTGTTGGTGCCGGCGAGCCGCGCGGCCTTCGTGAACGCGTAGTAGACCTCGTTCGTGATGCCGCGGGAGGTCGCGAACCACGCCTGCCGCTCCGGGGCGGTCTGGCGGAGGGCGGCGCCGGCCATCGCGAGCGCGTCGTCCCACGAGATGCGGCGGAAGCCCCGGTCGTTCTTGCGGTAGACGAGCGGGTAGGGGATGCGGCCGAGCGCCTGGAGCTGCCGGTTGTCCATCCGGCGGAGGTGGTGGATGTCCGCGACGGCCGCCGGGGTGAACGCCGGCATCGTGTTGAGCCGGAGCAGCTTCAGCCGCGTCGTGCAGAGGTGGGTGCCCTCGATGACGTCATCCTTCAGGCCGCGCGGGCCGAGGGAGCAGCCGTCGCACACGCCCTTGTTCAGGATCCGCCACGCGTAGGGGAGACTGTCCCGGTTCTCCCACAAGACCTCCGCCATCTCGAGCATGTGGTGCGGCTTCTGCGCACCGAAGCCGAAGGGCACGAGGGAGGCGATGCGGTCGTTCCCGCGCACCGGCGCTTCCGAGGAGAGGTGGGAGTCTGGGGGTTTCACGCTCATTTCTCGCCCATAATTCGCTCGACGCGCGGGTGTGGAGTGCCGTCGTCGCGCAGGGATGCCCTTTCCGGTCGCGGACGCCGCGCTTACCGTCCCGGCCGTGAGCCGAGCTTGAAGAGCGAGAACCTCGATCGATTGTTGCGGGACCGGTTCGGCCACCCCGGCTTCCGGCCGGGGCAGGCCGAGATCGTCGAGCACGTCGTCGGCTCCCCCGGCGCGCCGGGCGGGGACGTCCTGGTCGTCATGCCGACCGGCGCGGGGAAGTCGCTCTGCTACCAGGTGCCCGCGCTCGCGCTCGGCGGCGTGGCGGTGGTGGTCTCGCCGCTCCTCGCGCTGATGAAGGACCAGGTGGACGGCCTCCTCGCCCGCGGGGTGCGGGCCACGCTGATCAACTCGACGCTCGCGCCCGAGGTGCGCCGCGAGCGGCTCCGCGAGGTGCAGCGCGGCGAGTGGGAGCTCGTCTTCGTCGCGCCCGAGCGCCTCTCGCCCCGCTTCTGCGCTGAGCTGCGGCAGGCGGACATCCGGCTCCTCGCGGTGGACGAGGCCCACTGCCTAAGCCAGTGGGGCCACGACTTCCGCCCGGACTACCTGCGGCTCGGCCAGGTGCGCCTCGATCTCGGCGCCCCGCGCACGATGGCGCTCACCGCGACCGCCACCCCCGCCGTGCAGGACGACATCGTCAAGAGCCTCGGCCTCGGGGGCGCCCGGCGCTTCGTCCGCGGGTTCGACCGGACGAACCTCGGGATGGAGGTCATCGACGTCGACGGGCCGCGCGCCAAGGACGCGCTGCTGCCGGGGCTGGTGCTGCCGGGGCCGACGCTGGTGTACTGCGCCACCCGCAAGAACGTGGAGCGCGCGGCGGAGGTCCTGCGATCTTCGGGGATCGCGGCGGGGATCTACCACGGTGGCCTCCAGATGGAGGAGCGCAACCAGGTCCAGGACGACTTCATGAACGGGCGCTGCAACGTGGTCGTCGCCACGAACGCGTTCGGCATGGGCGTCGACAAGGACGACGTGCGCGTGGTCGTCCACTACGACCTTCCCGGCACGATCGAGGCCTACTACCAGGAGATCGGGCGCGCCGGTCGCGACGGCAAGCGGAGCCGCGTCGCGCTGCTCTACCGCGAGGCCGACCGCGGGCTCCAGGAGTTCTTCATCAACCTCGCGCACCCGCCCGCCGCGTGGGTGCACCTGGTGTGGGACGCCCTGCGCGAGAAGGGCACGAACCCCGTGTTCCTCTCGATGGACAAGCTCGGGGGCGCGCTCCCCGACGACGCTGGCGGAGAGCGCGCGGCCGCGGCCTGCGTGTACGTCCTCCAGCGCGAGGGCTACCTCCGCCGCGTCGCGCCGACGGAACGGGCGGGGCAGGCGCGGCTCGTGGCGGGCGCGGTGGCGAAGGGGGATGCCCTCGCGGGGTTCCGCGCGCCGGTCTACGCTTGGCTCCGGGACCAGCGCCAGGAGGTCGTCGGGGTGTGGCCGGATCGCCTCGCGGAGGCGCTCGACCTCTCCCGCGAACAGGTCGTCGCCGCGCTCCGCACGCTGGAGGACCGCGGGCTCCTCACCTACACCGCGCCTGATCGCAGCGGCGGCTTCGAGCTCCTCAAGGACACCCCCCTCACCCTCGACGACGCCGCGATGCGCGCCCGGCGCGCCCGGGAGCTGGTCAAGCTCCAAAAGATGGTCGACTACGGCCGCGCGGGCTGCCGACGCCGCTACATCCTCACCTACTTCGGAGACGCCCCCCCGTGGGACCGCTGCGGGGACTGCGACGGCTGCCGCGCCGGCAAGTCCCTCGGCGTCGAGCCGCGCGCGCTCGCCCCCGACGAGGCCATCGTCGTCCGCAAGGTGCTCTCCTGCGTGGCCCGCCTCGACGAGCCCTACCCCGCCTCGGTCCTCGCCAAGGTGCTCACCGGCGGCCGAGATCCCGCCACGGCCCGCTTCGAGCGCCTCTCCACCTACGGCATCCTGTCGAGCTTCACCGCCTCCGAGGTCGAGCAGGTCATCGGCGAGCTCGAGCGCGCCGGGGCGCTGCTGCGCGAGATGAAGAAGCGGCCGGTCAACGGTGCGGACCGCACCTTCGCGGTCCTCACGCTCACGACGCTCGGCAAGGACGTGATGTTCGAGCGCGCCCCGGGCTTCACCATGTACTTCCCGCTCGGCAAGCGCGCGCTCACCACGCGCCCCCAGGGGTTGTACGGAGGGGGGGCTCCAAAACACGTCGCCGTCGAGCTCCTCCACGTGCTCCGCGACGTGCGCGGCAAGCTCGCGAAGGCGGCGGACGTGCCCGCCTACGTCGTCGCCCCCGACCGCACCCTGGAGGACATGTCCGAGAAGCGGCCGATGACCCGCTCGGCCATGCTGGAGGTGCACGGCATGGGGCCGGAGCGGTACCGGAAGTACGGGCAGGAGTTCCTGGCCGCGATGCGGAGCTGGGCCGGCTGAACGCCGGATCCCGACGGCTTAGAGCCCCGTGTCTTCGCCTTCCGCCGTCGAGCACCCCGTGCCCGCGGCCTCGTCGTCGGCCTGCAGGTCGGTGAGGCTCGACTCGCAGGCGTCCTGCAGCTCGGCGTCGGTGCCGCTGTTCTCGGTGCGGCACTGGTCGCAATCGAACGAGGCCTCGCCCTCGTGGCACTCGCAGACGTAGTCGCAGTAGTCGGCGCAGGGGTCGCCGAACGAGACGCCGAAGCAGGCGGAGAGGAGAAGGAGCAGCATGGCTGCGTTACTAACGTCCGGATGCTCTCCTCGCTGGCCGATCGGGTGGTGGTGGTCACGGGCGCCACGAGCGGCATCGGGCGCGCGGCGGCGCTCCGGTTCGCGGCCGCGGGCGCGAAGGTGGTGGGGACGGGCCGCGATCAACGCCGGCTCGCGGACCTCGCCCCCCACGTGGACTGCGCGCTGACCCTCGACGTGACGGACCCCGAGGGGGTCGCCATGTTCGCGGCGGCGGTCGTCGATCGGTACGGCGGCGTCGATGTCCTCGTCAACAACGCGGGCATCGGGCTCTTCCGGGGCTGGGAGACGACCGACGACGACGCCCTGCGCCGCGTGATGGACGTGAACCTGTTCGGGCCGGTCGCCCTCGCCCGCGCGCTCCTCCCCTCGCTGATCGCGCGCAAGGGCGTGCTGCTGCAGGTCGCGAGCGTGGCGGGCAAGCGCGGGTACGCCAAGCACACGGCGTACTGCGCGTCGAAGCACGCGCTCATCGGCTGGTCCGAGTCGCTGCGCCACGATCTGCGCGGCACCGGCTGCGATGTCGTGGTGGTGTGCCCCCCGGCGGTGCGCACGCCGTTCTTCGAGAACGCCGGGTACATGACGTTCGACGAGGACCACCCCAACCTCGTCCCGATGACGGCGGACGCCGTGGCCGACGGCATCGTCGCCGCCGCGGTCGAGCGCCCGCGCTCGGTCATCCTCTCGCCCCGGGCCCGCGCGCTCTACGCGCTCTCGGTCGTGGCGCCGGGCCTGCTGGAGACCATCCAGCGGTTCAAGAAGTAGCGATTCGGGGGCCCTCGACGCCCCCCGACGCCCCTCGACGCCCCCCGATGGGCCCGGCCCCCGCCGTCAGCGCCGCCGCCGCCCCACCGCCGCGAGCGCCACCGCCCCGAGCAGGAAGCCCGCGGACCCAGGAGCCGAGGCTGGGGACGCGCACCCGCACCCGCCGTGCACCTTGTCCTCCCCCGAGCCCGTGTCCTCGCCTTCGGGATCGCCCGTCTCCTCGACCACGCCCGTCTCGCCGCCGCCGGTGTCGCAGTCGTCCGTGCGGGCCGCGTCCGTGTCGTCGCAGTCGTCGGCGAGAGCGACGCCGTCGCCGTCCTGGTCGTCGTCGTTGCCGTCGCAGTCGTCGGGGTCGTCGGTGTAGCCGTCGGGCTGGGCGCACGCGGCGGCGGTCGTGCCCGCGAAGCCCCACCCGTCGGCGTCGGCGTCGGCGTACCAGGTCAGGACGTCGACCGCATCGGCCTCGTCCACCGTGCCGTCACAGTCGTCGTCCACCGCGTTGCACAGGCCTCGGCGCCGTCTCCGTCGAGGTCGTCGCAGCCGTCGTCCACGGTGAGGGTGAGGTTCGCCGCGAGCGCCCAGGCGTCCCCGGTGTCGCCGCGGTTGCCGTTCACCGCGTTCCCCGCGCCGCGCACGGTGTAGGTGCCCTCGGCCGTCGGGGCGGTCCACGCGAAGGTGAAGGTGGTCGAGCCCGCGGACATCGCGGTCGTCGCCGAGTGGGTCACCTCGCCGCCGCTGACCCGCGTGTTCGAGCCCGCGCCCAGCGTGCCGCCGGTGACCGACACGTCGAGGCCCGCGCCCGTGTAGGACGCCCCCGAATTCGCGACCACCAGCGTGAGCGTGACGGCGTCGCCCGGGGCGACCTCCGTGTCGGAGGCGGCGAGGGTCACGGTCGTCGCGGCCGAGGCCGACCTCCCGTGGCACGCGGTGCAGCCGGTGATGGAGGAGCCGGTCCGGCCGGCGCTATAGGCGGAGGCCGAGGGCAGCGCGAGGAGGACGAGGAGCATCCCCATCGCCTACAGCGGGAGACGCGACCTCGTCAATCGATGTCTTCGTCGAGCGTGCCCCGCCCCCCGGCGATGAACTCGCGGACGTAGCGGATCTCGGACTTCTCCGTCTCATCCGCCGTGCCCGTGAACGCGATGCGGCGGTTGTAGAGCATCGCGATGCGGTCGGTGACGGTGAAGCACGAGTCCATGTCGTGGGTGACCACGATGCTCGTGACGTTGAGCCGCTTCTGGAGCGAGAGGATGAGGCCGTTGATGCGGCGGACGTTGATGGGATCGAGGCCGGTGGTGGGCTCGTCGTAGAGGATCACCTCCGGCTTCATCGCGATGGCGCGCGCCAGGCCGACGCGCTTGCGCATGCCGCCCGAGAGCGCCGCGGGCTTCAAGAGCTCGGTGCCGGGCAGCCCGACCATCTCGAGCACCTCCTCGACACGCTGATCCATCTCGCGCTCGGTGCCCCACTGGTGCTCGCGCAGCGGGTACTTGATGTTCTGGGCGACGGTGAGGGAGTCGAAGAGCGCGCCGCTCTGGAACAGGAAGCCGAAGCGCCTGCGGATCGGTCCCATGCCGCGCTCGTTGAGCTTGGTGACCTCCTGGCCGAACGCCTGGATGCTCCCGCCGTCGGTCGAGAGCAGGCCGGTGAGCATCTTCAGGAGCACGCTCTTGCCGGTGCCGGAGCCGCCGATGATCGTGAGGGTCTCGCCGGGGTACACGTCGAGCGTGCAGTCCTCGTAGATGACCTTCGGCCCGAAGGCCTTCTGCACGCCGACGAAGCGGATGATCGGTTCAGCCATACAGCGCCAGGAAGAGCTTGGTGAGGAAGAAGTTCGACACGAGCAGCCCGATCGCGCCGACGACCACGGCCTGCGTGGTGGAGTGGCCGACGCCCTCGGTGCCGCCGGTGGTGTTGAGGCCGACGTAGCAGCCGACGATGCCGATGATGTACCCGAAGGCGACGGACTTCATGAGCCCGTGCATCAGGTCGGACACCCAGAGCGTGTCGAGGATCTGGGAGTAGAAGAAGCTCGGGGTCACCCCGACCTCGCGCACGGTGATGAGCATGGCGCCGCCGATGCCGATGACGTTCGCGAGCATCGTGAGGAGCGGGAGCATGATCACGCACGCGAACACGCGCGGCGCGACGAGCTTCTTGATGGGGTCGGCACCGAGCGCGCGGATGGCGTCGACCTGCTCGGTCACGACCATGGAGCCGAGCTCCGCGGCAAACCCGCTCCCGACGCGGCCGCCGACGAGCAGGGCGGTGAGCATCGGGCCGAGCTCGCGGACGATCCCGAGGGCGGCGAGCTTCCCGGTGTACATGCTCGCGCCGTAGGGCTCCAGGCCGGTGGAGAACTGGAGCGCGAGCACCATCCCCGTGAACGCGGCGGTCAGCACGGTGATCGACCAGCTCTTGATCCCGGCGTTGTCGAACTGGGCGATGAGCGGGCGGACCTCGATCGGCAGGCGCCAGAACGCGAAGAAGGTCGCGACGGTCAGCCGGGCGACCGCCCCGAGGCTCTGGAGGAAGACGCGGATGCCCTTCACAGCGGGCTGAACCCGGTGAGCACGCGATCGTAGGCGTCCCACCCCTGTTCGAAGGTGTCGGGCGGGGCGATGAGGGCGAGGTCGTAGGTGCACGCGCCGCGGTTCATCACGCCGAGCGCGACGGTCACGGGCACGCCGTCGAGCCGGCCCGAATGGATGCGCAGCACGCCCTCGCGGCCGCCGAACACCCGCAGCTCGTCGCGGGAGGTGGTCATCTGGCGGAGGCCGGCGGTGAGCTCGGTCGCGAGGTCCTCCGTCCGGGACTCGCTGTAGCGCGGGCCGCAATTGGAGTCGGCGTAGATCGCGGCCTTCAGGTCGTGGTTGTACCAGGCGTGGTCGGCCCCGCCGGCGTCGACGACGTGCCAGCCGTCGCCCGGGGGCGGCACCGTGTACTTGCCTTCGAGCATCTTTGCGCGACGATGGCTCGATGGCATGCAGCCAGCGGCGCCGAGGGTGGCGAGGACGGCGAGCGCGACGAGGGCGCGCGAGGGGAGCGGGCGGATCATGCGGTCCCGGTGACGCGGAGGAAGAGGTCTTCGAGGCGCTCGCCCGGCGCGACGATCTCGGCGAGCGTGCCGATCACGGCGATGCGCCCCTTGTGGACGATGGCGAGGCGGTCGCACACCTCGGCGGCGTCCTCCATCGTGTGGGTCGAGAGGAACACCGTGCGGCCCTCGGCGGCGAGCTCGCGGAAGACCCGCTTGATCTGCCGGGCGCCGCGCGGATCGAGGCCCACCATCGGCTCGTCCACGATGAGGAGACGCGGCTCCGTGAGGAGCGCGCCCGCGAGCGTGAGCCGCTGCTTCATGCCGTGGGAGAAGCTCTCCACGAGGGCATCCGCCTGCTCGATCAGGAGCTGCTCGGCGAGCCGGGCGTCGATCCGGTCGGCGAGGCCCGCGGCGGGCATGGAGTAGATCTCCGCCAGGAAGCGGAGGAACTCGCGCGCGGTGAGCTTGTCGTAGAGGTAGGGGCGGTCGGGGATGAAGCTCATCCGCCGGCGGGCCTCCACGGGGTCCTTCGCGAGCGAGATGCCGTCGATCCAGATGTCCCCGCCGGTCGGCGGCAGGACCCCGCCGAGCATCCGCAGCGTGGTCGTCTTTCCCGCCCCGTTGAGGCCCAGGAAGCCGAAGACCTCGCCCGCCCGCACCTCGAGGTCGAGGGGCCACACTGCCTGGAAGGCGCCGTAGCGCTTCTCGATCTGGCGGGCGCGGATCATCGCCGCGGTACCTAACGCGTGGGGGGCGCCGCCGACGTTTCCGGTCGCTCGCGGCCCGGGCCCCGGATCCACCCCCGGCGTCGACCCGGCACGTGTCCCTCGACAAACCGGATCCCGGGGGTTCCCCCGCGGCTAGGCCGGGTCGGGACGGGGGTGTGTAAGTTTGCTGTCCGGCCAGGAGTGGTAGAGATCGAGCGTCGAACGAACGAGGGGAGAGGGATGCAGATTGTCAGCCAGATGCGCGTGTTGCTGCTCGATCCTGTCAAGATGCGTCGGGACCGCGCCGAGAACGGGCTTCGCCTCCGGTTCGAGGTCGAGGGGGTCGGCACCCTCGCGGAGGCCCTGGTCGCTGGGGTGGCCCGGCCGCCGCACGCGATCGTCGCGACGCTTCGCCAGGTCGATGACAACGGGCTCGTCGCCGGGCGTGCGCTGCGGCAGAAGCTCGGCGCCGGCATCTACATCCTCGTCCACGGCTGCGCGGATGCGCGCAAGACCGCCACGGACCGGCAGACCCTCGCGGACCGTCACGGCGTGGACACCTGGAGCGAGACCGCTCTGGAGCCCGAAGGGATGGAGGCCGTCGTGTGGGGCGAGCTCGACCGGCGCTACCGCCCGCGCGCCTCGGCCGCCGAGCGAAAGAGCCTCCTCGCTCGGGCGCGCTCGCTCACCGCCAACGACGTGAAGGCCTTCCTCACGAAGGATCGCCCCCTCATCGCCACGCCCCCGCGTGCCCCCGACGAGGAGCCCGGCTGGATCGAGCTGCTCAACGCGCCGCCCACCGCCGAGAACCTCAAGCGGCTGCTCTCCAAGGAGATCGGCGGGAAGCGCAAGGCGCAGGGCGGGTAGGGAGGGCAACTACCGCCGGGCAGGGGGCGGGCCCTCGTCGGGCACCTACCGCGCCTCGATCAGCTCCAGCCGGATCCGACCCATCAGCGCCATGATCTGCACCTGCTTGTCGAGGTCCCCGGTGACCACCTTCAGGTGCGTGGCGTCCGCGGGGAACTGGCCGAAGGTGGGGTCCACCGGGACCCAGCCGGTCGGGCCGCCAAGCTCGACTTCCGGCCACGCGTGGTAGTAGAACGCGTTCCCCAGGCGGTCGCTGTAGACGAGGCCGGCGGCGATGCGGGCGGGGATGCCGGCGGCGCGGGCGAGCGACACGAACAGCGCGGTGTGCTCGTTGCAGTCGCCGCGGCCGCTACGGAGCACGGTGAGCCCGTCGGGAACGCCGATGGTGGGCACCTTCTGGAGGTAGTCGAACACGAAGTCGTGGATGCGACGCGCGGCCACGAGGCGGTCCGGGGCGTCGCCCACGATCTCCCGCGCCCGGGCCACGATCTCGGGGTGGGTCGAGGGGATGGAGAGGGTGGGGGAGAGCTCGGGGCTCGACTCCGGCACCGCGAGCGGCAGGTGGCCGAGCTCCTGGAGGAGCGGCACGGAGATCGTCACGAGGTCCCCCACGCGCGTCTGCAGCGGCGGCTCGGACGGGATGCGCTCCGGCTCGACCCCCGCGATGCGCAGCCCGACGACCTTCGTGTCGCGGGCGTTCTTGAGCGTCCCCTTCAGCTCGGCCGCGGAGAGGGCGACGAGGTCCGGGGGCTCGCCCCCGTCGATCGCCATCGCCTCGTCCCGGGTCATGCGCTCCGTGCGCAGGCCCATCGCGGACTCCTCCCGCAAGGTGTCGCCCGCGGCGTCGACGAGGCGCCGGGCCTCCACCCCGCCGAACTGGGTCTTCACCCAGTAGCCGCTCTCGCCGTTGGCGAGGAGCTCGGTGGACTCCACGGTGAGCGTCGCGTCGGCGTTGGTCATCGTGATGGGGTCGAAGTAGGGCACCTGGAAGCGCATCCCCGGCACCAGGGTGCGCCCGCGGAACTGCGCCGCCAGCGTGATGGAGAGCACCGGCGGCTCGCGCACGGGCACGTCGATCGTGCGCACCTCTCCGTCCTGCGCGATCTCCACGTGGATGCTGCCATCGCGCACGTCGCCGCGGCCGGTCAGCTTCGTCGGCGCGGAGAGCAGGAAGTCGAAGGTGCGCAGCTTGCCGTCGGGCCCGGTGATGGCGGTGCCGGCGGTGGCGATCTGCTGGGAGGTGCCCAGCGCCGCGATCCGGAACGCCGACTGCCCCGAGTACACCCGGCCCCCGTCGGCGGTCGCGGCTTCGCGCGTGACGGCGTAGCCGACATGGGCATCCTGCACGAAGATCCCCTGCCAACGCTCTTCCGTGGGCCCCACCGAGAGCGCCGCGGCGTCGATCGGCGGGAGGGGCGGCTCGGCGTCGAACAGCGCGAGCGCGGCCACGGCGAGGAAGCTCGCCACGAAGAGGGCCTCGAGGACGACGAGCGCACGCACGGGTCCTCGATAACGCGGGGTATGATGCCTTCGTGCATTTTTGCACGCGAGGCGATGTCATGACGGGTGCGGCGCTGTGGTTCTGGGTGGCCTGTGCGGGCCCCGGCGGGGACGACTCGGGGCAGGGCGGAGATTCCTCCGACGGGACCGAGACCGGCATCGATGTCGTCGACGACACCGGTGTCCCTCCCGATGACACCGGGGGCACCGACACCGACACCGGCGAGGTCGACACCGGCCCCGACGACGACCTGGTGTACGCGGCGTTCTTCGACGCGGCGGAGGTCCAGCGGATCGACCTGGAGATCTCCGAGGAGGGCCTCGCCGCGCTCCGGGCGGACCCCGACACCTACGTCGAGGGCGTCTTCCTGCACGACGGGTACCGCCTCGAGGGCGTGGGCGTGAAGCTCAAGGGCGGCAACTCCACCTTCGAGGACATCGACGGCAAGCCCTCCTTGAAGGTGCGCCTCGACGCGTTCGACGACGACCAGGACTACGGCGGGCTGTCGCGGGTGAACCTCCACAACATGAAGGCGGACCCCTCCCAGGCGCGCGAGGTCGTGGCGTCCGCGGTGTGGACCGCCGCGGGGCTCCCGGCACCCCTCGCGAACTACGCCGAAGTGTACGTCAACGGCGTGCTCTACGGGCTCTACGCCAACGTCGAGGAGCTCGACGAGTCCTTCGTGGAGCGCCGCTGGGCGGACCCCGAGGGGGACCTCTGGGAGGCCAACAACGACGCCGACCTGACCCCCGGGGGCATCCTCAACTACTCCTCGAGCGCCGGCGAGGGCGACCTCGACGCCCTCGACGCCGCGCGCCGCGAGATCCAGACGGGCGACGGCCCGTTCTACGACGTCGCGAACGGCGTCCTCGACATGCCCCAGTTCCTCGACTTCTGGGCGTGGCAGATCGTGCTCGGCAACGAGGACGGCTATCCCTACGACCTCGACGACCACTCGCTCTACGCGAACCCGGAGGACAGCGGCCGGCTCGCGTACGTACCGTGGGCCCTCGACGAGACGTGGGACGACGGCTTCGATTGGGAGTCCGTCACGGGCACGGTCGCCGTGCACTGCGCCTACGACGATGCCTGCCTCGTGACCCTGAAGGAGCACGTGGTGGCCGCGCTCACGACGTACGAGGGGCTCGACGTGAACGCGCGGACACAGGCCGCCATCGACCTCACGGTGAGCGCCGTGCAGGCCGACACCCGGCGCACCCTCCCGCTCTCGGACGTGCTCGCCGCCCGCGCGGCCCTGCTCTCCGACGTGACGGCGCGCGCGAACGTCGTGCGCGGGCAGATGGGGCTGTAGGGCGGCTCCGGTCGCCTCGCTGGCCCGGGTTGGCCCGAAGGCCGAGCCCGCCGCCGCCTTAGTGGAGCACGGTCCCGATGCGATCGGTGCGGATGTCGCCCATCGGGAGCGTGCCCGTGCAACTGTCGAACGACAGCCAGACGAACATCGCCTTGCCCTTGATGTTGTCGCGGGGCACGAACCCCCACACCCGGCTGTCCGCGGAGTTGTCGCGGTTGTCGCCCATCATGAAGTACTGGCCGTCCGGCACGGTCTTCGGGCCCCAGTCCGCCATGCGCTGCGCGTAGGTCGTGCTCTGGAGCACGGGGTGCGAATGGCCGTCGAGGACCTCCTCGAACATGCGCATGTCGTCGGCGCGGCAGAACTGGTCGGTGTAGCTGTACCCCTGCTGGAAGGTGCGGGTCTGCTCCAGGCCGTTGACGTAGACGACGTCATCCCGCACCTCCACGGTGTCCCCGGGGAGCCCTACGACGCGCTTGATGTAGTCGGTGTCGCAGGGGCCGGGCCCGGGCAGCAGGTCGAAGGTCGCCCACTGGGGGAAGCGCTTGACGTGGCACCACGGATCGGGGTTCTGCGTCGGCGGGTGGATGAACACGACGATGTCGCTGCGCTCGGGCTCGCCGCGCGGGACGATCTCGATGTTCGTGAACGGCACCCGCACGCCGTAGGCGAGCTTGGAGACGAGGATGAAGTCCCCGATCGCGAGGGTCGGCACCATCGAGCCGGACGGGATCTGGAAGGGCTCGACGAGGATGGACCGGATGACGAGCACGATGAGGATCGCGGGACCCCAGGACTGCACGAGATCGACGAACCAGTCCACCACGCGCCGCCAGATCGGGCGCGTGTCGGGGAGCTGATCCTTCGGGAGGTCCTTGCGGAGGTCGATATCGAGGCCGTCTGCCACCAGCGTCCTTTCGCGGAGCCCTCCGCGGACCGGGACCGCGGCGAACGATGCCCGCGGGCCCGGCTACCTAGCATGGATCACGCTACGTCGTCAGGGTGTCGCGCCTCTTACGCCTGAACCTGCCCCCCGCCCTGCCGGACCCCGAGCCTCTCCGAACCCGCTCTGCGGTGGCGGTCGTGGTGGGCCCGGAGGACGACCTCCTCTTCATCCGGCGCGCCGAGCGCATCGGGGACCCCTGGAGCGGAGACATGGCGTTCCCCGGGGGTCGCGAGGAGCCGGCGGACGGCCATCCCCGTGCCACGGCCGAGCGGGAGACCTTCGAGGAGGTCGGGCTCGATCTCTCCGGCGCGACCTTCCTCGGCGCGCTCTCGCCGATGGTCTCGCCGCTGCGCATCCCCTCGAAGGGCTTCGGCATCCACCCCTTCGTCTTCCGGGTGGACACCTGGCCCGCGTTCACCATGAGCGAGGAGGTCGCGTCCGTCCATCGCCTGGCCCTGGCGCGGATCCTGGCGGGGGAAGGGCGCGAGGAGTTCACCTACCGGGGGCACGGCATCGAGCGCGTGCTCCCCTGCATGCGGCTCGACGGGACGTTCATCTGGGGCCTCACGCTCCGCGTCGTGGATGACCTCGTGGAGCGGTTACGGGCGCTGCCCTGAACGTCGCCACGCAGAGGGATCCGTGCTCTGGCTCATCGCACCCTTCGTCCACACCCGCCCCCACCCGCCGCCAGCCGCGAAGTGGGAGGTCGCGTTCGTCCGCAAGGAGGACATGACGCCAGCGGGGATCTGGTGCGCGTGGGAGGCCGAGTCGCTCTACTTCGACGGCAAGCCGGTGTGGGCCGCGGAGGTCCCGGAAGGCGAGCAGTGGTGTGGCGCTCCGTTCGAGTTCGCGCGGATGGTCGACATCCTCGGGGAGGACGGGCCGTACCTCTCCGTGCGCCTCACCGAGTGGGGATGCTGTCCCGACCACGAGGTGGTCACGCGCTGCGTCACGTATGACCTGGCGACCCACGCGCCGACCACGCTGGAGGCCTACGACCCCCGCTGGTACACGTGGCGGGCGAAGAAATTGCAGCGGATGCTCGACCGGAAGGACGGCGGCGGGTGGTCCGTGGATCCGACGGCGTTCGTGGTGGATGGCGGCCACGTCCGCGTCTGCGCGACGCGCGGCGACGAGGCGATCGAGATCCCGCTCCGCTGACCGCGCCCCGGAACCCGGGCTATGTTGCCGCCGTGGAACGCAACCTCACCCAGGAAATCAAGGTCGGCCTGTTCGTCCTTGTCTTCCTTGCCCTCATCGCCGCCGCGTCCTTCATCCTCGGCGGGGGCGAAGACATCTTCGCGAAGAACTACCTGCTCCACACGAGCTACCAGGACGTGAAGGGCATGAAGGTGGGGGCCGTGGTGCGCCTTGCCGGCATGGACGTAGGGGAGGTCTCCCGCGTCGAATTCTCGAAGGACGAGCAGGTCAAGGAGATCGAGGTCGACCTCCGGATCCGGGACGAGTACCAGCCCCGCATCCGCGAGGACTCGGTCGCCACGATCCAGCAGATCGGCGTCCTCGGGGACATGTACGTGAGCATCACCGTCGGCTCGGCCGACAAGATCGCGCTGGCGGATGACGCCCACATCAAGGGCGTGGCGGCGCTCGACATGCTCTCCTACGCCGACAAGGCGACCGAGATCGTCGCGAACGCGTCGAGCATCTCGAAGAAGGTCGACTTGATGCTCGGCAGTGACGAGGCCGCGAGCCGCGCCGAGATCGCCAAGAGCATCGAGAACATCGGCCTCCTCCTCGCGGACGCGAAGGAAGGCAAGGGCATCATCCACACGCTCGTGTACGACAAGGCGGCGGCGGCGAAGGTCACCTCGATCCTCGCCAATGTGGACGGCATCACCGCGGACGTGAAGGACATCACCCGGCAGGTCAAGACGGGGGACGGCCTCGTCACCTCCTTGCTCTACGGCAAGAACGGCGACGTGCTGACCACCCGCATCTCGGATGCCGTGGCCGCGGTCGAGGGCCTCATCGGAGACGTGCGCACGAAGGACTCCATGGCGCACTCGCTCCTCTACGATCCGGAGGGTGCGCGGATCGTGAAGGAGCTCCAGGGCGCGGCGGTGTCGCTCCGCGGCATCACGGACGCCGTGAACGCCGGCGAGGGCACGGCCGGCCTGCTCGTGCGGGATCCCCAGCTCTACGAGGATCTGCGCGTCCTCCTCGGCGGCGCACAGCGGAACGCGCTCCTCCGCGCGTACATCCGCGCCACGGTCGAGCGCGGTCGGGACGAGAACGGCGCGGCCTGGAAGGCCCCCTCGGACGATCCCAGCCGAGGCGGCCGCTAATGCTCGGCATGGGCGCCCGCTAGGTGTCCGCCCTCGCGACGCTCCTGTCGCCTCGCTTCCTCGGCGCGCGCAACACGCTGGCCAGGAGCGAGCGGCGAGGGTTGTACGCGGGGCTCGCGCTCGGCGGCTTCCTGTTCTGGCTCGGCCTGTTCGCGCTCATGTACTACATGGTCGGGCAGTTCTGGGTCATCGAGGGCTTCGGACCGTTCCTGGCGCGGAAGCTCCTGGAGATGTTCCTCGCGAGCCTTTTTGTCCTGCTGACGTTCTCGAACGTCATCGCCGCGCTCTCGACCTACTACCTGTCGGACGACCTCGGGCTCATCATGGGCCTCCCCGTCAGCCGGACCACGTTCCACTACGGCCGTTTTCTTGACACGCTCGTCCAGTCGAGCTGGATGATGGCGATCTTCGGCCTGCCGTTGTTCCTCGCGTACGGGCTCCGGATGGACGCGGGGCCGACCTACTACTTCGCGCTCCTGGTCGCGATCCCCTCGCTCCTGGTGATGGCGACGAGCTTCGGCGTCGTGACCGCGACCTTGATGGTGAACCGCTACTCGGCGCAGCGCACGCGGGACGCCATGGTGTCGCTCGCGCTGATGCTGATCGCCGGGCTCTTCGTGCAGATGCGGGCGCTGCGGCCCGAGCGGCTCGTCAACGCGCAGGAGTTCGAGTCGCTCGCGGCCTACCTCTCCGAGCTCCAGCTCCCCGCGCCGACGCTGTTCCCGCCCCGCTGGGCCAGCGAGGTCCTCGCCGCGACCCTGCTCTACAGCCCGTTCCCCTGGATCGAGGCCGCGCTCCTCGTGACCGGCGCCCTCGCGAGCGCCGGGATCGCCCGGTGGACCGTCGCGTGGGGCTTCGACACGGGCTGGTCGCTGTCGCAAGAGGCCCGGGCGGCGCGCTTCTACCGGTCGTCCGGGTTCGACTGGATGGTGCGCGTGCTCCCGCCGTCGTGGCGGGCCATGGCCGGGAAGGAGTTCCGGATCTTCGCCCGCGATCCCTCGCAGTGGTCCCAGGTGTTCCTGCTGACCGGGGTGTGCGCCATCTACCTCGTCAGTATCCACTCCCTGCCCATCAGCTCCTTTCAGGGCGCCGTGCTCCGCGCGATGAAGCAGGCGGTCGCGTTCCTGAACCTGGGGATGGGCGGGTTCGTGATGGCGGCGATCGCCGCGCGGTTCCAGTTCACGGCGGTGAGCCGCGAGGGGCGCGCCTGGTGGGTGCTCCGCGGGGCTCCGATCGAGCCCGCGGTGATGCTCCGCGCGAAGGGCGTGCTCGGCATCATCCCGATGACCGTCGTGGGCATGGTGGTGGTCGTCGGGAGCGGCCTCCTCCTGGAGGCGCCCGCGGGGCTCCTCGCGCTCGAGGCCGCGACCACCGTGGCGCTCGCCTACGGGATCTCCGGGCTCGCCATCGCGATGGGCGCCCTGTGGCCGGACTTCCGAGCGGACACCGCGGCCCGGGCGGCTTCGAGCCCCGCGGCCGTCCTCTTCATGGTCGTGGCGCTGGTGCTCGTGTTTGTCGTGCTTACGCTCCTCGCGGCGGGCGTGTGGCTGTACTTGCGGGCCGGCGGCCAGTCCTGGCCCTGGGCAATCCTGCCGGTGGGGATGGCGTTCGCGGTGTGCATCCTGGCGGGCCGCTGGCCGATCGGTCGAGCGGCGGAGATCCTATGGGCGCGTGGGTTGTAGCAGCGCTGCTCGGGTGCGGCGGGGTGCTGACACGCATCGCGCCGCCGCCCGCTCCCGTGGCGCACACGGCCACCGCCGGCGTGCCCGCGCGGGCCCGCTACCACTACCTCGTGGGGCGCCTCGCCCTGGAGGACGCTGACTGGGCTGCGGCGGACGCCGCGCTCCAGACCGCGCTCCTCCACGATCCGAACTCGCCGTGGATCTGGCTGGCCCTGGCGGACGCCGCGGCGGGCGCGGGAGAGGAGGCCGAGGCCCGGCGCCGCGTCCAGGAGGCCGTGCGCCTGGGGCCCGACCTCCCGGAGACCTGGACCCGCCTCGGCGACGTCGCGATGGAGGACGGCGACGTGAAGTCGGCGATCGACGCCTACGTGGAGGCCGTCGATCACGGCGGCGGCACCGAGGCCCTCGCTCCCCTGTGCCGGCTCCTCGTCGCAAGGCAAGATCCGCTTGCAACGAGTACGGTCCACACGTGGTCGGCGATCCCGCTCACCGACCTCGAGCCGTTGCGCGAGCGTGGTCGTCTGCGCCTCCTCGTGGGGGACCTCCCCGGCGCCGTGGCGGACCTCGGCGAGGCCCTCGTTCGCGCCCCGGGCGACGCCCGGCTCCTCGACGAGTACCTCACCGCGGTCACCGGCAGCGGGTTGTACCGCCAGGGGCTGGCGCGGCTCGCGGTCCTCCACCGGCTCGCGCCGCGCGACACCGACGTGCTCCTGCGCACCTACCACCTCGCCGCCTCCGCGCGGGACCAGGTGCGGGCGGCCGAGGCGCTCGAGGCCCTCGACGGCCTCCTCGGCGGGCGCGAAGCGCAGGTCAAGCTCTGGCTGGCCGACGCCTACAGCGCGCTCGGGCGGCACGACGAGGCCCGGGCCGCGATCGATGCCGGCCGCGCCTGCAAGCCGACGCTGGCGGACGCCGCCTACCACCGCGCCCGCATCCTGCGCGCCGCCGGGCGCTCCGCCGAGGCCCTCCAGGGGCTCGAGGTGCCCGAGTCCGGCCCCTCCCGCGCCGACGCCTACGCCCTCCGCGCGCGGCTCTACATCGACCTGGGGCGCCTGCCCGAAGCGCGCGCGGTGATCGACCACGCCCTCGCCGCGCTCCCGGACGACTACGCGCTCCTCGGCGCGCTCGTGGCGGTCGAGGCCGCGGACAACCACCGCGAGGCCATGCTCGCCGCGGTGGATCGCATGGCCATGCTCGATCCGGAGGCCCGCGCCCGCACCCGCGCCCGCTCGCTCGCCGGCCTCGGGGACGTCGAGGGGGCCCTCGCCGCGCTCCGGGCCGCCGGCCTCACCCAGCCGGAGAGCTGGATCGTCGGCGGCGCGCTCCTGCGCGAGGCCGGGCAAGGGCGGGACGCCGTCGACTGGCTCACCCGCGGCGTCGACCACTTCCCGCGCAGCGCGTCCCTGCGCGCCGAGCTGGGCCTCGCCCAGGCCGCCGACCAGCAGGCCGAGGCCGCCCTCCTCGCGATGCGCGAGGCGATCCGGCTCGATCCCGCCGACGCGCGCGCGGTGCGCTGGTACGTCCGCACTGTCGGCATCGACGGCCCCGCCGACCGCCTCCGCCAGGTGCGCGGCTGGGTCCTGGCCGCGCTGGAGCGCCAGCCCGCCGACGCCGAGCTGCTCGCGGCCCTGGGGCGCGTCGAGTACGCGCTGAAGCAGCCGCTCCGCGCCGTCGAGGCGCTGGAGGAGGCCTGCCGCTACGCCCCGGCGGACGACGCGCTGCTCGCCTCCCTGGCCGAGGCCTACCGGGCCGTCGGGCGCGACGCCCAGGCGAACGCCATCGAGGAGCGCATCCGACCATGATCCGTCCCGCCGTCCTCCTGCCGCTGCTCCTCGCGCTCGCCGGGTGCCCGCCCAAGGCCCCACCCCCGGAGCTCCCGCTCGGCCCCATCGACCCCGCGGCGCTCCTCGAGCGCGCCGCCACCGAGGCCGCGCCCGGCCCCTCCGCCGCGACCTTCGACCTCCGCGTCGAGCTCCCGGAACAGCACGTCTCGGCCCAGGGCGTCGTCATCGTCGCGCCGCCCGACCGCTTCCGCATCGAGGTGCGCGGCCCCATCGGCCCGGCCCAGGTCGTCGTCGTCAGCGACGGTACGCGCCTCACCACGTGGCTCGCGGGGAAGAACCAGGTCTACGTGGCCGATCAGGCCGACGCGACGCTGTCCGCCTACACCGGCGGCGAGGCCGGCTTGGAGGCCCTGGCGTCGCTCCTCCTCGGCCGCCTGCCCGCGCTCGGCACCCCCGACCTCCTCCGGCGCGAGGGCGTGCCCGAGTTCCGGTGGACCGGCCCCGGCCAGAGCCACGTCGACGCCACGCTCGACCCCCGCACCGCCCACCTCGTCGCGCTCGCCCTGGCCGACGAAGCCGGCGCCGCCTTGCTCGACGCGCGGGTGCAGGGCCGGGAATGGCCGGAGGAGCTCGTCGCGGTGCTGCCGCAGCAGCGGATCACGGCCACGCTGGAATTCGACGAGTGGAAGCCCGCCGCTCCGCCGGACACCGCGTTCGTCCTCGCGCCGCCGCCGGGTTCGGAGGTCAAGCCGCTCCTGTTCAAGCGCCCGGTAGGCGACGCCCTCCCAGAAGCGGCGTCCCCGGCCCCTCCCACGCCCGAACCATAGGGCGGCCGGCCGCGGATCCTGGGGTCCCCGCATGCCCGCGCGGTCGCGGACGGATATCCTCGCCCCGTGCTGATCCTCACCTTGCTTGCCTGTGGTCCCGAAGCCGTTTCCGGACCGTTCGCCCTCGCCTACGACGGCGGGGAAGACTGCGTCGAGGTCGACATGGGCGACCTCACGCCCACCGAGACCTTCACGGTCGACGCCTGGATCCGCGGCGAGCCCGAGCCGGCGGACCGCGCCCGGCCCGTGGTGAGCTGGCCCGGCGCGTTCACCATCGGCGAGGTCTTCGGCGGAGACACCGCGTTCTCCGTCGGGGACGCCACGACCGGCGCCAGCTCCGTCGTGTCGGTGATGGACGGCGTGCTCCACCACCTCGCCGGCACGTGGGACGGCACGACCGCCAGCCTCTACGTCGACGGCGTGCGGCAGGCCTTCGTGGCGGGCACCGCCCCCGCGGCGCCGAGCTCCACCCTCCGCATCGGGTGCGACGGCGACGTCAACGCCTACGAGGGCCTCCTCGACGAGGTGCGCATCTCCACGCGCGTGCGCTACGAGGTCGGGGGCTTCACGCCGCCGTCCGGCCCCTTCGACGAGGACGCGGACACCCTCGCCCTCTTCCACTTCGACGAGGGCACGGGGGACGAGACGTACGACGCCGCCCAGGGCATCATCGCCAACGTGTACGGCGCCGAGTGGATCGCGTTCCAGCTCACGGTGACCGAGTGATCCTCCTGCTCGCGCTCGCCTGCGCCACCGATCCCGCGCCGCCCCCCACCACCATCGCGGGCACGGGCATCCCGATCGGGACCGATGTCCCGATGGTGCCCACGATGCTCGGCGAGGTGCCCGGCGTGGCCTTCACCGGGGACTGGACGAGCACGGGCTGCGCCGGGCGCAGCTTCGCGCGCAACCTCCGGTTCGAGAACGACAACAGCTACGCCGGCATCGACCTCGTCTCGCCCTGCCCGCTGAACACGCAGTGCGTGTGGTCCGGCATCGTCGGCTACGCCGGGATCTGGAAGCAGGAGGGCAACAAGCTCCTCCTCCGCGAGATCGGCGCGCCCACGGCCCCCGGGTCGCCGCACCCCACCGAGGTCACCTCCACGGTGGACGGCACGCTGATGGAGAACGGCTGCACCTACACGCGCGGGCTCACCGTCCCCGACGGGCTCACCGAGGACCAGGTCCGGCCGAACATCCCCCGCTGACGGGCACGGTCAGCGCCCCGCGCGCACCACTGCCTGACGACGAAACTCGGCGAGCACCGCCGCGCCGACCGGCCCGCCGCCGGGCCCCGGGTACCCGTCGATCTCCACGACGGGCGCGAGCTCCTTGAGCGTCGAGCAGAGGTAGAGCTCCTCGCACGGCCCCGCGGGGACGAGCTCCTCGCGGACCTCCATCCCCAGCGCGTGCGCGGCCGCGATCACGGCGTCGCGGGTCACGCCCTGGAGGATCCGCCCGTCGTCGGGTGGGGTCCGGAGCACGCCGCCACGCACGACGAAGACGTTGCTGCGGTTGGCCTCGGTCCACACGCCGTCGGGTGCCACCCAGATGACCTCGTCCACGCCGGCGTGGCGGGCCGCGAGGACCCATGCCATGCGGCTCGTGTGCTTCACGCGGCCGGGCAGCCAGGGGGAGGGGGCCCAGGCCCGCGTCGCGACGCGAACGGGCGCGCCGGCGCGGGAGAGGTCGAGATCCTCGCCCTTCACGATGCGGTGGCCCCCGCCGGTCAGCAGGACGTTGAGCTTGCTCTCGCCGGGGATGGCCGCGGCGACCGTCGACAGCTCGCTGCGGACGGCCGCCACGATGGCATCGTCCCACGCGATGTCGCAGAAGCGCGCGCTCGCGCCGAGCCGGGCGAGGTGGGTGTCCACGCCGAACGGCCGCCGCCCGTACGTGCGGAGCGTCTCGAACACGGCCATCCCGAGGGTCAGCCCCGGATCGTCGAGGGGGAGCGCACCGCGACCTTCGGGGCAGGGCGCGCCGTCAAGCAAGTAGTGGCGAGGCATCGGCCATTCTATCCGGGCGGGCTCCGAGCGGTGCGCGAGCGACCGCCATCGCCTGCCCCGGTCCGTGACTTGACGTGCGGGTGCCTACATTCGTACGCTTGTCGGACGGGGCGCGGGGCGACCTCACCGGTCCGGCCGAAAGGATGGAACATCCGATGGCGATGGGGCGTACCGGAGAACCACAGTTCCTGGCTGCCGTTCATGCGGGGCGCCGGGGCGAAGCCTGGTACCGGCGGGTGCTGGACGAGTCGCCGGCGGCCATCTACACGACGGACGCCGCGGGCCGGATCACCTACTACAACCGCGCGGCCGCCGTGCTCGCGGGGCGCAGCCCCACGCTGAACAGCGACGAGTGGTGCGTGAGCTGGCGGCTCTACTGGCCCGACGGCCACCCCATGGCGCACGACGAGAGCCCGATGGCGCGGACGCTCCGCGAGCGGGTGGCGTGCCGGGGGCAAGACGCCGTCCTCGAGCGCCCGGACGGGACCCGCATCCCGTTCCTGCCGTTCCCGACGCCGCTGTACGATGCGGACGGCACCTTCGTCGGCGCGCTCAACGTGCTGGTCGACATCACCGAGACCAAGGCCGCCGAGGGTGCCGTCGTCGCGAGCGAGCTGCGGTATCGGGCCCTGAGCGAGGAGCTCGAGCTCCGCGTCCTCGAGCGCACGCGGGAGCTCCAGGAGGCCAACGCGCGGCTCGTCGCGGAGGCGCAGGAGCGGGAGCGAGCGGAGGACGCTTTGTTGCACGCGCAGAAGCTGGAGGCCGTCGGGCAGCTCGCCTCCGGGCTGGCGCACGACTCCAACAACCTCCTCGCCGCCATCCTCGGCAACCTCGCGCTCATCGAGAAGGCGCCCCTCGACGAGGTCGCCCGTCAGCGCGTGAAGGCCGCGGCCGCCGCCGCGCTCCGGGGTGCCCAGCTCAACAAGCAGATGCTGGCCTTCTCGCGGAAGCAGCACCTCGCGCCGAGCGCCGTCGATCTCAACCGGCTCCTCGGCGGCATGGCCGACCTGCTGCGCCGTACGCTCGGGAGCACGGTCCAGGTGGTGACGAGCTTCGATCCGGCGCTCTGGCCCGCCCTGGTGGACCCCACGCAGGTCGAGCTGGTCGTCCTCAACCTCGCCATCAACGCGCGGGACGCCATGCCCTCCGGCGGCGTCGTCCGGATCTCCTCCGAGAACGTGCTCGCGGCGCACGCCCCCCCGGACCTCGAGTTGGCGCCGGGGGAGTACGTGCGGCTCTCGGTGGCCGACGAGGGGACGGGGATGAGCGACGAGGTCCTGGCGCGCGCGTGCGAGCCGTTCTTCACCACCAAGGACATCGGCAAGGGGAGCGGGCTCGGGCTCTCCCAAGCCTACGGATTCGCGCGGCAATCGGGTGGTGGCCTCCACATCGAGAGCGCGGTGGGGAAGGGCACCACCGTCGTGTTGTACCTCCCGCGCAGCCCCGTCGCCGGCGCGCCCGAGCGTGACCGCCGCCCGAAGACGAGCGCCACGCGGCGCGCCGCGAGCGTGCTCGTGGTCGACGATCAGGACGACGTGCGCGAGGTCACGATGCTCCACCTCGAGGCCCTCGGCTACCGGGTGGCCGGCGCGAGGAGCGGGCGGGCCGCGCTCGAGCGGCTCCAGCGCGGGGACGTGTTCGACCTCCTGCTCGTCGACCAGCGGATGCCCGAGATGTCGGGCGCGGAGCTGGCCCGCGCCGCGCGGGAGCGCTGGCCGAACCTCCCGATCGTCGTGGTGTCGGGCTGCACGGACGCCTCGATCGTGGTGCGTGACCTCGAGGGTGCCGCGTTCCTCGAGAAGCCGTACCGGGCGGACGAGCTGCTCGTGGCCGTCGAGAGCGCGCTCCGGAAGACCGCGTCCCGGCGCTGACGGAGGAGGAGGGGCCTCGAACCCCGCCGGGGCGGTCGACCGCCCTGGAGGCGGCGCCGGCTACGGCCCGGCTCTGGGGGCCCCGGCGCCGGTCGCCTGCCGGCGCCCGGCACCGCCCGCGCCCCCCTCGAGCGGAAACTGCACGCTCGTGCTTTTGCTCGTTGCCAGACCGAACGGTCGTGCTATTGTTGGGGCATGGGAAAGGGCGACACCACCCGCCAGGCCATCCTGGAGCACGCGACCACCCTCGCGACCACCGTGGGGTTGGATGGCCTCTCCATCGGCCAGCTCGCGACGGACCTGGGCCTGTCGAAGAGCGGCCTCTTCGCGCACTTCCAGTCGAAGGAGGGCCTCCAGCTCGCCGTCGTGGAGACCGCTTCCGACCGCTTCACGGACCTCGTGGTGCGGCCGGGCTTGAAGGCGCCGCGCGGCGAGCCCCGCGTGCGCGCGCTGATGGAGCGCTGGGTCGCGTGGGTCGCCGCGACCGGCACGCCCGGCGGGTGCTTCTTCGTGGCGGCGTCGACCGAGCTCGACGATCGTCCCGGCCCGTTGCGGGACGCCGTGGTGCAGCGCCAGCGCGACTGGATCGACCTGCTCGCGAACAGCGTGCGCGCCGCGATCGCGGAGGGGCACTTCCGCGAGGACACCGATCCCGAGCAGCTCGCGTTCGAGCTCTGGGGCTTCGCGCTGGGCTTCCACCACCACGCGCGCCTGCTGGGCGCCCCCAACGCCGCGTCCCGCGCCCACGCGGCGATCGACCGGCTGCTCGTCTCGGCGCGCCGCGTCGCCTGAATCCCCGAACTCTCTCTCTCGAGGAGGCCCCATGGCCCTGTCGTCGTCGCTCCCCGTCTCCGCGAAAAATAGCACGAACGTTCGCGCGGTCGAGCGGGATCCGGACTTCCGCGCGTGGGTCTCCGAGACCCTCGCCGCCATCGACGCCCTGGAGGGGGCTGTCCCCGCGCCGCCCGTCGCGCCGCGCGCCGCCGCCGCCCCGTGGTACCTCCGCGCGGGGTTTGCCACCCTCGGCACCCTCGCGCCGCCGCTCGCCACGGCCTGGGCCGAGCGCCTCTTCCTCACGGCGCCGCGACCGCCCGCGCCGCCGAAGGAGGTCGCCGCCCTCGCCACCGCCCATGCCGGCAGCGTCATCGTCGATGGGCTCCGGCTCGCCACGTGGACCTGGGTGCCCCTGCGTCACCCCGACGTGCCGCGCTCCACCGTCCTCCTCGTGCACGGCTGGGGCGGGCGGGGTGGGCAGCTCGCCGGGTTCGTGCCCGGGCTCCTCGCCGCCGGCCACGCCGTCGTGACCTTCGACGCCCCGGGGCACGGCGCCTCCGAGGGCCGCACGTCCTCGCTCGTCGAGGTCGGTCGGGCCGTCCGCGGTGTCGCGGCCGCGCTCCCGAGCCCCGTCCACGCCGTCATCGCGCACTCGATGGGCGGCGCGGCGACCGCCCTCGCGCTCGATGCCGGGCTCGCGTTGGCGCGCGCGGTCTTCGTGGCGCCGCCGCGGGCCGCGAGCGAGTGGGTCCACACCTTCTCCGCGGTGCTCGGCCTGTCCGACGAGGTTCGCGACGGGATGCAGCGCAACATCGAAGGCCGCCTCCAGGTGAGCTGGGACGACCTCGACATGGCCACGGTGGCGCCGCGCATGCAGACGCCGCTCCTCGTGATCCACGATACCGACGACAAGGAGGTCCCCTACGCGGGCTCTTCGGCGACCGTCGCCGCATGGCCCGGCGCCAGCCTGCACACCACGGCGAAGCTCGGTCACAAACGGATCCTCGACGATGCCGACGTGATCGCGCGCGCGGTTGCGTTCGTCGTTGCGTGACGACGGGCAGTGGGGGCGGCGGTGGACCGGAACGGGTATTCCCGTTAGACGGCGCCCTTCCCCAGAGGTGCCCGTGTCCCGCCGTCCGGTGCTACGAACCGAGCTTCCCGGGCCCATCGCTCGGGAGATCCTGAAGGGCAGCAACGGCGCCGTGTCGCCGTCCTATACGCGCGACCACCCGCTCGTGGCCGACCAGGCCGCGGGCCTCTGGATCACCGACCCGGACGGGAACGAGGTCCTCGACATGTCCGCGGGCATCGCCGTCACGAGCACGGGCCACTGCCACCCGGTGGTGGTGAAGGCGATCCAGGACCAGGCCGCGCGCCTCATCCACATGAGCGGGACGGACTTCTACTACCCGAGCCAGGCAAAGCTCGCGGGCCGCCTCGCGGCCATGCAGCCGGTCACCGGCGACAAGTGCCGGGTGTACTTCGGGAACTCGGGGGCCGAGGCCAACGAGGCCGCGATGAAGCTCGCCCGCTACTACACGGGCCGCACGCAGTTCATCGCGTTCCTCGACAGCTTCCACGGGCGCACCTACGGCGCGATGTCGCTCACGGCGTCCAAGGCGCGGCAGCGGGAGGGCTTCGGGCCCTTCCTGCCCGTCACGCACGCGCTCTACCCGGACTCCTACCGGATGGGCCCGCGCGCCACCGCGCTCGCGATGGACCACCTGGAGATGTTGTTCCGCACGATCACCCCGCCGTCCGACGTCGCGGCGATCTTCGTGGAGCCCGTCCAGGGCGAGGGCGGCTACATCGTGCCCCCCGGGGACTTCCTCCCGAAGCTCCGCGAGCTCTGCGACAAGCACGGCATCCTCCTCGTGTTCGACGAGGTGCAGTGCGGCATGGGGCGCACCGGCAAGATGTTCGCGTGGGAGCACACGGGCGTGAAGCCGGACATCATCTCGCTCGCCAAGGGCATCGCCTCCGGCATGCCGCTCTCCGCGACCATCGCGAGCGAAGAGATCATGAAGTGGAAGCCGGGGGCGCACGCGAGCACCTTCGGCGGCAACCCGATCGCCTGCGCGGCGGCCAACGCCACGCTCGATCTCCTCGAGGGCGGGCTCGTCGAGAACAGCGCGAAGGTCGGGGCGTTCCTGCAGGACGAGCTCCGGCGCCGCCTCGGGGATCACCCGAACGTCGGCGACATCCGCGGCCAGGGCCTGATGGTCGGCGTCGAGCTCGTGAAGGACCGCACCACGAAGGAGCGCGCCATCGAGCTGCGCAACGACGTGGTGATGGACGCCTTCCTCAAGCACGGCATGGTCATCCTCGGGTGCGGTCAGAACACGATCCGGTTCTGCCCGGGCCTCGTCATCACCGAGGAGGAGGCCGTGCTCGCGGTCGACCTCTTCACGCGTTCCTTGAACAGCCTCACGGGAGTCGCTCATGCGTAAGTTCGACGGTGTCGACCTCTACAACATCGACAGCCTCTTGTCCGAGGACGAGCGCATGGTGCGCGACGCCGTTCGGGGCTGGGTCGATGACAACGTCATCCCCATCATCGAAGGGCACTGCCGCGCGGGCACGTTCCCCCGCCACCTCGTCGCCCAGATGGGCGAGATGGGGCTCCTCGGCGTGAACCTCAAGGGCTACGGCTGCCCGGGCATGAGCAACGTGTCCTACGGGCTCGTGGCGCAGGAGCTCGAGCGCGGCGACTCCGGCATTCGCAGCTTTGCGAGCGTGCAGACGAGCCTCTGCATGTACCCGATCCACGCGTTCGGGACGGAGGAGCACAAGAACAAGTACCTGCCCGGCATGGCGCAGGGGAAGCTCATCGGCTGCTTCGGCCTCACCGAGCCGGACTACGGCAGCAACCCCGGCGACATGGTCACGCGCGCGGTGGACGACGGCGACAGCTACGTCCTCAACGGCGCCAAGATGTGGATCACGAACGGCACGATCGCCGACCTCGCGATCGTCTGGGCGAAGCTCGACGGCGTGATCCGCGGCTTCATCGTCGAGAAGGGTGACCCCGGCTTCAGCGCCCCCGAGATGCACGGCAAGCACTCGCTGAAGGCGAGCGTCACGTCCGAGCTCGTGTTCCTCGACTGCCGCATCCCGAAGGACCGCATCCTTCCGCACGTGAAGGGCCTGAAGGGCCCCTTCTCCTGCCTCAACAACGCCCGCTACGGCATCTCCTGGGGCGCGATCGGCGCGGCCATGGCCTGCTTCCACAGCGCGCGCGAGTACAGCCTCTCCCGCATCCAGTTCGGCAAGCCGATCGCCAGCTTCCAGCTCGTGCAGAACAAGCTGGCGTGGATGCTCCGCGAGATCACGAAGGCCCAGCTCCTCTCGCTGCAGCTTGGCCGCCTCAAGGACGCGGGCACGATCATCCCCGAGCAGATCTCGCTCGCGAAGATGAACAACGTCGACATCGCCTTGCAGATCGCGCGGGAGTCCCGCGACATCCACGGGGCGAACGGCATCCTCGACGAGTACCCGGTGATGCGCCACATGGCGAACCTCGAGTCCGTGAAGACCTACGAGGGCACGCACGACATCCACAACCTCATCCTGGGGCGCTGGATCACGGGGATCCCGGCGTTCGAGTAGTCGGCTCGCTGACCCTCCGAGCGGCGCGCGGGATACCTCCGAACCGTTCGGAGGCCCGCCATGCTGTTGCTCGCGCTGTTGTCCATCGCCTGGGCGGTCGAGCCGACCCCTGTGTCCTGCCCGGACGGCACCACGCCCCGCGGTCGGCTCCCCCCTGACGACACCGAGCGCTACTGTGTCGCCGCCGATGGCGCCCCGAGCGGCCCCTACCGCGCCTGGTACCCCGCGGGTGCGCACCGGGTCGAGGCCGCGTTCGCCGCCGGACTGCGCGACGGCGGGTACCGGGAGTGGCACGCAAACGGGCAGGTCCGCGTCCAGGGGCGCTACGCGGCGGGCCGCAAGGTGGGGACGTGGTCGGCCTGGGCCGAGTCCGGCACGCCGACCGAGGTGTCCGGCTGGAAGGACGGCGTGCGCCAAGGGCGGCTCGAGACCTGGTGGCCGGACGGGAAGCCGCGGCTCTCGACCACCTACAAGAAGGGCGTGCAGGTCGGCACGAGCGTCGAATTCCACGCGAGCGGGTTGAAGAAGGACGAGGCGACCTGGACGCTCGGGGTGCGCAACGGCCCCTCGAGCGCGTGGGACGAGACCGGGCGGGTCCGCCAGCAGGGCGGCTGGATCATGGGGACGCGCGACGGCGCGTGGATCGAGGTGGACGACCAGGGCCGCCTCTCGGAGGGCGCCTACGTCATGGGGCGGAAGACCGGCACCTGGACCGAGTGGTCGGATGCCGGGCAGCGCGAGCGAGGCGGGTACGTGGACAACCAGCGGCACGGCGCCTGGGCGATCGCCACCGCGGACGGCAAGGCCGTCGCGAGCGGCCCGTACACGTTCGGCAAGCGCGACGGCCTGTGGACCGAGCTGTTCCCCGACGGCAAGAAGCACCGCGAGGGCGCCTACGCCGAGGACCGGGAGGACGGCCTCTGGACGACGTGGCGCCCGAACGGCACCAAGGAGACCGAGGTGACGTGGGCCCGCGGGAAGATGAGCGGCGCCTGGATCGCCTACGCCCCGACCGGCGCGAAGGTGATCGCGGGCCAGGTGCGAGACGGCGAGATGTTCGGGGTGTGGGAGCGCTTCCACGCGAACGGGCAGGTGGCCGAGCGCGGGACGTGGACGGGCGGCGTACCCGGGTTCGGCGTGCTCGAGAAGCGAGGCGCTCGGGTCGGGAAGTGGGAGACCTTCCACGAGAACGGCAAGCCCGCGGTCGTGGGGCAGGTCGACGCCGAGGGCCGCATGGTCGGCCGGTGGACCTTCTGGGATGAAGCGGGCGCCGAGCTTAGGACCGAGGACTGGCGCGAGGGCAAGAAGGTCGTGCCGCCGCCGAAGCCGGATGCCGCAGCGGGCGCCACGGCCGCGGCCCCGGTGGGGAAGGCGCCCCCGGTGGGGAAGGCGCCCCCCAAGGGCGCGAAGGCGCCCGCGAAGGGCAGCGCACCAGCGAAGAAGTAGGCGGGCGCTGGATGGCCAGGCCGGCGCTCGCACGTGTCGACCAGATCGCGACCACAGGCCGGGCGAGGGCCGGCCTGGCTACCGCTTCAGCCGGTACCGCAGCGTGATCTTGTCGCCGTTCTTGCGGGTGACCTCCACGCGGAGGTGCTCGTCGTTCCGCAGGAACAGGTAGGCGGCGATGCCGTCCGTCAACGTCGCGACGCGGCGATCGTTGATGGTGTTGACGATGTCGCCGTGGCGCAGGCCTGCCTGCCGGAGGAGGCTGCACCGCGGCAGGAAGATGCGCGCGCCGTCGGGCCGTCCGTCCGTCCCGATGTGGGTGTTCACGCCGACGTGCTTCTCCAACTCCCTCAGGTGCGCCGCGTAGTAGTCGAGCACACCCCGCTCGACGCGCCACTTGTCGTCGCCCAGGGCGGTGATCTCTTCGATGGGCTCGCACGGCGCGCGGTTGCCGCGCGGCCGTACCCCCTTGACGCCCAGCCGCTTGGCGGCCGTGCTCTGGGTCGCGTCCGGATCGCCATCCTCGGCGCCCTGCGTGGCCGAGGCCGCGGCCTTCGTCGTGTTCGCGGGGGTGGGCCCCGGCCCGCTGACGACCTCGGCCTCCGCCGCGGCCGTGGCCTCCGTGGGCTCGACGTACATCGAGACCCGCACGGGCTCGGGCTCCCCGAGGGGGACCTCCCCGCCGTCGTTGCCCGCCGGGCCCTCCACGGTGCCCTCTTCTCCCGGGGTCTCCTCCGGCGGGTCGGGGCTCAGCCACCAGATCAGCAGGAGCGGGGCCGTCAGCGCGAGGTGCAGCCCCAGGCTGAGCGCAAGCGAGAGTGCCGACTGTGGGAGCCGGGAGGACAACGCGGTCGCGGATCGGGCGGGCCGCACGGCCATGGGCTCCGGGGGGGGGGAGGGGACCGCATGTCCTTAGCCGACCGGACGGGCCCGAGCCCGAGGGCGACGTGTGGATCGACCTCCCGGCGGCGGGCGGCGCCTCGGGAGGCCCGGGTCAGCTCGCCCGACGATCCAGCTCGAAGGGGCGGCGCCGCACGAGCACGCGGGCGGGCGGCATGTTCAGCAGCACGTTGCGGCTGCCGACCACGAGCGGTGCGAGGCGCTCTTCGAGCTCCATCAGCTGCTGCGCGCGCTTGCGGTCCTTGGTGCCCCCGAACATGCGGAGCACCTCTCGACCGAGGAGGTGGTGGAACATGATGAGCGTGCCACCCGGCTCCAACAACTCGAAGAAGCGCGTGTAGATCGCCTCGGAGAGCTCGGCCGGGAAGTTCGCGAGCGGGAGCCCGCTCACGATGTGGTTGTAGCGGAACCCGGGATCGAACTCGAGGATGTCCGCGTTGTGGATGATCGGGGCCACCGGCGAGGCGCCGTCGAACCGCTGGTGCAGGGTGGTGCAGAACGCGGGGTTCAGCTCCACGACATCCAGGTGATCGCCCGGGAGCAGGCGCTGCGTCAGCTCGGTGGTGACAGGGCCCACGCCCGCGCCCACCTCGAGCACGCGCAGGGGACCACCGGCGCCGCCCACCACGGGACGCACCATCGCCTCGCAGAGGCCCCGGCTCGACGGCCAGACGGCGCCAACCGTCGTGCCGTTGCGGAAGCTCTGCGAGAGGAATTTCAGACCGTCGAGAACCCCGGCCATGACGTACCTGTGACGCTGCTCACATTACCGCGTTCGCGGCGTGCGTGCAGGGTGGGAGGCCTCGGCGTGGCACTTCGTCACCAGCCGAGGCCCAACTGAACTAGGCCTCGAACAGGCCCGGCTCGAGGCAGGACTCGTCGCCCGCCTGGATGGTCTTCGCGAGCGCCGTGGCCTTGGGGAGGATGTTCTTGGCGTAGAACTTGGCGTTGAGCACCTTGCCCCGGTAGAACTTCTGGTCGGCGGCGCTGACGCCCCCGGCGTCGAGCGCCTCGAGCGCGATGCGGCCCTGCCAGATGGCGTGCAGGCCCAGCACCACGGTGCCGAACAAGGTGAGGAACGGCGAGCTCTGGAGCATCGCGCCCTTCAGGTTGCCCTGCATGCCGAGGCCACCGAGGTACATCGCGGTCTGACCGAGCTGGTCGCGCGCGCGCTCGAGGGCGCTCACCTCGTCATCCAGGCGCTTCGTGGCCTTGGCGGCCTCGAGCTCGAGGTTGCACTCGTTGAGCCACGACATGAACAGCGCGCCGTTGCCCTTGCGCATCTTGCGGCCGAGGAGGTCCATCGCCTGGATGCCGTTGGTGCCCTCGTAGATCGAGTTGATCTTCGAGTCCCGCAGGTTCTGCTCGACCGGGTACTCGCCGGTGTAGCCGTACCCGCCGTACACCTGCACGGCCATGCAGCACACGTCAAAGCCCACGTCCGAGCCGTGCGACTTCACGATCGGGGTCATGAGCTCGACGAGGCCGAGGAGGTAGTCGCGCTCGTCCTCCGCGCCGTGCTCCGCGCGGTCCAGACGGTTGGCCACGCTGTAGACGAGCGAGCGCATCGTCTCGACCTGCACCTTCATCGTCATGAGCATGCGGCGCACGTCGGGGTGCTGGTTGATCGTGACGCGCGGGGGGTCGGACTCGCGCATGCTCTCGATGGACGAGCCCTGCACGCGGTCCTGGGAGTAGGCCAGCGCGTTGAGCCAGCTCGACGAGGCCGTGGAGACGGCCTGGATGCCGACGCCGATGCGGGCCTCGTTCATCATGTGGAACATGATCTCCATGCCCTGGCCTTCCTTGCCGAGGCGCCACCCCTTGCACGGGCCGTTCGCGCCGAGCGCCACGCTGCACGTGGCGGACCCGTTGATGCCCATCTTGTGCTCGATGCCGACGACGTAGATGTCGTTGCGCTCACCAAGGGTGCCCGTCTCGTCGAAGTTGAACTTCGGCACGAGGAAGATCGAGATGCCGCGGGTGCCGGCGGGCGCGTCGGGCGCGCGGGCCAGCACGAGGTGGCAGATGTTCTCGGTCATGTCGTTGTCGCCGCCGGAGATGAAGATCTTCTCCCCCGTCAGGAGGTAGAGCCCCTCGACCTCGGTGCGCTCGGCACGGGTGCGGTTGTCACCGACGGCGCTACCGGCGCCAGCCTCGGTGAGGCACATGGTCCCGCCCCACTGCCCGCCGACGAGGCGCGGCACGACGATGTCGCGCAGCCACTCGGGCGTGTAGTGGGACGCCAACAGGTTCGCCGCGGCGCGGGACAGGCCCGGGTAGATGCTGAACGCGGTGTTCGACCCCGTGAGCATCTCGTGCATCGCCACGTCGATCGCGTGGGGCAGGCCCACGCCGCCGTGCTCGGGGCTCATGCCCGCCGCGACGAGCCCGGCCTCGGCGAGCGTCTTGTAGGCTTCCTTGAAGCCGGGAGGCGTGGTGACGTTGCCCTTGCCGTCGAACTTGCAGCCCTCACGGTCACCCACCTTGTTGATGGGGGCGAGGACGTTGCGCGCGATGTCCGCGGCGCTCTCGAGCATGGTCTCGTACAGGTCGCGGTCGAAGTCCGCGTACTTGGGCACGTTCTTGAGCGCTTCGTCCACCTTCAGCTGCTCGAAGAGGACGAAGCGGATGTCGCGAAGATCCAGGCTGTATTCGGTTGCGCTCATGGGCACCTCGGTTCGTTTGCCAGATGAATGAATAGTCATTCAGTCTAAGACGTCGGGTTCGACAGGGCAAGGACGTGCAGCAGGTCGACTTCTCAGGGCATGATCGGCATGGACGCCCCCGAAACGGGGCTTCCCTTGTAGGCACGGAGGGCGCGTGTTGTTGGGCTTCCTGGCCTTGACCGCCTGCGGTGGGGGAGCGTTCTCCACCGCGGTCGAGACGACTGACGCCGAGGCGGACCAGACGGAAGTCGGTCCCGCGCCGTCCGCCGTTGAGACCCTCGTGGTGGACGTGACGGCGCGGGTCGTCCGGCCCGGCGCACCCGCGGCGTGGACGGCGCGCGCCTCCTGGGGGAGCCCGCCCACCCTCCCCGCCCTCGCGCCGGGCCAGTGCCGGCGGCCGGCGGCCGAGCTCTCCGCCTCCGCGCCGGGCGCCGAGGCGATCGAGGTCTCCGGGGCCGCCGGTGCGCGCCTCGCCTGGGCTCGGGCGACCGGCACGTGGGGCACGGTCGGCCCCCGCCAGGTCCTCGACGCCGCGTGGAGCGTGGCGGACGTGTCGTGGACCGACCTCGCCGGCCAGCGCCACCTCGCCGCGGATGTCGTCCGCTTCGGGGGCTTGCCGGAGGTGACCCGGGTGGTGCGGGAGCGGGAAGGCGGCGTGCGCGTTGGCTGGGACCCCACGACCGTCGGCGCCACCGAGCTCCGGGTGAGCGGGCCCGCGGGGGCGCTCGTCTGCGGCACGGCCCCCGACGGAACGACGCTGCCGTGGTGGGTGGTGCCCGCGTACCAGGGCGAGATCGTGCTCGAGAGCGTCCGCGAGAACAGCGCGCTGGTGGATGGCGTGCTGGTGCGGGTGCGCACCACGCTGGAGCGGGTCATCCGCCTCGACGAGCCCGCCGGCATCACCGCCGAAGAGAAGCCGCCCGCCTTCCGGCCCTACTCCCCGCAGGGCCCCCGGCGGCTCGTGCGGCCGGCCCGGCATCCGGTGGGGTAGCCAGGCCGGATGGCGCACGGCCTGTCTGGGTCATCCACGACGGGCCGCCTCCGCCCCGCTCAGCCCCCCATCAGCACCTCCGACAGCGTGCGTGCGCTCACCAACGTGAGCCCGCACCCCTCGCCGTCCACCGACATCGGCACCCGCGCCCGCCGGAAGCCGTGGCGCGCGGCTTCGCGCAGGCGGAGCAGCGGGGAGCTCACGCCGCGCAGCTCTCCGACGAGGCCCACCTCGCCGAACACGAGCAGATCGGGCTCCACGGGGCGGTCCAGCGCGCTGGAGTGCAGCGCGACCGCGATCGCGAGGTCCGCCGCGGGCTCCTGGACGCGCACGCCGCCCGCGACGCTGACGAACACGTCCCGGTCGGAGAGATCGAGGCCCGCCTTGCCGAGCACCGCGAGCAGCATCGCGAGGCGCCCCCGATCCACCCCCACGGCCGTGCGCGCCGGGTTGCCCTGGGTCGGCCGGCCGACGAGCGCCTGGACCTCCACCAGCAGCGGGCGGGTCCCCTCGAGCGTGCACGTGACGACGGTCCCCGCGGCGCCGCGGGCCCGCTCCTTCAAGAGCCGCGCCGAGGCATCGGGCACCTCCGCGAGGCCCTCCTCCCGCATCTCGAACATGCCGATCTCACCGGTGGAGCCGAAACGGTTCTTCGTGGCCCGCAGGATCCGCAGGGCGTTCGAGCCGTCCCCCTCGAAGTAGAGCACCGTGTCGACCATGTGCTCGAGCGCGCGCGGCCCGGCGAGGTTGCCCTCCTTCGTGACGTGCCCCACGAGGAAGGTCGAGATGTCCTTGCCCTTCGCGATCTGCATCGCCCGGGCCGCCACCTGCCGCACCTGGGAGATCGAGCCGGGCACGCTGTCGAGCTCGGCCTCCTGGAGGGTCTGCACCGAGTCGAGCACGAGGACACGGGGCTTCACGTCGTCGATGGCCGCGGCGACGGCGTCGAGCCCGGTCTCCGCGAGGAGGTAGAGCTCGTCCCCGCTGACGCCCAGGCGATCGGCGCGGAGCCGGACCTGCCGCGCGGACTCCTCGGCGCTCACGTAGAGCACGCGGATGCCCTTCGCGGCGAACGCCTGCATCGCCATCAGGAGCAGCGTCGACTTCCCCACGCCCGGATCGCCGCCGAGCAAGGTGAGCGCGCCGGTGACGAGCCCGCCCCCGAGCACGCGATCGAGCTCTCCGATGCCGATGCGCAGCCGCACCTCGCCCCCCTCGCCGAGGGAGACACTCGAGAGCGGCCGGGCCTTGGAGGCCGTGCTGGTGGGGCGTGCGCCGCTCCCCTTCGGCGCGGCCGTGTTCTGCTCGACGAGCGTGTTCCAGTCCCCGCAGCCCGGGCACTTGCCCATCCAGGTCTGGGCGATGTGCCCGCACTGCTGGCAGACGTAGACGTTTCGGACCTTGGCCATGGGGGCGCTCGGGGGAGGGGAGGGGCGGTTCGCGACCACGGCCGCGTTCCTGTTCGCCCGGCACTACTAAACGCCTGTTCGGGATGCGCAAGCCCAGGCGGCGGACAGAATCTGTCCGGGGGCGGCGAAGGCGCGCCGTTTGGGGTGGGATAAGAGGCGGGATGCGCATCGTTTCGCTCTGCCCGTCGAACACCGAGATCGCCTGCGCGCTGGGGTTGGGGCCCTCGCTCGTGGGGCTCGACCGCTCGTCGGACTGGCCGCCCGAGGTGGTCTCGCTCCCGCGCGTGGGGCCCGACATCGCGATCGACGTGGCGGCGGTCGCTACGCTCAAGCCCGACCTCGTGCTCTCGTCTTTGTCGGTCCCGGGGATGGAGGCCAACGTGGCCGCGCTCGATCGGGCCGGCCTCCCCCACATCGTGCTCGACGCGCGCTCCATCCCCGACGTGTTCACCAGCATCCGGACGGTCGGCCGGCTCTTCGGGAAGGGGGCCGAGGCGAACGCGGTGGTGGCCGCCATGCAGGCCCGGCTCGACGCGGTCCAGGCCCGCGCCGCGGCCCTGCCGCGGCGGCCCACCGTCTTCCTCGAGTGGTGGCCGAAGCCCGTCATCGTGCCCGGGCGCCAGTGCTGGACCACGCAGATGATCCACATCGCAGGCGGCGAGAGCGCGTTCGGCGAGCTCGACGTACGCTCGACCCCCATCGAGACGGACTCCGTCCCCGCCCGCGCGCCCGACATCCTGCTCACGTGCTGGTGCGGCGTCCCGCACGCCCACCAGAAGCCCGGAAAGCTGGCCGAGCGCCCGGGGTGGGGGGACATCCCGGGGGTGCGCGCCGGCCAGGTGTACGCCGCGGAAGAGCGCCTCTTCGGGCGGCCGGGCCCAAGGCTGGTAGACGGCGTGGAGTGGCTCCACGAGCGGATCGCCGCGTGGGCCTGACCCTCGTACGCTGGGGCACCGCCGAGTACGAGCGCGGCCCGCTCGAGGGGCTGCCCCCCGGCGTGGACGTCGTCACGGTGTCCGGGCCGGACGCGCCGCTCGAAGCGGCGGACGTACTGGTCGTCCCGAGCAAGTCCCGAGTGGACGCCGCGGCGGTCCAGCGCCTGCGTCGGTGCCAGCTCGTGCTCACCACCACCTCCGGGTACGACCACCTCGATCTGAGCGCGCTCGCGGCGGCGGGGATCGTCGTGAGCTACCTCCCGCTTGCCCGGCGGGACGCCGTCGTGGAGACCGCCCTCGGCATGATCCTCTCCCTCACCCGGCGGCTCGGCCCCCTGCAGGCAGCGGCCGCAATTGGCCGTTGGGAGCGCGCCCGGCTCGACGAGCACGGCGCCACGACCCTCGGGACCGTGGCGGTCGTCGGGGTGGGCGTCATCGGGAGCCACATGTGCACGGTGCTCTCCGCGCTGGGGGCCCGGGTGCTCCGGGTCGATCCGCGCCTGGAGGACGGCGTGCCGCTCCCCGACGCGCTGGCCCAGGCCGACGTCGTGACGCTTCATTGTTCGCTCAACCCCGGGAACCGCCGGATGATGGGCGCCGAGACGCTCGGCGGGATGCGCCCGGGCGCGGTGCTGGTCAACACCGCCCGCGGGGCGCTCGTCGACGTCGAGGCCGCCGTCGCCGCCGTGCGCGCGGGCCACCTCGCCGGCCTGGGGCTCGACGTGTTCCCGGAGGAGCCCAGCGATCTCGCACGCTGGGCGGCGCCGAACATCCTGCTGACCCCGCACGCCGCGGGCTGGCACCCGCGCCTCGGCGAGGCCGTCGCGGCCGGGGTCGCTACCGCGGTGCGGGCCGTGCTCGACGGCGCGCCGGTGCCGTTCGCGTTGGGGCCGGGCTCGTAGGCGCCCGCAGGCTCAGGACAAACCCCGTCATCAGGGGGGGCGTTGCGGGGGGCTCGCCCCCCGCCCCAAAAAAATCAGGTTCAGGCTGGCAACAACGCGTTCACCTTGGCGGCGCAGATGAAGTCGTTGTCCGTGAGGCCGCCGACCGCGTGGGTGTTCCAGCGCACGACGCAACGGCCCCAGTGCACGGAAAGATCGGGGTGGTGGTCCTCGGTGTGCGCGATCCAGGCCACGGCGTTCACGAACGCCATCGTCTCCCAGTAGTTCTTGAAAGAGAACGTACGCTCGATCGCCTTGTCCTCGTCCACCAGCGCCCAGCCGGGGATCTCGGAGAGGAGCTGGCGGGCGCCTTCGGCGGAGAGCCGGGGCATGCCGGCTTCACAGGCGACACAGCGGCGGGTGGCGAGGTCGGACATCGGGGCTCCGGTCGCGGAAAGCTAAGCGCGGAGGGCCAGGATCCGGTCGACGAGCTGGGTGAAGCCGTGACCGCCCTCTCCGTCGGTGCGGAAGCGCGGCCAGACGGGGAGGCGGGGCAGGAAGGCGTCCACGTTGGCCACCCCCACCGAGAGCGGAAAGTGGGCGAACATCGGGCCGTCGTTCGCGGAGTCGCCGATGTATGCCCAGGCCGCCGGCGCCGAGGTCACGCCGAGGTCCACAGCGAGGCGCTCGAAGCCCGAGAGCTTGTCGAACGTGCCGAACCAGCCGTTCACGTGGATGCTCGACACCTTCGAGGTGGCCCCGTGGCGGTCGAAGACCTCCACGATCCGGTCGATGGCGTCGTCGCCGAGCGGGGGCACGTCCTCGCAGAAGTCCACGGCGAGATCGAGCTCGCGGTAGGGCTGGTCGCTCGCGATCGCGCAGCCCGGCACGTCGCGGAGGACGTCGCTGCGCACGGCCTCGAGGCGCGTGCGGTTGCGGACACGCTCGGCTTCGGGCTGGAGGAAGCGCCGCTGCAGCTTCACCACGCCGTCGGTCCCGGCCCGCATGTAGAACCACAGGCCGCCGTTCTCGCCCACCACGCCGTCGACCGGCCACATCCGCGCGATGTGGTCGACCCAGCCGGCCGGGCGGCCCGTCACCGGGACCATCTGGAGGCCCGCGGCCTTCGCGCGGGCCATCGCGGCGAACGCGGACGGCACGATCCGGCCGTGGAGGGTGACGGTGTCGTCGATGTCGAACAACACGCCGACGAGCGGCGCCACATCGGCGACGCCGAGCTCGTCGAGCGGGCGGAGGCGGTTCGGCTGCATGGGGCTCCTACGCCCCGCTTACCCGGCCCGCCGACCCGCGGGCTACTCGACCTTCCAGGTCTCGCCGCCGTACAGGAGCTGCTTGAGGCTCGCCGTCGGCGCGGCGGCCTTGGCCTCCGCGATCTGCTCGTTGAACAGGGCGTCGTAGGTGGGGCGCGAGCGGCGGTGGAGCACGCCCATCGGCACCGGGAACTCGGGGTAGTCCATCCGCGCGAGGAGCGCCGCGAGGTACGGGTCCGCCTCGTCGTGGACGAGGCAATCGTCCGCCGTCAGGCCGTTGCCGAGCTCGACGACCGTGGGGCGAAGCCCCTCGAGCTTGATGCCCTTCGTCCCGCCGGCGAACACCATCGGCTTGCCGTTCTCGAGGAACAGGCAGCGCTCGCCGCGCACCTGCTTGTCGACCAGGGAGTCCCAGGCGCCGTCGTTGAAGATGTTGCAGTTCTGGTAGATCTCGACGAAGGACGCGCCCTTGTGGTCGTGCGCCGCGCGCATGACCTCGCGCTGCTCCTTCGTGAAGATGTCCACCGAGCGCGCGATGAACGTGGCCTCGCAGCCGAGCGCGAAGGCGAGCGGCATGAAGGGGTGGTCCAGGCTGCCCATGGGCGTGGACTTGGTCTTCTTGCCCGGCTCGGACGTGGGGCTGTACTGCCCCTTCGTCAGGCCGTAGATGCGGTTGTTGAACAGCAGCACCTGCACGTCGACGTTGCGACGCAGCATGTGGGCCGTGTGGTTCCCGCCGATGGAGAGGGAGTCGCCGTCGCCCGTGGCGATCCACACGGACAGCTCGGGGCGGCTCGCCTTGATGCCGGTGGCGAAGGCGGGCGCGCGGCCGTGGATCGTGTGGAACCCGTACGCGTTGACGTAGTAGGGGAAGCGGCTCGAGCAGCCGATCCCGCTGATCATCACGAAGTTCTCGCGGGGGATGCCGAGCTCGGCAAACACCGTCTGCGCTTGCGACAGGATCGCGTAGTCGCCACATCCGGGGCACCAGCGGATGATCTGGTCGGACATGAAGTCCTTCTTCGTCAACGCGCGGGTCGCGGCGGGGACCTTCTCAGAATCGGATGGCTGGAGCTCGCTCATTTGGCCGCCTCGTTCTGTTGGGTGCTGTAGATCGCCTCGAGGATCTCGCGGACCTTGAAGGCCTGGCCCTGGATCTTCGGCAGCGAGATGCATTCGAGCAGGAACTCGGCGCGCAGGATGCGGACGAGCTGGCCGAGGTTCATCTCGGGGACGAGCACGCGCCGGAAGCTGCGGAGCACCTCGGCGGTGTTCGCGGGCATCGGGTTCAGGTACTTCAGGTGCGCGTGGCCGACGCGCACGCCCTGGGAGCGGGCCTGGTCGACCGCGCTGCGGATGGCGCCGAAGGTCGAGCCCCAGCCGAGCACGAGCAGATCGCCGGGGTCACCGTAGACCTCGAGGTCCGGCACCTGGATCCGCGCGATCTTCTCCGCGCGGATCTTGCACATGTGCTCGTGGTTCAGCGGCTCGTAGTTGACCGCGCCGGTCACGTCCTGCTTCTCGATGCCGCCGATGCGGTGCTCGAGGCCGGGGGTGCCGGGGCGCACCCAGGGGCGCACGAGCGTGGCGGGGTCGCGACGGTACGGCTGGAAGTCCACCGGGTCCGTGCGGAACTTGACCGGGATCGCGGGGATGGCGTCCACATCGGGGAGGCGCCACGGCTCGGAGCCGTTGGCCATGTACCCGTCCGTCAGGAGGATGACCGGGCACATCGTGGTGACGGCGATGCGGACGGCCTCGAGCGTCATCTCGAAACAATCGACCGGCGTGCTGGCGGCGACGACGGCGACCGGCGCCTCGCCGTTGCGGCCGTACATCGCCTGCATGAGGTCGGACTGCTCGGTCTTCGTGGGGAGGCCCGTAGAGGGGCCGCCGCGCTGCACGTTGATGATGACGAGGGGGAGCTCGGTCATCACGGCGAGGCCGATGGCCTCGGCCTTGAGCGCCATGCCGGGCCCGGAGGTCGTGCACACGCCGATCGAGCCGCTGAACGACGCGCCGATCGCGGCGGCGACGGCCGCGATCTCGTCCTCCGCCTGGAAGGTGACGACGTTGTGCGCCTTGTAGGCCGAGAGCTGGTGCAGGATGTCCGAGGCGGGGGTGATCGGGTAGCTGCCGAGGAAGACGGGCAACCCCGTCTTGTAGGCGGCCGCCACGAGCCCCAGCGACACCGCCTGGTTGCCCATGATGTTGCGGTAGGTGCCCGGCGCGAGCCGCGCGGGCGGGACCTCGTAGCGGTTCTCGAAGAGCTCGATGGTCTCGGCGTAGGCGTGCCCGGCGCGCAGGGCGCGGAGGTTCGCCTCCTTGTACGGCTGCTTGAACTTCGCCTCGATCCAGCGGACCGTGGTCTCCAGCGGGCGCTGGTAGAGCCAGTAGCAGAGGCCGAGCGCGAAGAAGTTCTTCGTGCGGTCGATCTCCTTGGTGCCGAGCTCGAGCCCGACGACGGCCTCGCGCGTGAGCCGCGCCATGTCGACCTTGACGAGGCGCCACTCGTCGAGCGAGCCGTCTTCGAGCGGGTTGCTCGTGATGGCGGCCTTCTCGAACTCGCGCTGGATGAACTTCTCGGCGTTCACCACGACGAGGCCGCCCTTCTTCAGGTCCCGGATGTTGGCCTTCAGGGCCGCCGGGTTCATCGCGACCAGCACCTCGGGGGCATCCCCGGGGGTGAAGATGTCGGACGACGAGAAGTGGAGCTGGAACCCGGACACACCGGCGAGCGTACCCGCGGGGGCACGGATCTCGGCGGGGAAGTCCGGGAAGGTGGCGAGGTCGTTGCCGACGAGCGCCGTGGTGTTGGTGAATTGGCTCCCGATGACCTGCATCCCGTCGCCGGAATCTCCGGCGAAACGGATGACGACGCTCTCGAGGCTCTGGACTGGCTTCATGCGCTCACGACCTCCGGGCGCCGATCGTCGCCCCGTGGGGGCAACCGTTTATCACCGGCGCCCGAGGTCTGGAAGCGCGGCGACACGCGATGCGGCGAATGTGTATGATTGCCCGTGGTGGCTCCCGCTCCGCATGTCTGTGTGCTCGCTCCCGCCGGCGATCCCGAGGCCAGCCGGCTCGCGCACCTCCTCGACGCCCCCCTCGTGCCGAAGGGGCGGCGGCTCCTGACGTTGCGTCCGGAGGTCGTGCTCGTCCGCGGCCCGCCGTCCTGGTTGGCCCACGCGGCGCTCGTGACGACGCTCGTCGGGGCCGCCGCGGTGATCGCGGTCCCCCTCGGCCCCGCGGAGAAGTTGCCGTGGTGGGAGCGCCGTTTCCATCGCTTCCTCTTCGCGTCCCAGGCCGAGGCCCGTGCCTGGAGCGCGGCCGGCCTCGCGATGGGACGGCTCGTCGTGGTGCCGCCGGGGGCCGACGCGGTCGAACGCGCGGCGCTCGAGGCGGCGATCGGGGAGGTTCGGTCGATGGCCCGCCGACCGGACGCGCGCCGCTCGGCACGTTAGCGCTCGCGCACCATGAAGCTTCGCCTGCTCGATTGGCTTGCGTGCCCCACGTGTGGGGACGGTAGCCTGGACATCGCCGTGACCCGCTCCGAGGAGCGCCCCGCCTACACCGGCCACTGGGAGCCCAGCGAGGAGGTCCCGGGCCGCAGCGCCCACTCGGTCACCGAGGTCATCGAGGGCCGCCTGCGCTGCCGGGACTGCGCCGCCGCGTTCCCGATCACGGAAGGGATCCCCCGGCTCTTGCCCGAGGGGGTGCCCGCGGGCCCGGCGACCGGCCACAACTGGACCGAGTTCGCCGAGGCGGTCCCGGAGTTCGAGCAGAATTTCCTCGATCTCCTCCAGCCGCTCCGCCCGGACGACTTCATGGGGCGGCTCGTGCTCGACGCGGGCTGCGGGTTCGGCCGCCACGCCTTCTTCGCGGCACGCTACGGCGCGGAGGTCATCGCGCTCGACTCGAGCCCCCAGGCCGTGGCCTCCGCCGCGCGAAACCTCGAGGGGAACATGCGGGCCCACGTGGTCGAGGGCGACATCAACCGCCCGCCCTTCAAGAAGAACCTGTTTGACATCGTCTACTCGCTCGGCGTGCTCCACCACGTGCCGGACCCCCGCGGCAGCTTCTTGTGGCTTCACCAGCTCGTGAAGCCGAACGGGCGGCTGGCGGTGTGGCTCTACGGGCCGCGGCAGGGGCTGATCCGCATCGCGACCGGCGCCCTGCGCGGCGCGAGCGCGCAGATGAGCCCCGACCAGCTCCATCGCTTCAGCCAGGGCCTCGCGGCCGGCCTCCGCGTCTTCTCCCACACGCCGCACCGCTTCTTCGGGAAGCTGCCGGTCGTCGGGAGCGTCGTGAACCACCTGCCCGTCCACGACCACTCGCGGTGGCCGTTCGACGTAGTGGTCGCCGATGTCTACGATCGGCTCCGCGTGCCGGTCACGGGGTACTTCACCGGCGAGGAGATCGAGACCTGGTACGCGGAGGCCGGGTACTCCGACATCCAGGTGACCCGGCGCGTGCGGAACACCGAGAGCTTTCGCGGGCTCGGGGTTCGGCGGTAGGTTCGAAGCGCTCGGCAGCCGCCGCACCGACCGGCGCGCGCGGCGCCGCGGGTGGCCGCCGGGCGATCAGAAGCGGGCGCGCACCATCAGGTTGATCCCGATCTGGTTGCGCCAGGTGTCGGGCGCCGGGACGTAGGTGCCCGCGCCGCCGTCCTCCGCGCCGACGAAGTCGGACACGTTGTTGTCGACGGTGTAGAGCACCTCGCCCACGGCCACCATCGACTTGCTGATGTCCCACTGGAGGCCGGCCACCCCGGAGAGGAGCGCGGAGGGGGCCTGGCCGCTCGGCACGTGGGAGCGATCGGTCTCGTCGCGCACGACGAAGTAGCCGTTCTCGGCGTCCCCGTAGGTCGCGGGCTGCATCAGGCCGATGCCGAGCTGCGGGGTGAGCCGCGGCTTGGCGAAGAAGTGCGAGGCGCGGAGCCGGCCGTAGACCTGCGGGGTCACGTCGTAGCTGCCCGGCAGCGAGTAGCCGCTGGTGAGCCCCGGCACGTTGAAGAGGACGTAGGTGAGGTCCTTGTAGACGAAGTCGGCACCGATCTCGGTCGTGCCGAAGCCGAGGACGGCCTGCACGTCGCCCGCGAAGGCGGTCTCGACCACGGAGTCGCCGGGGTTGTCGAAGTCGAGCAGGTTGTGCGCGAGGTAGTTGCCCTCGGCCTGCACGAGCAGCCCGACGCCGTCCGTCTGGCGGTGGGAGATGTAGCTGTCCTTCACGAACTCGGGCGCGTTCCGGTAGAGCTTCAGCTCGTTGGACGTGACCCAGTCCATCTCCTCGCTCGTCCGGAAGCCGATCTGCCCGCTCGCCCCGATGGCGTTGATGGGAGCGGCGTACAGCGGGCTCGTCACGTCCTTGATGTTCACGAGCTGGCCCTGCTGGAACGAGCCGGCGCCGCCCTCGATGCGCAGGTGCTTCGCGATGACCGTGCCCGCGCCGATGAGCCCGCCCCAGTAGGCCTGCTCGAGCGGGAGGCTGGTGACGGGATCGGTGTAGTCGCCGACCGCGGTCTTCGCGCCCGCGAAGGCGTAGGACGGGCCCTTCTGCCACTGGAGGCGCACGCCCGGCGCGACGCTCGGATCGAACGCGAAGATGTCGCGCCCGCCCCACGTCAGGTCGTAGCTGTAGCCGAGGCGGAACCGGTTCGCGTCGACCGCGTAGCCGGTGAAGGAGAGGAGGTGATCGTCGTCACCGCCAATCTTGTAGCCGACGCGCACGTAGCTGCCATCGTCGCGGATCTTCACGCCGGGGTTGGAGTCGTTCGGGTCCACGTAGGGCGCGAAGCGGAGCACCATCGCGGCTTCGGTGAAGACGTTCTTCGCGAACCCGTCGTCCCGCCGGTAGAGCACGAGGAACGACTGGCTCACGTCGTCCGTGAAGCGCGTCTCGTAGTTCTCGAAGAACGTGCTCGTGCCGCGCGTGACGAAGTTGGCCTTGGGGCTTTTTGCCTCGGGGCCGGCGCGCAGGTTGTCGTCCTGGAGGGCCGAGGTGACCCACACGTCCATGAAGTCGCCGGCGAACGCGGGCGTAAGGAGCAGCGCGACGAGCATCAGATGCCTCTCTTGGTGGGGCCGGCGGCGCCCGTCTCGATGTCCTCTGCGTCGACCACGACGAGGACCCACTTTCCGAAGATCTGCTTGACCATGCCCTCGACCCCCGGGATGACCTGCCCGGCGTACGCGGAGGGATCGAACTCGAGGGCGGTGCTGCCCGACTCGACGTAGACGGTGCAGCTCCCGAACGAGAGCGGCCACTGCCCGTAGGTGAGGAAGTCCTCGTAGTCGACGCCGCCCTCGACGAACGTGTCGGCGATCTCGCCGTCCGACACGCGGACGCGCGAGCCCTCGAGGCCCTCCATCTCGTCGTCCCCGCAGCTCGTCAGCTCGAAGGCCGCGGGCACCTCGAGCGTGGTGCCGTCGGTCTCCAGCGTCGGGAACGACAGCTGGGTGGACGCGAGGTACTCCTGATCGATCCCCGTGAGGAGGGTGACGCGCGCGCCGACGGCGTAGGCGTCGTCCGGGCGGGAGAAGGTGTAGACGTAGACGCTGTTGTAGGTGCCCGGGGCGTCCATGATGTCGGTCACCCAGAAGCCGGCGGCCTCGCGCGCGGTGACGACGACCTGGCGGTCGGCGACGCGGATGGTGGCGAACTCGCCGGCGAGCTGGTTCGTCTCCGGATCGTCGGTGGTCTGGAAGCCCGCGATGGTCGGCGACTCGAACCAGATGGCCTCGCTCACGCCGGCGCCCCACGAGGCGGCGCGGCCGCTGTCCTCGTCCTTGTCGCCCTCGTCCGTGAGCCAGATGCGCGTCGGGCCGAAGCCGTTGCGGATGGACACGCTGCCGGACCACTCGCCGCCGCTGATCGAGATCCAGGGCTCGCTCTCGAGCACGCCGGGGCGCACCTTCGGCTTCAAGTCGCCCTCGAACGCGTAGGGGGCCCCGTTCACGTCGAGCGTCCGCACGGTGATGGGCACGTCGAACGCGTCGATGGTGAAGGGGAGGGGGGCCTCACGGCTGCCCGCCGCGAATCCGTCGAGGCTCACCTCGATGAAGGCGGGCTCGACGCGCTCTTTGGGGGTGTAGGCGCTGCATGCGAGGAGGAAGAGCATCAATACACCGGCGTGATGCGACCATCTTCCTCGGCCACCCCGGGCTGGGGCAGGCTTTGGAACTGGATGATCGAGGCTCGGACGACGTCGCGGATGGAGATCCCCGTGTCGACCTGGGTGGTGTTGCGCTCCAGGACCTCGAACCCCGACCCGCCGTGGGCGATGTAGTTGTTCGTGGCGAGCTCGTAGGTGCCCGCGGGGTCGAGGGGCACGCCGTTGATGCGGATGTCCTCAGCCACCTGGGCGTCGCAATTCATGAGGAATTCGATGCCGGCCACCTGGGCCTGGGAGCTGCACCCGCGCTCGGAGGACCGCGCCGAGACGTAGTCCAGGAGCTCCTGCACCTCGCGCCCGGAGAGGAACATCGTCGTGATCGTGTTGTCGAACGGCATCGCGTTGAACAACGTGTCGAGCGTGATGTTGCCCGCCGGGATGTCCGCGCGGATGCCGAGCGTGTTGGTGAGCGCGATCTCGGTCTCGACGCCCGGGAACGCGCGCATCGCCTCCGAGGCGAAGTTGCCGAGCGCGGAGTCCCCGCCGGAGGAGCCGTAGCGGTTGAGCTGGACTTCGGCGTAGCCGATGACCTGGTCGAGGGGGTACTCCCACGACAGGGCGTCCTCGTACTCATTGAGGATGCCCTCGACCTCGGGGTCGCGCGGCACCGAGGCGTCGATCGGGAAGAGCTGGTAGTCGTGGGAGAGGATGGCGCCGTCCTGCACCACGATGTCGAGCCGGCCGACGAACTTCGCGAAGGCGCCCGAGTGGCAGACGACGACCTGCTTGCCGGTGGCCTCGTTCTCCACGACCAGCGGCGGATCGAGCGCGACGTGGTGGTGGCCGCCGAGGATGAGGTCGATCTCGGGGAAGTCCCGGGCGATCTCCTTGTCGTCGTCGAGGCCCATGTGGGAGAGCCCGATCACGATGTCGGCGCCTGCCGCGCGCAGGTTCGCGGCCTGGTGCGGGATGGCGTCCCCGATGTCGATGACCCGGATGCCCAGCGAGTTGAGCTGCTCATCCAGCGAATTGAGCGACGAGAGGTTGGCGAGGCCGATCACGCCGACCCGCAGCCCGTCGAGATCGTAGAGGTACGAGGGGAGGACGAAGTCCTCCAGCTCGGTGGCCCAGGGGAGGTCCGCGTCCTGGAAGTCGTAGTTCGCGGCGAGCAGCGGGAACCCGGCGTCGGCCAGGATCTTGTCGGCGAAGTTCTCCGCCCCCACGTCGAATTCGTGGTTGGCGACGACCGCCCCGTCCAGCCCCGCCGCGGTCAATGCGCGGTACTCCGCCTCGCCCCGGAACTCGTTGAAGACGATCGCGCCCTGGAACGAGTCCCCGCTGTCGAGGTGGAGGACGCGCCCGGCCTTCGCCCGCTCGCGGCGCAGGATGTAGGCCATCTCGGCGATGCCGCCGTAGGGTCCGGCTTCGTCGGACAGGCCGAGCGAGTTGTCGGTGAAGCTCGGGTCGAAGTCGTACTCGAAGTCCCGGCCGTGCACGTCGGACGTGTGGAGCAGGGTGAGGCGCACCGCGCGGCCGGCGAGATCGGGGACGTCCCCGTCGAGCGCGGCGGGCAGGCAGCCGCAAAAGAGAAGGACGGGTGTGGCGATGAGCGTCCGTCGCACCGGCTCTCCCTGGGGCGGGCGGGTCTATACGGAGGAGGTCGGGAAGGCAAGGCGACCGGGCCTCGTGAGATCGTGGGGAACCGGCCTCCCGACCCGCGCGTGAATCTCCGCGTGTGGCGCCGAACACCCCCGCGCAAGGACACCAGGAGGCCCTCCGGGCAACCTCCGGTGGGCTTGACACCCCCCCGCTCTGCGTGTTCTATGGCCCGCTTTTCTCGCTCTCCGAGGTGCCCGTGATGCTTCTCCTCGCGCTGACCTTCGGGTCTGGACCGGCCGAGGCGGCTGGTTTTCAGGCCAAGACCATGCGCGCGCCGCTCGCCGCCGTCGAGGTCGAGCGCCCGTTGGTGATCGGCCGCGGGTGGCTCGAGATCGGGCTCGGCATGGACTACAAGCGGGCGGGGGGCTGCTGGCCCTCGCCGGACTCCTGCGTCGCGGAGACCGGCGCCTGGGGCGAGGACGGCTCGGTGGACCCCTTCGAGCACGCCCGGTGGACCTACACCACCCAGCGGCTCGACCTGCGCTACGGCATCAGCCGTCGCGGGGAGCTCTACTGGAGCGTGCCGTTCCACTACGTGCACCTCCAGAACGACCAGCTCGGCACCGACACGTCGGACTTCGGCATCGGGGACCCCCGGTTCGGCTGGCGCCTGGAGTGGGTGCGCAAGAACGCTCCGACCACCTCGGTCGTCACCGACCTGCAGTTCAAGCTGCCCGCGGGCTCCGAGTCGCCGGGCACCTACATCGGCGGGCCGAACACGGTGAGCGACTTCGTGCTCTCCACCGGCACGATGGACGCCGCGCTGTTCCTGCGCGGCAAGCAGCAGTTCGGACCGTTCGCGGTCACCGGCTCGGTCGGCTACGTCCACCGCTTCTCGGGCGTGACGCAGTACACCGTCGAGACCGAGAACAACTACTTCCTGGGACGTTTCCGCCCCGGCTCCGAGACCCAGGTCGCGGTCGAGCCGATGGTGCAGGCCGGGCCGGTCGCGATCAGCGGCGAGGTCCTCTACCGCCTGCGGCTGAAGTCGGCGGCGGGCACGACCAGCCCGGGCATCTACCCGGACGCCTACTTGACGCCCATCGAGGGCACCGACGGGTGGTCCCTCGATGTGACCCCCGCCGTCACCGTCGCGGTCACCCGCGGCGTCGATCTCCGTGTCGCCATGGGCATTCCGCTCCGCGGCGAGGATCTCCTGTTTCCGCTCGAGGAGCTCACGCCGACGCGTGGGTTCACGTACAGCGGCACCGCCGAATTCCGGTTTTGATGGAGCCCGGTCGTATGCGCAGCACCCTCCGGTTCCTCGCCCTCGCCTCCCTTCTCGGGTTCACGGCCACGTGGTCCGACACCGCCGAGGCGAAGTTCGTCTTCCCCTACAACCACCCCGATCTCGATTGGTACTCCATCGAAACCGAGCACTTCGTGGTGCACTACCCGAAGAGCCGGAAGGAAGAGGGGAACGAGCACTTCCTCGACACCGAGTGGACCGCCAAGAAGTCCGCGAAGATCGCCGAGGAGATGTACCCGCGCATGTGCGCGGAGTTCAACTACTACATCAAGGAGAAGGTCCACATCGTCCTGCTCAACCAGAGCGACGATCTGGAGGGCTTCACCATCCCGAATTGGGACTGGATCGAGATCTCGGCCAACCCGGGCGGGGACTTCTACCGGCAGCGCGGCCGCATGGACTGGCTGCCGGACGTGCTGGTGCACGAGTACGCGCACGTCGTCTCGTTGAAGGCGAACGCGACCTTCGCGGAGGGCACCCAGGCGGTGTCCATCGGCGGTCTCTACAGCGACGGCCTCGGGAACACCGAGAGCGGCGCCGAGATCAACCTGATGGACGGCGATCCGTTCTACTGGACGGAGGGCGGCGCCGAGTACTGGTCGGACAACGCCGGCTACAACTGGTGGACCCCCAGCCGTGACATGCACATCCGAACCACCGTGCTCGAGGACCGCCTGCTCTCGTACGACGAGTGGCAGACCCGCGTGCAGACCATGCGGTGGGGCGACGGCGAGCGCGGCTACCAGCAGGGCTACTCCTTCGCGTTGTACCTGCGCCAGCGCTTCGGGCCGGACACCTACAACAAGTTCGCGCTCGAGCACGCCAAGGGCTGGCGCGCCGACTGGAGCACCGTCATCGAGGACGTCACGGGCGTTCCCGGCCGGCAGCTCTACGAGGACTGGGTCGTCTACGTCAAGGACAGGTACGGGAAGCAGTACGAGCAGGTGAAGGCCGAGGGCGAGGTCGCCGGGCGCGAGATGCTCGATGTCGACAAGGACTGGCAGTACACCGACCCCGACGGTCGCGACAAGTGGCTCTCGCCGCGTTGGAAGCGCAAGACCGGCGTGACGGGCACGGAGCTCGCCCGCATCGAGCGCGAGAAGGCGAAGGAAGCCACGGGTACGTACCAGATGATCGCCCAGTACTCGGACGACGGGCGTTGGCTCGGCGTCAACAGCCGTGGCAGCATCAAGCTGACCCGCGCGCCCGAAGAGACCTGGCCGGCGTTCAGCGGGCAGGCCGCGTCGGACGAGGGTGCGGCCGCCGAGCGCGCGCTGCAGAGCGGTAGCGTGCCCGGTGTCGGCTTCATGCACGGCTGGGACTTCGTGCCCGGGCGCGACGCCGTGGTGTTCACCGGCAACGAGCACTTCAAGCAGGCGGACCTGACGATCGCGACGGGCATCCGCCTGGAGACGGACGGGTACGACTGGAAGCAGCTCTGGGTCGCGGACTTCGCGAACGAAGAGGTCAAGGAGAAGAACCTGAAGCACAAGGGCTTCAAGTTTGGGAAGGCGTCGGGCAAGAAGCTCATGACGCCGGAGACGAAGGCGGCCTGGCAGCCGATCCCGAACACCCTCCGCGGTACCGAGCCGTCGGTGAGCCCGGACGGGCAGACCGTCGCCTACCTCGAGTACTCGGACGGCACGCTCAACCTCGTGACCATCAAGCTCGACGGGTCCGACAAGAAGCGCCTGACGACGTTCGCGGACGGCACGTGGATGCAGCGCGCGGACTGGTCGCCGGACGGCAAGCAGATCGTCGTCTCGATCTTCCGCAACTTCCAGCAAGACCTCTACGTGATGGACGCGGATGGCTCGAACATCCACCCCCTCATGTTCGACCGCTGGGAGGACCAGGACCCCCACTGGGCGAAGGACGGGAAGATCTACTTCTCCTCCGATCCCACGGGCATCTTCAACGTCTACGCCTACGACACGGCCACGTCGAAGATCGAGCAGGTGACGAATGTCATCGGCGGCGCCGAGGCCCCCTCGGTGACCCCCGACGGCAACCTGCTCTACAGCGCCTATACGGCGCACGGTTGGAAGACCTACGGCGTCGCCGGCTCCGACTTCCTGCAGAAGGACGCCACCGCGAAGTTTGACCTCGACTACGAGCCTGCGGCGGTCAAGGCGGACTGGGAGTTCCGCGAGGATCTCTCGGCCTACGTCCCCAAGAAGTACGACGGGGACCTCATGGCCCCCACCGGCGCGCCCATCCTGCGTGTCACCAATGACGGCCGGGACAACCTGGGCCTCCAGGTCGGCGGCCAGATCTTCATGCAGGACTTCGTCGAGAACCACGGCGCCTTCGTGCAGGGCCTCGTCGGCGAAGACCTCATGCTCATGGGCCAGTACTTCTACCAGGGCTGGTATCCGACGTTCTACCTGACCGCGTACCACTACGAGGTCAAGATCAACTACGGCTTCCTCCTCGACGACGACAACAACGTCAAGACGACGTCCGACCAGTCGACGCTCGAAGGGAAGAACCAGCAGTACGGCAACATCGGGATGCTCCAGGTGGACTACCCCTGGAACGATCGCTTCCACACGATGTTGTTCAGCCGCTACCAGGAGTACGGCTTCCGCACGACGACCGAGGCCAACTTCGCGCCCTACCAGTTCGGCGTCGAGTCGGGCATCTCCGCGAACTTCACCAACATCGGCTACTTCTCGAACAGCGCGAACCCGACGGGCGGCCGCAACGTCGACCTGACGTACTCGTTCGGCTACACCGACGTGGTCTACGAGCCGCAGGGTGGGCACTCCGTCGACGACGGCGAGCTGCTCGATGCGTACCCGTTCAACAAGGTCGAGCTGCGGTGGACCGAGCAGATCCCGGTCCCGGGCTGGCTGCCCTTCATGAAGAAGGCGCAGGAGTACCGCCACACCATCCAGGTGGACTTCCAGGCGGGCGTCATCGACCGAAACGTCGACCGCAACGACGAGTTCCGTGGCGGCGGGCAGCACCCGTTCAACTGGGGCTCGGGTTCGTTACGCCCCAACACGTTGTTCGCGGGCTACCCGTCCAACAGCCTCTCCGGCGAGACGATGGCGCTGGTCAACCTCGCCTACCGCTTCCCGATCCGTCGTGAGCTGAACAAGCGCTTCGGGCCGTTCTACTTCTACGACGTGACGGGCCAGGTGATGGGCACGGCCGGCAACTTCTGGTCCTACGAGCCGCCTGAGGACGAGGCCGACTTCTACCGCAACGAGTACGGCGAGCGCGTCGCGCGCGATGCCTCCACCGTGACGCGGGAGATCCCGTTCCTCGGCCTGGCCAACAAGAATGGCAACGCGATGCTGTTCGATGCGGGCGCCGAGCTCCGGGTCAGCGCCTCGATCTTCAGCGGCGCCTCCTGGGACAGCTTCCTGCGCGTCGTCTACGGATTCAACGAGATCCGCGGGTACGGTGACGTGAATGGCGACGACATCCAGGACAGCACCGACAGCGCAATCGGCGACGAGCTCTCCAACGAGACGGAGAAGCCGGGCGTCCGGGTCTACGTCGGTCTCGGCACGGGGTGGTGAGATGAACATGAAGACCTTCCTTCCGCTCCTCGCCCTCCTGCCCGCGCTCTCCTGCGCGCCGGCCTACGAGGACATTCCGGTCAAGCTCGTCGGGGTCGGCTACAACCCGGACGAGATCGGCCCGTCGCCCACGCCCTACGGCGGGGTCGTCGAGTACAGCTGGGTCAACTTCGCGGGCGGCGGCTTGTCTCTGGCGCTCATGGGCCTGGGCAGCTTCGACGAGGTTGGCCCGCAGATGGTGGGCTACAGCCCGCCCTTCGCGGCGGTCTACGGCTTCTCGTACGTGTTCGACACCAAGCTGTCCGCCGCGGACAGCCTGGGCGGCGTCACGTCCGTGCCCCCCGAGGTGGACAACACCTGCTACACGACCTTCCAGGCGGCGGGTCCGATCGGCTCGTTCAAGACGGTCGACGTCGGCAGCTGGATGGAGTTTGCCACGGAGGACGGCGAAGGCGGGCTGCGGCTCGAGCGGCTCCCCGGCGACTACCCGGACGACGAGCAGGACCTCTTCATCTACTACAGCACGATCGACTACTGGGCGGCGGAGGCCATCTACGGCCTCGTCCCCAAGGAAGGCAGCGACCGTCCGGATCGCATGCAGGAGACCCTGGTCCGCGGCCGGAACTTCCCGTTCGGCGAGAACGTCGAGTTCCGCTTCCCGGGCGCGCTCGCCCGCCAGGAGGCGCCGATCGGCTCCTTGCCGCTGCCGTCTGCCTCCGTCGGAAATGCCTCTTTCGCGCTCCCCAACCGGCCGGGTGGCATCCAACTCGAATGGGTCGGAACGCGGTACGACGCCCTCGGCCACGTGGTCGCGGACGGCGAGCAGTCGACCTGCCTAAGCTACGCCGCGCCCGGAACCGCGCCCGTGGACGCCGAGGGGTGTGCCGACGCGGATACGCCCGAGGCCACCGAGTTCACCGGTCAGATCTACACGGGCCCCTGGGACACCGAAGAGGGGAAGGTCACGTTCCGCTGGACCCCCGGCGACGGCTCGAACCCCGACGAGTACGTGTCGCTGGCGGTGCGGTTCCTCGGCCCCGTCGACGAGGACGACCGTTCCTTCGGCGAGCGCGTCATGAAGGTGACCCCGGATGACGACGCCCAGGCCGCCTGGCGCGCCGCCGTCCGCAGCGGCTCGATCCCCGACGGCACCGAGCAACCGGAGGGTCGCCGCGCCCCGACCGCCTGCGAGGACGACGCCGAGTGGGTGTTCGACGACACCTACATGACCGCCGAGGGGACCCTCACCCCCGCCCTGCGCGGGGACCCGATGAACAACATCGCGGAGGTCACCTGCCGCCTGCCCGACAGCGCGGGTGAGTTCGTCCTGACCAACGAGATCCTCGAGGAGGCCCTCACCTACGCGCGGAGCCACGGCGCGGAGGGGGCGGTCTTCTACCTCGCCCGCTCCACCGAGATCGAGGCGAAGGTGCCCCCCGCCAAGGACCAGTACCGCCAGAAGCTGGACATCAGCCCCATCAAGCTCACGAGCCGCGCCATCGACATCGGCCGGTTCTGGTTGGAGTAGCAATGACGCACAAGCCAGGTTCGTTGCTCCTCCTCCTGCTCGCCGGGGTCGGCTGCGCCACCCAGAGCCAGTTCGAGCCCTACTACGACACGTGGGCGCCGCCGTCGGTCTCCGCGCTCTCCGTCACCTCGGAAGCGGGGAACATCGGCGGGGGCACCGTCGAGATCACGGGCTCCGGCTTCGGAACCGACGCGTCGAAGATCGTCGTCCAGTTCGGCGACGACAACGCGGACATCCTCGCCATCGAAGACGGTCGCCTCGAAGTGCGCGTGCCCCAGGGGCCGATCACCGGCGGTGCGGTCGAGGTGCGGATCGCCACGCCGACGGGCTTCACGACCGCCGCGGACAGCTACGTCTACGACGTAGGTGCGCTGTACGCCGAGCAGATCGGGCACATCCAGATCAACAACTTCTGGGAGAGCTGCCTGGGCGGACAGTCGGACCGTATCGACGAGGCCTACGGGACCACGGGGTGCCAGGACGTGTCGTACCTCGGCTACGTCGGCATCGACGGCGTCGCGGAGGCCCTGTCCTTCGTGTACCCGCGCCTGCACTCCGAGAACATCGGCTTCTTCGGCGGCACGGACCAGGCCGGCTCGGAGTGGGTGATCGAGCGCCCCGGCCAGATCGGCTACGCGTTCGGGGTGGAGGACCTCCACCAGGACATCGGCGCCGTCACGCTTGAGAACGAGATCTGGGACGGCGATGCCTGGTGCCCCGAGCTCGACTCGCTCGCGAGCTATCGCTACGGCGGCGGCGTGGAGGGCTACGCCGATCCGGTGAGTGTCACCGGCGCGGATGTCATCTCCGGGGCCAACTGTGACCTCGACGACGAGGGCGCCTACGACCTGTCCAAGCTCGAATTCTGCACGACCCCGAACGACGACGGCACGTCGAGCTTCGTGTACACGCCGGACTGGCCGGTCGAGAAGAACTTCTTCGCGGGCAAGAAGAACGACTACACCAAGTCGGCGACCATCACGATCCGGGCGCCGGAAGTGGGGATCGAGGGCCTCGAGGTAGACATCCCCGAGAGCGTCGTCGTCTACAACGAGCAGGGCTTCGAGCCCGTGTTGGAGGGCGAGACCGCCGCGCAGGACCTCTGGAGCATCTCCGCCATGCAGGGATGCTTCGACGACGCCGGCGGGAGCGAGACCCTCGACGACGTCGCGCTGACCTTCGCGTGGGACCACTCCACGATCAGCGAGCAGGACGGCACGTTCGAGTGTGACGAGGCCGGTGAGCTCTGCGCGCAGAGCACCTACGTGCGCCTGACGCTCACGTCGTTGTCGCTCAACTGGTTCGGCACGGTTGGATACCCCGTCCGGGCGACCATCGTGGCCTCCGACGGTGGCCCCCGCGACGAACGCCCGACGTTGGAAGTACCGTCTTCGGTGCTCTACCAGTTCCCCACCGTGCGTTTGCCGGCGGGTGGCGGTCCCGGCGGGGGCGGGCTCTTGAGCTCCACGACCTCGGACTGGGGCTACATCGTCGTCACCTTCGAGCGCGTCACCGACTACTCGATCCGCACGGACGCGGGTGGTACGGTCGTGTTCTCGTACACCACGGGGGACTTCGGCTTCTTCGGTTGGGACAACCCGACCGACGCGGACGGATGCCACAACTGCCTGGATGACGATGGCGACGGGTGGTCCGACAGCGACGACCCGGACTGCCTCGCCGGCGGCACCGAGGAGACGGGGCCCGGCGAAGCCGCCTGCAACGACGGCGAGGACAACGACGGCGACGGGTTCTCCGACGGCCGGGACGCCAGCTGCGAGAGCGGCAGCGACACGGACGAGAGCAACTGCTCCAACGAGACCGACGACGACGCGGACAGCCTGGTCGACCTGGACGACCCGGACTGCCTCGCCGGCGGTAACGAGGGTGACAGCGAGCCGGTGGACGCCTGCGCCGACGGGGTCGACGGCGACAGCGACGGTTGGGTGGACCTCGAGGACCCGGATTGCCTCTCGGGCGCCAGCGAGACCGGCTTCGGCGAGACCGCCTGCAATGACAACGACGACAACGATGCCGACGGCGTCGCGGACGCCCTCGACCCGGACTGCGACGCCGCGGAAGACACGGAGGAGTCCGCGGCCGCAGCCACGGGCTGCACGGACGGCCTCGACGGGGACCTGGACGGCTGGCCCGACCTGGACGACCCGGACTGTGCCACGGGCACCGAGGAGCTCGGCTTCGGCACCACCGCGTGCAATGACGCCCTCGACAACGACCTCGATCTGACGTTCGACGCGCTCGATCCCGAGTGCGACGACGCGAGCGACGACGACGAGGGTGCGTAGGCGCGATCCGATGGCTTGACGCCCCCGTCGGGGGCGCATAGTGGTTGGGTGCGGCACCGAAAGGCGTCGCCCGGCGAGTCGAGAAATCTTCTTGACCACCCGGCCCCGCCAGTTAGATGGCGGGGGCTTCGGAGACGCGAAAGCGAAGCCGAAGCAAGTCAGTCCAGAACAAAGTTCTTGACGCGGCACCCCTCCTTCGATAGAAGGCGGAACCATCAAAGTTCTCGAAAGTGAACTTCGACGGGAGCCGAACAAGAAAAACATTCTTGACGCGGCGAACCCGCCCCGATAAGGGGCTGGGGCTTCGAAAGGGCGCTTCTGGCGTCGCAGACGAAGCGGTCTTTGAAAAATTGGTAGTAGTTTCTGTAACGTTCAATAGAGTTTCGGCTCAAACGTTGCTTTAGCCAGCAGCGTGCGACCAAGAGGATAACAAACTGGAGAGTTTGATCCTGGCTCAGAGCGAACGCTAGCGGCGGG